>NZ_JBYEIR010000007.1:0-325000 GCF_058386985.1 Fodinibius sp. GM108
TACGGCTTCCGCCCTCAATTCAGAGGACAGCCCCGCGGCACCTACAAACTGATATTCAATCCGCTCTTTATCAGTACCATGGATGACGGAATAATTGATTATAATAGCTCCTTAGAAATTAGTCGATAAACTAAAATGAGAAATGAATGGGAAAGGTGATGAAATGAAGATATTAAAGAAGGTTATATTATCAATAATTTTGGTTGGTATATTTGGGACAACACTTACTGCAACTGCCCAAGATTCACAGGAAACAGTCCTTAGAGAGGGATATCAAACTCCGTCGGAGGATATTGCAGAAGAGGTTCTAATGCCACGCCACAAAAATGTATCGCTAGATGATAACAATCTATCCCCCAGCGGTAACTATTTTTACAATACGATCGATGAATCTGGAATGGCGTCTCTTGCATCCTATGCCAAGCCATACTACAATTTGGCCGGCTTACAAGTAGATCGAGAAGCCAATCGCCTACGCCGCATGACGACACAATCTACTGTGGGACTTGAACTCATTGACGCCCTGAACGGTGAAAAACACTCAATTGATACACCGGATAATGCACGTATTTCCGGCATCACTTGGTCACCGGACGGATCAAAGCTAGCGTATTATGCTCATTTCAAAGATGCCACCCATATTTATGTAGCCGACGTCAATAGCGGCGAATCGCGCCGGATTAGCGATCATGTTGTTCTTGCTACGCTGCAAGCATCCATTGAATGGTCGGGCGACAGCCGCTATGTATTTGCCGTGCTGCTGCCCGAAAATCGCGGCGATGAACCCGCCAAACCTACTATACCGGATGTTATTGAAGTTCGGAACACAACTCCTGATGAAAATCGACTTCGCACCTATCAGACCTTACTGAAAAATCGTAATGAAGCAAATCTCCTTGAATTTTATATAACAGGTCAGCTGGTTCGTATCGATACCCGTAACAACGATATCCAAGAAATTGGGGATCCGGCTATGATCAGATCCATAAATCCAGCGCCGAGCGGGGAACATTTAATCGTGAGCACTGTACAGCGCCCGTTTTCTTACATCGTACCCTATTATAGCTTCGGATGGGCCGAGGAGATTTGGGATATTGACGGAAATGCACTCACCGAACTGCGCAACAGTGAAGCCCGGGAAGGAATACCCGACCATGACAAGATTGAAGATTATAATCGAAGCAATATTAAATGGCGGCCGGACGGTAAAGGATTGAGTTTCGTACTAACGCCCGGAGAAGACGAGGATGAAGAGGGGAAAGGAGATGATAATGATGAGGAAGAACCGGAAGAAAACGAAGAAAAATCTCAAAGGGATTTATACAAGATTGCCCAATGGACACCCCCATTTGAAGACAGTGACATTCAATTTCACTATGAAACCGAAGAAGAAATTCGATCGGTAAATTACAGTGAGGGTGCGAATATCTTCTTTGTATCAGGCAGTCAAAATGGCAAAGAACATCTTTATGCTGTTTTCTCCGATCAGACCGATACTACGTTCACTATCTACAAATATGATCGGGATGATTTTTATGAGAATCCGGGAAATGTTGTTAACAAACCCGGAGAGCTGGGTGAACCTGTAATCCGTACCAGCAGTGATGGCACACAGATCTATCTCATCGGTACGCAGTACCACGAAAATTATAACGAAGAGGCACCCCGACCCTTTCTCGACCGGGTTAAAATTCGTTCCGGCAAAAAGGAGCGAATCTTTCAAAGTTCGGAAGATGTGTACGAGGAAATAGCTGCTATGCTTGATGATGATGCCTCTCAAATGGTACTTGAACGTCAAACACCTGAAATGTACCCCGACTTCTGGTTACATGAAACCTCTAGTGGCGATCGTACAAAATTAACGGATAACGTTGATTACCATGAAGAGATTACCACAGCTCAGCGTGACCGATTCAAGGTAAAACGTGCAGACGGTTTTGAGTTCTGGGTTGAAGTCACGCTGCCGGTTAACTGGGATGGCGAACCAAAACCGGGATTAATCTGGCACTATCCACGAGAGTATGACGATCAGGAAGATTATAATAAAGGCCTGCGTGACTATAATAAGAATGATTTCCCCGGCATCTATCGTCGCTCTCCAGAGATCTTGGCAAAACGCGGATATTTAGTCATTAATCCCGACTGGCCTATCGTTGCAGAACGCGGTGGTTCCAATGATGGATTCGTCTGGAGCATTGTCCAAAACAGTACTGTGGTTATCGACAGTGTAGTCAAGAAAGGGTATGCAGATCGGGATCGAATGGCCATCGGCGGACACAGCTACGGAGCTTTCGGGACGGCCAATGCCATGATCCATACTTCTTTCTTTAAAGCTGGCATTGCGGGAGACGGTAATTATAACCGTACGCTTACTCCCATGGGATTCCAGCGTGAGCCAAAAGATCTCTGGCGGGGACTAAGTCGCTACCTTGAAATGTCACCGATTTTCTGGGCTGATCGTTTGGATGGTGCCCTCTTGATGTATCATGGCGAAGAGGACCAAAACGTCGGAACCTGGCCTACCCACTCCAGAAGGATGTTCCATGCGCTCAATGGCATGGGCAAGCCGGCGGCGATGTATATGTATCCTCATGAAGCTCACGGACCTGCTGCCGAGGAAACGATGCTCGATCTCTGGTCTCGCTGGTCAGACTGGTTGGATCACTACGTGAAAAACGGCGGTGATCATGTTTTGGAGACTGAGTTGGGAGAAGTGGATAAGGACCAAACAGTTACCAGTGGGAATTAATAATATTAGTAATAAGGTGGTCTAATAAAGCGAATTTAATCCAGATTGGGGCATCTGTCCGGAATAAATGATTAGCAGATATTCTCAATAAAAAGGCGGCTTTCGGGCCGCCTTTTTACTTTATAAGAGAAAACACTTTTTTGAGTGTATTTAATATCTGTAGATTACAGCTGGATATCCTTCTCTTGAAATAAGGCATACAAATACATCTAGGTAATAAGATATTCCAGGAACTTTGGCTTTTCCAACAACTGTTTCCACAGGTCCACTTCGTCATCTGCACCAACAAAGATCACTATTTCCACCTGGTCTATGATGCCAACAAGATCATCTGGATCCTGCTGTATGAGTTTGACGATCAGATGCTCTTTGACGAGAAGCAGGTTGACGTGGATATCCAGTGGAACGGGTTATCCGGATCGGAAGATTAGTCCCCAATTGCCGTTGTTCTTCCATGCCTTGCCTACGAAGGTCCCGAAGACGGTAATCTCTTCCCACTCATCAGGAGTTATGGAGATCGGCTCGTAGGCCGGATTTTCCGGCTGAAGCAGGACGCCGTCTGCTTTCTTACGGATGGTTTTTAAGGTGGTTTCTCCGTTATAGAGGATTGCCCCGATTTCCCCGTCTTTCGGCGGGCGGGGATCAATGATGATATAATCGCCATCGCGGATGTCTGCATCGATCATGCTTTCCCCGTCCACGATCAACGCAAAGTAGTGATCAGATTTGGAAGGATGAATTTCGACGGGAAGGTGCCCCAGGTTTTCGCTTATCGCCTGATGCATGCCACCGGCCGCAATGCGCCCCTTAATGGGAATGCCCGGGTAAAAACCAGGAAGCCGGTTTCGCTTGCTGGGATGGATATCATAATTGCCCCGGCCTTTCTTGATCAGATAGTTTTTCTTCTCCAGGGCGTTGAGATGTTGAAAGATGCTATTGGTAGAACTGTAGCCGAACTCCTCCTGCATCTCGGCATAGGAGGGGAATTGGCTGTAGTCTTCCAAATAGTCAATGATGAATTCCCAAAGCTCGGACTGTTTGTCGGTCAGTGATTTCATAGGAAGGGATTATACAAAGAAAAACATGAAAAGCAATATGAAGAAGGTCTTACTGATGAACACGTAGTGTTTTCTTTTGTAGCGTCGGCCCGTTGAGAGGGGCGGGAAAAGGCTATCCCTTTAACTAGGGATGGCCTTTTTTATGCGGTAGTAAATTGAATACTGCTAATATCATAGTTACTCCTTAACAAGCTGTTGCTGATCCATTTTACAACATGTTAAGCAGAGATCTACTTCGTTATAGAGTGTCTTTGCTTTCTTAAAGGCTTCTTCGTCGGTGTCAAAATTTCCCATCTTGACCACACCTTTTCTGATAGGCAACCAAACACAATTATCCCGATGAAGTTCATGTTTCCCGTACTTTTTAATATAATAAGCAGTCATCTTGAATCTCTCCCATATGTTTTATTCCCGTTTTTTCTCTAGAAAAATTCTCTCCTGTTACTAAACTAATGAAAAAATAACTTATTAGTTAGAAGCAGTCGTTCTACTCATTTTTTTTTCAAATGGTAAGCATAGAATGACAAAGATTTATTGCTGTACTTCAGTGAGTAGTTTTTGCCCTCAGAAAGAAGGTCAGATTTTGAAACGCTCAAACACTGGTGCCCGAAAGGTACCATTCGAATTAATCTCATTATATGATATTTCCGCTTTCAATATTGGTTCTATCCATGTGGTATCCTTTGATTGCGGGGCAAAGTCCGGTTTTTTTGTTTTTTTGATTTCAGAAAGAAGCGTGTAGCTCTCCTTGAGCTGTTTGTCTGAGAATCCCGTCCCCACCTTGCCACGGTATTCCAGCCCTTCTTCTGTGATTTCAGCGATTTCCAATGCTCCAAAATAGGGTGATCGATCTCCGGATCCTTTCGTATAGCCAATGATCTTACAAACAACTTGGTGCCGTACTTTCACTTTTTGCCAGTGATTGGATCTGCGACCGGGCTGGTATTTGCTTGATCGTTCTTTGGCTAATATCCCTTCAAGGTTCTGCTCTTTAACCGCCTGAAAAAGCCTTTTTCCATCCTTGAAATTTTCACTGATCCGGTACTGATTATCCGGTTGTAAGACAGTGGCCAATGTCTCCTTGCGTTTCCACAGGGGATGATTTGTTAGCGGTTCATCATTCAGGTATAAACAATCAAATAGATAAAGTTGAACCGGATGAGATTTTTGCAGTCGCTGAATTTTCATAGGATCCGACGTGCGCACGCGCTTAATGATTCGGCTGAATGATGGCCGACCATTTTCATCTGGGCAGATGATTTCTCCGTCAAGAACTGCATTTTTTGCTTTAATGGGAGGATTGTGCAACTCCGGAAATTGAGCAGTTACATCATTCTTGTTACGGGTCCGAATGCAGATCTCTTCTTTATTGTAGGTCAGGATGGCCCGCACCCCGTCCCACTTGACTTCGTAGAAGTAATCACCGCGCGGGATTCGATCCACAAGTTCGGCCAGCATCGGCTTTATCGGATCATGCAGCCAGTCCATAAGTTTCAGTCGAATGAAATTTGACTTATCCTAAACTTCCAAATGCATGATGCTGTTCCGAAAGGAAAAAAGAAGACTCCATAAGTATCAGTTGTGGAGTCCTGATTATTCAGCAAGAGAGACGCCCTAGGTTGGACGCTGTGATGTATCTATTTTTTCTTTTGGTATATCAAATTTTTATCAAATTAAAATTTACAAATACTGTTATAGTTATTGATACTTATGATACAACTTGTACCAAAGCTCATTTAAACTTATTATTGATTTCTCGTGTAGCCTTATTGAGGTAAATTTTAGCGGCAACATCGTTAGGATTTTCTTCTAAAACTTGGCTGAATTTTTGTGTAGCATCGGCAAAATGCCCCTCATGAAATTTTTTTATTCCTTCATTAAAACACTCTTTAAGTTCTTGTTTTAATTTACCTTGTGCGCTTAAGTCGCCATCTATAATTTCATAAACGGTTATGGGATTTTCTTTACCTTTAACTTTTAATTTACCAAGGCGTCTAAAGTGGTATAAGTTCTTCTCATTTATTCTATTGTATAGCTTTTCACTAATTAATAACGGGGCTTCATATTTCTCGGCCAGTTCCTCTATTCGAAAAGTTTGATTGACATCATCCGAAATTGCAGTAACCTGATACCTGTCTTCATCCCCAATAACTCCCAATTGGACGCTTCCATAATGCAGACCAGTCCTAAAACGGATAGGTTTGCGATCGTGCTTTACACGTTCTTCATTATATTGGCTGATAACTTTTTGCATTTCGATTGACGAACGGATAGCATTAATCGGTTTATTTGGGAATAATGCCATTACACCATCTCCTAGATATTTATCAATGATCCCGTTATTCGATCTGATACAAGGACTGATGCGTTTTAAAAATGCATTTAAGAGTTTGAAACTTTCTTCCGCAGAGAGTGATTCAGAAATTGAAGAGAAGCCACGTATATCTGCAAATAAGATAGTGATGTTTTCTTCTGTCTGATCACCAAGCTGTATGCTGGTTAATCCTTTATCACTCACATGCTGGATAAACTCGCGGGGCACAAATCTACCGAATAAATCCAACAATTCTTCAAGTTTATCTTGAGTCTGTTTTTGCTTGGTTATATCCTGTCCCGTGCCAATAAGATACTGCTCTCCATTCATTTCAAAACGAGACATTCCAAAAACAAACGGTGCGGTTGTCCCGTCTTTTTTTAAAAGATCAGCTTCGAAAGTGAGTTCTCTCCCTTTTTCTAGTGCTTCATTGATCTTGTTCCCTACTTTTTCTTGGTTATCGCTGTCAAAGTATTCTTCCGGTTTCATCTGGTTTATTTCATCTTCGGAGTAGCCGGTTGTTTGGGTAATATGATCATTCCAGCGGACTATTTCTCCACTCGGATTGTACATAAAAAAGTTCAACGGGAGACTGCTGATAATTTTTTTATTGAGTTTGTTTTCCTGTTTTAAAATTTCTTTTAACCGGTTTTGACCAAGGCGGAGTTTTAAATGTGCTTCCACCTCCTCGGCAAGAATACTAAGCGCTTCTATCTCATCATCGGAAAGAGTGTTCGGTTCTGAATCAAATACGCAGAGGGTTCCCAGCGGATAATCATTTACACTTTTTATGGTTACCCCTGCATAAAATCGCAACGGCGGCTCCCCTTTTACTATAGGATTATTTTTAAAACGTTCATCCTGATGAGAATCTGGAACGATCATCAAATTTTCATTCGAGCTAATAGTATGAGAACAAAAGCTTAATTCTTTTGGCATCTCAGAACTTCCCCAGCCAATATTGGCTTTAGTCCATTGCCGTTCTTTGCCGATGAAATTAACTTGGGCGGCTGAAGTATTACAAATGTGAGAAGCTAATTGGGCCAGTTTGTCAAAAGCTTCTTCCGGTGGGGTGTCAAGAATGTCATATTGATGGAGTATTTTTAAGCGTCGTTCTTCAAGATTCATCGTGATATTTACTTTTTTCGATTAAGTAAAGAACTATAGCAGAGATTTCATTACACCGTTACCAAGGGTTATTTTCTTGCAGGCGATTTTACCCTTTAGTCTGGGTTCATTTTGGTAAATTCATTTCTAATGGTAGTGCAAAGGGTACAAAGATCTTCAGTCTTTGAATGATAAGCCACCGCACCAGCCTCTAACATATCCTTAATAATATATTCATGGTTATAAAGGGAAAATCCGATAATCACCGCCTGTTGCTATTTGCAGTAATTTCTTTTGTAGCACTAATAGCATCCATGTTGGGCAGGTTAATATCCATCAAAATAATATCTGGTGAATATTTTTTTGAAAATTTAACAGCTTCCACTCCATTTGTTGCTTCAGCTATTACCACGAATCCATCCTCTTGTTCAAGCAATTTTTTAGTAGTCTCTCGGACTATCTTCTGATCATCAACAATCAGTATCTCAATTTCCTGTTTCATCTCATCCCCCCTATAAGTGAATTAGTCTTAGGCGCTCAGAAAAAGTTATTTCCTTTCACCCTATTTCGCCTTCAGCTAACTACTAACAGTCATCCTTGTTGGTTATAGACTACATCCTAAAAATACAGTTTCCTTTTTCTTTGCCAAATGGGAAAGGCTTATGAGCGAATATCAAAAAGGCGCTTATAGTTTTATAATTTTACTAATTTATTTCTACTCTTTCTGAAATTGCATAATAAAAGTCGTGCCTGTCCCCGATGAGCTATACTCGTATTCAGCGTCCAGTTGCCTGCTGAGTGTTTCGATAAGATTCATGCCTAAAGATTCTTCTCCGCTATTATCATCTTCAGGGAACCCAATTCCGTTATCTCTGATATTCAAGGTAATCAGGTCATTCGATTTTGTTAGGGTGATTTCAATCTTGCCTGTTGTTCTCCCCTCAAAAGCATGCTTGATAATATTGGTAACCACTTCATTGGCAATCAACGTGCATGGCAATGTTTGCCTCATACTTACGTAAACCGTATCACAACTGCTCACCAGGTCAATTTCTGTATCCGGATCCATGGTGGTAATGATGTCATTGGCTAATCTTTGTATATTTTCACCCAAGGCAATATCAGCAAAGTCACCAGATTGATACAGCTGTTCGTGAATACCTGCTACTGCTTTCATTCGATTGGCACTTTTTTGAAGGGTATTTACTAACTCGGGATCATCTTCTTGTAACCATTGCAGCTGTAACAATCCCGCAACCACTGCTAAATTATTTTTTACCCGGTGGTGGATCTCACCCAACAACGTACGATTTTCTTCTAACGAGTTTTCAATTCGCTGTTTATCTCGTTCCCGATCGGTAACGTCCTGGCTCGTGCCAATCGATGTTACGGCTTCCCCTTCATCATTATAACAATGAATAGCATGTGCTTCGATAAATTTAATTTCCTCATTGGGAGGTTGAACTTGATAAGTAGCTTCAAACGATGTTTGATTTTCTATCGAGTTGATATAGGCCTGTTCAACTCTCTGCCGATCTTCGGGATGTATCCGTTTTAAATATGCTTCATAGGAAGCTTCATATTCCGCTGGATCAAGTCCCAATAATCGATAAGTCTCATCCGACCAGAACAGCTCATCATTTTGTAAATCAAATTCCCAAATCCCAATACCCGCAAGGCATTCTACTGATTCAATCCATGTTTTTACTTTGGTATATTCTTCTTTCGACTGTTTTAGCTTGTCGGCTAAAGCACATCTTCGTTCGTCTGAGAGCTGTTCCCCCGATTCCAATGCATAGATAGCCTGGTCAATATTATTTTTAAAACTTCCATCTGTTGATTTCATGTCACTCCTAAAGCCTAATTATATTTCATATTAAAAATTTTTAATGTTAAATGAAAAGATGGTTTTTAGGCTATTTAAAGTCAGCACTTTACTAGTAGATGATCCTCATATGATGCGGGAAGAGCTGCGTAATATCATTGATAAAGTCGGGGAGGCAAATGTTGGAAAAAAACCATGTTTTTCCCTTTTGGATCGTCGGCCTTTAAGAGGGGCAGGGAAAGGCTTCGCTGTTAAATAGGTGGCCGATGCAAAAAACGGTAAAGTTTGTGGAGTAATTAAGGTTAGTTGATTAATATATTGTAGATATAATAAATAATCTCTTCTAAGGCTTTAAAGAATATTTTCATATGGGAGACAATACAAAAGGTAAAGAGTTGAAGAAGTTGAAAGAAGAAAACAAAAAGCTAAAAGAAGAGAATAAAAAGAAGGATAAAAAAAATCAGCGATATGAAGAGGATCTTTCCACAAAAAGCGTGATCGAACGCTGGAAAATTGGGAAATATCTACATGATTGCGGGAAATAATAGGGGCGGCAGCATCACCTTGTGAGGTAAGTGCTGCCGCCTTATTGCTCATCACTAAACCGTCGGTAGTGACTGCTTTTCGGGAAGAGGTGATATGAGGATAATGGCTGCTCAAGAGCGGTAGGTGATATAGTCAAGCAAAAGTTGCAGGCCGTGTTCGGGATTGCGGGTTGTAACATCACGCAGGCGCTTCGCCAGTTTCGGGTCAAGATCGCCGAGGCTGATAAGCACACCTGCAAATTGCCGGGAGCGCGTGATGGTCGTTATTCCGGGGGAATCCAATTCCTTGTAGATGTTATCTCGAAGGCTCGTGACGGGTTTTTGGGTAATGGTGGGCATAGCTGTAGACTAAGATTTAGGTCCGTTGGAGGTGACCAGCTTTTGCAGCTCGATAATGACTTCCGTGAGGAGCGTCTTTATTTGGTTGCTCACTGCCACGCCGGTAAAGCGCAGAAGTTGCCTGCAAGCGAGGTGGGCAGGGATATAGCAGAGCGTAGTTGCGTGTTGCCCTAATCCATCCACAAGGGGATATATCGTTTTTGCAATGCGTTCGGCTCCGATATCCCTGCTTATCGCTTCCTGGGAAAGTAGTTTGGCCATGCGTGTCCAATCCTGTATCGTAATCGGGCGCCCGTAAGACTGCATCAGTGCCAGTTGTGATTTAATGCGTTTGGCATAGCGCCCGTAGGGCTGCGGGTGGTCGCTAAGATATTCGAGGGCCATTTTGAGCAAGGGGATATGATCAGGATTCATGGCAAATATGGTTTTGATAACTAAAGGGTTGTGCTTGGCTCGTGGTGTCCATTGACGGCTGGTGGACTAAAACTGCCGTTAAGAGTAGGTTTCTCAACTTCACCAGCTTCCGGCTCCAAGTGACTGCCCCCGTCGGCGGGAAGGTGCCGAGGAGTCTCCTCCCCGGCACCTTTGGGTTGTTCGGCTTCGTTGTTCAGGAGGGCATCTTGTTGGGGTAAGTCAGAATTTTTCTGCGATTGAATCTTTTGGGCTACTGCGGCTTTAAAAGCCTCGGTTTGCTCGGGAGTTAATTGGCTTTGGCTTCCGGCCCGTTGGGCAAAGAGCCCTGAAATGACGCTAAAAAACAATGGAGCATTTTCCTCCAACATATCCAGCATGCGGCTTCCGGCATCGCGGCCGCCAGCCCGCTGTTCCATCTCCATGCGGAACTTTACCTTTTCCAGTTCTCCGAGCTCTTTTTCGAGAGCTTTGAGGTTGCTTCGTTGAATTTCTTTGAGACGGTCAATCTCGTTGCGGTGTGATTCCTTGAGGTCGGCCAGCTCTTTCTGGTGGGTGAGCAGAGTCGTGGTTTTGTCCTCGGCAAGTTCCCGCTTCAGATTCATAATCTCATCGACCTGCTGGCGGATCTTTCGGTCTGCATCGTGGAGCTCTCCTTCCAGCCGAAGAATACGATTGCTGTAATAACTTTCGTCCTTGGTCTCCCTGGAGGACGGTGATTGCCCAGAGAAGTCAGCGTCTACTTCAGCCTGCTTGTTTGGGTCGTCAATCCGGAAATTAATTTCTATCTCATGGTCGTCACCGGTATGCAGCGTATAGATGCCGGGCTCCAGGCGACACATGGCCTTGGCCACCTTGAAAGGAGAACGAATGTTGAACGGAATATCTTTTTCGACGTCGATGAAATCGTCGGTCCGGCCAGTAATGCGCCCAAAAATAGGCATACCATCACGCAGTTCCTGGAGCGTGGTGGCATAATCGCGTTGGCTTTCTACAGTATTTGACAAGTGCTGAGGCATCGGACCATAGGCTTGGTTAGTATGTCGTGATTGTATCAGTTTCGACAATCACCGATGTCAACGTAACACTATTTCAAATCAGGGGAAATACCCCGAAACAGGCTGGGATAGCCTGCAATAAGCTGTTTTAGATTGGGACAGGATGGGATAGGATGAGAAAAAATGACATAGAATTAGCGACTCATATTAGGGGGTAGTATTATATCAATTGCCGTTGATATAATATGCCCTATAAACCACCTATTTGTTTATTTGCTGTTTATCTACCATACTAGATAAAGCAACATAATAATTTATACAGTAATGCCTGTTGCGTTAATTATAGGTTAGGTGGCTAAACTAAACTCTAAAGAGGCTATTATGACATCAAAAAATTATGATAGAGAAATTACATTAATGTGTCCTACTTGTGGTGAATCACAATTCCTATATGATATGGAAGGCGAAATTGAAACAATGGAATTCAAATGTATTTCCTGTAATCAAATATTTACCAAAGACGATTTAATGAAAGAAAATCGTGAGTTATTCGAAGAACATTTTTCTGAAATAGGTAAAGAAATATTAGAAGATGCTGCTAAAAAGCTTAGGAAAGCATTTAAAAACCTTTAAATAAAATTGTTGGAGAATCATTTGATAGAATTTGTGCTGAAATATCTAAGTGAAATTATAGCTTTATTTGCCTTACTGCTTTCGGGTTTTGCAACTATTAAATCTTTAAAGTTCAAAAAGAATGAAAATGAACTAATCGAGGTTCAGAAAAAATTAAACAAACTAATGCTCGAAAAAGAAAAAAGAGAAGCTACTCAAGCTAAAAGAGCTGATTTAGGTGCAAATTTCATTACTATCGGTAAACATAAGCATCGACTTAAAGTGTTTAATAAAGGAGAGGGTACTGCGTATAACGTCGATATTACATTTC
Source organism: Fodinibius sp. GM108 (assembly GCF_058386985.1). NCBI lineage: Bacteria > Pseudomonadati > Balneolota > Balneolia > Balneolales > Balneolaceae > Fodinibius > Fodinibius sp. GM108. The sequence goes on from NZ_JBYEIR010000007.1 coordinate 12,290, forward strand.
CAGACGGAAATGATTTGATACTTGAACATGGCCTAAAAGAAAAATTCCCTTTAGAAATAATGGAACGAGGACAATCCGTTGATTTAGTTGCAGCATTTGACATGCAATCAAAAAGTAAGCTAAAGGTTAAATTAAAATGGGAAAATGAAAATGAAGAGGCCGATGAAAAAATTCTCTATCCTACTCTTTAGAAATACCAGCCACCTAACCCGCGCATGAACTCGGACAGATCTCGCTATGACCTTGCCTCCTGTTCATTTATTAGTTAATCTTTCATTTTACAATTAATTCGAGATTCCGGCGCCTGCCGATTGAGCGTCATGTCGTTAGGCATTTACCGACAATTCAAGAGATAAATAAATGAAAGAATATTTTGCATATGTAGATGAATCAGGAGATCCCATCTTCAATGAATCTGCATCTCGAATTTTCTTTTTAGGTGCAGTTCTTATAGAAAAAGAAGAGCTTGAAGAAACACGTCATAAACTTGCCGAGTTAAAAAATGGATACGGTGTTGGTGAAGAGTTGAAGTCTTCCAAGATCGGCAGTTTTAGTAGAAGGTTAGGGATAATTACTGATCTTGCAGATCTAAATATTAAATGTCTTTCAGTATGGGTTAAGAAAAGAGAGTTAGAAGGCGAATGGTTTAAGTTTAAAACCACTTTCTACAAATATATTCAAAGCCTCTTAAATCATGAGATTTATAGATTATTCAGAAATGTCAGTGTTACTTTAGATCGATATGGTACTAAAGAATACAGAGAATCACTCGAAAAATATCTAGATGAAGCTTTACAAGGAGAATTATTTGATCCAGCTGTTTATATTGGTAGCGCAAAGAATGAAGAGTTAATCCAAATTGCAGATTTTTTCAGTGGTACTCTTCGTAAGATTCTACGCAGTGATTTTTCAGAACAAGAAAAAGCCCAGTTATTATCAATTCTTGAACCAATTTGGAATGTGAAGATTGTAATTCCAGATCAAGGGAAGTACGTCAATACTGAAATTTTAGAAGATAGCGACGAGTATCTAGATTATTTTGTTAAAGATACACGCAGATATCTCGACAGAGAAACACATCAAGAAAAAGCAAAAATACGATCACTTGAATATTTATATAACACAGCAATAATTACACCCGATGAATTTGTTTACACTGATGAAATTCTAAATTGGCTAACAAACTTCAATATTTATTTGTCGAAAGAGGAATTTCGTAATAAAGTTACCGCATCTTTAAGAGATGATGGCCTCATAATTATTGGGACTCGAAAAGGGTTAAAATTACCAACAAGATTAGCAGATATTACTGATTATCTCGATTTTTCTATCAATCAAGCACTGCCCATTCTAAAAAGAATGAAGAAAGCTATTACTACAACATCAGCTCATCCCGATTTACCTAATTTAGCAGACACGCTAAGCGATGAGATGCGATCAATATTGAGAAAAGTAAATGCCTGACTCACCTTTAACGCGGACGTGTCTCGCCAATTTTTTGCCCCTCTTGGTTTTAAGTCTCTACTTTCGTTAGTTGCTAATTCAATATTAATGTGTGCGCAATTTCGTTAGGTGTTTTTGGAATTTAGTTAATCAATTTTTCCACAGACTTTGAAATCCTTATATCATGGTTATCGGAGAATTGAATTATTACATCCTTAATTCCAGAGTAATTCTTAACTAACCATTGATTCTGTTTTTTTGATATGTAGTTTACTCCTCCTGTAGTTGATTGTAACACAGCAATTACTTCATCGGATTTTAAATTCTCTTCAAGGTATTTGTAGGTAGCATCATCAGATTCTGGATGAGAAATAACAATATTACTATCACTATTTATAAAAATGTCGTAATTGGGTGGGATACTCATATTTGTTTCTTTTGTTGAAAGATGATTAGTTAAAATTATTTGTTCTTGTACAAATAAAAACACTTACCCCGCCTTTAAGTAGACGTGTCTCGTCCTGTCTTGTCAGTTTTGGGTTACTCAATTTCTGTAGTACATTTTGTTTTTTAATCAACTTTGACCTGCACGCAGCTTATGTGCAATGTCGTCAGGTACTTTTTCAATCAATCAAGCCTTAATAGTTCATGGAAGTTGCATTTGATGAATCTGGTAATACTGGACAAGACTTATTGAATAAAGCCCAGCCCGTATTTGTATTAGTTTCTTGTCATTTAGAAGCAGACGAAATAAATAAACTTGATAAGGTTTTTAATACCCATGCTGATGAAATTAAATTTACAACCCTAAAAAGATCCAACTCAGGCCGAAATCAAGTTATTGATTTTCTATCTCATCCATTAGTAAATGAAAAGCATTTCAAGGTTAGTATCTACCACAAAAAATACATGGTAGTAACAAAAATAGTTGATTTACTAATAGAAAATGTTGCTTATCGACAAGGTATTGATCTTTATGAAAAGGGAGCAAATTTAGCTATGTCTAATGTTATATTCTTTACATTTCCACCCTTTATAGGATCAACTTCCTTCAATACCCTTTTAGAAAATTTCGTAATCCTTATTCGTGAAAAAGATCAATCTAGTGTTTCAAAATTTTATAACCAATGTGAACTTCTTTTTAATAGTGTCAACCAACAATTAAAAGGAATCATAGGAACTATATTAAAATCAGAGGAAATAATTGATGATATATTAGAGCAGGTCGATATTGTAGCTTTAGATCCGGCGATACCCTCTTTTATTGTACATTGCGATTTTTGGGGTAAAGAATTGAAAAATAGATTTGATATTATTCATGACAGTTCAAAGCCATTAAAGCAGTATAAAGAAATTATTGAATCCTTAATGAGTGAAGAGGTCGAAGAAAAAGTAGTTGGCTATGATAGGAGAAAATCAACATATCCACTTAAAGTTGATAATTTTAATTTAAAGGATTCAAAATCTGCTAAATCACTTCAATTTTCTGATTTATTATCTGGTACATTTAATCATTGGCTGAAAGGAAAAATAGATAATTCAAAACAAGATAAACTTTGGAAAAGAATTAATAGTAATTTAAACGAAGACCTTATCATAAATAGTGTTTGGCCATCCCAAGCAGTAACCCCACAAGAATTAGGAACAGATCAAGGAACATCGGAAGAAACTTCTGGTTTTGATTATATAGGTCAAATCATAAAGGAAAATAGAGAAAAAAATACCTAGCCCGCGCATTAACTCGGATGCACCTCGCCCTTCCTTGTTTTACTTTCTTATCAGCAAATAGTAAACTAAAAATTAAATTTAAAACAGTATGTACGCCGGTTATGCGCTATGTCGTTAACATGCTTAAAATTTAGTTCCGTTTTATGATCCCAATTTATCAACAAGGTGATGGTCAGGGAATAGGACATTCTTTCCAGAGTTTTAGAGAGGAATTTTTATCAATATGTAAAACCCATATTAAGGAAGATCGGGCCCAAGCATTCGCCTTTATCTTTTATAATTTCAGAGATAAGGGGGTCAGACATGTTCTGAAATCTCAAGGTGGTTTTGCAAGACTTGACCGTTTGTCTGGCAAAGATCTGTCTGTCTTTTATCTCCACAATGATAATCAAGAAATGATCGATAAGTTTAATAATCATTTTTTGAATGCCTTGAATGTTAAGGAGGATGTCCATCTTCCATGCGTTTTGTTTTTCAAACTAAAAGATGAAAGTATCGTAGATATTACTATTGTTGAACTTGAAAGAGAGGACTTGGCATTTGCCTTCGATGAACTTTACAGCTCAATTGAAAATTACATTGAAGGTATCGATAGCCAGATAGGAAACACTACAAAAAATAAAGTTATAAAGGTTTACAAAAAGACTACGTCAATCGCATATAACAAATTCATTGAAATATTAATGGAAGGAGCAATTCAGTCATTTTAAAATTAATCAGCATGCTAACCCACGCATTAACGCAGACACCTCGCTAATTCTCTGCCACCTTGGTTTTGAGACTCTACTTTCGCTAGTTGCAAGATAAACTACTAATCCGTGCGACGGTTATGCGCAATGTCATTATACTGCATACTGCTATTTTACACATGAAAAAAATTTACAAATATCTTACTGAGCATATTGAAGCTATAGTTGCATTAGGTTTTGTTATCTGGATGGTTTCATATGTAGAAGGTGCTGAGTCCAAAAAGGGGATAATAAATTTTACAATCCCATTGTTGATTTTTCTTTTCTCACTCTACAAATCATTTTACTACGTGTTGTATTTAAAAGAAAGAATAGGTTTGCATTATGTTAAAAACCGTAATTTTGGAAAAACTGTATTTGCAATAGCTCTTACACTAACTAGCATCTCAATATCTTTCGCTGTTGACTATCTTTTGATTGACCATTTTGTACAAGGTTCATTTTCTGGGTATAGTGGTACGACCTTACTATCAAAAATTTTTGATTTTACATATTTCTCAATTATGACTATGACCACGCTGGGATATGCTGGAGTTGAGCCATCTGGTTATTGGTCAAAATCGATTGCAGCGATTCAAGTCCTTACTTCATTTTCGATAATTGTATTTCTAATTGCCAACTTAGATGAGGTTAGACCGTTCAGTGAAGAAGAGGAAAATATGTATTAGATCAGTATACCCCGTGCATTCAAGCGGACAGGTCTCGTCTATTCTTGCCAGCCTCACTTTTTATAGTTAAAATTTCATTTTAAGCAATTTCAACGCGTTGGCGCGTGCAACTTAGGCGAAATGTCATTATGTACAAATTATCTTAAATATGAAACCAAAAGAAATAGCTAGAAAAGCTGGTAGAATTTTCGTGAATGAAATCCCAGCTGACTGGATTTATAGAGATCAGGAGGATCAAGAAGATTATGGGATTGACGCTGAAATTGAGCTTACAAATGAAAATGGACATGGGAATGGATTTATTTTCAAAGCTCAAATAAAGGGGCAAGAAAAGATTGAAAAAGATAATATCTCAGTCTCTTTAAGTTTAAAGAAACTGAACTATTATTTAAATAAAGTAAAAATACCGGTAGTACTTACACTCGTTGATATTAGTGAAAAACTAATATTTATCCGTACCCTTCAGGACGATAAAGCCTTAAGAAAAAAGTACAGGAAAGCTAGTAATTCAAACCAAGAAAGCCTTTCAGTTAAATTCGATTCAGAAAGAGATTTATATCACAAACCTGAAGAACTAATTAACTCAGTTGAATCAAATTTTGAGTGGCTAAGACTAAATGAGCTCAATAATATATCCGAGAAAGCTAGTTCTATAATTGATGAATTAGAAGATTCTGAAATAGAAAAAAGCTTAAATAAACAAAAACTGCTGAGCTATTTTCTTTATACGAAAAAGTTCGAGCAGTTATTTAGAGAAGGGAAATATCAAGAGTTATATGATGAAGCTAATAAAGTATTCTCAAGTGAAACTGAAAAGATTGAAACCCGTTTAAGCTCTGCGAGCTATATTGAGAAAATATATCTTGATGAGTTTCAAAATGATTATTTAAATCTAAATAGAAGACTTTTTGGCCTTTTTTCCACTATTTTAAAAATAGTTCGTACAAATAAAGTTCCGGATCATTTAAAGTATTACGCTATTGGTCTAAATAGACAGCTTAAATTAAAAACATTAGTAGACCATGATTATCAGCTCTACATTAGTAAAGCAACAACTAAAAATGATCCCATTTCTTCTTGGGTAGTTGATTACACAAGGAGTCAGGTAAGTTATCAAGCAACAAAGAATGTAAATAAAGCGATTTATTACTTATCTCGATGCTTGAGATATGGATACATAAATATTTATGTCGAGATGGTACCCCGTCTGATACCTAAACTTAGTTTATTTGCAAGTCGGTTACATCAAGAAGGGCTAAGAGAGAAAAGTGGCAAGCTTTATAAAATTTTAGAAAATTTTGCTGATCTCGGCTCTGAAATTATAATTAAGAATGAACTGAATGACTACTTACCTGATTATGCCATTTTATATGCAAGTTTTGTTCATGGCAATGAAGCCAGAAAAGAGGAATTAATATCTAAGGGGAAAAGATTATTAGATCAAATCTCGAGAAATGATATCAAACAAAACGTAGAAAATGTATTTACCCAAATTCTACAAAACGACTCTGGAGAATCTAAAGACCTCACTCCTGAAGAAGAAATTCAATGGTACCGGCGAAGAGCCCAAAGTATGGGTATAGATGTTGATAATCCTGATGATGAAATTGGACGAATAATAGCTCAAGGTTTAGAGGACTATAATCCTGAAAGAGTAATCAAAGATTGTGAAAACTTAGTCGTATTACATTCAGGGATACTTGGAATTCCAGCTAAAATGGTAGGATTGCCTACTGCTGGAACTAAATATTTGTATTGCACCAAGTTTGAATATCTTCACGGAGGGTGGTCTCTAGATGAGATTTATGATGGTCCTTTAGGAGGTTTTAAAGAGAAACATTGTAAAGGTTGTGAAGCAAAATGCCCTCGTCCTGATGATTGGAAATGGTCTAGCGAGTGGCAAGAAGAGATAAACCAAAAATATATTGATGTAATTAATAGAATGGGAGAAATGTAAAATTTGTACCTAACCCACCTTAAGTTGGATAGACCTTGCCAATTCTTGCCAGCCTCACTTTTTATAGTTAAGCTTTTATTATGTAAATAACTTCAACACGTTGGCGCCTGCAGCTTATGCGCGATGTCGTTAGGCATACTGAAAAAACTACAAATTAAGTATGGTTGGAATACTTGCTTACGGATCATTGATCGACAATCCTGAAACTGAGATTGAAGACCGTATCGTGAAGATTATCGATGAAGTGGAGACCCCGTTTGCGGTTGAATTTGCACGGTCAAGCAATGGTCGGAGTGGTGCCCCCACCCCCTCATTCCAGTAGAGAAAGGTGGGGCGCGAGTTCGCGCAAAGATTTTTGTCTTAGAAAAGGACGTTAGCGAGCAAGAAGCAAGGGATCTCGTTTATCGGCGTGAGATTAATCAGGTTGGGACTAACAGACGTTACGATCCCCCGGATCAGCCAACAGAAAATAGCGTGCTAGTAGAGACGACTGACAAATTCACTGACTTTTCAGCTGTCGTGTACACCAAAATTGCCAGTAACCTGAAAGACACAAGCCCTGAACATCTTGCCGACCTTGCTATTGAGAGTGCAAAGAAAGAACGCAGTAGTGGGCGCGACGGCATCAGTTATTTTAGATGCGAAACGAAATAGCATAGAGACACCTCTGATGCAAGATTATGAGAAGGAAATCCTCCGAAAGACAGAAGTAGTTTCATTGGAGGAGGCTCACTCATCTCTCACGTCTTGAGGATGGCATAACCCGCCTTTAGATCCTAAATAGATTCCAAGTACGACAGGAGCCAAGGAGGATAGCCACATAACTCAGATCTTTTTTCACTCGCAAAATACCTCAAAGGTCTTTCCCAAGAATATTAATTCTAATATTGGCTATACTTCAAAGTAGTAAAAAGAGTGCAGGTATTTATGAATTAATTTTAAAAGCTATGGAATACGACAAAGAAAAAGTTGATGAGGTAGTACTTGCCTTGTTGTGGCTAACAACATTCAATGAAAGTCCTGGGACTCGGGCTTGGAAGGGGCATAGCTGGGAGCACCTGGATCGACTACACGAAAAAGGATATATTGGCGATCCCAAAAACAAGAATAAATCCGTCATAGTAACAGAAGAAGGGGAGAGGCGTTCAAAAGAGCTTTTCAGCAAGTGTTTTGGAATAGAAAATGCATAGGAAGTTGGATTACGCATTAATTGTACCTACCCAAGTTCCCAATCAACAGCTTTCAGTCGTTCGGAAACCCTCTTAATATTACTAAGTACAGCGCGATCGTCCGGAAGATCGCCAATAACCAACTCTTTAAAAGTGCCGTTATAAACAGACTTGATCTTATCCCAGGTCGCTTCAGGTTTGTCAAAAAGCAGGGCTGATGCGGGGTGCTCGTACAGCCAATCGTATTTGTCACCATAGCTTTCGATATCATCGGCTCCGACTTGAAGTAGCATCTGGTCCAGCTTATCGCTTTCAAAGAAGTCTTGGATCGCGGGTTGTTTTAACAGCATGTGAATATCGTAGGTATGGCGGACTTTGTTTCCGAGATCCTCATACGGGTTTTCGGCATGTGAGAAGCGGACCAGCGACATTATTTTTTCGCAAAAGGTTCGCTCTATAGTTAGTACTTTCAAGGGGAAGGGGGCTAACCCATATTTTTCAACCAGCTCTTCCTGACCTCTCGCTTTCATCATATCGGCAATGAACGAATGAATCTCTACTTCTTCATGAGGTTCAAAATGCCCTAGTCTTGATACTTCTACAATGATTTTATCACGAACCTGGCCAAAGGTTTGGTCATATCCATGTTTCGCATATTCGTAGGCTACTTTCCTGTTTTTACCACGTTTCATAGTAATCCCCGGCAATGGGACTTCCTCCAAATCAGTATCATCAACCACTTTGCTGACGTCCCGGACTCTTTTGTCCATTTGGTTGTTGGACAGCTCGGGATCTTCTAACACCACAAGATCTATATCCTCAGAAAACCGGTTGATCGCCTGGTAACATTTGGAGAGGGAGGTGCCGCCCTTAAATACAGCAACGTCTTTCATATCCGAATGAAAGATCGCATGAAGGGCATAAGTTACCCAGTAGTCTTTCTCGATATAGATTTCCCGGATATTCTTATGATCGGCCGTAGCCCTTATGGCATCCCGAAAGATTTCGGCATCTTCATGTAGATTCATCTAGACAATATTCCAATTTTGAGCTGTGGGCAAGCTATTGCTAAGACTGCCGAACTCGTAACTTGACATGGGATTTAGGCTATTTTTCAATTTGGGGAAAGCGCTGTTGAATTCCTGATAGGTAAGCAAGGCTCCCAGTAGCGCCCGCACGCGGGGAGGATATTGCAGGGCATAGGTAATTAGTTTATTTCTGTCGGGAGTACTTAAATCACGGATGCGGCCTTGCAGTTGCTCGACAGCATTATCGATATCCAGGTCGGGAATTTTATTGAAATCCTTTATAGCATCCAGGATCTCCAGGAAGCGGATATTCTCGTCAGTGGGATCCACATAGCTCTTAACCGATTTAATTCTCAGGTTATCGATCTCTGTATTGATCCTCTTTTTATTACAGGCCAGGGTAACGGTTTTGGGAACCTGTGTCGTAAGTCCCATCCGGTTATACAGGGACAGGCCGGTGATATAAGCGATACGATTGTCCCCTTCGTACATATAGGGTTTAAGCAGCTGCTCTTCATTGGGCTTTAAATCACCAAATACCGACGTCTTGGGCTTGTAAAACAGACCTTTGGAAATCCTTTTTACAACACCGTTGGATATCAACCGCTCGATGGCTTTGGTAGCAGCCGCGTACTCGCTGTTATCGATGCCGAGCTGGTCATATTTAAACGTTGTTCCTTCGTCAAAGGAAGAAACTTTCTCTTTTATTCTTTTAGCAGTACTCATAATGCTATGTCTTATGCTAATGGCCTTTTAACAGCTTTTATTAATATAGCATTTAATTGGTAGATATGTCAAGTTTTTTACGTCTTTTACTTGACATAATTGAATGCTATAGTTTAAATGTTTTTAAAGAGAGGGGCCCAGGTGAGGAGGTTAAGGCGAAAGTCACTTGGTTTTTATTTAGTGAAGATATCAAGTGCTAATTCTTCAACTTCTTCATTTGTTAGTAGGTTTGCATCGCTACCTATTAAATCCTGGTACTTAAACATTGTTGAACTCTTATTTGCAGTGATAAAATACTCTAATGAGTTACGAGCAATAATTTCAGGGATTGAATCCCCTGGATTAAAATCATCTCCTCCCAATAAAAGTTTATTAGGAGATAGGGGAAGTAGTATTGCTTTTAGTTCAACAGTTTTATCTATAAAAGTTGTATATCCTTTTTCACCAGCTAACTTAAATAATACCGGAGCATCTCCTTGAATTAAATCCCCATTTTCGAACTCGATTATGCGATAATTAAAATCTTTATAGATGTCTCTCCTTACTTTCGGGGCAATCGTCTTCTTTAAAACATCTATATGACCTGATTTAACAAGAGATTTTATTTTTTGTTTTGAAAGCTCGGCACTCATTTTCTTCGCAATTTCGGGCAGAAATGGTCTGATCTTATCTATCATCTTTTCAAGATTTGAAGAATACATTTTCAAGAGGAATCCAGCATTCTCCCTATCATACCCGGTATCTTGAACTAAACGATCAACTAATTCTTTATAGATGTATGAGCCAGAGTTAACAGCCTGTCTCTTTGCATACTTTAAAAATAAATCTTCATCTGTTATAAACTCATTAAGCTGCCTGACCAACATCTCAGACATTTTTTGAAAGTTTAATCGAAGATGTCTGGTCCTAATTTCAATATGTGCAATAAGCTCAGGTATTAAAGAATCTGTAACGGTAGTAGGTGATTCCTTCCTAAGAAAATGTAATAACTCTCCAAACTCCGACTCAGCATCGGTGATTATATCATCCGCAGTAGAATCATACCCTAAAGTATAAAAGTCACCTTCTACACCAATATTCTTAATATTGGGATTAAATGGCTCTCCTTCTTTCCTAAATACCCAAGTATAAATTTCTTCACCCTCAGTATGACTTGCGAAACCTTTTTGAAGAAACTGAGGAATGAAATGTTGCCGGCTGCCAGACATGTATACTTTAAATTTTTTCTGGAAGATCAGGTTCAACTTCAATACCTGCCATTAAAAGTATTATCTGCTGATAAAATTTGACCAGTACTCTTAAATCATAAAAAGTATCTGTAATATTATCGTCATCATATACATCATCTTCTTTTACTAACCAGTCTGGATGGGCATTACGATGCCTCATATTTTCAAATGACTTTATAACTTGTTTTCGTACATCTCTCCATTCCGAACCATCGGCATAATCTGGAACAAGATTATTTGTTAAATAATTAGGTACATACAAATCGTCATCTGAAGGAACCTTATATAATGTACGTAGTATAGCTTCTAAGATCGTTGATGTAAGTAGTTCTTGACCGGCAAGCGTTTTTTGTTGTTCTGCTTCTATAAGTTGTGCTAGTATTCTACGAGCAACATAAGATTCTGGATGTTTATTCTTGTCAAGGTACCCCATTGTAAAAAACTTGGATATCTCCCAAACATCGTGGCTATTGAAAAATTGGAAGCTTTTTAAACCTTGGTAAATCGGCATATTCTTGATATCTGATAGCCTCTTTGTAACCATTACATTACTACTCTTGCCATTCATTTCAGATTTCAGCCGTTTTGCTTCCACACCCAATAAAAAGGAAATAGCATGTCGAAAACCACAGGGGAAATTTAACGCGAAACGTTGAGGATATTTATCCTTCTTGAAACCAAACTTCAAATGCAGATATTCATCCTCTTCAAGCCAGCCTAGTATGTATTCATTTTCGGTTTTATATTGGATTCCTTTGCGATGCCAGCCTTTTCGAAAATCCTTATCTCCAATTTTTTCTTGTTTATGGATAGTTTCAGGGAAATTATAATTTTGTTGTTTAAGCCTATATATACCGTTACCAAAGTAATAGCTACTATCTTCCTGAAAATTCTCCTTAAAAAAGACTAATTGGGGTGTTCTAAATGAAAGGGTCCCGGTCGTCGAAATATCAAAACGTTCTCCCAAGTATGCTGCAGGCACTATAGCTTTATTTAAGCCAATATCATTTATTGAATCACCGAAATAAAGATGAATATTTTGTCTATCACTCTTCTTTATAACTGAAGAAGATCCAAAGGTTTGGACTTTAGGTTGTTCATATTCATCACTCTCAACAAATAATTTTATATCAAATCCTCTCTCCTTACTCCATTTCATGAACCCATGACCATCAAACAAAGCATCACCATAGGTAAACTTAGCACGTTTTATTACATACTCTCTATCTTCAAAATATTTCACTGCACTTCTTTGCTAACTTTAGTTTTTCTTGTTAAATAAAATTATCTGTTCCAAGGTGAGTATTTCTATAATCGATATTCATCTTATACAACAATAGGCGCTCTGCTATAGCTCTCATTATTCTCTCTTGTTTTAAGGCTAAGTCAAAATCTTTTTCAAAGGTATCAAAGCCGCTATGTATATATCTGTCTCTTAAATCTGTAAAAATAAATTTTTCATCATTATCTGACTCGATTTTATCCATTACTTCTTCTTTTACTAAATCATCAATAGGGATATTTAATTTTTTACAAGTTCTTAATATCTGTTGGCTTGGATTTCTCCCTCCCATTCCAAAACTATTCCTCAAAAAATCTAAAATAGAATGCCATCTTATAAAACTGTCATCAAATGTTTGGGCTAAATTAGCTATCTGAAAGCTTTTAATTAATTTTAGTATTTCATTCCTCTTATGTGAACTTCTTTTTTCAAACTTTTTTAAAGCTAAAGTCAAAAAAGAATGTAACTGTGCCATAGGTGTATTGACTCTAAAACCCCCTTCAACGGGTAAATAGATCTTTTTATATTTGTCTTTAAACTTTATATATGATGTTTTTTCTGTACCAGAAATGGTATAACGACTATGGCTCCAGTCGTATCTATTTCTTTCAGATAAACTTAAAAGAGCTAATATCTCCTCAGCTTTTTTTTCAAAGGCTTTAATACTGTTATGAGCCTCACACATATCAGAGATATTTCTCTTCCATGACATAACAGATTGTTTTAACAGCAATTGTCCCGAAAAATATTCTGTATGTTCTGAGGTTTTACGAGATTCTTTAAACTCAAATTGATCGCTAATACTTATCTCCCCTATTTTTGTCTCTAATTTCAGAACTTTTTTCTCTAACTCTACTAAATTTCTATCCTCCTCAAGTATATTACCATGAAAAAAACCATAACCACCATGGATTATCTTATTTCTCTTGTTATTGGTTGTAGGTGTAAGAGGAAAGTTAATACGAGCTGATAATCTCTTTACTTCCTCTTTATTATCAAAGTTTCTGGTTTTAATGAATTTCTTTACTGGCATTTTTATATAACCTTCAATACCACCAAAATAAGAGGATGACAAGGCCGGTCTTAAGTAAAATTGATAATTTATGTCTCCGAAATAATTACTGACAATTTTAAGTTTTGATTTTTTATTCGACCTTGATGAATTCACAACACTATTTAAAACTTGTGGTCCCTCAAATATTTCCACCTCCATTTCATTCGTTAAATAAGGATTCCATCGAAAGACAAACCTGCATTCTCCCAATTTTTTATCTTCTTTATAAAGTATTCCCTGATATCTTTCATTTTTATCCCAGTAGTGGATCATAATATTTAGAAAATTATTTTCAAATACTCTCTTCCACAATCTCAATTTCCTCCTCACTCAATCCATAAAGCTCATACACAAGCTGGTCTATTTCCTCTTCCAGCTCGCTGGTGTCGGCTTCAGGATTTTCTTCTTTGGCAGTGAGAATTTGATTCGCTTTCTCAGCAATATTTTTTTGGATAGAATTATTCGCTAATGGTATCGGTAACTTTCTAAGTTCTGTAAGGGTTGTTTGGCGGAAGTCGTCTTTTGTGGCAATTGAAGATGTATTTATATATAAGTATGAAATAAATTTACTTGCCATTATGCCTAAAACATATTTAGGATTTAACCGCGAGTCTTTTATTACAAAAGGATTAATATCTTTTTTGAATACTAACTTTTCTTCTGTGTAACCTACATCTAATCTATTACTTCTATTAACAATCCTCCGGATCATTAACTTTGGTTCAGCCTCATAAAACCTTTTTAAGTTTTCTTTGTCTTCTAAAGAAGTGTAAGTAATTTCATTACTTATTAGTTGATAGTTGTAAGCTTGGCCGTCTTCTAAATAAGGATAGTCCGTTGGATTCTCCTTTTTTTCAGTTCTATCAAATCGACTTCCTGATAAGCCTTGGGTCGAAATTGTAATATCACCCAGTTTTACAAAATCCTCCCCTTCTGTTCTCGATAAAATTCGAGCTACAGTTGGATTAAAAATAACTTTATAACTTGGAGAGGATACGAGAGAAGAGCCTATATCATTAAAATCGATTTCTTCTAATGAATCAATTTTAGCTTTCTTATTAAAGATGTGGATTTTGTATCCCTTGTCATCCACGGATTTATTTTGAAAGTGAAATATCCCTGTTTCTACATAAGCATCTTCAAATACATCAAAAGGTAGATTTATAATCTTCTTGATATTGTAATTTTTGAAAAGCTGTTTTCTTAGCTTTTTATAATTACTTCCTGTTTCCCAAGTAATTGGAGAGATAAATATTATTTCAGCTTGCCTTCTCCCAATTTCAAAACCTTTTAGGAAGAAAAGAACTGATGATTCAAATTTTCTTTCAACAGGATCAAATTCATTTTTATAATATTCTCTGGTTTGTTTTGGAGTATCTTCTAAAGAAATATATGGTGGATTTGCTACGATTACATCAAAGCCAGCAAAATGCCCATCCTCATCCAATACTTCAGGAAACTCAAACCGCCATTCAAAAGCCTGGTCATAAAAAGTGGCATTTTCAAGCTCTTTTAACTCTTTTTCCAGCTTATCAATCTTTTTCTTAGTCTTATCAATCTTTTTCTGCTCCTTTTTGCTCTTCTTTTCGCCCTCAAAAAGGTCCAGCTTGGCTTCTTCCTTAATTAGAATTTCACGCTGCTTTTTTAGTTCCTGTCGGACGGGGTGCAGTTCTTTTAGTCCCACCGAAAAGCTCTCCTTAATAGAATTAATCTGCTTTTTCAGTGCCCGCTTGTCCTCGCGGTCGCCGGTTTCCTTATAGCTTCGGACGGTCTGTTTGTATTCCTCAATTGTCAGATCTTCGTTGTTAGACAGAATCTGGGAAAGATTGGCATCCAGATCGAAACGGCTTACTAGTGAGTTACCCTGTTTGATGTTAATATCAATATTGGGCAGCACTTCGAGTTGTTGAAAGTCCGTACTTTCCTTGTAATAGGCGTGCTTAAGTAGCTCAATCCACAGGCGCAGCCGGCAAATATTGACCGAGTTTGGATTGATATCCACCCCAAACAGGCAGTTTTCAATGAGGATATTCTTTTCCCGGAACAGTGCTTTCTGAAGGCGCTGGGTGTCGGGGCCGACCGTACGCTCAATGGTGCCATTTTCTTTCCACTCCGAATGCACACGGTATTCGAAAAACGGATCTTGTCCCACCGAGATGCTGAGCTCATCATTGTCCACGCTGATCTCCACATCCCGAATGCGGTGGTTATCCTCATCCACAAAGATGCGGAGATCACTTTTAATGGCTATCAGCTCATTCAGAGCCGAAACCAAAAAGTGTCCGGATCCCACGGCCGGATCACAGATAGTGATATTATTTACAATCTCGTTGGCCTTATCGTATGGGATTTCATGGCGGGATATCTTGGCGGCAACATCATCAATGGACTTGCAGTCCCAGTTCTCATAGGTGTCATTAAATTTTTGTACAACCGCCCGACGGATAGTCTCCCGACACATGTATTCGGTGATATATCCGGGTGTAAAAAACGATCCATCTTTATAACCATTAATCTTTTCAAAGATACGTCCCAGTACTGAGGCGTTTATAAGCGTCTTGGCTTCTTTCTGGACTTCCGCCGTTCCTTCGGCATTAAAGTTATAGGCATCCAGGAAGCGAAGCAGGTATTCCAGGGCAGAGAGGGATTCACCTTTCAAGCGCTCACCGTCCCGGTTGCGGATTTTACTGCGATTGTACACCGGCATCTGGAGTCCATCCTCCAGTTCCGAAATACGAATAGTATCTTGCTCGATATCAGCCACATCAAACAGGGAGCTGTTCAGATAGGGGATATGTCCAAAATGCTTGTTGATGCGCTCGGAGCGATCCTCCACAGGGACGGCCAATACCTGGAAGAAGAGCTTGTTCAGTCCGTCGTACTCTTTAATGTCGCGATGGTTTAAAAACCGAAACCGATCATCTTCCCGATGATATTTAAAAAGTTGGGATTCCAGTAACTTCAAGAAGAGGATGCGGTTGATCCAGGTGATCAGCAGCTGGATGGCCACATTGAACAGTTGTTCGTCTTCATCTTCGCCAAACTCCGATCTGTTGGGAAGCCGCGAAATCACGTTCAGGCTTTTAAGCTGGGTAATGGTGTTTTCAATCAGGGAGGCATGCTGGCGGTTTTCCTCATCAAGCCGGGTAATATAGTGAGTGCCTTTCTCCTTGTATTCCTTCAGGCCTATGATATAGAGCAGCTCACGGTAAAAGGCTTTGTTGAGCTCATTGCTGTCGCTGGCAAACGGTTGTTTGAGCAGGTGCGTAGGCGTAAAAAGCTTAAAGACTGGTACCAACTTTTTCTGCTCGTCTCGGCTTAGCTCGTCCTTTTCCAGCAGTTTTCGGTAACTGCTCAGATCTAATTCGGCTGCCTTAATGCTCCCGTCTAGCTCTTCCACAAATTCCGAGAGATGATCATAGACAAACTGCGTGCGGGAACTCACTTTTTGCCCCTGTTTCCACTCTTCATACCAGCCGGTTAGTTTCTTCGACTCGTAGAAATGGCGCTCAAAATCCTGGGCATCGAAGACATACCAGTGATAGACATCGGTAATAATGATATGTTTGATATCTTCGTTGCCGTTATCGATGCGTTCCCGAAGATAGTAGAGGATGGATTCATGAAATGCCTTGCGGTTCAGGTCATCCCCGGTAATCATCTCCGAGCTGTTGGACGGCCGCTTGGCTTCAATGATGACTCCCACGTTCGACTTTCGGGTTTTGCCGTTGTGGATGGCCAGATCCTGCCGCTCCTTGGTGTTGATATAGTGATCTTCCTCAAAATTGGTATTACTAAAGAATGGCTTGATCAGATTTTTCAGATGTTCTTCGGATTCGCCTTCCTCTACGGCATCATCAGCTTGATTCAATAACTTTAACAGCCGCTGCCGAAATGTTTCGAATTCCGTTTCTGTAATCGACTCTTGTAGAAAAGCGTTGTCAACGGCTTTTCGTGCGGTAATCGTCTCTATCTGCATCTGTAGTAATTAAGAAACCAACTTTATATTTGCCCTCATTCTAAGGACTGCAGTCCGAACAAGCAAAAATAGAAGAAGACTGGAATTCAATAGGAGTTAAAGCTTGTGAGAATATTGATAGCTAATAATTCAGGTCAGTCGCATGTTGAGTTTCTTGAACAGAGCTTTGAGAAAACTGATCAATTTGCCAGATGGAAATCTCTTTTCATGTAGACCATACTTATGCCAAAGAGCTATAATATCTTGTGCATCACTGCTGAATTGCTCAACCGGTACCCCTCCGCCTGAGGATCTGCAAGCTTTACTAGATAAACAGATATCGATATCGTTATAGTCAACTGTAATTCGTACACAAACAGCTCCTGAATTATTAAGGCTTTGATGGTATGATTGCAGGATCCACTTTGTAGTTATGTTTGGTGTGCTACGCTTATTTCCTCCGAAATCGATCGTAATCATAATATCGTAATCATAATGATGTCTCTTTTAGTTAGTCATTGCTTATTTCGATACATAAGCCTACTAACCGACAACGTTATGTCACCCCATTGCATTAGAAATTGTTAATGATATTTATAGACTACTGGCTGCTCCTTTCTTATGCTCTTTTTTGAACTGTATTTTAAAGCAATCCTTTTCATTTTCTTTGTAATAATCAAGTGTAGCTTCTAATTGCTGGATAAGAACTTCTATTAGAGTGGCAGGTAAAAATTGGCTTGCATCAATTAATTGTTCTTTTAATTCCTGATCAAGACCTTGAATATCTAACTCAGTTGTAACTTTATTTTTATTATCAATAACTATCGATAATTTTATTTCCTTGCAGGAGCCACCCTCGTTAGTGGTCAGCCGGGATAATATTTCGTTAATGATTAAGCCCAGAGGTACGGCTTGATTAATATTCAGATTTAATTCTTCACATTTGATATCAAAGCTAGGATATCCTTTTTCCTCTTCTTCATTGAGGAGAATATCTCGCAGTCGACCAAGGAAACGATCAAAGGGAATGTTTTTAAGGCTTTGTTGCTGAAAAAGGACTTCATGAATTTCAGCAATGGTAAAAATTCTGTTGCGTGTAGTTTTAAGCGGAAGGGCATGAAAACTTTGTTGGTACTCTTGCATCTCCAGCTCGATTAAACCTGTAATCAGAGCAAGGTTATTTTTAACACGATGATGCAGTTCACTCAACAGAACCTGTTTTTCCTGATTAGACTTTTCTAGTTTTTTTCTTGTTTTAACTTGTTTTGACACATCTATGGCTTCAACAAATATCCCCGTGCTGTTTCCATTTCCATCTGTTATAGGCTTATAAATAAAATTGCGATAAAAAGTAATTTCCTCACCATCGTGTTTGACCACAAAAGGAACTTCATTCCCTTTGTGGATTTTACCCGTGCTATAAACTTTGTCTAATAAATCAAAAAAACCCTGTTCCTGTAGCTCTGGGAGTGCCTCTTTAGCTGTCTTTCCTATAAGTTTCCTTTTACCCACTAACTTATAGTATTCTCTATTTGCATAGGTATACCTATGATTAGGTCCTTCTAGTATACAGATAGCAGAGGGAGCTTCTAATAGGATATCTTCTAACTGCTCCTTTTCTTGTTCTGTTTGTTGTCGGTTGCTTTTTTCCTTTTCCAGTAGTTCTCTAATTCGCTCTCGTCTGGCCCTAATTTTGACAGCATCCCGACGAATAAAAAAGTATAGTACAAAGGTGGTAACCAGAACAAACGCCCATCCTTTATAGGTTTGCAAAGAAAGTAATATCGCTGGCTCTTCAACCAAATTATTTATTAAGCGATCACTGTAAAAAATCCATGCAAAAGAGATCAGGAAATATATAATAGCAATTTTTATCTCGTATTTATCGAAAGTAAATAGTTTTTTCATAAAATTGAGGATTTTCACCGATTATTGGCTTTTTTAATATGTAATAATCACAGGAATAAAAAGGATCATCTAGGTTAAAATACTTAAAAAGAAGTATTTACTAATCTCACCGGTAAGCTCTTCATCCCAATCTGCTTGGCAACAAAATAGGTCGAATTCCCATCTATAATATCAAAAAGACCTTTCTCTTTTGCATTTGGCCTAACAGAAATAGGATTTCGCCGGGGTAGTACTCCCTGATAAGCCTGACGCATTTTAGTAAACCCGTTAGCGATACCTTTCGGGCGTTTCCTCGTAGGCCGAAGCCAGCTGGTAGGTATAATGGCCGTAGCTTCATTCATATCAAAGAAACGATCTAGGCGGTTGGGGTTCAGGCAAAACATACGCCGGTAGTTGGCAAGGTATGTCCCAACTTGTTCCATATCGATCCAACCGGTGAGAATCACATCTACTTCCTCATCATTTGTATAGCTGATCTGCAGTAACTGGTCTGTTTTATCTACAGAGAGATGCAGTTTGTTGAAATTATGATACTGCGAATTGATCATATCTACTTGTTTCTGCAAAAGATCAACTTCTGCAGATGGAAGTGCTATTTTGGTTATCGTATTAGCCATTCTATCTACACTCATTACAGGTTTTCGGCCTGGGGATTATCCCTAATTAGCCTAATGATGTCGTCCACTTCGGATTTTTTGCAAAGCTTAATAGCCTTACGGCCGTTTTTTATGTTTCGGCCATAGCTTCGGACTGTCAACAGATCGCGATATCCGCATCGATAGAACGAGGTGCGGGAAATACGGCCCAGTTGCTCGCACATATAACTGATCGCTTCTCCAATCGTCATGAAGTTCTCGCTTTGGGAGGAATCGTTTGGGACTGAAGAGAGCGGGGTTTCAGAATTTTCAAAATTAGACATAACCTTTCTTATTTTCTTAGATGCCATAGTTAAGTGTAGTAAAAACCGATAGTTAGCCGCCTAAGAAATCACCAAAGATTCATCTTAGATGTCTTAGGTCAATCTTAGCGTTCTTAGGCGTTTCTTAGGTGATTTCTTAGATATATTATTATTAACTAACTTATTATTTATTATATACTTACAGGGTGTTGTTTTGGTGGAGAAATGAGGATCTAAGAAAATAAGACACTTTTTTTAGATTCTTAGATAATCTCAATTTTACCGGAAATCTGCTAAAATGGTGGTTCGATTTTTGAACCACCTGTAACAATGTGCTCGTCGATTTGTTGGGATTGTCGGCTTATCATGATCGCTGCTTCTTCTCGTTTGCCAAAAGCCCGGAGCCAGGATGGTGTTAAGTTCGTTCTGGGGATATGATAGCCGTGGCGGTTTTCTTGGACGGTTCCTTTTACGGGATCCTCATAGCTGTAATAATTGGTTTTTGCCTTTCCGTGAAGGTCCAAGGCTTCTATTTCCTCCCGGATAATATCCTGGCTGATATACTCGCGTCCTTTATTGTAATTGGTGTAGGCGTCCCAGATACCACTCCAATACATAACGAGTCCATCCTTTTTATTCCATCCGTAGTAGCGTTTGGGGAGCTCCCCGTTATCATTCATAATCTCAATGCTGGCCAAGAACTGTTGCAGGGGCGTTTGGTGGACCTCCTTTTCTGCTGAATTCGCTAAAAAGGTCACTCCATAGCGGAATATTTCTGTGGAGATGCGATTGTCCCGGAGCAGTTGCTGCATCTCCTGCCGATCTTCCGCACTTATCGTTTGTTTGTTGTCTTCCTCCAAGGACTGTTGGACGAATTCCGCAAATTCTACATCACTGGGCCGGCAAACAAATAGATCTACGGTAATAAGAGCCGCCATATTTTCGATTTGACGATCCTTAATTTGAAAACGAACCCCTTCCTGGTCACTTCGCCGTTCCAGTTCCTGTTCCACGGCTTCGGTAAGCAGGCGTTTGGTCCAGAGTAGCTCACCTTTGAACAGCTCGCGATTGAAATCATTAAACTTGTAGAGCAGAGACAGAAAAAGTCGCTGCAATTCCTTTTTATGATTGTCAAACCACCACAAATTGTGAACAGAGCCCCGTTTATCTTTGGCGTATTCAATCATAATGCACCGGGAGCGGAAGTGGTCTTCGGTCGGTTTATAGTTTGATATAAACATCAGTTGCGAGCGTACCGGGCTCCAAGCGTTTTTAGATCGATCATGGGAGGCACTTACCCCACGTTGTCTCAACTCGTACCACATGTTAAACACCTGTGGCGTGATCTTGCCTTTGCCGGGAACAAACTCATCCATGATCACCGGAATCTTGCTGTGGTTGGCCAACTTGTTTTCGGCGGACTTAAGGGTAGGGTTGGAATCCACGTCCGTAAACGACTGTCCAAAGAAGTTGAGCATGATCTGCGAGAGTTGCCCTTTCCCCGTCGAAGGCTCTCCATACAGATACAGGAAGACCACATGTTTAAATACATCGTAGATCTCATCAAAAAACAGAAAGGAGAGCATATAGGAGAAAATAAGGTAGCCCTCGGCTTTCTTCTCGGGCTGTTGCCCGGCGATAAGTTCTCCGAATCTGTCGCGGACGGTGTCGGTAAAATACCGGAGCTCGTTGCCGGTGAGAAGCTGGTGTTCCTCGTCGCTGTAAAATCCATCCTTGGCTGGGGACAGGTCTAACAGTGGCGAAGGTTCAATACGTCCGGGTTTTACGTAAAAGGTAGTGTCGGCAGCTACCATGGGGAATAGTCCAGATTCCCGGTCAGGAGCGATGATATACTGGGGCTGGTGCAGATGATCGTCGGGAATGGTGACTAAAGCATTGCGCGTCAGATAGAACTTGTAGCCGTGATGCTCTACAAACCCGTAGTAATTGAATTCATACACCGTTTGCGGCTGCCACCGGTTGCATAGGAAGCTCATAAAGAACAGGATTTCATCATCGGACTTAAATCGAGCCGACTGATAGGAATGCTTAAAGATCTGAATCTGAAATGCTTTCTTGGACAACAGGTCTTCCGGCTCCAGAACAAAGAGTTCGCTTTGGGTCAGGGTTCGGGTTTCCGGGGTAAGCCAGCTCACCTGGCATTCATAAAGCGTGGAATCCCACTTAAGAGTTTCGGGATTATAGCGAATGATTTTTGAGTGGATTTCAATATCGAAGGTGCCGATCCGGCGACTGGTGCCATCGGTTTCATTGCGATACCAGCCAAAATCCAGGGGATCGGAGCTGTCCACATATTCAAACGGTTCTTTTTGAGTGTCGGATACAGCAGATGGCCCGTAGTCATCGGATTGTTGCCGGTTGTTTGGTGATAGTAGTTTTAGAGACCCGTCCTGTTTTTTGCTGCTCATTTAATTTTCGTTCAGATATTAAAATTTTGTGTTCGCTCACATGGTTGAGCTCGTAGAGGTTGTCGCCGTATCCATAAATTACCCAGAGGTCAAAACCTTCAACCAGTTGGGTTTCGATCATGCGGACGATTTCCCTGCGCGGCCTTCCTTCGCCGTCAATAAATTCAATGGGATCACCAAGACTATAGCGGGTACGTATTTTGGCCATAGGTAATGCGGTAGGTTAGAGGATTAGTCGAATTCCTTTGGCTTTGCAAAGAGCATCGATGGGGAGGTTAAACTCACGGTTTATCCGATGGCTAAGTGTTTGCTCGGAAATCCCTAATGCTTGTTCCATTTTGCACAAGCGGTGATCTGAAATGTAGTAGGGCTTCTTGAACCACTGCCGAAAAGTGTTGAGCTTTACGTTCGGGTAAAGAGCAACTCGAAATTCATTAAAGGTATCATACTGATCGATTATCTCACCTTTGATGATACTTAGCCGCAGCCGATTTATATCATATTTTGTTATAGCTGGATGCACTGAAAAATTATCTTTTTAATAAAGTTGGTTAGTAGTATTATATGCTCGACATAGGTAAACTATACCGTTACCACAGAGGCTAATTTACTGATGTGATAACAACGAAACAATAAAATTATGTCGTGATCACAACTTTATTTTGAGAAGAGAGGATGTAAGTACGGCTAAATCAACTACTTAAGGAAAGGACAAGGAAAGTGAAAAATATTGAAGAAGATATTCTCCAGGAAAATATTCAGGATTTACTAGATAAATATTTTGATGGAAATGTATCGGAAATGCAGCGTCAAACCGGAGCTAACCGGTCGGTAATATCTGAACTGAAAAATGGAACCAAAAGCGAGGTAAACAGCTCTACGTTACGACATTTTGCCGAAGCTGGTATTAATCTAAACTGGCTTTTGACCGGCGAAGGTCCACATTTTGTGATTGGTAATGAAGAGGAGCTAAAAACTGAGCTGGAGCAAAAGCAGTTGCTTGAAAATAGAATGGCGGAAATAAAGGAATTGGTCTCAGATATTGATCAGCAGTTAGAGGAGCATCCGGATCTTAAACTGGATCCGGATGTTTTGAAAGCATTACTTGACCTGTTGAAAAGGGCTATCAAGTAGAGAAGGAATTAATTATTGGGGGTGAATAATCGTTGTATAACCTTACGTTCAAAGTACTTACGACGAGCACCCACCCTAAAACTGGGGATATAGTTTTTATCATTTGGTAATAAATTACTACGGTTTAAAATCGTTCGTTGAGCAATGCCGAACTCGTTCTGGATATCCTGAGCCGTCATGTACTTTGACTTATCTGGTTTTGCGTTCATCGAGCTTAATACAAAGTCTAATTTCGCTTCCAACGTAGCGATTGTCTCAAGTAGGGAGTCTTTGGGATTTTGTTCTTTCATAAATCATTTTTGCTGCATTATATTTTTTGAACGCAAAAAAGAAATGACTTTTCCGATTAAAAAGCACCTTTTTTAATCAACATTTTTTGATAAAATAACTTCTCAATAGATTGCTGAATGCATATTTATGCCACTCAACGACTTAGCTATCTAGCTTAGTAATAAGACCATTATTACTGGCTGTATTTAGCAAGTCATTAGCGACCAGATGTACATATTTATTCGTGACATCTAAGCTTTTATGCCCAAGCATATTCTTTACTTCAATGACATTAAAACCATTTCGAAGTAGAAAGGTAGCACATGAATGACGCAGACTATGAAAATGAATGGTGTTTTTCAGCTTAGATTTTTTGACATAGAATTTGAATCGTCTGGAGACAGTTCCACCCGTTAATGCAATTTCTCGTTTGGAATTTGACTTGGGACTCGGAAATACCAATCCTGATTTTGGATGTCCTATAAATTTATGCCAAGCTTTTAATCGCCAGTAAAGCGTGTCGAAAATGGGAACGGTACGTTCACTTCCATTTTTTGTATCTGTAACTCTTATAAATCGGTTGTCCAGATTAACATGCTCCCATCGAAGTTGTATAATTTCTTTTCTTCGTAATCCGGTATAAAAGGCAAGGGTAACTAAGGGTTTAAACCAGTGCTGCATTTGTGCTGATGATTGTATAGCACCATTACTTCTGTGCTTTTGTTGGTGATCACGAAACTTTTTAAAGATGAGTTTTAAATCAGCCTCTTCAATGATTTTATCAACTAAATTATCCCGTTTTTTAGGTAACTTAACATCATCACATGGATTACTTTCTAAAATTTCCCGGTCGATAGCCCAGTTGAAGAAAATTTTAAGATGTGTTAGGTAATTTCTTTTTGAAGCATTAGATAGTTTTTCTCTTAAACAGAAACTCTTGATATCAGTAGTATTAATTTTAGTAACAGGCATCGACTGGCCAACATGTTCCTTAAACTGATTTAAAACCTGTTTATACCCAGCCTTTGTTTTTGCAGTTACATTAGTCTTAGATTTCAGAAATTGTTTCGTTAACTGGTTAAGGATTGGGCTGGTATAGGCTGTGCCTTCCAACTCTTTCTTTTTTTCATATTCTTGCAGATTCCAATCGTCATCAAAAGGATTAATTTCTCCAGCCTCATAAAGCCTTTCGTATTCTAGTTTCTTTTGAAGAGCTATATTCTTGTATTTCGTACCTAGGGCATAAGCTTTTTTTATTAGTTTTCCATCTATCCGAGTGGCAAATACGATGGAGTAGTAGTTGTTACGCTTTTTTAAACTGGCCATTTTCCCAATTTTTAAATGGTTAATAGTGGTGGGTACATGTACCCACATATGTACCCACAGTTTAGGAAATAATGTCTTATTTAGGAAAAGTTTTCACGAAAATGTGTTAGAAGATAGGCTGCTTATAAACAAAAAACCCCACTTAAACTTAATTAAGTGGGGTTTTTAGTGTCTTTTGAAGGAGTACGCCTGAGAGGATTCGAACCCCTAACCTCCTGATCCGTAATCAGGTGCTCTATCCAGTTGAGCTACAGGCGCATCTGAAATGAAATGCTTCTTTCAATAAGAGGCCAAAGATAGCCCTATATTTATTCCATTTCAACTATTTTGTACTACTAAAATTTATGTCAGCAGAGTTTTTTGTAACCCTTTTTTCATCCTCAACGTAAGAAATTGGGGACATTATTTTTATTTGCTATATATTTAAAGATGCAACTCTAACTGAACAAGAAAATCACTATGAGATACACATTGCTAATGATACTGTGTGCCGGATTGCTGCTATCGGCTTGTTCGACTACCGATTCGGTTGTCGACAAACAGCAAGACGAGGCACCGGAGGCTACAGAAAATAACTACGAGGAGCTGATCAAAGATGCCGACAAGTACGAGGGGTACTTCGATCTCTATCAGAAAGAAGACAACCTGTATCTGTCGGTACCGGCAGAGCGGCTGAACGAGCAATTTCTGATGAATTTTGAGCTTGCCCGCGGAATTGGCTCGGCAGGTCTCTACGGCGGAAGCATGCTCAATATATTTGAAGGGCTGCTGGTTTCACTCGAAAAACATGAAGGGAAGGTGAAGCTGATTCAGCATCCGCACCGTTATACGGCGGATGAAAATAGTGCCACATACAATGCACTGGATCTTTCGTACGGAACTTCGGTGCTCGAAACGGCGGATGTCGAAGCTTTTAACGTCGACAGTACGCGCATGCTGATAAACGTGTACGACTGGTTTGTCGGTGACCTGTCGAATATTTCGGAGCGCGTGGGATATGCCGTTTCAAGTAACGGAACTCCGGGCCGGGTACAGTTCGACAAGGAGCGCTCGCACCTCGAGAAGATTCAGGCTTTCCCTGATAACGTAAATATTCAGGCCAAGCTGACCTTCAACAATTCGGAGCGGAGTGCTCCCCGAACAGTGGCCGATAAACGATACATCCCACTCTCACTATTCTATACGATGGTGAAACTCCCGGAAGAGCCGATGAAGCCGCGCATAGCTGACGACCGCACGGGGTACTTCATGACGGTACACAAAGATTTTTCCAATGAGGAAGACAACTTTTTTAAACGATATGTGAATCGCTGGCGCCTGGAGTGTAAGGATGAAGTTCCTGAAGGAGAACTCTGCACTCCCAAAAAACCGATTACCTATTATATTGATCGCACGGTTCCGGAACATTATCGGGATGCGATGATAGAGGGTGTCGAGGCGTGGTCGGATGCCTTTGAGGATGCCGGATTTGAAGACGCGGTTCAGGCAGAATTACTTCCCGAAGATGCCATGGCTGAAGATATTCGCTACCCGACGCTGCGCTGGAATACTTCCGACCAGCCGGGATACGGTGCCATCGGTCCGTCGGTAGTAGATCCTAGAACGGGCGAAATTCTCGATGCCGATATCCTTTTCGAGGCCAGCATGCTGCTTGGTGATAAAAATGAATACCGGCATATGGTGGAGCCGCGCAGTGCCATTGATGAAATTTTTAATGTCAGTGATGAGGAGTTAGCGCTGATGAGCCAGGGCGGCAAAACCGAATCGTTCTATAATGAGATGAATGCCCAGTTCGATCTGGTTCACAGCCTGATGCTGGCAGAAGGAAAAATTGCTCCGGGTGAACCCGTGCCCCAGGAATTTGTGGATCAGGCGCTCAAATGGGTGACCATGCATGAAGTAGGGCACACGCTCGGACTTCGGCACAACTTCCGTTCATCCGTAGATACGCCGCTGGATAAACTTTACGACGAGGAGTGGACCCGCAAAAACGGCGTATTCAGTTCAGCAATGGAGTATCCTTCGGTGAACGTACATCCCGATTCGAAATCAAAAGACGCCTACTATTATAATCCGGGCGTCGGTTCGTACGACCGCTGGGTGATCTCCTACGGATACACGCCGGATGAAGAGAAGGCGAAAGAGATTGCTCGTCAGGCTGCCCAGGCGGGACACGCTTACGGTACGGATGAAGACGCCCGCGGCGCGGGTGCCGTGGATCCGCATGTAAATGTGTACGACCTGGGATCCGATCCGCTGGCATGGGGACAGGAGCGAGCTAAACTTTTGAACGGCCTTATCCCGCAGGTAGTAGATATCAAGCTGGCGGATAATGAGCCTTATTATAAGGCGACGGATCTGTTTCAGAGCTACCTGTATCAGTATGCTCGCACATTGACACCGGCCGTTAAATATATTGGCGGACAGCATCAGTATCGCGATCACGTAGGCGACCCCGACGGACGCATGCCTTTTGAGCCGGTTAGTTACGACAAGCAGAAGCAGGCGCTGGATATGATTGTAGAGCTGGCCTTTGAAGAGGATGCGATCGAGCTGCCGCAGGATGTGTTCCAGAAGATGGGCGCCGACCGCTGGAGCCACTGGGGTAACAGCAACAGCTACAGCGGACGTGTTGACTACCCGCTGCACGGTACAATGCTTGGTATCCAGAGCGCGCTGCTGGACCAGCTGCTCGATCCCGTGCGATTGTCCCGCATCCGTGATATCGAAGTAAAATTCGGTGCTGAAAATACGGTAACGATTCCCGATCTGATGAACGCACTTACGGAAGCTGTCTGGTCGGAAGTGCTTTCTTCTCCGGGTCAAAATATTGACAGTAATCGTCGTGATCTGCAGCGTGATTATCTGAATCGGCTGACAAAGCTTGTGACGAATGCACCGGATGAGACTCCGGCCGATGCCCGATCGGTAGCCCGTCAAGAGCTGAAGGATCTGCACAGCCAGCTGGATGCCCGACTTTCACCGCCAACGTATGACTTTGACGAGTATACGAGAGCTCATCTCGAAGAATCGAAGTCCAGAATTGATGCGGCGCTCGAGGCAGGACTGAGTATTGAGAATTAATATTTAGCTTACTTTCATCAAAAGGAGTCCACTTCGAAGTGGACTCCTTTTTTTACTCAGAAGGCTTTCGGGCAGCATGACATAGGTGGTTTCCATCTTGTTCCGTCCGATCTTCCGCGGTGGAACTTCCCATAGACACCCTGCGTCTGGATTGGCAAGAACTTAAATGCTATCAGAACCTTTTTTGACAGCCTCCATTATTTTGATGGTTCTGTAATGATTTTTTCGGGATTGGATCACAATATATGTTTAATTATTTTTTATAAAAATTGAACAAGTCAATGGACTCATTTACCATATCCCAAGTCGCCGAGTTTACCGGTGTTAAGCCTCATACTATCCGTATGTGGGAGAAAAGGTATAATGTAGTCGAACCAGATCGGTCGGAGGGGAACACCCGCTATTATAACAATTCACAACTTCGCCGACTGCTGAATATCGCAAGTCTTAAAGATACCGGTTATAAGGTTTCGGAATTATGTGTCATGTCGGATGATAAGTTGTTCCGATTAATCGATAAACAAGAAGATATTCCGGTCAATGAACAGGAGGCATATTTCGTAAGACAGCTGATATCGGCAGGAATGGGTTATGATGTATCTCATTTTGATAAAACATTTTCTCACTGTGTGCTCCGGTACGGACTGAAGGAAACCTATACTCAGGTTATATATCCTGTCTTATTGCGGCTCGGATTAATGTGGACCAGCAACCAGTTGCCGCCGGCCCACGAACATTTTATCAGTAACTTAATTCGTCAGAAATTATTTACAGCAATTGATTCACTGCCGCCGCCAGCAACTGGATCGAATACCTGGTTGTTGTTTCTTCCGGAAGATGAGTATCATGAAATCGGTTTGTTGTTTGCTCATTATCTCATTCGTTATTCGGGACAAAAAGTTGTTTACCTTGGTGGTAATGTGCCGTTGCAATCAGTTGAAACTGCTGTTAAAGATACCAAACCCGCTAATCTGCTTTTATTTTTAGTGCACAACTATCTTCCGGAGAGTGCTGAGGCCTATCTGGACCAATTAGGTGAACTCATTGGTACCCCCAAAGTATATATTTCCGGGAAACAGGAGCTGATTGATCAATTAGAGGACCGGAAATGGATTAATTGGTTGAAATCAGCAAAAGATTTGGAACTATTGCTGTAATTATTTGTTTAAGTATTGGTGATAAATATTTAAACAATGTGTATATGTCTTCTATATCAGTAATAGGTGCCGGTTTTGCCGGTTTAAGTGCTGCCGCTTATTTATCAGCTGAAGGCCATGAAGTAACGGTATATGAAAAGAATGCCACGGCAGGTGGCCGCGCCCGGCAGTTAAAATCAGAGGGCTATGTTTTTGATATGGGACCCAGCTGGTACTGGATGCCCGATATTTTCGAGCAATTCTTCAACGATTTCGGATACAGCCCTTCAGACTTTTATGAGCTGAAACTGCTCGATCCCTCTTTTGATATGGTTTTTGATGATGATCACATTAAAGTACCATCGGATTTCCATGATTTGTGTAAGTTATTTGATTCCATTGAAAAAGGAAGTTCGGTGAAGTTGAGAGAGTTTATGCGTGAAGCCGAATACAAATACAAAAAAGGAATGAAGGAAATGGCTTATAAGCCCGGACTCTCCATTTCTGAGTTTGTAGATGCAGGTTTATTAAAAAAAGCTTTACGCATGGATATGTTTTCCTCGTTCAGCAAGCATGTTCGCGATTATTTTTCTGATCCCAAATTAATAGCCCTGATGGAGTTTCCGGTCCTGTTTTTGGGCGGTATGCCCCAGGAAACTCCGGCTTTGTATAGCTTGATGAATTATGCCGGTTTAAAGCTCGGAACGTGGTATCCCAAAGGGGGGTTTAAGAAAGTAGTGGAAGGTGTTATGAAAGTAGCTGAAGAGAGAGGTGCAATATTTGAGTTTAACGCTGGTGTGGACAGCATTATGGTAGAGGATCAAGAAGTGAAAGGACTTATTGTCAATGGGGAGAAGAAGAAGTCTGATGCTGTAGTTGCTACCGCCGATTACCATCATGTTGAGAGTCAGCTGCTTCCCGATTCATATCGTAATTACGATGAAGATTACTGGGAAAAAAAGACTTTTGCTCCATCCAGTCTGATTTTTTATCTGGGAATTTCGAAAAAAATAACGTCCCTGCAGCATCACACGTTGTTTTTTGAAGCGGATTTGCTTCAGCATTCCAGGGAAATTTATCAAGATGCGCAATGGCCCTCGAACCCTCTCTTTTATGTATGCTGTCCTTCAGGTACGGACGATACTGTTTCTCCTGAAGGACATGAGAATTTATTTCTTCTGATGCCCATTGCTCCCGGATTAGAAGATGATGAGGCTATCCGTGAAAATTATTTTCAGATTATGATAAGTCGTCTGGAAAAACACATTGGGGCATCCATTACTCAACATATCGATTTTAAACAAAGCTATTGCGTCAGTGATTTTATCCATGATTACCATTCGTATAAAGGCAATGCCTACGGCCTCGCGAATACGTTAAAGCAAACGGCAATAATGAAACCTAAAATCAGAAATAAAAAAATCGATAACCTCTTATATGCAGGACAACTTACCGTACCCGGACCCGGTGTACCGCCGGCGCTGATCTCCGGTAAAATCGCTTCGAAACAGTTGCTAAAATTTTTAAGGAGCAGAGAGCATGAAGCAGCTATTTGATAATTTGTCGTGGAACGTTAGTAAAAAAGTAACCCGGACTTATAGCACAAGTTTTTCTCTGGGAATTTACTTTTTACATGATCGTCTGAGAGATCATATCTACTCGATCTACGGGTTTGTACGACTGGCTGATGAAATTGTGGACAGTTTTGAGGGATATGACAAAAAATATTTGCTTACAAAGTTTAAAGAAGAAACATATGAGGCTATTGAAAGTGGCATATCAACGAACCCGATATTAAATGCTTTCCAGCAGACCGTTCATCGCTTCAATATCGAGCAGGATTTGATTGAAGCTTTCTTTCAAAGTATGGAAATGGATCTGGAAAAGATTAATTACTCTTCCAAACAATATCAGAAATATATATTTGGATCTGCGGAAGTAGTAGGGTTGATGTGTCTGTATGTTTTTACTGAAGGTGATCAAAAGAAATATGAAGAACTTAAGCCATATGCCATGAAGCTGGGGGCGGCTTTTCAGAAAGTGAACTTTTTGAGAGACTTAAGAGAGGATTATCATATTTTGGGAAGGGTATATTTCCCCAATGTGGATCTGACAAACTTCAGTGATCACTCAAAAAGACAGATCGAAGAAGAAATTGAAGATGATTTTGATATAGCATTGCAAGGTATCCGTCATCTTCCGGCCTCATCAAGAGGGGGCGTTTATCTCGCTTATGTGACTTACCGGTCTCTATTTAGGAAGATAAAGAAACTGCCGGCCAGCCAAATTATGAATGAGCGGGTAAGAATCAACAATGGGAAAAAGTTTGGACTGATGCTCAATAGCTTTTTGCAATATAAACTAAATTGGATATGAAGAAAGCCATGCTGGTTTGCTTACTGCTCTTTTGCGGTACAAGTTGTTATGCACAAAACGATTTTATGAATAAGGTGAGGACTCTTTATCAGAAAGCAGCAACGGAGAAAGAAGCCTGTAAGAATCTTAACAAACTGATAGGATCTGAGGATACTACAGGGAATCCACTTTTGTTAGGTTATAAAGGAAGTGCAACCATGATGATGGCGAAACATGTTGCCAATCCTTTTGCTAAGTTATCCTATTTCGAAAATGGTAAGAATATGCTTGAAAAAGCTATTGAGGCTGACAGTGTAAATGTGGAATTGCGCTTTTTAAGATATGCGGCCCAGACTAATGCTCCATCTTTTTTAGGATATAATGACCACATTTCAGCCGACAAGGATTTTTTACTACAATCCGGTGATTCAGCCGATGACACCCTTAAAGAATTGATCAGTTCACAGTTGAAAACAAAATAAACGGATTAGCCATGGAAAACATAATTGTCAATGCAGCTTTTTTACTTGCAGCTTTCTTAAGTATGGAAGCGATTGCCTGGTTCACTCATAAATATATCATGCACGGTCCATTGTGGATATTGCATAAAGATCATCACAAGAAAGAGTCGAAGGGATGGTTTGAGCACAATGATTTCTTCTTTTTGATTTTTGCACTGCCGGGAATTACAGCTTTGTTTATCGGTATGCAAAACGATTATAATTTTCTTTTTTGGATCGGACTTGGCATAACCATCTACGGACTTGCCTATTTCCTGGTGCATGATATCTTTATTCACCGCCGATTAAAAATTTTTTCACGGACCGATATCACTTATTTAAAAGCGATTCGAAAAGCACATAAAGTTCACCATAAACAGCTCCAAAAAGAAGACGGTGAATGTTTTGGTCTGCTTTGGATGCCTTATAAATATTATATAGAGCAAAAAAACAGATAGAGTGACATACACATACCTGCTGATCAATTTATTCACCGTCGTCATTCCGTTTGCTTATTCCTTTCATCCCAAACTGCAATTTCATAAAACATGGTATGCTTTTTTTCCGGCTGTAATTATAACGGGTATTTGTTTTATCGGCTGGGATATCTGGTTCACCAGCTTGGGAGTATGGAGATTTAATGAACAGTATCTGATCGGAATTGATATCGCAAATCTGCCGGTAGAAGAGGTTCTGTTTTTTCTGTGTATTCCCTATGCCTGCGTGTTTACATTTTATTGCCTGACTCTTTTCCGGGAAAATCCATTTTCAAAGAAGACAGAAACGAAAATTACTGCCGGTCTCATACTACTGCTAATTTGTACAGCGGTTGTCTTCCATCAGAAAATCTATACGGTAATTACTTTTACAAGTCTGGCAATTATGCTGGGTCTGGCCCAATACTTCTTCGGGGTAAGTTGGCTCGGCAGTTTTTACATGGTCTATACACTCTTACTTATACCTTTTTTCATCGTAAATGGAATATTAACAGGATTGGGTTTGGATGAACCGGTTGTCTGGTACAACGAAATGGAAATTATCGGAATCAGGCTGCTGACGATACCGATGGAAGACGTTTTTTACGGAATGGGATTGATACTGATGAATTTATTGATCTACTGTGCCTTGCTTAATCGAAAGTCGACAAAGGATCACTCGGTGACTGTGGTATGAAAGGAACACTGCAAATAAGTAATGGTATAGCGCTTATTTTAGTAATAGTTATTAATTATCTCTCCACAACCGGTATTTTCAATGGAAACACGATTGGCGGTGTTGCTGACCAGTATCAAAATTATTTTACTCCCGCAGGATACGCTTTTTCAATCTGGACTCTTATTTATCTCGGAGTACTGGCTTTCGTAATTTATCAGGGACGCAGCCTTTTGGGAAAGAAAGGAAATGAAGAAACAGTATTTCAGGTAGGTTGGTGGTTTGTTATTTCCTGTCTTGCAAATATTCTCTGGATATTAACCTGGCTGTATGAATTTACTGGGTTATCTGTGTTGATCATGGCTTTTCTCCTTTTTGCACTTATCAGAATTATTATCGGGACCAATATGGAGTTAGAAGATGCTCCGCTGCAGAAAATAGCTTTTGTGTGGTGGCCCTTTTCACTCTATTCGGGATGGATTACGGTGGCTTTAATTGCTAACGTTGCCGCTTACTTTACCAAAATAGGGTGGCAGGGCTTTGGGATATCGGAAGTTAGCTGGACTGTTATTATGATCTTGGTAGCGGGAGTCATAAACCTAAGCATAACCTGGATCAGGAATATGCGCGAATTTGCGCTGGTCGGAGTGTGGGCTCTAATTGCCATTGGTATTGCCAATTGGGGGGAAGTGCAAATCATTGCTTATACAGCCTTTACCGTAGCTGCGGTATTGTTCGTTAGCAGTGGAATTCACGCTTTCATCAACCGAAAAAGCTTTCCATTGAAACTGTAAATCATGATAAACCAGTTATTAAATTGTACCAGATTCACCAAAAACAGAAAATTCCTGTCAGTTTGGATGAAGCATGGGAGTTCTTTTCAGACCCCGGGAATTTAAAAACAATGACCCCTGATTATATGCGTTTTGATATTGTATCGGGTGGTGATCAAAAAATGTTTCCGGGACAAATTATTGAATATGTAGTTACTCCGATAGCTGGAATTAAAATGGAATGGATTACCGAAATCACTCATGTCATTGAAAAAGAATATTTTGTGGATGAACAGCGAATCGGACCATATTCATTTTGGCATCACAAACACTTTTTTAAGCAGACTTCCGGTGGCGTCGAGATCGAAGACAAAGTTGATTATAAACTTCCTTATGGATCATTAGGGAAGATAATCCATAAACTAATTGTTAAACCCAAACTGGATCAAATTTTTTCATACCGAAGGGATAAATTGGAATCACTTTTTGGTTCTTTTTGAGCAGGAGTTTTACTGTTGCTAATAGATATGTTCGGGTTGACAATTTTGCCGCAGCATGCCCAATACCTGTTGGAAATCGCCCGGCAGATCTGAATCAAACTCGACCATCTCTCCCGTCGCCGGATGCTCAAATCCCAGTGTTTTGGCGTGCAGGCACTGTCGCTGCAATGATTTGAAGAGGTTGTTAAACATCTGCTTGCGGCTTCCCGTGTTTGCTCCATAGCGAACAGAATCGCCGCCATATTTTTTATCCCCGAAAACCCAAAGGTTATTGTCGGCCAGGTGAACCCGGATCTGGTGCGTGCGACCCGTTTCAAGTTTAAGTTCAAGCAAAGACAGATGATCAAAATATTCTAGCACTCTGTAGTGGGTTATGGCTTCTTTCCCATCTTCTTCAGGTACCACAGCCATACGTTTTCTGTTATGGGGATCCCGGCCGATGGCCCCGGTAATGGTCCCCTGCTTTTTATCAGGTCTGCCCCAAACCACTGCCCAGTAGGTGCGTTCAATGTCTTTTGTGCGAAAATAATCGCTCAAAATACGGTGAGTTTTGTTGTTTTTTGCAACGACGAGAAGTCCGCTGGTGTTTTTATCCAGCCGATGGACAATCCCGGGTCTGAGTGTTTCATCATCACCTGAAAGTTCATCAGTGTGCCACATCAGTGCATTGACAAGCGTTCCATCCCAATTGCCATAGGCAGGATGCACAACCATATTGGCAGTTTTATTGACAACGAGCAAGTCGTCATCCTCGTAAACAATATCCAGCGGAATTTTCTCGGGTTTAACTTCGGGCGGCTGAGGAATCGGAAGGCGAACATCGATCACATCACCCGGCTCGATATTGTAGGATGATTTTTTAGGATCTCCATTGACTACTACATGTCCACCGTCGATAGCTTCCTGAATTTTGGTACGGGAGGTATCCTCGATTTTGGAAGCAAGATATTTATCGAGGCGCGTGC
This sequence comes from Fodinibius sp. GM108, assembly GCF_058386985.1. NCBI lineage: Bacteria > Pseudomonadati > Balneolota > Balneolia > Balneolales > Balneolaceae > Fodinibius > Fodinibius sp. GM108. The sequence continues at coordinate 47,711 of NZ_JBYEIR010000007.1, forward strand.
CGCTTGTCTCATCATCTGAAACTTTAAAATGAAATTCTTCAAATTTACTGGAGTTTAAATCGGTCATCAGAGGGTTTAAATGGGGATTTGAATTGCTTCAAAAAGAAATTTACAAAATTTCTAAAATTTTTTTGTAAGGATTGGCTTCTTTAAGGGTCTTACTAGTGACTGTTCATTAAGATAGATACCTTGAAGGCGTAGTTAAAATTAGGCTCCCGTTAAAAAAAGCGGGGGCCTTTTTTATTTTTTGTAGTTAGAATAGAACACGGATGTACGCAGGTAAAACTGGTTGTCACAGGTTATTTTTTGGAATAGAGAATCCATGATCAGAAAAAAAAGAACAATGAAAATTTATTACAATCCAAAGCTCAAACAACTGTCTCGCAATTTGAGAAATAACAGTACATTGGCTGAGGTATTGTTATGGAATAACCTTAAGAAAAGACAAATGTGCGGTTATCAATTTATGCGCCAGAAGCCTATTGGAAATTATATTGTAGATTTCTATTGCAATAAATTAAAGCTAATTATAGAAATAGATGGGGAAACTCATCAATATAAATTAACCGAAGATATTGAGAGACAGGAATGGCTTGAGAATTTAGGATTAACAGTGTTACGCTTTGATGATACAGAGAGAGGTAAAGAGTGATATGAGAAATGTACTTCACAGTATTTATAACTGGATAAAGATCAATGAATGATGAACAACCCCCTTAATCTCCCTTTGCTAAGGGGGAATTATCTGAGCTGTGAAAAGATGCTAGCTCAGTCACTGTTGTGGGACTGTACTGCAAGAATAGAAGGTCTATTTAAAATTGGTAAATGCTGAGCACGGTTATTCTCCCTTAAAAAAGGGAGTCCGCGAAGCGGGAGGGTTGTATTTGCAAGGTTTTATATTAAAATAGCCTTAACGTTAATCCGTGTTCAAATTTTTATTACTTTTGGTTCTAATCAAATCAGGCGGTTATGATACAATCATTATATATCAAAGACTTTGCGCTTATCGATGAACTCGAGGTTTCATTCCAGCAAGGCCTGAACATTCTCACAGGTCAGACCGGTGCCGGTAAATCGATTATTATCGGCGCCCTCAAAATGATACTGGGTGAACGCGCTGATACCGAAGTGATTCGTCAGGGGGCAAGTAAAGCAATTACAGAAGCAATCATTGATATTGGTGAGAAAGAAGAGATCAATAAAATCCTTGAAGAAAATGCTGTTGAGCTGCGAACCGAACTGATCCTCCGGCGCGAAATTCGCGATTCGGGCAGTCGGGCTTTTATTAACGATACGCCTGTGACAATAGGTGTGCTCCGGGAGGTAGGAAATTACTTGGTCGATCTGCATGGACAGCACGATCATCAGATGCTGCTCAAGGAAGAGAACCATTGTAGTGTTGTAGATGGTTTTGAGAAGGTTGCTCCTGTCTTGAAAGCATACCGTCAAACGTATTATGAAATGGTTGATCTCCGTAAGGAGTTAAAAGAGCTGCGAAAACGTGAGCAGGAACTGCAGGAGAAAGTAGAACTTTATCGATTCCAGGTACAGGAGCTGGAGGATGCCGAGCTGGATCCTAACGAGGAGGACGAGCTCGAAGAAGAGATGCACCTGCTTGATAATGCCGAGGAGCTCGATCAAAAAGCCGCGGCGGTAGTCAAGCTTGGTGATGCCGATGAGATTAATGTGATTCAGTTGCTGAATCAGATGAAGTTGCATTTGGAGGATATCGCACGTATTGAACCTGAATTTAAGGGCTATCTGGAGGAAATAACATCGGCGCGCATCAGTATTCAGGAAGCAGTACAGTTTGCCGAGCGCTATCGCAGTCAGATTGAGTTTAATCCCAATCGGCTGGATAAACTGCGTCAGCGGCAGAATGAACTAAATAGTTTGCAGAAAAAATATCAACGGAGTATTCCGGAGCTGATTGAATATCTGCACGAAATTAAAAAAGAGCTGAATCTGGCTGAAAATTTTGATTTCGAGATTGAACAGCTGGAAAGCAAACTGGATGACAAAGCCCGGGAGCTGGCTCAAAAAGCCAAAGATTTACACGAAACGCGCGAAGAAGTTGGTGAACATTTAAGCCGCCAGATTGAAGGTGAACTTAACAAGCTTGGGATCCCAAATGCCGATTTTGAAGTGCGAGTGGACTGGATGGTGACATCTGAGAATCAGGGATGGATATCAATAGAGGGACAGCCGGTAATTTGCGATCAGTATGGCGGGGATGAAATCAGTCTGTATATTTCGACCAATAAAGGCGAGGAGCCAAAGCCGCTGGCCAAGATCGCATCCGGCGGTGAAATCAGCCGCGTGATGCTGGCACTGAAAACGATTATTGCACGTGATCAGAGCCTTCCTGTAATGATTTTCGATGAGATCGATACTGGTATCAGCGGAGAAATTTCGGAAAAGGTAGGTCGCTCAATGCGGCGGCTTTCCGAAAAGTGCCAGATTGTAGCTATCACCCATCAGCCGCAAATAGCGAGCCAGGCACACAAGCATTACAAAGTGAAGAAAGTGGAGTCAAACGGTCGAACGGTATCACGGATAATTCCATTAAATGAAAATGAGCACGTGACAGAAGTCGCTACGCTGATGAGTGGAGAGGATATCACGGATGCGGCTCTGGAAAGTGCCCAAGAATTGATTAATAAGAATAGGTTTAAGAATTAGCCACAGATTTAAACAGATCAGAATCGACTATCCAGAGCCTTACATCAACTCATCTGTTTCAAATCTGTGCGAAATCAGTGGCCTAAAATAATTAGTTATGGGAAGAGAACATTCAGATCGATTTGTGACGCTTGTTGATGATGCAAAAAATCGGATTGAAGAAATTACTCCGGATGAAGTGAAGAAAAAGATGGATAGTGATGACGATTTCGTTCTGCTGGATGTGCGGGAGCAAGACGAGTGGGAAGACTCTCACATCACCGGCGCCAAATATCTGGGAAGAGGGGTTATAGAACGCGATATAGAACAGGAATATCCCAACACCGATGAAGAGCTTGTGCTCTATTGCGGCGGTGGATTCCGCTCGGCACTGGCAGCAGATAATCTTCAGAAGATGGGATATCACAACGTCAAGTCACTGGCCGGAGGGTACCGGTCGTGGATTGAAGCAGGATATCCCATCGAAAAAAATGAAGAATGAACGATCGATAAATTAGTTTAATATCCTCCGCCGCCACCGTTACTGCCAGAAGATGGGTTGCCGCTTCGTATATCATGATCATGATCCTCATTATTGATCCATATTACCTCGGTATCGGGTGCAACTGAGAGCGAACGCGGCTGGAACTGATTGCCTTCCATAATTACAGTATCGCGCTCAACTGCCTCGACTCCAGAATCTACTACGATTTCACCCTGCATATCGGGTGCATGGATTTCACAATAATATTCTACAGTTCCTTCATCCTCGAAGGTAAAACTGAAACTTTCTCCCGGTGCAATTGTACTACTGTTAAAGAAAGGTGAGTTATCCTCATCTTCGTCAGAACCTGTTGTATTACATCCTGTTACTGCCAGCACTGTTATCAGTAATATCGACAGCATGAGTTGAAAAAATTTCTTTTTATCCATAGCCGACAAGTTTTATTGGGGATTGTTGATGTTGTAACTGACTATACAATAATAACACGTCAAGGGTTGCCTGTTTTAAGTAAACTGAATGAAAATCTTAGGTGAATCGTCTCTCCTAGTACTCGATTCTGTGACTGTTTTATAATACAGTTGATACAATTTTATCTCGTGCCGTAGCTCTGCTGCGGCACGGTTGGAAGCTCTGCTTCCGGTTATTCTCACTTGGAATACTATAGCACCTTTGCTCTTCCTTATTTTAGGGTAAACAAAGCAAATTTTACGCTGAGCGTAACTAGCCGGTCCCGACGCAGAGCATCGGGACAAGATGTTTAATTATCTCTCTTCAGTTGTTCTTCGATTGAGATAAGTAGAACTTTGGACGGAAAAAGTGGTATGGAGGTGATATAATCTAATACTCATCTATTCTGCCTAAAAGCTGTGCCGGATGAAGGGCCGTTTTATTGGTTCCGTCTTTGATTTGGTGCCGACAGGAAAAGCCGGGAGCGCAAATTTTGGCATCATCAGGAAGCGACCGTAGCATCGGGAATAAACGAAGCTCTCCGATATCCATCGATACGTCATAATGGTCTTCTTCATAGCCAAAGCTGCCCGCCATGCCACAGCATCCGGTGTCAAGAACCTGTACTTCATAGCCTGCATTTTCTAGCGCTTGTTGGATGGGTTTTTCTCCCACCAGGGATTTTGCGTGGCAGTGTTCATGAACATATACCTGCTGTTTGTCCGGGGATTCGGGTGCTTGGTCCGATAAAATACTGGCGGCAAACTCTTCGAACGTAAAGCTGTTTTTGGCAACTTTTTGTGCATCAGGTAATTGATCGTCATCACAGAGATCAAGATATTCATCGCGCAGTGTCAGAATTTCCGAAGGCTCCAATCCCACAACAGGGATATCCTGACTCACGAATCCGCTGAGTTTCGGCAGGTTTTGATCGAGGATTTTTTTAGCGTGTTCCAGCATTCCTTTTGAGATCTGCGGACGTCCGACCTCGTGAAAATCAGGTGCGATTACGCGGTAGCCCTGGGATTCTAAAAAATGAACTGCCGCTTTGCCAATTTCGGGCTCGTGATAGTTGGTAAAGATATCAATCAGAAGCACTATTTCCCGTCCGGCGGCTGATTTCGCCGTCGGGCGGATTTCACTACCACAGTTTTCATACCAATCCATAAAGGTTTCGTCAGCAAAACGCGGCAAATCACGTCGTTTGTCAATATCGAAAAACTGCTGGAGCAACTCTTTTGTCACTGGCTGTTTCATCATCCAGTTAGAAAATTTAGGCAACAAACTTGCCAGCGGATACAGCTTGCCGGCCTGACCGAAAAATCGCTCGCTCAGCGAAATGCCATGTTCCTCGTACCATCCTTGGGAGAATTCGGCTTTCATGCGCGCCATATCTACATTGGCGGGACATTCACTTTTGCATGCTTTGCAGCTTAGGCACAGGTCCAGTGCGTCTTTAAGTTCTTCCGATTTGAAGGCCTCTTTCTGCCTATTCGAGAACAGTTGCCGGAAAAGATTAGCGCGTCCCCTTGTGGAGTCTTTTTCCTCTTTGGTAGCCATATAAGAGGGACACATGGTGCCGCCGCTTTCTGCCAGTTTTCGGCATGCTCCCGCTCCGTTACAGAGCTCGGTGGCATCGGCAAAGCTTTCTTCTTTGCGCCAGTTGAAATGAGTGTCAACCTTTGGACGCTGGTACGAGGGCGAATATCGCAGATCCGCTTCCATCGGTTTTGGATCAATAATTTTACCGGGATTAAAAATATTCTGTGGATCCCAGATCTGTTTCATTCTTTTGAGCAGAGGCATCATCTCTGAACCCAGCACTTTTTCGATATAGGGAGCACGGGCACGGCCGTCACCATGTTCGCCGGAAAGTGAGCCGCGGTAACTGCGGACGAGATCGGCTATTTCGCCCGCCATCGTTTTCATCTTCTCAATTTCTTTGGGCTTCTGAAGGTTAATAACCGGACGCAGATGCAGCTCACCGACCGATGCGTGGGCATAGAACACACAGTTGGTGTTGTGTTTATCCAGTATTTTCTGAAAATCATCGACATAATCAGGAAGATCGGGCACGCGAACGGCCGTATCTTCGCTGAAGGTCGGCGTACGTCCCTCAGAACCAAGTCCCATGAGCAAACCTAACCCTGCTTTTCGTAATTCCCAGACACGGTCCATTTTTGTGTCCTCGGCAATGAGCGGTACAGAGTCACTGAGTCCCATTTCCGCCAGTCGATCCGTCAGTTTTTCGGCTTTGTCGGCAAGCTGATTTTTGTCATTGCCGTCGAACTGAACAATTAAAATGCAGTGCGGTTCCCCGTCGAGGAAAAATCGATTTTTGCGCTGCTCGATATTTCCTTTTGTGGCATCCAGAATAATATGGTCTACTAGTTCAACGGCAGCCGGATCTTCTTTGACGATTTCTACCGTCGCTTCCATCGCTTTTCGTATTGTCGAAAAATGAGGAGCAAGTATAATTGATTCTTTATCCTGGGGCACCAGTCGCACCTTTGCTTCTGTGGTCATTGCTAATGTACCTTCGCTGCCGCAGAGCAATTCGGCCATGTTGAACTTTCTTCCATTGGGATCAAAAGGCTGCATTTCACAGAGGCGGTCGAGGGCATATCCGGTGTTGCGGCGAATGATTTCGGGATGAGGATGATTTTCCAGAATCTGCTCTCGATGCTCCCGAATCAGAGAGATTGTTTCACGGTAAATATGTCCCTCAAGCGTGTCGAGTTCCATTTTTTTATTTAGCTCATCTTTGGTAAGGGGTTTAAAGGTGGCGTAAGAACCATCACTCAATACGGCATTAATTTCGAGTACGTGTTCTCGCGTGGTTTTATGTTTAATCGAAAATATTCCGCAGGAGTTGTTTCCGATCATACCGCCGATCATACAGCGGCTGGTAGTAGCTGTATCGGGACCGAACATCATATTATATTTGTCGGCCTTACGATTCAGCGAATCCCTGATAACACCTGGTTGTACACGTGCAAACTTATGTGTTGGATCGAGTTCAATAATTTGATTCATATTCCGTCCAACATCCATAACAATACCGCTGCCTGTCGTCTGTCCGGCAAGGCTGGTGCCGGCACCTCGAGCAATAATATTTTTCCGATTTTCACGTGCCCAACGCACCAAATTTACGATCTCTTTTTTGGATGCAGGAAAGGCAACGCCTTCCGGCAATTCTTCGTAGCTGGAGGCGTCGTTAGCATAAAGACGTCGTGTTTGCTCGTCAGTGTAAATTTCCGGAGTGGCTGGTGATGTCTGTATTTCCATAAGTGGAAGATATACCAATATTACCGTGCCTTTGCAAGATAAGAATATCGCTTCGATGTGAGAAAGAGTTTGGAACTTATGAGATGAAGTATGATTAAGACTAATAGGAGGGAATACATTACATAACCTGTTGGATAAAAACAGATCAAGTAGTGTTTTAAAAAATCAGTAGTACAAACTTTATCAAATACAAAAGACTATGAAGAGTCCAAATCCAATCATTCTTTTTCTATTGGCTGTCACTGTTTTTCTGCCCGGTTGCGATTTAATTGAAGGAATTTTTGAGGCGGGATTCTGGACGGCCATCCTTTTAATTGTTGCCGTTATTGCTCTCATTATCTGGGGGCTGTCCAGCTTTACGGCCACAAAAAATAAAAAGCTCTGACATAATTTTAGCAGAGAACATAGAGCATTCTTCTGGTTTTAGTCGCCGAGCGACTGAAGGAGATTAATTTGTTATTTCTATCATCTTCTCGTCCCGATGTCTGCCTGCGCGTAGTTTCCGAGAAATCGGAACGAAGGCAGGTTCTACGTTCGAGCTATCTTCATTACAAAGCAACCAACTATCTCGTCCCGATGCTCCGCGTCGGGATTTGTTTGTTACGCTCTGCGTAACGGGTTCTTCTAGCCTGAGAATCTTGGTTTTACCTGATAACCGACTACATAAAAGCCTCTTCGGATTTTTTCAGGATTTCATCACCGATTGCTAATCCAGCCGTGGCAGCAGGGCTTGGTGCATTGAGCACATGGATTTCATGTTCAGTCACCTCAAATTGAAAGTCGTCCAGGATTTCTCCGTCTGGTTTCAGCGCCATAGCCCGCACGCCCGATGGTGATGGCTTTAAATGCGCCGGACGAATAGCGGGGATGAGATCCTGCAGATTTTCTACAAATGCTTTTTTAGAGAACGACCGGTACCACTCGTCCAGCCCCATTTTCCAGTACTTCTTCGCCAGATTGTAAAAACCCGGAAAGTTGAGCGTTTCGATCGTTTCATCCAGGTCAAAAGAGAATTTATCATACCCCTCACGCTTAAAGGCAAAAACGGCATTGGGTCCACATTCTACAGCCCCGCGGACCATCTTTGTAAAGTGGACGCCCAGAAACGGAAATGCCGGATTGGGCATCGGATAAATCAATCCGTTAACAAAATGTTCAACCTCTGGTTTCAATTCGTAGTATTCTCCCCGAAAGGGCACAATTTGGATATCTGGATTGACGCCCGCCGATTGTGCGACATGATCGCTATACAGTCCAGCGCAGTTGATAAGATACCGGCTTGAAAAGGAGTCGGATTTTGTCCTTACAGATAGATCACTTTCATTTTGGGTTATATTAACAACCTCCTGTCCACATGCTACACGATTTCCTTTTTCTTCGATGAGAGCTCGTAGCTTTTTGCACACGCCAATGTAATCCACAATGCCTGAGCAGGGCACATGAATCGCTTTAACGCCCCGGGCATAGGGCTCGATTTCTTTTAATTCTTGTGGATCAATTTTCTTTATGCCCTCTATCTCGTTGATTTTACCTGTTTCATAAATATTATCAAGCCGTGGAATATCTTCTTCATCAGTGGCGACAATAACTTTTCCGCAGATTTCATAATCTACATTGTTTTGCTCGCAAAACTCCACCAGCTGGTGACGTCCTTCAACACAGTTTTTAGCCCGGTAACTTTCGGGTTTGTAATAGATACCGGAATGTATTACGCCGGAGTTATTACCCGTTTGGTGGGCAGCGACCCGATCCTCTTTTTCGAGGACGAGAATATCAGTATCCGGGTATGCCAGCGAAAGTTTGTATGCTGTTGAAAGACCAACAATACCGGCTCCGACGATGATAAAATCGTAAGTCATCATGTAATTTACATTCATCCCTGAAATTAGTCGCCTAAAATACAAAAACAGCGACTAGGGATAAATAAAAAGGCCGGAAAATTGATCCGGCCTTTCAAATGTCAAAAATATTGTGCTATTATCCTTTAAACGCCCTGTTCATTAAAGGGACGAGGGAAGGATTCATGGACAATGTCACCGGGGCGGTCGATTGCTAGCTCATCAAGCCGACCGTAGCGGCGCATATCCACCCAACGGTGACCTTCGAACCAGAGTTCGTAGCGACGTTGGTTCAACATCTCATCTAGTAATGCCTCTTGGTTTTGTACACCTCCGTAATTCGGAAGACCGGCAGTATTTCGAACGACGTTCAATGCATCCTCGGCATCAGAAAGATCAGATCCTGTATTACGGTTAATAAGTGCCTCAGCATAAATCAGGATCAGTTCGCCATTGCGGATAATTGGTACATCATCAACATTGGTTTTATAAACCAAAACATCATGTGTGAAAGTCAAATCCGCATTTTGAAAGGGAGCGCTTCGCTCTACTGCGTTTGCCAAACGTGTATCACCCGCTTCGGCATCGGCGAGCCAGTCAGGATGAGCGGTTCTGAGGTCACCGGTGGAATTCGGTGCGATCCACAGAGTGTTCAGCAGGTCTCCCGCATTGGCGGAAAAGTTATGGTAGGCACCAAGATCCAGATCCCCATTTAAATCCAGGAATGACTCATCGAGAATGGATAGCGCTTGATCCCACTGCTCGCGATACACAGCCACCCGAGCGGCTAGTGCACGGTTGAACTGACGGAATCCATTGGCACTGTTGAAATCCGCGAAACCACTGCTCAGCAGTACAGGCCAGGTTGAGCGGGCGTTGTCAAGATTAGCTGCACCTTCGTCAAGCAAATTGGCTATAGTTCCCAGTGCGGTGCTGTGATCTTCGAATGGACCAAGGTTGTCAGGATCCGCAACATCTGTACGAATGCCTCCTTCATACTGTTGATTCAGTGCCATCAACAATTCATAGGCTTGTATAGTATGTGCAAAGCCTAGGAAAGCTTGCCGTCCCTCTTCGGTGACAGTGGCTGAGGTAGTATTTGTGGCTCCCTCTATAATTAGGTTTGTGTTCTTAACTGATGCATAGCGTCCGGTATAGGTTCGCGTAGTGTAAAATGCATTGTCGTCAAGGGTTCCACCTCCGGCACCGAGCAGGTCGCCCACGAAGCGCGGGTCTGATCCTGAATAACGGTAGTGCTCACGTCCAACTACGCCTACTGCATCGATGTAAATCGGCAGGTCGACGCGCATTTGTGAAAGGGTGCCGGTTACCAGCAAGTTAAGCTGCTGGGATGTCGGGTTTTGCGTGAATCCCTCCGGGCTGGGCCGGTTTGGGTCTAAATCGTTGGTAATGTCGCAGGCGGTAAATACCATGAGCAAAATCACAACCCGCGATATATTTTTAAGAGTATTCATAGTTGTATATAAATAATGGGTTGAAATTTTGTTAGAAACCTACCGAAACATTAAACAGGAATCGTTTTGAAGACGGGAACGGAGCCACGTCTATACCTGTCGAAATCCCATTGTTACCGAAGTTCGAAACCTCCGGATCATATCCTGTGTAATCGGTGAATAACAGGAGGTTTTGTCCTGATACACCAAACTTCAGGTTTCGAATACCGGAATGGATTTTATCGATTAACGTAACTGGTACTGTATAATACAGTGATATTTCACGTAGTTTAACATACCCTGCATCTTCGATGAATACGGCAGTGTTATTACCGGAAAAGAAAGCATTGATTCGCTCCGTAGAGTTTGTAACGTCATCTCCATTGCTGTCATCATCATAATCGAATGTAGTACCACCAAAATCGGCCAGCAGGTTTGTCAGGTTTACATTTTCACCGCCCTGTTTCCAGTGCCACAGCATAGAAAACTCAAAGTTTTCCAGGAAGCCCACTTTGTTAAGGAATGACATCTGGAAGTCAGGTTCGGCATCGCCCAGCTTTACATCCGTACCGGGTGATTCGGGGGTCCGGCCTACGATCTGAGTAGGTGCTTCCCCTTCTTCAACTTTAAAGGCACCAAGTCCGGTTGAGAATCCACCGGTAATAAAGGCGGGGACACCAAGACTGGTGATTTCAGCCCGGTTACGCCAAAAATTGACCGTAGAGGACCAGTCGATTTTATCTGATTGCAAAGGAGTTACATTCAGCGACAGCTCAAACCCTTCATTCTTCAACGTGCCGGCGTTCGTATTCTGGAAGTTAAAACCAGACGATTGCGGTACTTCCGCAGTAAGAATAAGATCGTCTACCTCCTTGTAATAGTAGGTAGCACCAAAGTTGATTCGGCTCTCTAAAACTCCCAGGTCAAAACCGGTTTCGAATTCCCGGGAGCGTTCCGGTTTTATGGTTTCATCGCCCCGTGTGTTGCTGATAACCGAACCTGCGTTTCCGTCAATATTGGCAGCTCCCAGAACAGTGAATTTAGGCTGTTGCAAACTTACCCGGTTGGCAGAGGGTACACCCCCGGCTTCACCATAGGCAGCTCTAAGTTTGAGCTGATTGACAGGATCAACATTCCAGAAGTTAAAGTTTGCCAGGTTTAATGCTACTGAACCTTTCGGAAAGGCATACAGGGTATTCGGATCACCATTCAGAGAAGACTGATCAAGCCGGATACCGGCCGTGGCAATGATTTGATCTCTCCAGTTGGCTTCCTGCTGAAAGAAGTAGCCGATATCTTCCTGCTCCAGGATACGATTGAATACGTTGACGTTACCCGCCTGTTCAAGGTTGGCTTGTCCGGCTACCAGGTTAATCGCCTGGGTTGTTTCCCGGTCTTCATCGGAATGAAACCGCGAAATGCCGGCCTGTGAAGTCATTCCCAGCGTATTTAGCTGGTAGTTAAACAGCAATATTGCCGACAGGTTTGTATTCATCAGAGTATTATTACCGCGGGAGAAAAGACCATTTGTTGCCGTAACACCGGCCTGTTGAAACTGCAATGTTTCCGGGAAATAAAGCTCTGTCTCATTGGTATAGTAGTCAACACCACCACGGAGAGATAGTTGTAAGAGACTGGTGCCTTTTTGTAGCAGATTAAATCTGACGTCAGCGCCACCGGTAAACCGATTGGTACTGCCTTCAACGTTTGAAAGGGCTATCGTCTGCAATGGGTTGGATCCTGCCGTTGGGTTATTCGGATAGTTTCCGTTCTCATCAGGAAACAGGTTTTTCCACGGGAGGGTAGAAGATAGAGCCACCCCGTAAGAAACACCGGCGTTATCATTATTCGTCAGGCCGCGGGCATCTTGAGAATTTGCGTAGAAGGTGTTAAGCGATACATCCACTATGTTGGAAAGTTTATGGTCGATATTCGCGCGAATCGAGTTGCGTTCAAACCCGGTATTCCTAATTATACCGTCTTCTTCTTGCAGAGATCCGGCAATAAAGAACTGGGTGACATCATCACCCCCGGAAAGACTGATCCGGCTATTTCGGAGAAGACCATCTTCGCCATATACTTCTTTTTCATAGTTGGTGAGCCTTCCGGCTGATTGAGCCTCCAGAAACTCTTCGGCTTCAGCATCGCCAAATGTAGCTCTTACTCGTTCTTCGGTAAAATCTCTGGTCCCTGCATAATTAAGTATATTTTGGAATCCAACCTCTTGGGTAAGGTTGACCTGGGTGTTTCCCGACTGTCCTTTTTTCGTGGTGATTATAACCACACCTGCATTGGCACGAGCTCCATAGATAGCTGCAGCTGATGCTCCTTTAAGGACTTCCACACTTTGGATGTCTTCAGGATTCAGATCGGCAATTCTGTTGGGCGCGTTATCTTGAGTGGTAGCTAATACTCCGCTGGTTGAAGCCGCTGTAACACTGTTGCTTCCATTCGAGATAGCAGAGTTGTCCATATATACGCCATCAACTATATAGAGCGGTTCGGAAGCGCCCGTGATGGTAGTAACTCCCCGCAATTTGATAGAGATACCTCCACCCGGTGCCCCGGAATTCTGGACGATGTTAGCGCCCGTTAACTTACCTTGCAGTGCACCGTCAAGGGTTTGAGGAGTCACCGATTCAGCGAGATCTTCAGCTGAAATAGAGGAGACGTCGTTAGCCAGATTGCTTCTTTTTACTGATGAAGCGAGTCCTGTAACAATTACTTCTTCCAAATTGGCAATATCATTTGAAAGCTCAATAGTGATGTTATCAGAATCTGCATTTACATCAATATTTTGGGTTAAATATCCGACATAGCTGATGCGAAGCACAGCCTCGCTGCCGGGAAGATCTATCGAAAAGCGTCCATCGATATCTGATGTTGTACCTGTGTTTGTTTCAACATGAAAAATATTTGCTCCCACAAGTTCTTCTCCGGTACGTCCATCCAATATTGTTCCGGATACCGTAAACTGTGCTATAGCTGTTTGCGAAATAAAAAACAGCATAGCCAGTGTAGTCAGGGTTTTGTATCTATTATTCATAACCATTGATTAAGGGTTACTGTTAATGTAAGTTTATAATTTAATCCCAAAACCAATTGAATAGAATATTTTTTTAGTTAATGATACAAAAAACAGAAAAATGTTAAATATTTTGATATTTTTACTAAAAAATATTCACAAATAAGTTATTTAGCCTTATTTAATTTAGTTTATAACTCATAGTATATACTACAAAAATCCTCTTAATTAGGAAGAAAGGTAATTATATTTTTGCCGCTGTGAGCGGTGTTTGTGCTGCGGTTGTCTGTCGTCGTTAATCGCATCCATTGAACGAGAGGAAGGCTGCCGGAATCTTGAAATACGTTAGGGGAAAATTTAAGCCAAATTTTATAAATGCTTTTCGGCCTTAAAAGTTAAAGATAGAGAAGTTCAAATAGATGAACGATTTCAGAAGGAATGAAAAAGCTTCAGAAAAAATTCTTTAACTTGTGGCAATAAGAAAAAGTCAGTAAGAGTTATTCTAACAAATACCAATTAATCTTCTCATCTATTATGGGTAATATTTATAAAGGATTTCTGCTTATTCTTCTTGCGGGAATCTTTATCGGCTGCAATTCATCTGAAGAACCTGATACGGTTCAGGAATCAGAAGCCGAATCGCAATCTGAGCCATCCACAAAAGCCGAGTATGTTGAGCAAGCAACGTTTACGGATTTGGAAGGCGATACAGTTTCAATTTCAGAATTTAAAGGCAAAGTAGTGATGATTGATCTCTGGGAAACGTGGTGCAAGCCGTGTTTGGCTAGTTTTCCCACCTTGCAGCAATTACAGGAGGATTATCCCGATGATTTTGTTGTTCTTGCCGTAACACCTGGTTTTACGGATACGAGGGAAGACGCTCAATCATTTGCTGACGAAAACAATTACGAATTTCAGTACCTGATGGATTCCAATAATTTACATCGCAAATTAGGAGTTCAGGGAATTCCCTATAAAATATTTGTGGATGCCGAAGGCAAATTTATTAAAGAAACAATGGGTAGTTACGGACCCGATGAGGACTATGAAAAAATTGAAGAAATTATTCAAAACAATAAGAGTAGCTAACGATTACTTTGATGAACAGATTGTTGAGTTAACTCGTTAAAAATTGTATTTTTATCAACTTTCATAAAAAGGAACAAAGCAAAGATATCCATGGCAAAAGAAGTAAAAGAGAAACTTCCATATAAGGTAAAAGATATTGGATTGGCCGAATTTGGCCGCAAAGAGATTCGTTTGGCGGAGGCAGAAATGCCAGGTTTGATGGCGCTTCGCGAAGAGTATGCGAATGAGCAACCGTTGAAGGGAGCTCGCATAGCAGGCTGCCTGCATATGACGGTTCAAACAGCTGTATTAATTGAAACATTGATCGAGCTGGGCGCTGAAGTTCAGTGGTCTTCGTGCAACATTTTCTCAACACAAGATCACGCTGCAGCTGCTATGGCGGATCGAGGTGTGCCGGTATACGCCTGGAAAGGAATGAATGAAGAAGAATTTTGGTGGTGTATCGAGCAGACACTCTTTTTTGAAGATGGTAAGCCGCTGAATATGATTCTGGATGACGGCGGTGATCTGACAAAATTGGTTCATGAGGAATACCCTGAGCTGCTCGATGGCATTAACGGTATTTCTGAAGAAACCACCACGGGCGTAAATCGCCTCTACAAGATGGCAAAAGAGGGCACGCTTGGTGCTCCTGCAATCAACGTGAACGACTCGGTTACGAAGTCGAAGTTTGACAACAAGTACGGCTGTCGCGAGTCATGTGTGGATGCGGTAAAACGTGCTACTGATATTATGCTGGCTGGCAAAGTTGCTGTTGTGGCCGGTTACGGTGATGTAGGAAAAGGATCAGCTGCCTCGCTTCGGGGTGGTGGTGCTCGTGTTATTGTTACTGAAATTGATCCAATCTGCGCCCTTCAAGCCGCGATGGATGGTTATGAAGTGAAGAAGATGGATGACGCCGTTGAAGAAGCTGATATTGTGGTTACAGCTACCGGAAACAAGGACATTATTACCGAGCGTCACTTTAAGAAGATGAAAGACAAGACGATCGTCGGTAACATTGGCCACTTTGATAATGAGATTGATGTTGGCTGGTTGAAAACGAATGCGGAAAAAGAGAATTTGAAGCCTCAAGTTGATCTTTTTAAGCTTGAGAATGGCAATGAGATCATCCTGCTCTCTGAAGGACGTCTGATGAATCTCGGTAATGCAACGGGACATCCTTCTTTTGTGATGTCAAACAGCTTTACCAACCAAACCCTGGCACAGATTGCACTCTGGAATCGTCCGGAGGATTTTGATCTGGAGGTAAGCGTGCTGCCCAAAGATCTTGATGAAAAAGTGGCTCGTCTCCATCTCAAGAAGATTGGCGTAGAGCTCGATGAGCTAACTGAAGATCAGGCTGAATATATCGGCGTCCCTCAAGGCGGTCCGTATAAGCCTGATCACTATCGCTATTAATTATTGAGGATAGGTTGTAATTTTGGGCCTCATTCATCCTAGTGGTGGGTGGGGCTTTAATTTTATTTTTCTTCCACTGAATAAAATCATTAGGAAAGCAAATAGTCTGATCGCAATGCTCTGCGTTGCGATCTATACGTTCCGACGCATAGCATCGGAACGAGAATATTATGCTTAGTTTTCTTAGTGGTAAAAAATGAATTTTTTAGGAAATATGTCTGACAATAAGAAAGAAATCAGCATTACCGTAGAACTTGACGATAATAACGTGCCCGAAAAAATCGACTGGAATGCTACCGATAAAGAGGGCGAAGGCATTTCGAACTGCAAGGCCATGTTCTTATCAATGTGGGATCCCGAGCGGCAAGATACACTGCGCCTGGATCTCTGGACTAAGGAGATGACCAAAGATGAGATGAAAATTTTCTTTCATCAGACGCTGGTTACCATGGCCGATACGCTGGAAAATGCGACCGAAGAAGAAGGCATGGCAGAAGATATGCGCGACTTTACCTCCTACTTCGCCGACAAAATGGAGATTCTTGAACAATAGAATACCGAATAATGAACAAGGAATTAAGAATTTCGAAATTCAAGATTCCTTGTTCGATATTCAACGGTTCTCTTTTCTATACAAGATAGAGCCGAAGGTTACGGCGCTGTCTCGTTCACGTTGATCCCAAAGATCGTAACTTAATAATTCTCCTTTTAAATCTGGCAAAGTCTTCAGGAAGGTGTAAAGAGGAGGAAAGCCACAAATGCGATAGGCATCCATCTTTTTTTTCATCAAACTCAACATAGCCTGCTGATCGTTTGTGGAACCAAACTTCAGGAAGTTGCGGTCGAAAGATTCGACTTCGTCAAACATGGAAGATGCTGCGATATCATCCCCAAATTTTTTTCCAAAGTGAGCTAAGTCGCCGCTTATTAAAAAGAACGTCTCTTCATCATCGCCAAATTTATACCGCAATAGTTTGGAAAAATTTGTTAGCTGTTGTCCAAGGTGACCATCCTCCATGTAATAGAGATCATCAAATCCACGCATAATAAACGGCACGATTTTAAAGTCATGATCCCACAGATAGCTCAGGAAAAGCAGGTGCAGTTCGATACTGTGTTCCATGCGATGAGCGCGATCCTGTAGAGTAATGCCATTTTCGCCGTCAATGTTTGCTAATTCCTGAATTGTTTTCTGGTCCCGCTTTATCGTCCCCAGTGGAATCTCAAAGTCTTTATTTACCAGTCCAAATGGAGAATTCTTATAAATATCGGGATACAGCCCTGCGTAATGAGAAGTCGCCAAAATAACTACTCGTTTGGGCTTTAGATCTCTGATAGGAGCAAATGCTTTAACATAACTTTCCAGCGCAACTCGCGGATCAATATGCGGAGCGTAAAGTGCTTTCGCGTTGTCGATATCCACTGCATTATTGGTTTCGTAATCCGCAAAAGCATTATCCAAATACTGTTTGAGCTCTTCCGGATCAGCGGGATAAGAACTGCCGGCGGTCACAGATTTATGCACTGAAGAGTCTTCATATCCTTCTTCAATTTTTCGTGCATGATTTCTGAAATAATCCGATGAAAGTAATCGGTGTTTATCCAAAAACTGGATAAACTCCAGCAGTTCTTCCTCACTTACATTTTCTCCCAGGTGCGGTTTTAAATCACTGATGCTTTTTTGTCCGTCAAACAGCGAAAGCAGTTGCTCTACATCACGACGAAGCGCAAGTTCAGAGGTCACATACCCTCTTTCATCGTGAAAGTAGAGGTATGAATCTCCATTTTCTTGTATAGGGATGATCTGCAGATCCCGGCGCAACGCGGGGATGGGATTCGTAATAGAGTTAAATAATTTTTTCTCGCTCATCTTATTCTGCTGCTTCTCTCATTTGTTGACACTTGCACTCAACACCATATTTTTTGCAAACCGGATGGTCCGGTGGTTCGGAGATTCGTGATTTACAGGCTTTGCGTCCATGATGAATTATCAAATGCGAAAGGTTGGTCCAGTGTTCCCGCGGGAAAAGCGCCATTAAATCGCGCTCAATCTTATCGGTGTTTTTTTCGTGTTCAGTTAGCCCATATCGATTGGCAAACCGGCGTACGTGCGTATCTACTACTACGCCTACATTGATACCAAAAGCATTACCGAGTACTACGTTTGCTGTTTTACGGGCCACGCCGTAGAACTCCAGCAGATCATCAATATTTTGTGGCACTTCTCCATCATGCTCTTCCACGATTGCCTGTGCCGAACGTTTCAGCGCCTTGGCTTTATTGCGATAAAATCCGGTAGAGCGTACAAGCTCTTCCAGCTCTTGAAGAGGTGCTTCGGCCATAGCTTCTGGAGTTGGATATGTCTCAAAAAGATCCGGGGTTGTCTTGTTAACCCGAACATCGGTGCATTGTGCGCTTAGTATAGTGGCACAGAGCAGTTCAAAGGGATTGCGATAATTTAGCGCACAATGCGGATTAGGATAGTGTTCATACAGCGCATCGAGAATTTTCCGTGCCCGCTGCTTTTCTTTTTCTGTTTTTTCGGGAAGTTTTGGGAGATCGTCGTACTGCTTTGTTTTTGTCATCTTTAAAATAAGTATCTAATTGCACCTCTCATGTCATCTGACTAAATCTGATGACACTGTAGCTTTTGCTTTTTTCTGGGTGGAAATGATCGAAAAATTTCCCCTACCTTTAGCCACTTAAATAAACGAAAACAATTGGAATGTCTCTACCCAGAAAGGAAGCTAAAAAACTGGTTTCCAGCCCGTATGCCTGGCTGGTGCTGGGATTGCTGACACTAATATATATATCCAGCTTTGTCGACCGGCAGATCATAGCGGTGTTGGCGCCGAACATTCAGCAGGAACTCTCACTCAGTAATTTCCAGGTGGGAATTCTCTATGGTACTGCTTTCTCTTTTATTTATGCTATCTGCGGCATACCAATGGGACGGCTGGCCGATATCTATTCCCGCAAGCTGATGATCGTTGCCGGGCTTGTAGTCTGGAGTCTGATGACGGTCATTAGTGGTTTTGCGACTTCACTCATGTTTCTCATTGTAGCTCGTTTTTTTGTCGGGGTCAGTGAATCAGCACTGAGTCCGGCAGTATATTCGCTGTTGTCAGATTATTTCAAGCCGGAACAGCGTGGTACTGTCTTTTCAATTTATGCCTCCGGTATTTTCCTCGGGATTGGCGTCTCATTTTTAGTTGGTGGCTCCATTGCCCAGGCATATGACTGGCGTACTTCGCTCATGGCAGTAGGAGCTCCCGGATTACTGATTGCCGCAGTAGCCTGGTTTGTGATTAAAGAGTTGCCGCGCGGAATCACCCAATCACAAAACAAGCAGCGGTATGGCACCGAGTGGAGCTTTTATGAAGTCGTCTTGTATATCATCCGCAAAAAAACAGTACGCTACCATTTTTTGGGATTTTCATTTCTTGCCTTTACCGGCTATACCATTCTCGGCTTTATCGGGATTGTCCTCACCGATATCCACAGTGCGGGTTCTTTGATACCGCACTATGGCTGGTTCATGATGGCAACAGGACTCAGCGTAATAGCTTCGGGCAAGGCGGCAGACTGGCTGGCTAATAAGTTTGATGCTTCCTGCCGTTTTATGATGGGTATGGTAGCTGGCTTGCTATGCTTGCCATTGTATTATTTTGGATTGTTTGCCGAAACGGCTACAACGGCTCTTATTTTGATCGGACTGGCGAATGTGATTTCATCATCCTACAACGGAGTTGCTGCAGCCATTCTGCAGTACCTGGTAAAGCCTGATATGCGGGCACTGGCAGGTGGATTATACTTATTTGTAATCAGCGTGGTGGGATTTGGTATCGGTCCGCCGCTCACCGGCTGGCTTATCGATACATTTTTTACTGGTAATTATGGACCTGCCAAAGCACTGATATTGGTCTTTACATGCTGTGGAGTGCTTGGAAGCCTCTGCTTTTGGAAAGCGATGCAGAGTTACGAGCAGGATGAAGAGGTTGAGTAAGTTACTAGATGAAAGTATAGAATTCTGGATTCAGAATTCAGAATTCGTTGGATCCACATCTTGAAACTTGCATCCTGATACCTGCATCCTGCCACTAAACTTCGTTGAGAGCCTGGCCGAGTGCCTGCAAAGATTCCTTGGCATCCCCGAAGAACATCTGGTTGGTTTCTTTGTAAAAAAGCGGATTGTCGATACCTGCAAATCCGGGACTCAAGCTGCGCTTAAAAATAATGGTTCGATCAGCCTCATCCACATTCATCACGGGCATGCCGTAAATAGGGCTGCCCGGTTCCGTTTTTGCTACAGGATTGACGACGTCATTTGCTCCAATAATCAGGACTACATCGGTCGACTTAAATTCGGGATTGATCTGTTCCATATCATACAGCTGATCGTAAGGCACATCCGCCTCTGCCAACAATACGTTCATGTGTCCGGGCATGCGTCCCGCAACGGGATGTATGCCATATTTTACTTCCACGCCACGTTTTTCGAGCTTGTCGGCGACTTCTTTGAGTACGTGTTGGGCCTGGGCGACAGCAAGTCCATATCCGGGCACGATCACCACTTTTGTGGCGTAAGCGCACTGCAGGGCCACATCGTCGGGCGTAGTTTCGCGGACGGTTTTATCTGTATCAGTCGCTGCACCGGCACCTGCTCCACCACCGCCGAATGCACCGAATAACACATTGCCAAGCGTTCGATTCATTGCTTTACACATAATATTTGTGAGGATGAGCCCCGCTGCTCCAACAAGAGCACCACTGATAATGAGCAGATTATTATTGATTACAAATCCGGCCATTGAAGCAGCAATACCGGAATAGGAGTTCAGCAGGGATATCACTACTGGCATATCTGCTCCGCCAATAGGGATAACGGTTAAGATCCC
Organism: Fodinibius sp. GM108; assembly: GCF_058386985.1. Taxonomy (NCBI): domain Bacteria; kingdom Pseudomonadati; phylum Balneolota; class Balneolia; order Balneolales; family Balneolaceae; genus Fodinibius; species Fodinibius sp. GM108. The sequence continues at coordinate 68,317 of NZ_JBYEIR010000007.1, forward strand.
GAGCAGTAATGCAATTCCAAATAATAGCCAGAAAATGAGCTGACTTTCGGGATCATAGGTAAGCCAGCCGACTAGAATCAGCGTGCCGATCGTCAGCAGGCCATTAAAAATGTTGTGTCCCCGAAACGTAATCGGATTCCCACTGATAAATCCTTGTAGCTTGCCAAATGCGATAAAACTGCCGGTAAAGGTAATAGAACCGATAAGGATACTTAGTCCGATCGTCACCAGGTCCTGCGTAGCTAAAACAGTTGCTTCAAAGCGGGAGAATTCACCCCAGGCTACAAGTGCCGAGGCGCCGCCACCGAATCCATTGAAGATAGCAACCATTTCGGGCATGGCCGTCATTTCGACCTTCTTGGCTGCCGTGGCGCCGATGGCAGCTCCCACGACTATGCCGGCAATAATAAAATCATAGCTGATAATTTGCTGATCAAAAAGCGTAACGACAACGCCAATAAACATACCCAAAGCAGCGAGTTGATTTCCCGAACGTGCAGTGGCCGGAGAGCCGAGACGTTTAATCCCGATAATAAAAATACCGGTAGCTACAAGATAGATCAGCTGAATAATATCGGGCAGAAAAGCTTGTACAGAAGGAGGCAGGAGGTCACTCATTGTTGCTTATCTTTTTTCTTGAACATTTCCAGCATACGGTCGGTTACCAGGAATCCGCCTACTACATTGATCGTGGCAAAGACAATGGCCGCAAAGCCGATGTACTGGGCAACCTGGCTGTCCACCTGTCCCGCAACGACAAGAGCACCCAGAATGGTGATACCAGAGATTGCGTTGGCACCTGACATCAACGGAGTGTGCAGCGTAGGCGGGACCTTTGAAATGAGTTCAAAACCTACAAATGAGGCAAGCACAAAAATGAAAAGGTTAAATATAAGTCCAGACATAGTATGTTTGAATTATGAATATCGAACAAGAAATAAAGAATTTCGAAATTCAATATTCCTTGTTGATTATCTGCGGTTCTATTATTCTTTCAGCATTGGGCTGATTATTTCGCCCTGATGTGTGATTGTTGTATTTAGTGTGATTTCATCCTCAAAATTGAATTCCGGTTTACCGTCTTTGATCAGATGTTTTAACAGGGCCAGCATATTTTTGGAATACAGCTGACTGGCATGATACGCCAACATGCTGGGAATATTGAGCGGACCCAGAATTTTCACTTCATTTTTAACAGTCGTTTCACCCGGCTGCGTAAGTTCACAATTTCCGCCCTGTTCGGCTGCCAAATCCACAATGACAGCCCCGGGGTGCATATCTAAAACCATCTGTTTCGTAATAAGCAGCGGCGCAGGCTTCCCGGGAATCAGCGCCGTAGTGATAATGATATCAGATTTTTTTGCGTGCTCATGAATCACTTGTCGCTGCCGCTCCTTTTCATCCTCGGCCAATTCTTTAGCATAGCCGCCTTCGGTTTCCGATTCTTCATCAAGGTCTGGAACTTCTATAAAAGCAGCACCCAGACTTTCGACCTGTTCTTTAACAGCGGGACGAATATCAAATGCTTCAACGACAGCTCCCAACCTTTTTGCGGTAGCGATAGCCTGCAGGCCTGCAACGCCGGCGCCAAGTACCAACACTTTAGCCGGTGCTACTGTCCCCGCCGCCGTCATCATCATCGGCAGATAGCGATCAAGCTCATTGGCTGCCATGAGTGCGGATTTATATCCAGCTATCGAGCTCATTGACGAAAGAGCATCCATGCTCTGCGCACGAGATATGCGGGGAATGGCATCCATACCAAGAGCAGTGATTTTATTTTGCTTGAGCAGTTCAACCGTTTCCTCGTTTTGCAGGGCCCACAGAAAGCAGATCAAAATGGAGCCTTCTTTCATATGGTTTAAATCATCTTCGGGAGGTGTTTGGATGCTGATAACAATGTCGGATTCGCTGAAGAGTTTATCCCGCTCTGATAGTACTTCTGCTCCGGCATCTTTATAAGAAGTATCGAGATAACTGGAAGCCCGACCGGCGTCAGATTGAATCCAAACTTCAAGACCCTCATCAATAAGCTTCTTAACAGTTTCGGGAATTAAAGATACCCGTTTCTCCCGATCAGCCGTTTCTTTTGGTATAGCAACAATCACAATAAGCCCCGACATCGTTAAAGTTAAATCATAACATATTGAAAACTGATATGATTACAAATATGAAATTCTTAAACTTTAAATCTGTTAAATAGTACCGGCTTGTTAATCGATGAATCCTATCGATGGTATAGGAAATATTGACTCAATCATTACGTCTTAATTTTGTACATTATGATGAAATTGAAGTAAACAAATATATTTGAACAATCATGGAAGATATCGCAGGAAAAACATTTGATGTTGTCATTGTGGGAAGTGGTCCCGCAGGATTAACGGCCGCATTGTATGCCGCAAGAGCTGATTTGAATCCTATTGTCTTTGAAGGGCCCGAACCGGGTGGGCAGTTAATGCAAACCACGGATGTAGAAAATTATCCCGGCTATCCCGAAGGTGTAATGGGACCACAAATGATGCAGGACTTCCGACAACAGGCACAGCGTTTTGGAGCTGATACACGATATGCCATGGTGACCAATATCAAGTTTGATGAACGTCCCTACAAAATGACTATCGATGAGGAAGTTGAAATTCGTGCTAAAGCCATAATTGTTTCTACCGGTGCATCAGCCAAATGGCTTGGTCTTGATAGTGAACAAAGGCTGCGTGGGAAAGGCGTATCTGCGTGCGCTACCTGTGATGGGGCATTTTTTCGCGATGAGCATGTAATCGTTGTAGGAGGCGGCGATACGGCCATGGAAGAAGCAACTTTCCTCACAAAATTTGCCAGCAAGGTAACTGTACTTCACCGACGCCAGGAGTTGCGGGCTTCAAAAGCGATGCAGCAGCGGGCATTTAATGATGACAAAATTGAGTTCATGTGGGATACCGAACTTAAAGAAGTTCACGGTGATGATGCTGTGGATGGAGTAACCGTTTTTAATAACGAAACTGGTGAAGAGACGACTCTTGATGATGTCAAAGGTGTATTTATCGCTATTGGGCACAAGCCCAACACCGATCTTTTCAAAGGTGTATTAGAGATGGATGAGGTCGGATATATCCAAACGAAAGGTCAGTCAACAAGGACCGATATGCCCGGTATTTTTGCTTCCGGTGATGCGATGGACGCCGTTTATCGCCAGGCCGTAACAGCGGCAGGTACAGGGTGTAAAGCGGCTCTTGATGCCGAACGTTACCTGGCCAAAGCCGATATTGAAAAAGAAGAGGTGAGCGAAGAAGCCATCGCTGAAGAGCACTGGAAATGATTTCTTGATGCGTGATGCGTAATGCGGAACGATTAAAGTTTCACGCATTACGTGTTACGCATTACCCATCATCTCTCCCAACCGTTTTATCAGTTTTACCTTCTGATGTGGTTTTGTCCTTTTCTTCAGAGGTCTCCTCATCTTCAAGATCTTCCTCATCCCGAATTTCAATGAAATCCGCTTCTACTTCATATTCGTCATTTTTTGGCTCTTCTTCGGGATAGCGTTCCACAATCACCTTTACATCATTCATAAACAGAACAAACATGCTGATGGCAGAAATTACGGGAGCGATGGCTGTGAAAAATGCTGCTCCGCCTACTCCTACGGTCAACTGGGACTGGAACAGTGTTTTGCCGTCTTTATTCTTAATGACTATTCGTCGTGCATTTCCTTCTCGTACTAGTTTTTTTACCTGATTTATGATTTCTGAGGAAGTGCCTTTCAGTTCTTCTGTAAAGGTTTTTCGTGAGTTTGATGTGTTCATAATAGCTCCTTTTAGCAATTTTTTTCTTCGAAACTGTAAGGAATCGTCAGTTCTAAGGTCTTACTACGTAAAGGAACAAAAAATGATTCACAAGGAGCATTTATGTTATCACGTGTTTACTGTGCTTCTACCATCGGGGTAGATGCTCGTCTTATCGAAATAGAAACGAATATGTCTCACGGTGTGCCCAAGTATTTTTTAGTGGGATTACCCGACAGGGCCGTCAGCGAATCGAGGGATCGGATCGAAGCTGCGCTGAAAAATTCCAATGCGGAGTTTCCCAAGGGAAGAAAAACGGTGAATTTGGCACCGGCCGATCTGCCCAAAGAAGGCAGTGCTTTTGATCTGCCTATAGCAGTGACACTGCTAAATGTATCCGGACAAATAAAGACTGATAAATTAGAGAATACACTTATTCTCGGAGAACTGGGGCTGGATGGAAGATTGCGTTCTGTCAAAGGTGTGTTGCCGATGGCAGTACAGGCTCGGGATAAGGGATTAGAAAATATGGTCGTGCCCGCCGAAAATGGTCCCGAAGCGGCCGTTGTTGATGGAATTGATGTCTATGCTTTTGAACATCTTACAGAAGTTATGGATTGGCTTAGAGATGGACAATCTATGCACCCCCTTAATGTGGACGTAAAAGAGATGTTCAGGAAAAATGGAGAGGGGGAGATCCTTGATTTCAGTGATGTGCGTGGACAGGAAAATGTAAAGCGTGCATTAGAAGTGGCAGCTGCTGGTGGCCATAATGTCATCATGGTGGGGCCTCCGGGATCGGGGAAAACAATGATGGCCCGGCGGCTACCTACAATATTACCACCGCTTACTCTTGATGAGGCGCTGGAAACAACAAAGATTCATTCAGTAGCGGGGTTGTTACCCGGAGGGGAGGCCCTGGTTACGCAGCGCCCGTTTCGATCGCCGCACCATACTGTGTCTGATGTGGCGGTCTGTTCATAGGTGGTATCATCTATTTCAACTCTTTTATGTGAATCACCTTTTTCTGGATCAAAGTCTCCTGTGAAGGGATCTATGTCAGCTTCATCACCAATAATCGGATACCTAAAATGGAAATCTATAATGTAGTGTTCTTCGTTCTCATCATAGTCGACCATTATTTTATCAATATGTTGTCTTAACAGGTCTCTTTTTCTCTCCTCAGAGATTTCACCAGATTGCCATCTTTTAACTTCTTTAACAAATTCCTCTATCCAGTTGATAGTTTCTTGTTCTTCATCAACTAAAGAGAGGTATGATTTGAGTCTTTTGATTTTGCCTGACTTCTCCTGTATTTCACTTGTCAGTGACTGCTTCTTACTTTTAAACTCATCTTTCTCTAAAGCATCATCTAAGTACAAATCCAACAATTTCTGTTTCTTATTTTCGAGTACATTAAGCTCATTTCGTAGGTTTGAAATCTGGGACTGTAACTTCTCCTTATCAGATACTGACTCGTTTTCTTCAAGTACTTTCTGTTTGAACTTTTTATATACCAGGTAAGAGTTGCTGAATATCTCCAAGAAAGTTTCCCAAACGAATTTATTCATCTTATCAAGATTCGGAGAGGGTAAAGGACAAGGAGGTTCATTTTTGTGTCTGATAGCTTTTCTCTTTCGAGTGCAATAATAAGACCGTTGGTCTGACTTAATTTTGCCTAACAATTTAGCATCATATTCCTCATGTCTTTTACAGTACAGTAGTCCCTTCAAAAGATAGAAGTGTTTGGTTCTGTTACCTTTATGATGGAATCGTTTATTGTCCTCCATTCTTTGTTGAAGACGATCCCACTGTTGCTCAGAAATGATAGCTGGAAAATCGTAAACTTTACCTCCTGTTTTCCGGACTCCTTTTCGTAGTTCAGACTCTAAGATTCTTCTGACTACATTATCTCTCCACACCATTTCATCAGTATCAACTTTCTGAGTCCCGTTGTCTCTGTCATACTCAATGTATCCTTTGTCAACTGTTTTCGCTGAGTTTGTTGGTATGTTATTATCATTTAACCAGTTTGCAATATCTCTGATTGACTTACCTTTGTGGACCATATTGACCATCTGCTTATATATCTCAGCTTGTTCTTTATCAATGATCACTAGTCCGTCTTCGTCTCTTTTATAACCGTACGGAACTTGAGCACCTTGCCACTTTCCTTTTTCATAGGATTCTTCGAGTCCAGACTTGATCCTTTTAGCCATATTATTTCTCTCAAACTCATACACTTTATTAAGGATACCTGATATGAGTTGATCCATTGGATCAGATAGGTCTTTAGGCTCTCCTTTATCTCCGATCCAAAGTTTTACATCATTTTCGACAAACTCTCTTCTCAGCCATTCACTCCAAAATGACTTACGAGATAGTCGGGAATACTCGTATACAAACAGGTGCTTACAATTTCCGTTTGTTATCTCCCGATGAAGCTTAGGAAAAGCTTCTCTTTCCATCGGTTCAGTTGTACCTGAGATAGCACCTTCGTTGAATATTTTTACGTCTTTGAATCCTTTACGGTCGGCTATCTTCTCAGCTTTCTTTTTCTGGAATTGCAGAGAATTACCTTCATCGGATTGCTTTTCTGTAGAGACTCTTAGGTAGGCGTATAAAGTTTCGTTGGAATAGCTCATTATGGCAGAATTTGGTTAACAATTCGTTAATTGACGGTAACGAAATTTCTACCACCTATCAAATAACCCCCCCCTCCTTCATTTATCAGAATCCACGTATTCGAATTTTGGTTTTTTGTACCACCCAGAACAATGCTTCCATATATAACTTGCGTCAGCGTCATAATCCTCAGCAGCTAATGACAACGAGTCATATATTTTTCCCGATTCAATGTGTCTAACTTTTCGTATATCAGCAGTATCCCTCTTTTTGGTACCTTGCATTGCTGGCACATATTCACCTGACACATACTTTGGATCATCTATTTTAACACTTTTAGTCTCACCAGTCTTAGGATCTTTTACACTAACTAATCCTTCATTATGAAAACCTTCACGTAGAACTGCTTCGTTTTGGTTTAATTCCTCATCTATACATTCTTCAAGCAAATCAATTTTATAAAGTATTGCGTCCTGTGCTGACTCAAAACCAATCTCAATAATCGTTTTATCTAAATTTGGTTCGTTTTCTTTAACCCATTTATTATGCCAACCGTAGTGATCTTTATCTTCTTTTGGATCACATTCACAAGTTCGTGAACCGATATAATACTCTCCGCTATCAGGATCTTCTACTTTAAATACGTAGTGATGTTTGTCATTCATATCACATCGAATTTATAAAAAACAATGTTCTTTAATTATATCTTTCAACTGGTTATGATTATCTACAAATCTTGAAATGTCTATTTTGCCTGAGGTATCTAACCACAATTTATGCTCCATTTTACCAACTTTAAACAAACTAAGATCTATTTTAAGAGCACACTTTGGTTTGCCTTCTTGAGAAAATAAACTATTCTGATCTGAATTTTTTGAAACTACAAATCCATGATATTGATAATGCTTTAAAACGTTGCCGTAATATCTCTTTGGGTCTTTTGATAAACTATCAGCTAGTTGATCACTGTATACTGATATACCAAAATCATGGTCAGAAGGATCAAATTTTTTAGTGTTTTTTTGTATCGTGTATGCATTATATGAAACTGAACCTAAATCTGTCTCAAGCCACTTATCCTTTGGAGCCGTAGGTGCGTTGTCTACACACAATTCATTTATATCAGAACCACTATACCACCAGACTTTTTCTACGCTGAAAATGTCATTAAAATATTTCTCGACTCGCTTACCTACTTTATAAAGATATTTTACAGGTTCCTTCTGAATCAGAAATTGATAGTTTTTTGCATTAAAACTGATATTCATGTTGAAAATTGGATTTAATAGAATGGAAAATCTTTTGCACTAAAATTATTAAATGCTTTCTCAGTTATTTCGAAAGCATTTTTATGATGATCTATTTTTTCGACAACTAAAGTAATCCAGTTTGGTTGAGTTTTAAGACGTAACGTAAACACATTTTCTAGTTCTTCAAATATCCAAAGCTGTAAAGAAAGTTTAGCAGCACACTTCTCTATTTCTTTGCTGCTATATAACCAATTATGGTCATCAGTTTTAGATATTAAAAAACCACGATATGTAAACTCAATTGGAGTAGTACCTTTGTAATAATCCGGATCATGTGATGTTGCCTCAACTACTTCAGTCCCATTATTTAAAAGTCTTTGTTCATCTAATGATTTGTCATGTCTATTTTCTGAAATGGATCCTAAATCTGTAGAATGCCATTTATCCATCCAATCATCATCAGATAAATCATCTTCTATTGTATCTTGTAAGTAATCTCCGTCATACCACTTCAAATCTCTGACATCAGGATGATTTTTTATAACCTCATCAACTTGTTTTCCTACTTTGTGTAGATGTTTTATAGGTTGATTTTCAAGCTTTTGTTGGTAGTAGTTTACTCTGAATTCAAACATGGAAATCAATTTTGAAGTAAGTAAAAGTATAAAAAGATGTGAGCCGGCCTTGTTATCACCTCCAACTCTTAGGAGCATGTAACCGGCCGACCCACTATCCAAGCACTGTCCAAGCGACTAAGCTGAGCCGCTCGTTTGCTTGAATTAAAGTTCTTCAGCATTAAGTTCAGATTCGTTCATCTTTTCTACACTTTGAATACGTTGTGCTATATCAGCTTTCTTAAATTTCAGTGCATCAATTAGATGTTTTCTTGCTGCTTCGAAACCTTTAAAAACCTCATCTACTTCCAGTTCCGGTTTATAATCATCTTCCAGGGTTTCAATTTTTTTGATATCTACAAAATCTAAATTGCTCTCAATTTTTTTTATATCGAGACCTAGTTGGCTTCTGTCTTGCTTACTACGAGTTATGAAATAATAAGTGTTATTAGGCATAATGTGGGTATTTTTTAATTTTGTTAAGTGTATTTGTAAGTACTACTTACAAGATAAGAAGCTTGAAAAGTGCCCTCAAAATATTATAGCTGACTTTAAAGTATAGGTAACAACATGCTCAGATTGATTTAAACGCTGATTTTTACAAAAAATAAAATAAAATGTTATAGGAAAAATATACTGTCAGATATAAAATCAGATACAAAAAAATATACAAATGAGAGTATATACAGAGAATTGATCGCTGTGATTCAGATTTTGTATCTATATATTCAAATATTAACCCTGTTTCTGTTACTGATTCATACTTATTAACAGAACGATCCCACCACCGCCAGAAAGAGATTTGTTATTAAAAGGTCTATTGGATCACATTACTTGGCGGTGGTGGTTGATCTGATAGACCTTTTTTATTTTCTGAGAGACAAATGGAATCATTCACATTACCACAAAATCTATTTGATAAAGTTCAGGAGTTATCAAATTCAACTTCTCAGACCTACCGTATACTTCAATTTTTAGAGCACTATTCTAAGCAACTTGCTTATTCTGATGATGTAGTGAATGGTTATGTCGGAATCCCTTCTCGTACGTTAATGAATTTCGGTGGCTCTAAATACAAAGAACGAATAGTAAAGCCACTGAAAAAAGCAGGATTATTAACCAATACTTCTTATTCATCAGGAAGATTTTGTAAAGCTTATAGAGTTCCATTGATGTTAGAACCAATGCAGAAAGAGATAAGAGTAAAAATGGTATATAAGCTGAATAGGCTAAAGAGCGGTCAGGAAGTTGATTTGATAGAAGACGATCAAGTAATAGAGCCTAAATTCTACGACACGAAAGATCATCAGTACCAAGACTACACTTCTTCATATACAAAAGAACTTATTAAGGATCTGAAGATTGATTACTTAGGTGCTAAGAAGGAAATATTAACTCCACCATTGAAAGACGGTTTTGAGTCACATCAAAGAAAGATAGCTGACATTCGAGATAAGAAGTTTTTTGTATCCAGATCAACTACGAATGATAGACTGAATAGTAGTTTAGCTTTCTTCCCTTCTTATTTACTGAAGTATATAACCCATAAAGACAAAAATTTAGTTGAGTTAGATTTATCCTGTTCTCAACCGTTATTGATAGCTGATGAAGGATTAAAGAAAGGTGACTTTAAAAAGACGGATAAGTTTGTACAAGATGTAGAGGAAGGAAGCTTTTACGATAATATTGTCAGTGAATATAATAGCCGGTTTTCAAACAAAGTTGATAGAGATTTTATAAAAGGACAATTATTTGGTGTTGTATATGGAAAGAATATAACGAGAGCTAAAATCAGGAAAACAGTTAAGGTAGTATTGGATTTATATCCTGAACTGTTACAACACACTGAATATGAAAAACAAGAATTGAAATACCACAACCTATTACCAATTAACCTTCAGAAGAAAGAGTCTTCAATCTTCATTGATGGAATTTATAAAGAAATTTGTGATAGGGAATTGGTAGCCTTCAGTAAACATGATGGAATTTTAACTACTGAAGAGAATAAGGATGAGATACTTGAGATAATGAAAGGTGAATTGGATGAACAATTAAAAATGCGCTACAATATAAAATTTAAATCAATTTAAAATATCATTTCATTTTACCTTTACTATTATTTTATGTACAAGGGTTGTGTTTATAACGTTTAAACGGCGATTTCAAGGGATATTAAAATTACAAATCAAGAGTAAAATTATGGGAAAACTTGACATTGAGACGTTAAAAAAGAAGCTGGAAAGCATCGATTATTCATCTAAAAATGAACCTGAACAAGAACCTGTTTGGGTATCCGATCCAAGTCCAGTAACTACAACAAGACCACTCTGGGTAAAAGATAGCTATCCTCCAAGAGATGATTATCTAACCTTTGAGTCTGAACAAGAAGCTGCTAACTATATTGGATGGACAGCTGAAGAGGTTTGGCTTGATTGTGTTAGAAGGAATGAGACTTTTGTATTTGTGAATGAGAATTGATATCCAAGGATTGGCTATTAGAGGGGGATAGAATCCTTGAACTTAAAACCTAATACTAAACCACCTGAACCAGCCCTAGGATCTTAAGCTTTTGGAGATAAGCCTAGTAAGAGTTATAATTAGTTATAACTAGTTCACACTTGTGAATCACAGATGTAAACTAGAATATTTAAAAAACTGAAGTGGACCCACCGGGATTCGAACCCGGAGCGCTCCATGCCAAATGAAGTGAGTTAACCTTTAACTCTATGGGCCCTTCAGATAAGCCATCCAGTTACCGCTGGATGGCTTTTTTTATTTCTTACTACATTATAAGCATCATCAAGTAAAAAGTCGTGATATTAAAAATTGTGTAAATCTATCTTAGCATGCTCTAAACGTCGATAGGTTTACAAACCTTAACCTGTTCATGTTGCACACTATGTGCGAGCCTCACTACAATTTTTCCTCACTATCAACTTAATAGATTGCAAACAGAATTTCGTTACTTTTAAAATTTTGGTTAGAGAGCTCTAAGTCGATTTAGAACAAGCTGACGTGGGTACTGTTATATTATAACAGTTGTAATTTACATTCAGCTTGTGCGAGTATTACTCCTTCATCAACATAAGGAATGGTGAAGTCTTACCGAAGGAAATTGTATTACACTGAGTACAATTCAATGATAAAATTGTTATCCAGTTGACAAAATTGTGAACCCATTTAACATTTGTCGAATTGAATCCGCCGTTTAAACTATTTTGAGAAAGGTGGCGTAAAAAATGTTAGAATAACATTAAGGAATTCTAACACGGAAGCGCCTTTAAATGCTCCAAAATGTTAAGTTTTTAATTATAAATTTAATTGAAATTTTAATTAAGTCTCTTCTGGTTGTGCGAGCAATCAAATCAAACGACGGTTTTTCTTTTTCGGCAAGTACTTATTAGTGGAGACAAAAAAGTCTTCGAGATATCACACTTCTTCGAGATTGGTGGCTTAGGTTTTTTGTGTCTCCTTACATTCCCTGAGCCACCATTCTTCTTAAAACAAATTAGAGAGAAAGAGAGTGACTAAAGAGAGTTCAATTTTTAAAAAATTGCATGAGAAAGGAATACTAGGTGCAGATAGGATACACGAGCTTTTTATAGCTAGTGCACATCGAAATGACTTTGTCTTGTATACGTACTTCATCAGCTCATTTAAAAAATGGGAAAAGACACTTCTTACTGATGAAGAAAGAGAGATGCTATACGAAATGCTTAATGATAAAGCAGTTCAAATCTTAGCTGATTTACGGAAGAGACCAATCAATTCTAGAGATATCGAAAGCAAATGTAGTAAGCTGATGAAAGAATTATGTGTGGAGAAGGACGATTAATTCAGATTTCCCGAAAGGAATTGTAGTACATAGCATGAGTGAGTATATCGTTTATGAAGGCTCTTCTTGGTATGCTAAAGGATTTCTAGAACAGGTTGGATTAAGCGTTCATGCTTTGATAAAACCAGATGGAAAAGTTGATCAGATGGTTCCAACTACTGAAAAAGCTTTACATGCTGGTAAGTCAGAGCACAATGGTATAACAGGGTTGAATGATCACTACTTAGGATTCGAACTGCTTGTTTATGGAAATAATAGCTACTCAGAATTCTTAGATAAAATTGAGAAACGTGAGACTTATACAGATCAGCAAATAGATTCAGCAGTTCTCTTAACCAGAGTTTCGATGGAAGCCTACAATATTACAGAAGAGAATGTAGTAAGACATTCAGATGTATCTGGTGATGATATCAGGGGAGAAGGAAAAGGTAAGAAAGATCCAGGTGATGGTTTTCCATGGCTTTTATTTAAAGAACGAATATCAAATTAATAAACATCATAGATGTCTATGACATCTGTTAATTCAGGAGAGAAGTAATGTCAGATAAATACTATTCATTCATAGAACTACAAAATATTCATAATACAATTGAAAAATTTTTGCATCAATACGAAGACGACATCTCTAAAAAATTAGAGTGGTTGTTAAGGGTAAATAAAAAACGTGCAAAGGAAGAAGCTCAAACTGCTCGTTCAATTATTCAGAAAGATTTAAAAGAAGTTAGCGATAAGTACAAAGAAGACATCCAAGATCATCAAGAGAAAACTCTTGATGTAATAGAGGAGAACGGTGGTACTATAGAAAAGAATGAGGATGGAGAACCTTTCTGGACTAACCGAGATGATATGTCAGATGAGAAGCTACAAAACATCAACAGAAAGATGGCTGAAGTAGATGAGAAATATGAAGAAGCAATTAATGAACAAATGGATGTACAGCTACATAATTCTCAGGTAATGAGTGAAAAAATTGCTGAGGTAAGATTCAAAGAGATCGACATTGAGATGTTTTTAGACTTTATGGAAATGAAAGATATACCTGAGCATCTACTTGAAATAGTATCATTTGGAGAGTAAGCAGTGGTCTCAATCAAAGTTGACTACAAACCTAATAAAACAATCGTCGTTGGCAGTCTGAAGAGTATATCATTTCGAGATGAAAACGGGGTTATAAAAGCTATTTATAAAGACGGTGAGCTAATTAAGTAGAGAGAAGTAGATTGTCTAAAGATTATTACTGGGATGAAGAAGTAAATAATGCAATTGAGGAATATGTTTTTAACAAATATCTCAAAGAATATGAACTGGAAAAGCTATATCGAGAAAAGATTCATTCAGTATTTAAAACAGCTGCTGAGTCTATAGTCTATAGAAATGGATACCACAGTTCTAGTAAATTAAGCGGAAGAGAACTTGTTCAAGAAGGTATAACATGGGCTTATAAATTACTTAGAAAATCAAGAGAGCATTCTGATGCAGATAAGTACTTTGATCCTGAAAAGGGCAAATCCTTTTCCTACTTCTCTTGGTGTGTTAATATGAGAGTGCTACAGGTTGTTAAGAAACAGCGAAAAAAGAATCTCAACAATCTATCTGTTAATGTGGCTCCAGGTAATTATGATAGCGATCAATATTGGGAGAATCGTATTCACCGTGAATCGCAAATTGAAGTATCAAATATAGATGACATAGAGCGAAATGAATTCCAAAAATTTGAAGAGCAATTTAAGTCATACGTCAGAGAAAATTTAGAAGACTTATGGGTCAAAGACGATAAAAGGAAAGCTGCAAAAGCTTTTCTACGATACATTGAAGAAGAAAATATAACTGAATTTCATAATGGTGATTTTGATGCTATCAGAAGTAAAGTAGAATGCAACGTTAAAAACAATACATCTTACACTAACGTCAGAAAAGATTTACTAAAAATTTTTGACAGGCTTAAAAGAAAATGGGAAGAGGACGGAAAAATATCTAAGGATACAATCATTTGGATGAGAGAACAGAATTGGCCCGGTAGCCCTTCAGATCAAGAAATGGAAAAGATCACAGAAGACTACTATGAGTTACAACGAAAAAGAGGCAATTTGTAATGATTAACAGAGAAGAAAATTGGTAAGAGTATCAGTAGATGTGAGAGACGGTGATTTCGAGAAAGCGTTGAGCATATTTCAAAGTAAGGTGAAAGAGAGTGAGATATTATTCGATCACAAACAGTCCCAGAGATTTATACCCAATACTAAAAAACGACAAGATGCTGAGCACGCAGCTCGTAAGAGAGAAGAAGCTAGACCAAAGGAATATCCCGGTAAGAAGTTAGGAGAATAGTAGTGCCTAAGAATTTAACTGACTTACGTAAACAACAAGAGAAAAGTGTTGGGAAAACTGTAAGAGAAATCAGTTCTGGATTCTATAACACTTACAAATGGAAGAAATTCAAAGAAGAGTGTAGGAAAGAGCAAAGAAAAATTGATGAACTAAGAGTTATAGATGTTTTCGAGAAATATGATGACATCTCTTCAGGAGATCTTTATCAATTCTTAACTGATCCTAAGCAGTATCCATTGTGCAAACATTGTTTAGAATATGGTGCTATCAGTATTGGTAATGTTTTAGATCATATTGTTCCTATCAGAGACGGTGGTGCTAAACTGAGTAAAAGTAATGTTCAGTTCCTATGTCACGACTGTCATGCTGTGAAATCAGGTAAAGAAGCTCATTAAAAATTATCCGCTCGCTTTTTGTTAGCGACTTTCTATGTATTAGTGGAACTGTTAAAAGTGACACACAAAAAGGAGTACTGAGGTGAAGGACAGATATTATGTATATGAAACGAGAGATCCTGTAACAGGTGAGTATTATATAGGAAGCAGAGATTGTAAAAGTAGTTGGTATGGTAAAAAAAGTATCACAAATTTAGCTGAATTAGACATAGGATATTCTGGATCATTTAGATCTTGGGTCCCTGAAAATCAGGATAGATTACTAAAGAGAATTCTAAAGAAAGGATTTAATTCTCGTGAGGAATGTATAGAGTATGAAGCTGAGTTGATCGAAGATTGTATTGATGATCCTAAGAATCAAAATTATTACATACCAAACAAAGGGTTTTATACAAATAACTTAACTGGTTCAGCTCATCCTAGACATGGTAAAGAGCCGTGGAACAAAGGAAGAGAACGCTCAGAAGAAACGAAAAGAAAATTAAGTAAAGCTTTATCTGGAAGAACGTTTAGTGAACGAAAAGGAAAAAATAATCCTAATGCTAAAGCAGTCAGATACATTGAGTCAGGTAAAGAATTCGATACAATAACGGATGCAGCTAAATACTTTAATTATAGTTTATCTTCTGTAAGTGATCATTGTAATGGGAAAGTAAAAGCAAAGAAATTTGAATTCGTAACTGAGGAATAAGGTGATAAATGATGAAGAGTTAAAACGGAAGAAAGAACGTTGGTTAGAGATTTTGAATGATATTCTAACTAGCAAATACAGTGAAGAAGAGTGTGCTGAGATATTAGAGGAAATGCGATCTCAATTGACAAACTACTCAGCAGAACAATACAGAAAAGTTGATAACAGAATAGACTTATCAGCTAAAGAGAAACTGAAACAACAATTCGAATACCTAGAGGGAGAATAATGGGAGTACATCTAAATAATCTAAATCAATCGTTCATGACTAACTTCCTAGTACAAAAGTTAGAACAAAGTAAACTAAAGCATATGTCAGTAGAACTACAGGATAATGGTAAAGAGGTGATAACAATAGAGATAGGTAGTAAAAGCAAAGAAATGTCTAGAGAACAAATAACTGAAGAGCTAATGAAGATATCAGAGAAAGAGAGTGAATAGTAATAACCAACAAAACAGTAATGAAGTAGGTTGGCTTACACTCCTTTACCAAGGAGTTGAATACTGCTTTGAAACCCTGACAACTCTGTGTGCAAGTGTATTTCTGCTGACAGCAGCAGTGTTCCTTATGGCTGAGTTGTTTGTGGATGTTGCAGTGCCAATAACTTATTCAATATTGCTAATGGCTGGTGCAGTGTTGAGTGTAGGATTGAAGAAGCTGTACAATTACGATTTTAATGCTAGGGGCCGAGGCGATAGCATAAAATAGATTTTGTAAGATGCTTCTTAATGAAGATTTTATAAGTACTAGTCGTTTCATGATGTTACCTCATCATGGCCAACAATGGGCCCCACATTTTTGCCGGTGTGGGGCTTTTTTATTTCTGGCATTCCGTTCATACAGAAATATGATGCTTTCAACAAGTCTAGCTAGTTTTCATTTCAGTTCTCTTATCAAAGGTTTCAGAATTAAAATTTGAAAATCTTATTAATAACTTTTCTTGTGATTTTCCAAGGGCGAAAATGAACATTCGACACGTTATCCCTAATAGACTTACACAAAGCACTATAACCATCATACTTAGAATGATAAGCTACGGCACCTGCTTCTTTCATAATCTTAATATATTGTGTTTTACTACTTGCTGAAAATCCAATTATTACTGCCTGATTGTTATTGGCTATAATTTTCTTAGTGGCTTCAATGCCATTCATGTTTGGCATCTCGATGTCCATTAAAATAACGTCAGGAGAAAATTCTATAGCAAGCTTAACTGCTTCTATTCCATCCGATGCTTCACCAACTACCACCATATCATCTTCTATTTCAAGCCTTTTTTTTGTGGCTTCTCTTAGTATCGAGTCATCATCTACGATCAGGATCTTAATAAGGTGTGCCAAAGTACAGTAGATTTTTTTAAGGGTTGGGTACTTATATGATGAAGCAATGGTATTGTTCCAAAAACCTGTAATATTAAAGTCATTAGTTGTGTAATGGATATATTACAAGCTTTATGGAGCCGATAGATACTAGATGATCACTTCTTTTTTATAATATTAATTTTTTAAATTTCTCTAATTATTTGACTGGCAGATAGTTATAGAAATATATTCCATTGTAAAATGCAACTAAAATCACTAACGGACAAGTATGTAATTCAGGAAATAGTTATTAGATAACCGATAGAAAAACTATTATTAAACCCACTTGGGTTTAAAAGCTTCCTACATTTCATGCTTAGCAGTCACAGGTTACTGTCAGTATCTCTATTACGTCTCTCTTTTATCCAATCTGGAACTTGAACAAGTTTATATCGTGGTGGAGAAGTACGACCTCTCACCTGAAATCGTGATACAAATTCAGGTGTTCCTTTGCCAGAAGTCTTCTTTTCTTGATCCGGGAACAGCTCTATTTGATTGCAATTTTCCATACTTAATATAGTAACGGAGTACTCTGTCAAATCATGTCAGGTCAATATAAGATGTCACAATGACTTGGTTATTGAGCAACTTACTATAATGAGCTTATTTGGTAAATATCCTGAAATTACTACCTTAAATTAGTTTATAAATATTATAATTATTTAATATTAGTAATTATTTAAATTTTTATGCAAAATCCCTTGACCACCGACAGGTATGAAATAAAAATTGCTCTCGTTTATTTCCTGGTCTCATTTCTTTGGATTTTCTACAGTGATCGTTTAATCAATACAATGATTGAGAATCCAGAGCTACTTCTTTCAATGCAGACTTATAAAGGGTGGTTCTTCGTGTTAGCTTCTGCTTTAGTACTGTACTTTTTTATTCGACGAGATGCTATAAAGCTAAGAGATAGGCGAAAGAGAATTATAGAACTTCTCGAAAAAGAAAAAAATAATCGCAAACAAGTTGAAAAAGAGAAAGAAGAACTGGAAGAGATTCTTTTAGAAGCCCCTTCTGCGATTTGTATTCTTGAAGGACCTAGTCATCGGTTCACTTATGCTAATGATGCATATCAGCAAATGGTAGGTAATCGTGAGCTTATAGGTAAAACAGCCAAAGAGGCTCTACCGGAATTACAGGAGCAAGGATTTTTTGATTTACTAGATAAAGTTTTTAAAACAGGACAGCTACATAAAGGCTATCAAGTGCCCTTTGAGGTTCAACATGGTGAAAGGAAAAAAACTTACTACCGAAATTTTTTTTATAAGCCGTTAACTAATGAGAAAGGAGAATGTACCGGAATTTTTGTTGAGGCTGTGGATGTAACAAAACAAGTTAAAACCTATAAGGAACTGGAAAAGTCGAATCAGGAGAAACAACTACTCCTAAGTGAGTTACACCACCGGGTTAAAAACAATCTGGCTCTTATCGCTGGATTTATCGAGCTTGAGTTGAATGAATATCAACAAAGTTTACATGCAATTCCGCTTGAATCCACCCGCAACCGAATTTTTATTATTGCCGAAATTCATGAAATCCTTTTTCAACAGCAAAGCCTTAAAGATATTCCATTTCATAGTTTCCTGAATAGTTTGCGAGAGATTCTATTCAACAGTGAAGAAAAATTAGAGATTAAATCCAGTGAGTTGGAGCTTAATATTAACCAAGCTGTTCCTCTTGGTTTAATGATTAACGAAATACTATCCAGACTTAGTAATGGAAATGGTGATCGACTTTGTGATGGAATAAAGCTGTCTTTGAGGATTAATGATAAAAACGAAGTAGCGATAGAGTTACATATTCAGCGACTTGATCAGCAGGTAAAAGAAAAGCTAATACATCCAGAAGAACATCTTCCTGCCAAGCTTATTCACGTACTTACCCGACAATTAGAAGCTGCTATGGAATACGTAGAGGAAAATGATAAAGATGTTTTCAAAATTCGATTCCAAAAAAAGGATAAAAAGGGAGCGTCTAGCAACATATAAACTACTCAAGAATAGTAGAAAGAAGAATGAGGCATGGGAAAATCACTAGTAACAGCCTCTCTTAGAAATCTTCACCACCCTTTCTTTTTTTTGTCAGAATAATATAACCCGGCCAAGTTTACGGAAATCACTAATATTGTGAATTTAAAATATCAATAAACTCATTTGTTCTAATTCTTCTCTGGATTTCTCTTTCGACTTTACCCCGTAAGATTCTAGGAGAATCTTGAAATTCCTTTCTGAATCCACAATTGTCGCAATCTATAAATGAGTTATATGAGCCCATCCTACTGATATTATTCTCAAGGACGGGTTGATAAGCACATTCGGGACATAATGGGATCAGATCTACTATTTCACCATAATTCCATCTCCATTGCCAATCAATTCCGAAAATGTTATCCCTTCTATACAATTCATATTCAGGTTGATTTTCTGAATCACTTCTTAAAAGTAGAAATAATCCCAGTACACCAAATCCAAAAGATAGGAGTAATAATAAACCAAATAACCAAACTGATATAGAGAAGGTATAGGTGAGTCCAGACCATATCGAGGAGAAAATTGAAGTAACAAAGTTCCAAACTTCAACATCGAGTAAGACTTCAAGTATTATACCACCTATTACAGTACCTGCTACTGTTACTATTAAGGAATTTCGCAGTGTATTTTTCTTGCTCATTGAAAATGTTTTATTGACAATTTTAATTATTTGAGGATTGTAAATTGAAGCTGAAATAGCAAATACGATCTTTGATTTGTATTTCATTTCAAGAGTGTAAAAAAATAACCTACCCAAGTTCTATTTCTGAGATATTTACTATGTAGAAAAAAGAGCAATGAGAGCAATGTGATGAAAAATATCTGGAACTACTTAAAATACATTCTTCTAATAATCGGTTCAGTACTCGGATACATCTTCATCTCCAATCGCAATATCGATGAAGAGATCAAAGAGGTTGACAATAAGATTCAGGAGAATAAGAACAAGGAAAAAGAGCTCAACAAGAAGATCGAAAAGAAGAGAGAGCAGATTTCCAATACAGATTCAGATATCGATAAAACTGAGAAGGAAATCAAAGAGACTCAAAATGAGCTCCATCAAGTGAAGAAGAAGGTTGAAAAAGAATCCATTAAAAAATCAGCTAAAGAGAAAGCGAAATATCTTAAAGAGTTTGCTAAAAAGAATGGTTAAAAAAGCACTTCTCATATCAACATTCCTACTCTTACCATTACTAGGATTCAGCCAATCAAGTGACAGCACGTTTTGCTTCACTGCTACAGAGATAGATTCACTTTATTCAAAGGTAAGAACACTGCAAATAAACGATTCACTTAAAACGATTAAGCTGAGACAGCAACATACTTTAGTTACCAGGCTTAGAAACCGAATTTCACAGTCTGACAGCTTAATATCCCTTCAGGAGAACCAAATTGACTTGCTTAATAAGAGAGTAGAGTTGAAAACCGAAAAAGTGGATCTACTAGAAAGCAAGATCAGAAGGAATCGAATCAAACATATCTTAATTGGTTCAGGAACAGGAGTTCTTATAGGTGTGCTGATAGCTCAATAAAAAAATAATCCACCCAAGTTTAGTCTCTGAGATATTTATAGACAGACAATTAAGAGAGAAAACCTATGATAGAACTGAAAATGAAAGAGGTACCAACAGCACCAGATTTCTTAGATGAAATTGGAGCAGAATACTTCAAATCATATTGCAAAAAGCTACTTCAGAGAGGCGATCTTGATAAGACAATCATATCAAGAGTAGCAGTTTTAGCTTGGAACGAGCAATGTATTTATGATCTGGTAAGTAAAATGCAGAAAGAAGGACTCACCTACCAAGCAGGTGGTAAGAATAGACGTTCAGGTTACCATACTACTTACGAGAAAGCAATGAAGGACGTGAAAGATTTAAGAAAGGAACTTCAGCTTGCTCCAAAGTATGAGCCTGAAGAAGCAGGTCCTTTAGGTATTGGTCCTCCTGGAAAGAATTAAACTTAGAAGCGGAATTAGTGTAGTCTGGAAACACGGCTGACTTCCAATCAGCAGCCACCAGTTCAAATCTGGTATTCCGCACTACTCATTAAGAGAGAAGTTTATTGTCGCAATTCTATGAAATGGGAATCCCGGAAGCGGATTCTTATTGCAAAGCAGTACTTGATGACGAGATACCTACAAATAAGTGGGTAAAAAAAGCGGTTGAAAGAAACCAGCGTGATCTTGCTAGACAGAATGATGATGATTTTCCTTTCTATTTCAATCCAAAGTTAGCAGAGCACTTCTTCAATTTCTGTGAAAACTACGTTCATCACTATGAAGGAATTTTTGCAGGGAAACCATTCTACTTAGAACCTTGGCAGAAATTTATACTTGGTTGCATTTTCGGATGGCTTAAAAAGGAAAAGATAGCTGGTAAACATATCAGGAGATTCAAGCAGGCTGATATTTTTATCGCTAAGAAGAATGGTAAGTCATTCATGGCTGCTGCAATAGCATTGTATATGCTTTACTGGGATGAAGAACCAGGAGCCCAAGTATATTCGGTTGCTAAGAATCAGAAACAAGCATCTGAACTTTCCTATAGAGCAGCTAGAAATATTATTCAGAACTCAAATAAGCTATCACCTTATTTCAAGATCAATAGATCGACAGCTGATAGGAAAATAGAGTTCCCTGACAATGATGCTAACTTCAAACCACTCCCTTCTAAACCTGAATCTACTGACGGTTTTAATGTTCACTGTGCAGTATGTGATGAGATTAAAGACTTAACCGATCCAGAGATTCATTCAATTCTTAAGGATGGTACAGCTGCTAGAGTAAATTCATTAATTCTGAATATCACTACAGCAGGACCTAACACAAATTCACTTGGTTTTGAAGTACAGAGAGAGGCAGAAAAAGTACTCTCTACTGAAGTCGAAAATGATCAACGGTTCTGTATCATCTACGGAATTGATGAAGGTGATGAAGAGAATTGGGATAAAGAATACGTATGGAAGAAAGCCAATCCAAACTACGGTGTATCAGTTCGTAAAGATTACTTTAAAACAGCTATTAAAGAAGCTAAAGGTAATCTCAGGAAAAAGAATGATTTCCTTACTAAGCACTTAAATGTTTGGGCTCGCTCTTCTAAAGGATGGATGGATATATCAAAATGGGATAAATGTGAAACAGACGTATCCATTGAAGACGTAAAACATCTGCCGGCAATTATTACCATTGACCTTTCCAGTAAACTTGACTTAACAGTAGTACAACTGACCTTTTTTGAAGGTAACTCATTAGGTAATCTGACATTCTATCCATTTACATTCTCATTCGTTCCAGAAAAAAGGCTTACCAAAGAGAGTGGAGAGAATACTGACAGGTATTTTACTCAGATGAGAACCTGGAACGATGAAGGATTTATTGATACAGCTGGTATAGAGTCAATTGATCAAGATGTGATTAAAGAAGATGTAATTGAATTGTTCAGTAAGTACAATATTCAGGCTCTAGGATATGACCCTTCAGAAGCTAATCTATTCATTACTCAATTACAGAAAAGAGGAATTCCAGATGAGAAGCTGATCCAGATATATATGTCTCACAAGAACTTTTCTGAACCGATGAAAAGTTTGGAGGCAATGATCTTAGATCAACGAATTCAGCATAACGGAAATCCAGTTCTGAGGTGGTGCATTTCTAATACAAATGTTAAAGAGAATTCAAAAGAACAAATCCGTCCAATAAAGCTCTCCAATGACGAAAAAATTGATGCTGCTGTAACTCTGATTATGGCTGTATCTACATATATATGGGGAGTTGATAATGCTGAAGTCCAACAAATAAATCCATACGCTCAGAGAGCAGAAGCTGAATTGGAAAGCAAAAATGAAATTGAAGGATATCAAGAGAAAGAGAACGATCAATTCAGTAATGGACAAGACTTACATCCGTATGCAAGACGAGCTATGAAGGAATTAGAAAAAACGGGTTAGAAGCGTTTAAACACAAGTGGGATACATAAGATAATAGTAAGAGAGAAATTAAATGGATAAAAAATTTAAAGAGAAAGTTAAGAGTAGAAAATTAATTGCAACATTAGTTCTATTCGTCACCATGACAGCCATGCTATTTTATGGTATTGGTGATTTCAGCACTTACACAGAGTTCATGAAATTCCTATTTGGTGCATATGTAGTTGGTAATGTAGGGGAGCATTACAAAGAAGCATTAGAAGGAAAGAGTGAATAAAAATCCTTTCAAAGCACCACGCTAACAATATTTATTTAATGACATGTCAAGAGAGAAGAAACTGAGAAAATGTAATGCCAAAGAATTACTTCGGGCAAGCCCTTAGTGAAATTAAGAATGAATCCACTTCTACATTAAAGGATCCAAAACCGTGGTTGGTTGATGCTATTGGTGGAGGTACGAGTACAGGAATTAACGTTAATGAACAGACTGCACTTACTATAAGTGCTTACTTTGATGGAGTTAATCTTATTGCGAATCACTGTGCCTATCTTCCTTTTTCAGTGATTCAGAAAGATTATAAGACTGGAAATATAACACACAAAACAGATCATCAAGTAAGGGAGCTTCTTCGATACGAACCAAATCATTATCAGAATGCAAGAGAGTTCAAATTTCAAATGACTCTCTGGTTGTTGACCTGGGGAAATGCTTATGCAGTCATTGAAAGAAATCGAAATAATATTGTAGGACTACATCCTCAGAATCCTTGGGATACTGTTGTAAGGCAAGACAGAGAAACAAGAGATGTGTTTTATGATTTTGATAACTATGACAGACCTATTCATTCAAGAAATGTATTGCATTTGAAGCAATTCGTACCTAATGCTGATAAGCTTAAAGGACGATCAATAATTCAGTATGCAAAAGATAGATTCAGCGGCCATATAGCTACTGAAAAATTTGGTGAGAAGTACTTTAAAAACGGTACACATGCTAATGGAATATTGAGTACAGATCAGTCATTAGGATCAAATGAACAAGTGACAAATCTTGCTAAGTCCAAAATCAGGAGAGAATTCACAACTAATCACAGAGGTGATGATAATTGGTTTGAGCCGATCATCTTAGACGGAAAGTTTGAGTATCAAAATTTAACTATTCCAGCTTCTGATGCAATGTTAATTGAACGAATGAAAGTAACTACAGAAGACGTAGCTAGATGGTTAGGTATTCCAGTATCAAAACTCAAAGGTGATCAAAACACTTCTTACAACACACGGGAGTTTGAGTCTTTGGATTATGTTCAAGATGGACTTAAACCAAGACTTAATGTTTGGGAGCAAGAGACTAGAAAGAAATTACTACTCGAAAGTGAAAAGCGTAAGAGCTATGAAACTTTCATAGATCCTAAAGAACTACTCAGAGGTGATCTCAAATCACTAGGTGAATTTTTATCAGCAATGGTAAGTAATGGAATATTCACACCTAACCAAGCGCTCAAGTTCTTAGGTGAAGATACATTTGGTGAAAATGGTGATATCCACTTTATGGATATGAATAAGCAATCCATTGAAGATTATATGGAGAAACTGAATTTCAAGAGAGAAAACGGTGGGCAGTCCAACAATTCTGTAGATGAGCTTATCAAAGCATTGCAGGAATTCAAGAATAAGGAAAACGGTCAGAAAGTAATGACCAACGGACACCACTAATTGAAAATAATTCTGTGAGACAAATCACATCGGAGATATTTATTAGGTGAAAGTTCAGAGGTGAGCAATACCTCTATCAAGAGAGTTTAACACAAGCGTAAATCAAAGATTTGAAAGTCTTTGACCGCATTTAAGAGAGAATTTAATTGAATGAAAACAAGCCACTTCTATTCAATTTAGACATAGATCAAAAAGAGAAAGAAGACGGTAGTGTTGTAGCTGAAGTTGATATTCAGGGAATAATCGGAGAAGACTTCTTTTCTGAAGATAACACTACTAAGCAGGAGATGAGAGAGCAGCTCAAAGAAATCTCTGAAATTGATGCTGATAAAATACTTGTCAATATCAGTTCTTTGGGCGGTGACATTGATCACGGTTTAGCCATTCATGACTTACTAGCTGAGAATGATGCAGAGGTAACTACGAAAGTTAAAGGGTTAACAGCTTCTGCAGCTACAGTAATTGCTCAGGCTGGTGATGTTCGGTCAATGTCAGACAATGCCATGTACCTAGTTCACAATGCTTGGACGATAGGTGGTGGTAATGCTAATGATTTTGAAGCATTAGCTAAAGACCTGAGAAAGATGGATGACCGCATTTCTAATATCTACGCAAAACGCTCAGGTAAAGACCAAGAGACTTTCTTAGAGCTTATGGGAAAGTCAAATGGTGATGGAATCTGGTTAAATGCTGAAGAAGCTGAAGAGTTCGGACTTATCGATGAGATAACAGAGCCAATGAAAGTTGCAGCTGTAGATAAGTCAGTTTTCGAAAATTACGGACTTCCAATTCCAGAAAGTAAGACGGCTGATCTAGAAGAGACTAAAGAAGAATCTACAGAAAAAGTTACAAGCGAATCTGATGCTGGTGAAGCAGATAAGGATTCAGAAGAAAAAGAAACTAACGAAAAAGTAAATCATCAAGAGACTGGCTACAGCGTGGCAGCGCGCGAGCGGACGTTGTGGCTGCTAAATCAAAAGAGAGAAAATTAATGGATAACATTAAGCAAGCAATCGAAGAACGTAACGATGCTTTGGAAACTCTTGAGCGCATCCACAACGAAAATCCGGAAGGAAACTTAGATGAAGATGCCCAAAAAGAGTGGGACGAAGCAGAAGATATAGTGAATGAAAAGAACGCATTCATTGAGCGAGAGAAAAAATTAGAAAATGAAAAAGCCCTCAACGCGTCTATCATCACAGATTGTGAAGGTAGTCAGAAGGAAGAAGTAGCTAAGTATTCATTAATGGATGCTGTTAAGTATGCTAAAGATCCTAATAGCGTTGATAGCAAAGTTCGTGGAAGAATTGAAGAATTTCATCAAGAAGGTAAACGTGAAGCTCGTAATGCTGGCGTTACACTCGAAGGTGGAAGTAACAGTCTTGTAATTCCACAAAAGGTATTAGCAAACAAATTCAGTAATGACTTAACAGTTGGAACTGAAGGTGATGATGTAGTTGAAGATCGATTTGGAAGCTTTATTGATAAGCTGGATGATCGTTTGGTTCTCACATCTATGGGAGCTGATTTCCAATCTGGTTTGCAAGGTGATGTTCCAATGCCACGCGAAACCAATAAAGCTGATATAGTTTGGGAAGGTGAAACTGATCAAACATCTAATGAACACACACCTACATTTGATCAGATTAAGTTGTCTCCAAAACGTGCAGCTGTTTTCACAGATGTATCTAATCAGATGTTAGCACAAACGTCTCCATCAATGAGACAGCGTGTTGAAAATCAGTTAGTAAATGCTGCTCGTAGAGGTATTGAATCAACAGCCCTAACTTCAGCATCAGCAAAAGCACCAAATGGTATTTTGGATACTGGTGTAAATGATAAATCTACTGCTTCAGGATCTGCTCTTACATGGGGTGATATTGTTGATCTTGAAAGTGCAGTTGCAGCTGATAATGCTGATATCGGATCACTTGGATATCTTACAAATGCTAAGGTTCGTGGACAGTTGAAACAGACAGTTAAAGAGTCTGGTGAAGCTACTTATATCTTCGGACCAGGTAATGAAATGAACGGATATCAAGTAGGTATTTCTAACCTTGTTCCATCTGACTTTTCACGAGACGGTGATTCTGATCTTTCAGCTATCATCTTCGGTAACTTCAATGACTTAGTGATAGGTCAATGGGGCGGAATTGAGGTAATGGAAGATCCATATACTCAAGCATTAAAAGGTATAACACGATTGGTTCTTAACCTCTACGTGGATGTTGCAATCTTGAGAGACGAAAGCTTTGCGTACAGAAAAGACGTAAAAACTAGCTAATCTTAGTTAAGGTTAGTTCATAATTTTATCTCCTGAAGGGAGCAGTCACATTTAAAAGGCTGTTCCCTTCTTATTAAGGAGTGATCTATATCAAGAGAGCCAGTAATGCATTTCTATAATATCAGTGATTATAACTTTAAAGCGTCTTTAGAAAAAGTATCAGAGCCTCCAAAAGAACCAGTAACACTTGATGAGGCAAAAAGCTTTTTTAGAGAAGATCGGTCTATAGAAGATCAAATGATTAGCTCTTTAGTTTCGGCTTCACGAGCTAATATTGAAGATCAGACTGGATGGCACTTCATTAATACTGATTTCCAATTACACTTAAATCATTTCACAGATGTTAGAATTCCTAAGAAGCCAATCTCAGGATCAATAACAGTCAAGTATGATGATAAAGATGGAAATGAACAGACTTTATCAAGTTCAGAGTACACGACTTACAGTCAAGAAGATCCAGTAAGAGTTGAGTTTCATGGAGATTTACCTGACTTGTATAGTGATGAAAGTGAGGATTATCCAGTTCGCTTAGAGTTTACAATCGGGTTCGGTCCAGAAAATACTGACGTACCTGATAAATGGAAGACAGCTATCAAACTCTTAGCAATGATTTACTGGAAACGAGATATACCAAAGTCTGAAAGGGAGAATATTAATCCATTCAATATTTCAGTTTTTGGTTCGCTGATTGATGGTGATAGGATAGGTCGATTCCATTAAGAGAGAAGTATAGTGTTAGATGAAAGAATCACATTTCAAGAACCATCATCATCTATTGATTCTAGTGGTGGAGAACAGACAAGTTGGACTAATATAGATACTGATCCAATAATGTGGGCTGATATTCAACCTTCAGCTGGTTCAGAAGAATATGTAGGAGGTATAAAATCAGCTGATAAGACATACAGTTTTAAAATCAGACACAGGGACGATATAACCACAAAAAATAGAATCAAATGGAATAGTAAGAACTGGGATATAATATCAGTCGATCCATTCTTCAAAGAGGGAAGAAATAAGTTCGTCTTGATTGAAGCTAGATATCAGGAGAACCAAAATGACTAATGAGATTATGCAAATTGGAGAAACAGCAAAGGTGTACGGTGGAGCTGCAACGAACTATTTAATTTTCTTATATCAAGTACTTGGAAAGGGATTAGAGCAAAATCTTAGCACTATTCTAGTAGCGTGCCAGATTATTTTTACGATTACTTTAATCATCTATACCTACCACAGAATTAAAAATGCTAAGGATAAGAACGATCAAATTAACGAGAGAGTAGAAGATGAGGAATAAGATTTGTGTCAGGTGGAAAGAGGATTTTCCTGAAGAAGAATATGATTGGATTTATGTACCAGGAACTTATACAAAGTTACCTGAAGAGAAAGCATATCAGGTAATGATCAAAGGTCACGCTTTACAGTTTAATCCTGAAACGAGAGAAGAATCAAATCCTATCTTAGATGAAGATTTCCCGGGACGAGATAAATTGTTTGAGTCTGGATTGTACACAAAAAATCATGTCAAAAATAATCTTAATAATCTGTTAGAAGTAGATGGTATTGGACCTAAAACCTATAATGAAATTAAAGACAGGATTGGAGCTGAGAGAGTGATGGATATACATAAAAAAGCAAAACAAGAAGCTGAATAAAGATATTTATAGGGTAGAAAACAGATTAAATCCTTCCAATTGGTTGAGCCACATCAACCTACATCAAATCATTTTTAACCGTGGTAGAAACGAAATTTGAAGGTGATAACCGAGAATTAAAGTGGCTAGAGGCAACGATGTATCATTTGAAGTAAATGAGAAAGAATTTCAAGATGCTTTGAGGTCACTTCGAGAAATGGGTGATGCGGTTGATGAAGATTGGTTGAAGCAGACTATTAGAAGAAAAGCTCGGCCAATGGTTAATGAAATGAAACAACGCTCTTATTCAGCTCGGTTATT
This sequence comes from Fodinibius sp. GM108, assembly GCF_058386985.1. Taxonomy (NCBI): domain Bacteria; kingdom Pseudomonadati; phylum Balneolota; class Balneolia; order Balneolales; family Balneolaceae; genus Fodinibius; species Fodinibius sp. GM108. Next base: position 97,111 of record NZ_JBYEIR010000007.1, read on the forward strand.
GCCAACCATAGGTATGACAACTCGGAAGAAATATACTGGTGGCGGTGGAGCTGTCAGAATTGGAGTTGTTAAGAATGATGCTGATGTATTTGAAAATATATCATCATTCGGCTTAGCTGCTATTCTTGAATACGGTACTCCTGAACGATTTAGGAGTGCTAAAGTTGGTGGAATCGTAACTGGTAAAATATCAACTGGTAAGATTGAAGTTGGTAGGGGTAAAAAGATTAAACCTTTCTTGAGACCAGCTTGGGATAATAACAGAACTAAGCTTATCAAAGAAGTTGAGAAAACAATCAATTGGAAAATAGAACGAGCTGCTAAGAAATAGAGAAGATGAGTGAGCAGAACAGATGCACTTTATTCACTGGTAACATCAAAGAGCGCAATCACTAATGAAATCGGTGATCGCTTTTCTCCTAATGTCAGGAGAGATGATAAGCTTCCAGCAATCACTTATCGCAAAGTTTCTAGTCCTAGAGAGTATGATGATGACGGACAAGATGGCTTTATAGAGCAGCATTTTGATTTGCACTTCTACGCCAGTGATAAGCCAACACTTCAGGATTTAATGGAAACTGTAGAATCAGAGATTGATGAAGAATCTGGTTCATACGGTGGAGAGACTATTGACTATGTGATGATCTCATCTGGTGGTGCGGATGATTTCATAGAGGAATTAGAAATATACACCGACATAATGGAAGTGAAGATCACTTTCAGAAAATAGAGCATTTTTTTGAGTCCACTGTGATAGGTGGCAGCAGAATTTAAAAGTAACTATTCAACAAGAGAGAGAATTAAAATGTCAGACATTTTAAAAGGTAGAGATTATGAATTTCACTACGAATCAAATAAAGTAGGTCACGTACTTTCAGCAGACGTTTCACCTGAACGTAATACTATTGATGTGTCAGATGATGACTCTGGTGAAGATTCGGAATTTATTGCCGGTCGAAGAAGCTGGACGATGTCACTTACATGCAACTTTGATCCTTCAGGATCTTACATCGATACGATAATCGACGATTTCCATAACGGTTCAGGTAAGGGGACAATCAAGTTGCAACCAGCTGATCAAGTTTCTGGAAGTATCACGTTCTCAGGATCAGCTATTACAACTTCTTATACAGTTGATAAGTCTGATTCCGATGATAAAATGGAAGCAAGTTTTGACTTCCAAGGAACAGGACCACTTACCTATTCACAAGTATAATATAATTTCAACTTCAGGAGAGTAATACAATGGTACAGTACCTAGAAATAGACGGTGAAGAATACCCTTTCTTCTTTTCAATGAGAGTTCTTTACGATTTCACAGCTAAGCAGAATCAGGAATTTGACGAAATGTCAATGCCTGAATTTGATGCTTTTTTAGATCTGTTTGAGAAAGCTTCTAAGAAAGGAGCTGAAAAAGATGATTCAGACAAAGCATTATCAGCTGAAGAATTAGAAGAGTTTATGGATGAGGATGCAGCACTCTTCATAAAGCTTCAAAAACTCTATCAAGAGAGCCAAGCTCACAAAGCTATTAATGGTCAAATGGAAGAGTTAGAAAAAAAGGGAAACTAAAAGAAGCTGATGAGGACACTAACCAAAGAGTAACGTGGGATAGAATATTTGGTTGGGCTTTTGGGGTTTTATCTCTGAGCCAAGAAGACTTTTGGGATATGACTCCCAGAGTCTTTTTTGCTGCACTTCGAGGTAAGCGAGAGCATGATGATAAACATCTAGAAGCTCTCAGGAATCTAATATACGGTTCATCAAGATATAACGCCCAATCTATAGTAAATGTCTGGTCAGGTAAGGCAGCTAAGCAAATCGCCAGACAAAGATTCCCATGGGAAAAAGGCTCGTCCTCAAGCAAGCGTGAAAGCTTTGATGTACTCACCGAAAAATTCAAATCAATAGCGGTTCCAGAAGAAAAAGAAGACTAATGCATTAAGAGAGAAATGAGTTGGCTATCCAAAGAGATATTAATTGGATTCTTAGAGCCAATACTAAGCAATTCAATAAAAATCTAAACAAGGCTTCCAGACGATTTCAGAAGTTTGGAAGAAAGTTAAAAAGAACCGGGAGAAGCCTATCTCAAAATGTCACGCTTCCACTTGCCGCAATAGGTGGAGCATCAATTAAAGCAGCTGCTGACTTCGAATCTTCGATGACCAAAATTGAAACCTTGGTCGGTCTGTCAGGAGACAAAGTAGCTGAAATGAAAGATGAGGTTAAGGGTCTTGCAGGAGAGACCGCTAGATCACCTCAAGAATTATCAGAAGCACTTTTCACAGTTACTTCTGCTGGTCTTCGTGGTAGTGCTGCTATGGAAACTCTGGAAAAGGCAGCTAAAGCTTCAGCAATTGGATTAGGTGATACAAAAACAATTGCACGAGCAACAACTGGTATTCTTCAATCTTATGGTGAAGAAAATATATCAGCAGCGGAAGCAACAGATACTTTAGTTGGTATTGTAAGAGAGGGTAATCTTGAGGCTTCTGAACTTGCTCCTGTCCTTGGTCGGGTTACAGGTATTGCTTCTCAGCTTGGAGTATCATTTCAAGAAGTAGGTGCTAACATAGCAACATTTACTCGATTAGGTGTTTCAACTGAAGAAGCAGCTACTGCACTTCGTGGAGTAATGAACTCTGTTATTAAAGGTGGACCTAGAGCTAATAAAGCTTTACAAACTATTGGTTCATCTGTTCAGAATTTAAGATCCCGTATTGAAAAGGATGGTCTAGCAAGTGCACTTCAATTCCTTATAGATAATTTTGACGGGAATATTTCAGCTATAAGAAAGGTAATTCCAAATGTACGTGCTCTTTCAAACGTACTTGGTACTTCAGGAGCTCAGGGAGAAGAATATGCTGAAGTTCTTAATGAAATACAGGATTCAACTGGTAATGTTGATGATGCATTTGAAAGGGTTTCTGAAACTACATCTCATAAATTTAAACAAGCTCTATCTGATTTAAGAACAGCTGGAATACAACTTGGTAGTAAACTCCTTCCAATATTCAACGATTTAGTTGAAAACATATCCGATGCAGTAGATTGGTTTACTAGTCTAAGTGATGAGACGCGAAACATGATAATGGTTGCAAGCGGTCTTGCAGCAGCTTTAGGTCCAGTAATCTATATGCTCGGTACTATTTCAACTGTTATGGGAGCAATCATTTCACCAGCTGGTGCAGTGATCGCAGCTATAGGAGGGTTAATTGTAATTGGTAAAAATCTATATGATAACTGGGAGATAATTGCAGCTGGGCTCAAATCAATTTGGGAAGGATTGAAATTAGCTTCATGGAAAATAGTTGAAGGAATTGTTGATTCCTTTGCTTGGATGTTTAAGAAGATAATTGGTGTGCTTGCAAAAGTAGTAGCTAAGTTTGCTCCATCTATGTTGCCTGGTCTCGCTAAAGTACATGGAATGATCGAAGATGCTACAAGTGGTATAGATACTAAAATCCAGAAGGCTACTAAATCTTTTAACGAGGCCGTACAAAAAGAAAAAGAAATGAGAAAAGAGACTGTTGGACTTGGTGAGAGTTTTAACAGTCTCAAAGAAATATTGAAGGACGGTTTAGGTGACTTAGCAGATTACATTGGACTGACTGAAAAGGCTACGAAAGCAACTAAAGAACTTACTCAAGCTCAACTTGCTCAGAAACGAAATGCTGAATTTGGTAAAGCTGATTTTAAGAGACAAAAAGATGCTGCACCTTTCTTTACTGACATAACAGAAAAGGGTGCTGGATTTGATACTGATTCATTTAAAAAAGTTGAGTCACAATTCGATTCTGTTCAAGAGGCTATGGGTGGTATGACTGAAAAGGCTAAGGTAATGGGACAAGCTCTTCAGTCAACAGTAACTTCAGCTATTACTGACTTTGCTAGTACACTTGGGAATGTATTTACAGGTGATGCTGGAGCAAAAGGATTCTTTAATAATATTCTACTTATTGTAACAGATTTTGCTAATAAGTTCGGAAAGTTATTGATAGGAGCTGGTGTTGCAGCACTCGCATTTGAAAATCTACTAGCAAATCCAGTTGCAGCAATTGCTGCTGGTACAGCTTTAATAGCTGCTACGACTGCTGTTAAAAACTTACTGAAAAAGGGTCCTGACGGCAAAGAATCAAATAGTAGACAAGCAGGAGGGAGTGTACCTAAAATGGCTCAAGGTGGTATTGTTCCTGATGGATTTCCAAATGACACCTATCCAGCTATGCTTTCATCAGGAGAGACAGTTATCCCTTCACCTAAACCACTTCCAAAAGGTGAGACATTAGCCAGTTCACAAAATGTGAATGTTGTTGGTAAGGTTGATATCAAAGGAACCGATTTAAGAATTCTCTTTGAGAAAGCAAATCAAACGTTACGATAAAGGAACTATTCATCATTAATGGAGAAGATATGTGGCATTTGGATTAAAATATCAATGCACACAAAAAACACCTGACGAGATAGGCGGGAATACCTATACCATTGAAATTTTAGAGGATGGATTTTCAGGTAGTGTTACAGAGGTAACAGGGTACGGCGATGAAGGTGTATTTAAACTTCATTATGACAAACTGAATCCACAAGAGCCATTAAAAGAGCCTATCCAAAAAGGGCGACTTGAGTTCTTTCTACAAATTCGGGGTCAAGGTGTAGATTCTGGATTAGGATATGACGGAAAAGCAATATTAGATGAGATATTCGGAGCTGATGAAGATCAGTTTCGTATGCGACTTAAGATTAATGGTTCTGTTTTCTGGACGGGTAAAGTATTAAGTGACTTATTAGAGTATCCAGAAGGTAACTACACTTATTCAGGTAAGATTGTAGCTAAAGATCTTACAACACTTTCAGGTATTGACTTTCCGCTTACTAATGATCGCAAAAAGATTATCGTTACGATTGCTGATCTATTAGATGATCTTGGATTCGGCCTAGACATCTACACTTACACAAGTTGGATTACATCTGATACGACAGACTCTGATGACTTTCTAAATCAGATTTACAATGAACGTAAAGCACTGAGAGAGTTTGCTAGTACAGGTGATGAAACTGACCAATCGATAAATCACATAGAGGCTTTAGAGTACGTATTAACTAATTACGGTCTTATTCTTCGACAAGCAGGTAATGCATGGCGTATATATCAACTTTCTGAATTAGAAGATCCTACGACCGTACACGAATTCCAATATGATTCAACAGGAACGCAACAAGCAGCTAATACAAGTAAGGATATAAGTGTAAATGTCGACCGAGTGTCACGATATATTCTACCTTCAAGTGTTAATCAGATTAATCCAGGTGTTAAGAAGATAGAAGGGAAGTTTAATCACCGCACGAAAGCACAAAATCTTAAGCTTCCTAGTGATATTGTTCTTGAGGGTGGGAACAAATCTTATGAGCAGTTCTTCGTTTCTGATGGCGACCAATTTGTTGTTATTTCAGGAGATGCTGAAGCTTCAATGCCAGATGGTAATCACGGAAGTACTATTGATGCTCCTATACGAATCCGAGCTGGTACATCAGGAGGTACGGAGTATTGGTGGGATGGTAGTGATTGGGTTACAAGTACTAGCAATGTGAATACAAATCTGGACCTCATTACTGATAATGAATACTATGGAAAGATAAATATAGAAACTGATAAAATTCCGTCTGGTGCTGATGGAGTGCTTGAAGTTACATTCTATAGTGCAGGTACAGCTACCACTACTGCAAACAGGACTGAATACAATGTAAATTTCGATGTAAAAAACCCAATAGGTCCTGAAGATACAACGTCAATAGATTACAGACTTACCCAAACTGGAAGTTATTCAGTTGTACGTGAATTACCTGATACAATATTTGGTGACGGTCCAGTAGGATATGCTGTTTCAGCTCTTCGCTATTCAACAAACGATGGTGCTACGACTTCTGACTCGTGGCAACGGCGCGGATCTACGTCCTACAGAAATCTTCATAAAAATCTATTCAAAGAACATCTCGACTTACAACGCAAGGCTACTCGAAATCTTCAAGGTAATCTATTAGGAGATTTTAGTCCTGTAAACATTCCTGTATACAACTCGACAAATTTATTCTTCTTAGGAGGTACTCTAACAGGTGAGTCAAGTACTTGGGATGGATATTTCTTAGAGTTATCTGTTAATGAAGATAGCTCAGATACTTTTAAGGATATTTTAAATTTCTCAGACAGTGATAACCAAGGTACTAGTTCAACAGACGGTACAAGTGACAGCACATCTTGGAGTTCTATTTCAGGTAAGCCAGATACTGAAAGTGAATGGGAATCAGAAACTGGTTTTGATAATCGCTATTTAAAGAAAGTTAACAACCTTTCTGGCCTCAGTAATGTATCAACTGCACAAGCAAATTTGAAGCTGAAAGATAAAACGGCTGATCTTGATTTAAGTAGTATATCGATTAGTGGTACAAACTTATTCCCTGATAACGATCCTCAGACTCTTGGTACAGGAGATACTGTTCAATTTGATTCTGGTTCATTCAGTGGAAATGTAACAATATCTGGTGATCTCACAGTAAACGGCACAGAGTTTATCACTAATACAGAAACAGTAGAAATTGAGGATAACCTAGCCATAATAAACTCTGGTGAAACAGGAGATGGAATCTCTGCTGGATTTGCTGGTTGGGAAGCCGACAGAGGTACTCTTACGAATTATCGTTGGGGATTTGATGAAACTGATGATCTATGGAAGATTGGTAAATCAGGATCTGTTCTACAACCAGTAGCAACTAGAGAGTTATCACCGACAGACAAATATTTAGCACGATGGAGTAATTCTGAAAGCCGATTTAATACAGTAAATCTCGCATCTTTAATTTCAGGAACAACACATCAAGTTAATGTAACTGATGATGGAAATAGTACTCTTACACTTTCATTACCTCAGAACATACATACCAATGCAGATCCGACTTTCAGTGATTTAACAGTTGATAGTATTACATCTTTAGGGAACGCATTGTTAGGTGATGCTGCGGATGGTACCGTTCATACCGTAGAACCAGCCAATTATTCACTGACAACAGACTTCTCTGGAACAGGGTGGCAAGGCACAGACGAAGGGGATTTCAATATTAGAAATCTCGTAGTTCGTGAAACAGCACGGTTTAGAGAATTAATCATTGATCAATTAGGAATTATTGCCGGATCTGATTTAAGGTCAGTTGCTAGAGCAAAAATCAAAGAAGTTGATCCAGATGGTGCAGGAAATAAAGTAGTTATTGAGAATCCAAATGAACGCTCTACAACAAGTTTTATTGATGATAAAGACGATGGTTCAGGCGGTAGAGTATCTGGTTCAGGTGATTTCTTTTGGGTCAAGTCCGTAGATATTGACAGTGGAATTTTCCAAGATCTAAAAGGACAAGTAACAAATGTTGCAGTTGATTCAAACAATAATAATGAGATTACATTAACGCTGGACACAACTGTTACAGGTGGTACTCATGAAGGAGGTACAACTGATGTAACTAGTCTATCTGCTGGTGATGTCATGGTTCAACGTGGACATCCAACAGATTCAGATAGACAGAAACTAATTTATACAACGGTATCTGATAGTGATGCACCAGTACAGAAATACTTTACAGGAATTGATTCTCTTACTGCGTTTGATAGTGTCAGTAATATTACCACTCAAATTGGTATTCTGACATCTCAAAATTCATACAGTACAATCAACAGTGGAGATGAAGGATTCTTCTCTTCTAATGCACATTTAACTGATTCTGTTGTTGTTGGAGATCTTAACAAGACCGGAGATTACTTGGAATACAGCGGAGGTAATTTAAATGGTGTATTCAATAGCATAGATTTTACATCTAATGTTTTCACACTCAATGCAGGTGGAAGTGGATATAACTCTGCTGATATTCACATGAGTTCAGCCAACCAGCAATTTAGCTTAGGAAGCAAGTTCTTATTTGATGGAAGTGCTGGAACAGCACAGCTTGCAGGATGGGATTTCACAACATCTGAATTCAAAAAAATAGTAAATAGCTCAGGTGGTGGGAAGATCGCTCTTGATTCTTCTAACAATAGAATGGAAATGGGTGCATACTTTGAATCTGGAAGTTTATCAGGTAGTGTGCACGATGTATTGCATATTGGTGCTAATACGACAACTCCAAGTGTTAATGAATATCTAAACCAAACTGTTTCAGATGTATCAGTCAATGCTGGAAGTCTTGCTGGAATGTATTCTTCAGACAGTGAGCAGGTAAGTAATGCAAAAGATGATCAGCAATTGACTCTCACGTTTTCTATAACAGATAATCTCAATTGGGGGAATGTTGATTACGTTCAGATTCGGCTTAGAGGACAAGTTGGTACAAATACTCCTATTACCATAGATAGATTGAAGTGGGATACTCAAAATGAAATGGATACTGAAGAAAATGTTCTGGAAGCAAGTTCTGGAACTTATGATAACTTTGAGTTTCGTGTTGAAGTTCATACAAATGGAAGTGGTGACGGTGGATCAGTAACCGCTTCCAATCCTAGATTTGTAATCTCTAATACCACGGTAGCCATTAACAAAGATGGAATGTTCCATAATTTAGGTAATGGGATTACAAGACGTGTTGGAGCAGGTTCAACAAGTAATAGCACTCCACCAGTTTCATCTGTTTTCAGTAGAACGGGAGATGTTACGGCACAGCAATCTGATTATGACAGTTACTTTGTTCCAAAAGGCGGAGGTACGTTTTCAGGTTGGGTGACGTTTGAAGATGGTATGGCAATTAAAAACCCAAATCCAGATGGAGATTATCTTAATATAAAAAGCTCTACTGCTGGAAACACCCATTTAGCTTATCGAAACGATGGTTTTTATATATCATATAACAGTGCTAGCCGTGGTATTATACGTGAGTATGATAATTCTGCTGATTCATATAACGAAATAGTTCGGTTTACTGGTGGTAATGTTGGTATAGGTACATCAAGTCCATCTGAGAAATTAGATGTAGTTGGAAGTGATGCAAGAGTTAGAGTAGAGGATACGGATCAAGGAAGAAATATTAATATTGATCCTAATGCTGATGCAATAAGAGGTTGGGATGGAAGTGGAAATAATACATTTAGAATTTCAGGTGACACTGATTCGTATTTAGCCACAGGAGGTGCAAACGTTGGTATAGGAACAACGAGTCCATCTGAAAAGCTTGAAGTTACAGGAACTACAATTATCAGTGACTTGCGTTTTACTGCTGCAAGCGGTGTTAATTATATCCAGAGCGGTGATGGCAGTGCTGGTAGCTGGAGTGAGTTACGATTTTCAGAATTTTCCAGTAGCACGTGGATAGCTCGCCTGACTTCTGGCAGAGATTTTTATCTCAACGATGGCTTCTTTCACGGGAATGCCGTTAAGCTGGGAAGCAGTATCAGAATTAGTGATAATGATTCTGGTGCACCACTGATCGAGTTCAGCGACAGTACCAGTTCCCTGCTTATGTCAACGCAGGATGGCAACGGCCGATTCCAGCTTAAATGGAATGCAACACGTGGAACTGGTGAAACATATCTCGAAAGTAGTGAACCAGCATTCTTTATAGATATGCATACATCTGATCCATTTTTTGCCTTAAAGTGGGGAGATGGTGGAAGTGCAGGTGGATCTATTACTTGGGAAACAAAGATGGAAGTTAATTCCAGTGGAAATGTAACTGCTAATAACTTTATTCTTGATTCCGATAAAAGGTTAAAAAGTAACGATGAATTGCTTGAGGGCTCCCTTTCTACATTACTAGATATACCAGTTAGGAGATATTACAAGAAAGGTGAATTTGAGACAGGATATTTTGCTCAAGATGTACAGGAGTTTTATCCAGAATTAATTAAGGTAAACAATGATGGATATTTGACTCTGAAACAACACTCCATGACTGCTCTGAATACACGAGCTATTCAGGAGTTGGAAGAGAAGAAAGCAGAGAAATCACGAGTAGAAGAACTCGAAGAAAGAGTTCAGAAGTTAGAACAACAAGTAAAAGGTTTGGGAGGTACACTGTAAATGGCAGTATCAAGTCCAGCAACATTAAAAAAGGTAAAAAATGAATTTGGGAACGATACATTCAATGCGTTACCTAGTCCACAAGGTATGAAAGAGATGTATGATAAAATCTTTGGGTATGATGGCTCCAGTGATGATCTAAGAGATTTTGAAGGTACGGGAAGACCTGCTGGTATGAATGAACATGGAGCAAGTAATGTCGATTATGAAAGTGCTGATTTGGACGTTAGCGTAGATGATGCAGGAGGTGTTTCTGGTGGTGCTACAATAAAAGCTGAACTTGATACAGCATCGGATTTCAGCAACAGTCCTTTTATTTCAAACGATGCAGAATCTGGAGGGGATGGGGATGTTGTAACCATAGATGTGAGTGGACTTAACGATGGTACTACGTATTATTACCGATGTGTTGCATATAATGATTACAACGATGCATCAAGTTCAGACTATAGCAGAGATTTAGGTTCTGATTCTTTTACGACAACACAATATTCCAGTGCTCCTTCAGATTGTGCACTCTTCATAGACACCACAGACGGTACAATGACAGCAAGTTGGAATGCACCTTCTGATGGGTCTGCAGCCAGTTATAATGTTTATCGCAGTGTTAATGGAGGAAGCTGGACATATGTTACCCAAACAACTGACACGTCATATTCAGAGAGTTTTTGTTCCGTAGCTCAGGATGGGGATGATGTTAAATACAGAATATACTCAGTAAACTCTTCCGGTCAGGAAGGTGGATACTGTACGACAGGTACGGTTACATATAGCGATTGTTCGATGTAAATAAAAAAAGCAAAACAGGTATGTTTAAAAATCACAAGGGATTAGGCGACACGATAGAAGCGACATTAAAATTTTTCAAAGCAGATAAGTTGGTAGCTAAGTTTACCAATGCTGACGGTTGTGGCTGTAAGAGTAGAAAACGAAAGTTAAACAAGAAGTTTCCTTATAACTTTAATTAAATCATGAATCATTATGACTATAGCAATAGTAGCATTTATAGCAGGTATAGGTGTTGGTGTAGCATTTTCCAAATGGTATAGGAAAGATAATTCTTCTGATGTATCAGTTGGAGGATCTACAAAATCACCTAAGAAAGATGTAGACAAGAAATAAACTCAAATCTAAAAAGAGAGGGCCTGCCAGAATTAACTGACAGACCCAATTGGAACTGATTGTGGAAGGCAGGACTCAGTTCCTTTGATATGAAATGTCTATAATATGTGGGTAAGCAATTGCAATTTCTTCCATCTTATTCCATGCCTTTTTAATAGTGTTAGAATTCGCACCTCTATTTTCTACTTCGAGTTCATTATTTCCAAATCCAGCTTTTGTATTCCCGGTAATTTGAATAGTCGTTTGTTCTCTATTTAAAACTGACACATTCATTGATAAGGAAGTTCTGAATACTTTGCTGAAATCTTGTATATCAGTTTTAAGCATTAGCAGGCTCTCATCTGTATTCTCAAAACCGAATCCTTCCGAACTCAAATGTTGAGCAAAATTTTGATACGCCTCTTGTGGCGATTCATTTACTGTAAGTAGAATCGTATCAGCTTTTTTCATCGGCGTATCTGATGGTCCAGCTGGTGGTAAAGTTGATGTGGCTGCACATCCTGTGAATATAAATACTAAAGCTACTGCGATTGATTTCTTCATAATTTTATCTCCTTAAATTGACATTCAACAGAACCATCCACCTATACTTTTGAAAGGTCAACGGCTGATTATAAATAGAAGTGCAATTCAGGAAACAGGTAGGATTTCTAAAAAGAAAAGCCTGAGCTCGATCAAAAGCTCAGGCTCATATATATGAGGTATATAAAACTACTTTGCTTCGTCAGAATCGATTGCGTAAATATATATCTTCGATTCATCAGCAGTCTTCATAGTCCTAAGTTTAATCTCAGAACGTTGCTCTTCTCGATTATATTGAGAAGCAAGAGACTGGATATAATCAATTCGCTCATCTTCACCAGGCTCTACTTCTAAAGCACCATCACCAGGCTCAATCTCATCAAACTTAGCATACATTCGAGATTTAAGACTATTGGGGTCTTTGCGTGATTGTTGATTCTTAACTTTTTCGAACTTTTCCTGATCTACCTTTTTAACGTTACTCATAACTTTAACCTTTAGTTGTGATTGATTAGTTGATTAAGTCTCGCTTTCGCATCGACGTATGGCCACCTTCCGAAATGATTATGTGGTCGACAACCTGAATCCCTAATAATTTTCCTGACTCAACTATTCTGTTTGTTAGATTGATATCAGCTTTGGAAGGATCTAAATTTCCTGATGGATGATTGTGAGCTAGAATTACTGAGTTAGCATCGGAGAGTAATGCAATTCTCATTATCTCAGCAGGATCAACTATAGTAGCAGTCTGCCCGCCTTGAGATATCAGAGCGTATCCTATCACCACTTTTTGTGAATTCATAAGCCCTATATAAAAGGACTCCTTTCTAGCCATTTGATCATTCCAGATTTCTCGGAAGAAGGGAATTGCATGATCTGGACCTGTAATGACTCTTGGTTCTAAGTCCGTACGAGCTTTGTATTTCAATGAGAGCTCATTTACTACAGCGTACTCAAACTCAAGTTGCTTACATCGATTGCTTGGCAATCTCTGATTGTCGTTATTTGAATCACTCATCGAGATATGCAATTTCGTTATGAATGACTTCGATAGCTTCGATCTCTCCTAACCATTCTTTCGTACCGTCAGGATAAGCTATCTCATAATTTCCATTATCGTCCCAGTCAGTAATCTCGATATCGGACTTATGAATGAGCTTGAAAATTTCGAGTCCTGATTTAACCTCTTCGTGTGTCATCTTTCTAACCTTTTATTAACCTTTAATCTCTACGGGGACGGTCGTAAAAATTTTGAAGGGAGAGCAACTAAATTTGCGAGATTATTTCCGACTTGGGACTATGGGGAAAAGCATAAAAATCGTTACAGAAATCGCTGTATATAGCGTATATAACGCGCCGTATTGTAGATATGTTGAGGGTTAGAGAGGTTGGCCGTAGGAGAGCATTGCTATGTAGCCTAACCCAAAAAGGATTCTAACAAAAATAATTTGTAAGGATTACTTCTCTGAGAGGTCTTACTAATAGTGAACTCATAATGTGGGCCAGTTTCTCTAAGCAGGGCTGGTCCTATTTATTTCAATCCTTATGGCAGATCCAGATAATTTTAAAGATTGGTGGAAAACAAGTCTTGCCTATTGGCTTATCTTTGGTCTTGTATGTTTCGTTTTGTGGTTATTGAGATAGTTATACTACTCACTTTTATAGACGTTAGTCGTGGGCAAAGTATGACTAAGGTGACCTATCCCTTGCTAATGGTTAATAACATTTAAATAATGAGCTATATTAAAAAATAAGTGCGAAGAAGAATTTAAAGGTTTAACTCATTCAAATACATGCAAGAAACAGACTTGAAGGAACATATACTGAGAACTACATTAGATGATGATTGGACTCTAGAAGAGCTTTCCAATTTTTTAGAAGGATTACTTTTTATATATGATTTCAATTTGGCAGTTGAAGTTTGTTATAAGTTTAAAAATAAGTACGGGGAGTCAAGTCCTTTTGACATCACTCGTATTCCTTCGGCAAAAGATATTTTTAGGTATCTCTATGAAAAAAATTTAGAGGTGCATTCTCAGTTTGATACTAGCCGAAATTACCCAAGTCAATTCTATAGAGCAACTGCAAGTTTAGAGTACGAAATTCTAAGAGATGATATAGTTGAGGATTCAGAAATCAAATTAATACCTAGAATTAATAGGATTGAGATAAATTCTCCAGGCTCACTGGATTTAATGGGGTTTGGTAAAGTTTTGGAAGCTATCAAAGATTGGCATTTAGGTTACAGAGAACAAAGAAGAAAAGACAGAAATCAGAAAATGGATGAAACAATTAAGACAAATAATTTACTGAAGGATTTAGGGGTTGATTTTGAAAAGAGACAAAAAATTATACTCCAAAAAATGAATAAAGAGAAATTAATAACTGCGCCAATAGATGCAGGAAAAATAAAGAGAATGGAAATTATCGATTCAGATGGAAACGGGGGAAAAGTTGTTAATCCAGAAGAGGTTCCTACATAATAGTAGACTTTAACCAGCTTCTTATTTTATGGCTTTTCTTAGGTGCGTATGTTTAGTTAAAAAAATCCGATTCTTCAAAACCCATTTTATCAAGGTTGAACATTTTGGTATGAGCACAGTTTGAGCAAAAAACTGTTACTATTGGATCGTACCGACCAGTATCATCCATCGCGAAAATCTTTGATAGTCTTTCGTTAATAGAAAGAGATTTGATACCACCACATTCGTTACAATTAAAATTTATATCGTGAGAAAGGAACCAGTTCAGCACTTTTTCTTTTTGCTTATCTGAAAGTTTCATATAACTACTTTGTGAATTTTATTAAATGTGGTATGAATTAATAATCTTTTTATTGCTACTACTATTCTCTTAAAAAATGTACTCAACTCCAAAAATGCCCACGAACATCATCTACGGATCTGTTTTTTATCAGGTTGAAAGGTCTCAGTAAACTGAAATGAATCTTTACCACCTATCAATCCAAACGTAACAGATGTAGCCCTTGTGGGAGGAGGAAGTATCCCTATGCCCGGTGAAATATCGATGGCGCATAACGGCGTATTGTTTTTGGATGAGCTACCAGAGTTTAAGCGAAGTGCCCTGGAAGTTATGCGTCAACCGCTGGAGGATGGCTCAGTTAGCATATCACGTGCGCGAATGAGTGTGAGCTATCCGAGCCGCATTATGCTGGTGGCTTCGATGAATCCGTCGCCAACGGGAGACTGGTATGATCCTGCGGATCCCGGCGGAGCCTCACCATCGCAAATGCAGCGTTATTTAAGCAAAATAAGCGGACCCATGCTCGATCGCATTGATCTGCATATCGAGGTGCAAAAGGTGAGTTATGATGAGCTTTCGAGTAAATCAAAAGGAGAGTCTTCTCAAAGTATACGGGAACGGGTGATGCAGGCGCGGGAAGTACAAACGCAGCGTTTTATGGGTTTCGAAAATGTTTATTGTAATGCGCAGATGAACACAAAAATGTCGCGCAAAATTTGCAAGATCAATGATGCCGGAAAACAGATGCTCAAAAAAGCGATTACCTCTCTTGGATTGTCGGCGCGAGCGTATGATCGTATCCTCAAGGTTTCGCGTACTATAGCTGATTTGGAGCGGTCAGAGTCTATAGAAGCCAATCACATAGCAGAAGCTATACAGTACCGAAGTCTGGACAGGGAAGGCTGGCTGGGTTGAATGCTATTTAGAGATTAAATAATTGAATAACCATAAAGGCAAATAAATAAAAAAGGAGCTCCGATTGTTCGAAGCTCCTTCTTTTAAAGATTAGTAATAAGCTTATTTAATTAGAACTGGCATATCCTGTATCCCAGAATAACAGTGTTGATTTTTCATCGCCACCAATATTATTTGCAGCAGCCTCCCAGTTTGACTGGTTTAGGTTCTGTTCATCTACAGGATAGATCCAGCGAACAGGAATATCATCCTCGCTAATACCTACACTGGCTATACCATTGAGAGTAGGATGATCAAGTCTTCTCCACTCGGTATAACCTTGATAACCCTGCATATAGAGCGCGAGCCATTTCTGTTCAGCTATCGCATTAATCTGCTCATCTGATGACCCACCAGAAGGAAATGCTACCTCTGGCTGTGTTTGGTATGTGGTAATCTCACTCTCGGTGATTGCCTCACCACCAGCGGCGTTGCTCCAATAGTTCATGTCAGCTGCAATAGCATTATTATAATGCTCTTCAGCTGTAGTGGCCGTGCCTTGTAGCCATCCTCTTGCTTTTGCTTCAGCACGGATAAATTCTACTTCAGCATACTCTAACAGCGTGCCTTCGAAACTCTGGTCAATGACCGGGCCTACGATATGAGAGAAATTAGAGTAGTCATTGCTTTCGCCATAGATGCCACCTTCATATTCTCCCCCAATTTGGGTAAAGTGAATATCACGACGCGGGTCGTCGAGATTATTCATCATATTGATAAGCGTATTGGCCGGTACATAGTCGTTACGGCCACTTTGTACCAAACGTTCCCACACAGGATTTGTGTGAGGGGGGGCATTGGTAAAATCAATAGTAGCATTATCCGCGTTAGAGGTAAATGCATTTGGCGATGCTTCTTCAATGGCCGTTTGTGCGTCACCTGGATTTACATCGGCGATAGTAATCGCCATACGCATCTTTAATGAATTAGCAAATTTAATCCAGGCATCCACATCGCCACCATAATAGATATCGGCTTCACCGAAAGACGAAGCACTTGGATCCAGATTGTTTATAGCGGTATTAAGCCGACTCATTAAATCCGCATATATAGTCTCCTGATCATCATATGCGGGTTGTGTAATCTCTGGATCTAATGCTTCTGAATAAGGAATATCCCCAAATAATGTAACCAAATGATAGTAAGTCAATACATTGATGACTTCTATCATGGCCAGCTGATTTTGTTTTTGGGCTTCATTAATCAGATCATTTTCTTCGATTAGCACAGCAGCTCTATCCAGATCTTTTAGAACGTCCCGATAAAGTTCGCTCCAAAAAGTTGACGGTATTGCACGTCCGGTAAGATTATACTGGGATTCATCCGCATAAGTGGTTGCTGCCCAGTATTGTGCCATGTACATGAAGATATTGCTGTTTACATTGGGATCGGTTAGTTCCGTCCCAAAGCTCATTTGTGCATTCGAAAATAGTGGGTCTCCTGGTACTTCAGATGCGCCTTTTGGATCCTCATTCAAACTCGTGAGATCGTCTTCACACGCACCAACTACCAGTGCTAGTACTAGTATAGGTAATAGTAATTTTCTCATGGTATTCAATCCTAAAACTCAAGTTTCAAATTCAAAGTGATGTCACGCGTGCTCGGATGAACGGCGCCTTGGTATCCCTGAACGTTACCTGCTGCGATTCCTTGATCAGGATCAGCATGAGGAAGATTTTTGTGGATGATCCACAAGTTTCTACCAATGGCAGATAACGAGGCACCCTGAATAGGACCAATTCTATTGATGAGATCTTGCGGGAGGTTATATGTCAGGCCTACTTCACGAAGCTTCACATATGAGCCGTCATAAACAAAGTGTGCAGCGGGGTTGTTTACCCATCCATAAGCACCAAGCACGCTTCCGGCTTCTGCTCTGATTTCATTTCGAGAACCATCTTCGTTATAACCGTCCAGAATAACACCACCGCCATCGGCTACTGGGTCACGCTTGGGATTACCCAAATCATTGAGTCCAGCCGTAATAGGATACATTCCTGTACCCTGGCCGTAGTATTGGTCAAGAGAGAAAATATCTCCGCCCCAACGGACATCAACAAGGAAATTCAGCGACCAATTTTGGTAATTCAGCCGGTTGGAAATACCACCTGTCCAATCGGGATTCATATTCCCGATGATGTTGTTTGAGGACGAAGTAACTTCATAAAAGCCGCTGCTGTTTATGAGACGTCGACCTCCATTTTCGCTCCACGGTTCTCCGTCGAGATTTACATAATCTGTTCCGCGGATTGCACCATACGGTTCTCCGAGAGCAGCACTTATTGTAACATCGCCTTGCGGACTTGCGAGCTGATAGTTGTCTATTCCGGGTGCGAGCTCTTTAACTGTGTTAATATTTTTACTCCAGTTAACATCAACCGTCCAGGCAAAGTCACTGCTTACTACCGGTCGGCCAGTCAAAGTTACTTCAATACCGCGATTTTCTACGTTACCGGCATTTACAAATTTGGATGCAAAACCGGTAGCCCGAGAAACTTCCGTGGCCAATATTTGATTAACGGTATTTTGATCGTAGTAATTTACATCAAAATTAAGCCGGTCCTGCATAAGACCCATTTGAATTCCGACCTCCCAACTCTTGGTGCGTTCTGGTTTAAGGTTGGGATTGTTTTTGGTGCTCGGGAGTGTATAAAGGCCCGCGGGTCCAAAGTTTGCCGGACGATCAAAAGTATCATCTATACTGTGGGGTGGTGCGGTGTTACCGACTTCAGCCCAACTTCCGCGGATCTTACCGAACGACAACCAATCAGCGTCAACAAATTCGCTGAAGATAAACCCAGCTGAAACAGAAGGATAATAATAAACATTTTCGTCTTGCGGCAGACTGGAAGATTTATCCCTCCGGCCGGTAGCTTCAATATTAATGAAGTCATTATAATTAATCGTCAGACTGGCGAAATATCCATTAACGCCTAGCTGTTGGTCTGTTTCCTCAGGATACTCAATAGAGTTGATTGAATTACTTAATGAGTATAATCCTGGAACAACCAATCCTCCATTGGTGCTGGCCGTAAAACCCTGGGTATGATTACGACGGATGTTCATACCAACTACACCACTTAAACGGATACTTTCAGTCAGTTGCTGATTATAGTTCGCGAGTACATCATAGTTAAATTCTGTAAAGTTTTGTTGTTGCTTCTCGTACTGCGAAATCTCAATGCTGGTTTTGTTTATACGCTCCTCGATGAGCTGATTATAACTATCAATACTGATGCGTCCCGTCAAATTCAACCAGTCAAATACCTCGAACTCTGCTTCTACATTACCGAAATAACGATCACGCTCATCAGTAGAGAAGTTTTCATATCGAGTCCAGTAAATATTATCCCAGTAGATAGGACTTTCACCGAGACCACCTTGTGTCCAGTTCCAGGTTTCATTGGTGCGATTGCGGAAGTAAGCTTCTCGCTGTTTCTCAATATCAACATTGGTAGCCCACCATTGTCGAAACTGGCTGAACATTGTTCCGTAACCGGTAGCCGGACGTGCACGGCCCTCAGTTTTAGTGTACTGTATTTTACCGGAAACCGTAAATCGGTCGCTTACATCATAGGCAGCTGAGAAATCCAACCTATTTTTATCAAGTTGACTATTGGGCAGAATACCCGTGGTGTTATTATTATTATAACTCATCGAGTAAGTACCTCTGTCGAAGCCACCGTTAATTTGGATACTGTTGCTAAATTCAGTACCGGTTTCCAGAAAATCTATCGGCGTGTTTTCAGGAGCAACGTATGGGGTTTTTTGCATGAAGTTGGGTCCTCCATCAACAAAAGCATCCCATTGATAAACTTCTTGGCCCTCAAAACGGGGACCATAAGAGGCGTCATCCCATGGATTAGCGATCAGATCTTCGGTACCGTCACCGTCAATATCTTGTCGGGTAAATCCACTGATGCTGTAAATATAGTTCTCTGCTCCGTAATAACCGCTTCCGTATTCCATCTGATGGTCAACGAAGGTGCTTTCATCGACTAGGCTGGCGGTAGCGCTGGAATTAAAAGTGACTTGTACAGGACCTCCTCTTTGTCCGCTTTTGGTTTCAATCACAACAGCACCGTTTGAAGCCCGCGATCCATACAAAGCAGCGGCGGCCGGTCCTTTCAGGACGTTAACGGATGCAATATTATCGGGATTGATATCGACGCCCGTATTACCATAGTCATAGCCGGCAAATCCTGCTTCCACACTGGCGTCATTGAACTCTTGGTTGGCGTAAGGTACTCCATCGACAACGAAAAGCACCTGGTTATCACCGGAAATAGATTTATATCCACGCATTACAATATTGGTGGATCCGCCCATTCCGTTGGTCTGGCTGACTTTCAGTCCGGCTACCCGTCCACTCAAGGAAGTCATAAAGTTATCATTTCGACTATCCGCGATAATATCACCATCTACCTGCTGAGCAGAATACGGCAGCTGATTTAGTTGTTGCTCAACACCGTATGCGGTTACAACAACATCATCAAGTTGTTGCATGGTGGTAGACAGCGAGATGTCAAGCGTTGTTGTAGGTTCATTTATAGTAACTTCTTGTTCAAATGTGTCATACCCAACAAAGCTGGCACGTATGGTATAGGTCCCATACTCAACATCTTCAATTGTAAACTCTCCACTGGCATCTGTAGCGGTTCCCCGATCCAGATCAACAATGAATACATTTACACTGGGCAATGTTTCACCCGTACTTTCATCGGTTACTGTACCTGTTATTGTACCCGTCTGTGCTAATGCGACAGAGGTAAAAAACAGGCATACTGTACATAAAGATAGTAGCTTTTTCACCATAGCCCTGGAGTTTTGATTATGATTGGTCTTAATGAGTATCAAGTGCTGAACCTTGATGTATTTATTTTCATTAAATCGCGCAAATATTCAAATCATACAAATTGTTATTAATGGGTAGCAGATGTTTAAAGAAGCTTGAGATAATATGGTGATAAAAATTTTTCGGAATGCCTGTGTCGCCTTTGTAAGGCAGGTTTTCTTTAGAAAAGGATCTTATAAAATTAATTCGTCGTCTTATTCTAAAACCTTCCAATGTGCGAAAAGCTTTTCCAGATAGGTTTAGGTCAAGAGTTGATGTGACTTTTCTGATTTATTGAAATCAAAAATTGATTCCATTAGGTAAATTGGATATGCTTTTCAGACCCATTGACATTTTTAACTGATAAGATTTTTTCTTTTGTATACAGATATTGTTTTTCCCACTGCTGTACGGCAACCTTTTACTTATTCTCTGCCTGAAGAACATCGGGGTAAAGCCGCAGTAGGTAAGCGAGTGTGGGTACCGTTACAAAAGCATAATGCCATCGGCTTAATCGTTCGGATTCATAATGACGAACCCGATTTTAATACTCGTGCAGTTAAAAAGATACTTGATGAAGAACCAGTTCTTTCTGATGAACTGTTACAGTTAACCCGCTGGATACATCGTTTTTATTATTGTGGATGGGGAGAAACAATACAGGCAGCTCTGCCTGTGGGGCTTAACTTCCGCTCCGAAAAACATCTGAAAGTGATCGGAGAGAGCATTCCGAAGCATTTTGATGAATCAGCGCGGGAAATTATTGAGGATATCCGCCAGGAAAACTCTTATCCCCTGAAAGAAGCCCAGAAAAGATGGGGCGATGAAATAGTAGAGAAACTGATCGGTCAGAAAGTAGTTGAGGTCTGGGAAAAGCCCGTTACAAAAATGGATCCCAGTACAGAAAATTTGTGGCAGTGGACCGAAGAAGATGCTCCTCTAAAAGCACAAGAGATTATTGCTGATCATGAGAAAGCAAATAACAGTTATAAATGGATTCGTGCCCTCAAATTATTGACTGCACTTGAGCTCCCGGAGTTTCAAAGTGAACTAACCAAACACGACCTGCTCGAATATTATACGCTTCAGCGAATTGCTAAAGAGGGACTTATCAAATCCGAAGAAGTAGAGTCAACAAATTTGAGTATGAAGCTGGAGCATGATCCTTCCCAGTTAAAGTCATTAAATGAAGAGCAGGAAGCAGCCTTTGAAGAAATAAATAATGCATTAGATGAGGAGAGATTTAGTAATTTTCTGCTCTATGGTGTTACGGGCAGTGGAAAAACAGAGATCTATATACATGCTCTGAAAAAAGTATTGGAGCAGGGTAAGGGGGGACTCGTGTTAGTACCCGAAATTGGTCTCACGCCTCAGATTGTCAGGCGTTTTCATATGATTTTCGGGGATGATATTGCCGTATTGCACAGTCGGCTGACCGATCGCGAGCGCTATGATGCATGGCGGGCCTTGCAAAAAGGCGAAAAACGTGTTGCTATCGGCGCACGATCGGCGGTTTTTGCTCCTATCCAAAATCTGGGATTAGTCGTAATTGATGAGGAGCACGATACTTCCTACAAGCAAGAAGACCCGGCACCGCGTTATCATGGACGCGATGTGGCGATCATGCGGGCACATATTAATGATGCTACTGTAATTATGGGTTCGGCTACTCCCAGTATGGTATCGCTCTATGGTGCCCGAAATGGGAAAAGTGAGTTTTTGTCGCTTACTCAGCGCCCTTTTGGTGCAAAACTTCCGAAAGTAAATATTTTGGACATGAAACAGTACCGGTCTGCAATGAAGGGACCTATTGCGGTGCCGCTGTTTGAGTCGATACAGGAGGCGCTAAGCAACGACGAACAGGTTATTTTACTGTACAACAGAAGAGGATTCTCCTCATACTTACAGTGTGCCAATTGCGGAGAAATTCCCGAATGCCCCAACTGCTCGGTGAGTTTGACATTTCACAAAGCCAAGAAACAACTGCGTTGTCATTACTGCGGATACTCGGAACGTCAGCCACGGCACTGTAAAGAGTGTGGAGCCAGTGCCGTTGCACCAAGAGGGAGCGGCACGCAACAGCTTGAAGAAGAAATTTCAGACCTTTTTCCCGATGCCGAAACATTGCGCATGGATTTTGATACGACCTCAGGCAAAAGCGCCCACGCCGATATTCTCAAAGCTTTTGGGCGCAAAGAAGCTGATATCCTGGTAGGTACTCAAATTGTAGGTAAGGGACTGGATTTTCCTGATGTCACAGTTGTGGGAGTAATTGATGCGGATACGGAATTAGCTTTTCCTTCTTTCCGGTCGGGGGAACGAATGTATCAGCTGTTAAGCCAGGTGGCGGGACGTTCGGGTCGCTCAGAGAAAGAAGGGAAGGTTTTCTTCCAGACGTGGCAGCCCGATCATCCCGCCGTAAAGATGGCGCGCGAACATGATTACAAGTCATTTGCCCGACAGGAGCTGGCCTACCGGAAAATGCTTCAGTATCCCCCATACTCCCGGATTATACGTTTTATATTTAAAGGGAAACAAGAGAGCAGGGTTCGCAAAGTGGCCGAAGCATATACGTCTTCAATTACCGAAGTGTTAGGCAAATTTGATTCGGTGCTGGGACCGTCGCCGGCAGCTATCGCCAAGATGCAGAATTTTTATCGCTGGGAAAGTTTTATAAAAATAGATCCGGGTAATGGGGCAGGAGCTATTGAAAAGATGCTTGATACAACATTCGAACATTACGACCAGCGAAAGCCAAAAGGAGCCAGTTCAGTACGAATAAATGTGAACGTAGATGCTCTGGAATGACGCGTAATACGTAATGCGTAAGAATTGCTCTTTATCATGAATTTTTTGTTAAGTGATAAAAATAAGAGCAAATATGCATTGATAGGTTCTCATCTGGTAATGGGCAATGAAATTTACATTACGAATTACGCATCACGAATTAATACAGCTTGCATTCTGTTGAATAAATTCGATTATTATATCGGTATAGTTCACCATTATTATTAATCATAAAAAGATTTTTATGGGTGAATCCCGGGTAAAATTAGCCGACAGCCAGGAAGAAGTTCAACGCTTCATGAAGTATGTCTTAAAGGACCTCCGGGCTCTTGATCGGATGCTCAAAGAAGGCGATTGGTTTGAAACTGATCCTATCCGGATTGGAGCCGAACAGGAGCTTTGTCTGGTTGATCAGCAGGCAAAGGCGTGGCCTCATAATATGGAAGTGTTGGAAAAGCTCCAGGAGAGCGATAATGGTTCTTTTACAACGGAGTACGCAAAATATAATCTCGAGATAAATATGGAACCGCTGGAGTTCCATGGAGATTGCCTTTCAAGAATGGAACAAAGTCTGCAGGAGCAGGTCGATAAAGTTCGTTCTGTGACTGAAGAGTTGGGAGGGGAGATCGTTCTGACGGGGATTTTGCCTACCATTCGAAAAGTTGATATCGACCTGAAAAACCAGACCCCGTTGCAGCGCTATCGCGCTCTTACACAGGCTATAAACAAACTGCGCGGCAGTGATTACGATTTGCGTATCCAGGGAATGGATGAACTCCTGATGAAATTTGATTCTCCACTGCTTGAGGCATGTAATACAGGTTTTCAGGTACATCTGCAGGTAGGACCAGACGAATTTGTTCCCAAATACAATATTGCTCAGCTGGTGACGGCTCCGGTGCTTGCTGCTACGGTTGGTTCCCCCATCCTTTTTGGCAAGCGTCTCTGGAGTGAAACGCGTATCGCATTATTCCAGCAATCGGTGGATACCCGCACGGTGGGCGATCATCTTCGCGAAAGCAGCCCGCGCGTGACGTTTGGTAATAAATGGGTGGACGAAAGTATTCTTGAAATCTTCCAGGAAGATACTGCTCGTTACCGCGTGATGCTGAGCTCTGAAGTTACCGAGGATGTTGAAAAGTTGCTGGATGAAGGTACACCTCCGGCCTTAAAAGCGTTGCAGGTTCATAATGGAACGGTATATCGATGGAACCGGCCTTGTTACGGCATAACGGATGGTGAGGCGCATCTGCGTATCGAAAACAGAGTTTGCCCTGCAGGTCCTACGGTTACTGATGAGGTGGCAAATTCAGCATTTTGGTTGGGATTGATGAATAAGATGGAGGATTATCATCCCAATATATCTGAGGAGATGGATTTTGATGATGCTCGGATGAATTTTGTTGCGGCCTCAAAAATGGGACTCGATACCAAGTTTCGTTGGTTTGACGATCAGCGCGTAAATGCGGTTGAGCTGATCACCGAGGAGCTGCTTCCGATTGCGCGGGAGGGGTTGGAGAAAGCAGATGTCGATACCGGAGATATTGATGAATATCTCGGTATTATCCGGCAGCGGGTTGATATTGGACAGACTCCTTCTAACTGGATTATCAGCAACTATTCTGCTCTGATGAAGGAAAGTGAGTCGAAAGAACAGACGTTGGCAGCCATTACCACGGCGATGATTAAAAATCAGAAAAAAGGGGAGCCGATCCATAAATGGGGACGCGTTCGCATGGAAGATCTGGACCACTGGGAGCCGTCGAGTCTGATCGTCGAGGAATTTATGACGACTGATCTGTTTACGGTGCAAAAAGATGATATCCTTGAGTTTGTTGCCGATTTGATGGATTGGCGACGCATACAGTATGTTCCGGTTGAGGATGAAAAAAATCACCTTGTGGGATTGGTGACAATGCGTATGATGTTTAATGAGTACGCTCAGGCAGTTAATCATGATGAGGACGTTGATAAAACGGTGGAAGAGATCATGATCAAAAATCCTATTACTATTCATCCGGAGGCATCGATAATGGAGGCAATGGACATTATGGCCAGCCAACAGATCGGCTGTCTGCCTGTCGTTAAAAATAATCAGTTGGTGGGAATTATTACGGAGCAAAATTACATGAAGACAGTAGCCCGACTGTTGAAGGTTTTGGATTTGAATAAAAGTACGAATGAGCAATCTGGCAACAGCTAAATCACAGACATTAAAATCTTCTGAAAGGATAATCGGATTGCTGGAAGGTGATCCGGACGGCCCTTCTGTAGCTATTCTGGCTGGTATACATGGCAACGAACCTGCCGGTGTTAAGGCTGCCAGAAACATTATAGGGATGCTTCGCAATGCTCCCCGTCCAATCAGTGGCAAGTTAACAGCTATTCGGGCTAATATGCGGGCACTGAGAGAAAGAGTCCGTTTTGTTGATGAGGATATGAACAGGCTGTGGTTTCCGTCGATAATAGAAAAAATACAGGGAACTCCCGAGAGCCGTATAGAGTCGAGTGAACGGCTGGAGATTAAGCGTATTCTGCCGATTCTGGATGAGATTGATGATAGAGCGGATCAGCCTGTGGTTTTGGTTGATCTGCATACTTTTTCAGCAGACGGTTATATGTTTACTATAACCAGCAGCGATCCGAAGCAGCGCAAGCTGCTATCGAATTTACATATACCCATGGTTTTTGGGATTGAAAAGTCATTGCGCGGTACAGCGTTGAGGTATTTTCAAAATAAAGGCTTTACATCATTTGGTTTGGAAGGCGGTCAGCATTTCGATGAGCTAACGGAATATAATATTACCTCGGCCCTGATCATTCTTCTTAAGACGTTGGGATGTATTGAAGAGCAGTATGTGCCTGAAGTCAATGAGTACGAACAGGATTTGAAATCCCAAACCAGTCATTTGCCCATTGAAACTGAGTTGGTTTACCAGCATATGATTGAACCGGGCGACGATTTCAGAATGCGGCCGGGCTATCAAAATTTTCAACCTGTAAAAAAAGGCGAATGGCTTGCCACAGACAAAGATGGAAAAATCATGGCAGTGTGCGACGGATATATTTTGATGCCGCTGTATCAAAGTCAGGGCGATGATGGATTTTTCATAATCAAAGAGCACGAGAGTTAACAAATTTTGTTATTTTAACTTTTTGCGAATTTTTGCAATCCAGAAGCTGAATTCCCATCAATTGTTTTATCTATGCAAGATTACCAATTTGTAGATGGCACACGCCTTTCATCGGTGATAGAAGCACTGATTTTTGCCAGCCCGGAGCCGATTTCGAAAGAAAAGATCTGCGAAATTATTGCCAAAGGCGAAGAAAATCTGGGACTTGAGACCGATGCCATCGAACCGTTTGTGGAAAAGTTGAATCAGCGCTATGAAGAAAATGGATTGGCTTTTAATATTGAATTTGTAGCCGGCGGATATACGTTTTCCACAAAAAAGCGGTATGAGCCGTGGCTGAGCATTTTTCAGCATGAAAGTGCGTATCGAAAACTCTCACAGTCGGCGATCGAAACATTGGCTATTGTGGCGTATAAACAGCCTGTTACCAAACCCGAAGTGGACGATATTCGTGGTGTGGACTCCGGATATATGCTTCGTCAGCTGTTGGAAAAAGTGCTTATTGAAGTGTCGGGACGATTGGATGCGCCGGGGAAGCCGCTGTTGTATCGAACGACCAAACATTTTTTAAAACACTTTGGCATTAACTCTATTGATGAGCTCCCCAAACCTCGTGAAATTGATGAAATCCTTAAAGATGATGATATGGCCGAGCACCGTCAGTTCCTTTTTGACCGCCAGCTGGAGCTGAAAGAACTACAGGAAAAGGTGGATGATGAAGATGCAAAAGACACCGCTCTTTCCCTTATTGAGGCTGTTGAAAAAATTGATGAAGATAATGTCCCCGATCTGGATGAGTACACTGCGGAAGAGTTACAACTGGAGGATGATGATCAAGAAGAAGAAAATGAAGAAACTGAATCAGAAGAATTGGAAAATGAACAGGATCAAAAAGATATTATAAATGGCGAAGAAGAATAGAGGTAGTAAGGAACCGCTGCACGAAGTTGAGCAGGATTACAGAGAAGATGAGGAGATCCGTCTGAATAAATATATTGCCCACTGCGGATTTACCTCCCGCCGAAAAGCAGACGATTATATTGCGGCAGGAAAAGTAAAGGTGAATGGAGAGGTCGTAACACAAATGGGTGTTAAGGTCCAGCGTACCGATAAGGTAGAAGTTGAGGGGCAAACGCTAAGCCTGGAAAAGTTTGTCTACATCCTGCTGAATAAGCCGAAAGATACCATTACAACAACCGATGATCCCCGTGATCGAGATACGGTTATGGATAAGATTGAGGATGCTACTGGTAAGCGGGTATATCCCGTGGGACGGCTTGACCGCCATACGATGGGCTTGCTTATCCTGACCAACGATGGCGATCTGGCGAATCGGCTGATGCATCCCAGTTATGAAGTGCGCAAAACGTATGAAGTAGAAACTGAACGACGGCTTAAAGATGATGAGTTGCAGAAATTAGCTCAGGGTATCGAACTTGAGGATGGTCCTGCCCAGGCGCACAACCTTTCTCGTACACAAGATGGATTTGTGCTCTCTATTTTTGAAGGGCGGAACCGGCTGGTCCGGCGCATGGTAGAATATTTTGATACGGAAGTGACGAAACTTAAACGTATTGAGTACGCCGGCTTGACTTTGCAAGGTGTTAAGATGGGCCGGTGGAGATATCTCCGGAAAGGAGAAATCAACGGTCTGCGCAAGCTGGTAAAATTAGATCCGCTCGATTTTAACAAATGATAATACGATAGCTAAGTGTGATTACCACAAACGTCATCCCGGACTTGATCCGGGATCTCGCGCAGCAGGAACCTTTGATATCGGCACGTGATTCAATCAGCGGTTCTTGCAATCCTAATAGCTTTGACGATGACCCGCGGACTAAGTGGTACAGGTATTTGATCGTTAAACACGTTAAAAAGTTTTAGTAAAGAAAGAGATTGAAGATCATGAAGACAACATCTGTTAATAAGATTTCAGGTTCCATTCCATCATCCGAAGGTCTGCCAATTTATTACGATCTCTATTATCCCGAAGATCAAGCGACACGAAAGCTGCCTGTCATAATTTTTCTGCATGGATTCAAAGGATTTAAAGACTGGGGCGCCTTTCCGGATGCCTGTGCCGAATTGAGTACTGCCGGTTTTGCTGTGATAGCTATAAACTTTTCGCTTAACGGCGTCGGCGAAAGTATGACAGAATTTGATCAACTGGATCTGTTTGCCCGTGAAACGCTAAGTCAGGATCTTGAGGATGTTGGATCGGTTATTAATGGTTTGCAAGAGGGAGAAATCTCAGCTCATGACCTCTCACTGGATACGAACTCCATTGGAATTTTAGGGCACTCCCGCGGCGGACATACGGCCGTTGCGGCAGCGGCAGAGTATGATGAGATTGTCTGTCTGGTAACATGGTCGGCGGTGGCTGATTATAACGAGCGATGGAGCAATGATATGATTTCCGACTGGAAAGAAAAGGGCGTTACTGAAATCAAAAACGGACGTACCGGACAGATGATGCCGGTAAAGAAAGTGGTCTATGACGACGCTCTCGAAAATGCAGGTCGGCTGATGGCCGCCACGCGGGCTGAAGAGTTAGATATTCCGAGCCTTTTCATCCATTCAAAAGGGGATGAAGCCGTTCCATTTTTTGAAGCAGAAAAGTTGTATGACAGCTGTGCATCAAAAGAAAAAGAGATAATGCTGGTTCCCGATTCGGGCCATACCTTCGGAACAGCTCACCCGTTTAATGAAGAAACATTTCCGGGTCCATTTAGTCAGGTAGTTGACAAAACTAGAGAGTGGTTTACCTCTCATCTGCAATAACAGATATTTTAAGCAGTTATGAGGTAAAAACGTGAATATTGGACGACATATCTTACTTTATTTATCCTTGCTGGTTTTTGCATTTTCTGCAGAAGCCCAGGTACCGGAACTGATTAACAATGAACAGTTTCGTCCCGATGCAAAAGCGGCGGTAGACTCTGTCTATAACTTCAATTTCGAGGGAGCCGAAACGGCTGTAGCATCCTGGAAAGATAAATATCCTGACCACCCCCTGTGGAATCTGTTTGAGGGTATACAGTTTTGGTGGCAGGTGCTTTCTGACCTGCAGGATACCTCACAGGATGAGCAGTTTTTCGAGATAATGAAAAAAGTAGATTACCAGGCAGGAAAGCTGCTTCATGAACATTCTGATCATGTCGACGGGCTTATTATTCGGGCCATTGCCAATGGCTATCTGGCGCGTCAGTATGCCAACAGGAATGAATGGATTACAAGTATTAATTACGGGCGAAAAGCTATGAATGCCTATGAGCGCTTGATGGAGATACATCCTGAGCTTCCGGATTTAAAGCTTGCAGAAGGATTGAAAAGCTATTACCTGGCTCACATTCCGCAAGAGTATCCGGTGGTAAAAACAGTAAGCTGGGCGCTACCGAAGGGAGATAAAGAAGAAGGATTAAGGCTGATCCGAGAAGCTTCAGAAAAAGCTATTTTCGCTCGTGCCGAGGCACATTATTTTCTCGGCAATATAAATTATCACTATGAAAAAGAGTTCGATATTGCGGTTGAAAATTTTGAAAAGTTGTATGCCGATTATCCGCGAAACAATTATTATGCGCGGGTGCTGGTTAAAAGCTACTTTCGGCAGTATCAAAATGATAAGGCACTGAGTTTTATAGATCAGACATTACAGAGATGGCAGGAGAATGAGATCCCGTTTCAGAATGTGATGAAGGAAGAGTTATGGACATGGAAAGGTCGTATCCTGGAGAGACAGGGCCAAAAGGAAAAGGCATTGAAATATTTTCAAAAAGCTTTTGAAATCAGCAATGAATTTCCCGATGCAGATCAACGGGCATTTTATGCCGTTTCGGGCTTTTTTGCCGGAAAAGTATTGTATGAGCTGCAGAAGCCGGAAGAGGCAAAGTCATATCTTGAGAAAGCCAGCCGTGCAAATGCTGATAATGTCTTCTCCGACCGCGCAGATGATTTGTTATCCCAAATCAATTCTTAGTCTGCACTTTTTTGCCATTCTTGAAGTTCATTAAAAAAAAGAAAATTATTGTTCTTTTGTACTTTTTTTACTCCTATATTATCTGCAATAAAACAGAAATAGTAACAAATAGTATAAGAGGCGTTGCGGCTTAAAGCGAGAATGTTTGAATGTTAATTCATTCAAGAAGCATATCTAATCTAAGCCAGCCCCTATAAACAGAATAACCACTTCTAACAATTGAGGCTTACATGAATACAAAAGCTACAGCAATTACTATGCTGTTCGTTTTATTGTTTTTTTCAGGTTTTATGTCTGATGCCCAGGCACAGGATCGGAGAATTACTGGTAAAGTAACAGCAGAAAGCAATAACGAACCATTACCGGGTGTAACGGTCATGGTAAAAGAAGCATCAGGAAGAGGTACTGCTACTGATACCCAGGGAAATTATTCTCTTAACGTTCCTGAAGAATATGATGTACTTGTTTTTTCGTACGTTGGATATACGACCCAAGAAGTCACTATCGGGGATCAGACCGAAATTAACGTGCAGCTCAGTGAAGATGTACAACAGCTTGGGGATGTACTGGTTGTCGGGTACGGATCACAGATAAAAGAAGAATTAACGGGAAATATATCTTCGATATCGGGAGATGAAATTTCGCAAGTGCCTGTGAACAGCTTTGAGTCTGCAATTCAAGGGCAGGCTGCTGGCGTTTTTGTAAATGCCAGCAACGGTAAACTAGGACAGGGGATACAGATGCGTATTCGCGGGTCATCATCTATTTCGGCTAGTAATGAGCCGCTGTATGTTATTGATGGTGTACCGATGGTATCATCTAATGAGTCGTTCAATGGAGCTCCTACCAATCCGATGGCGGATTTGAACTATAATGACATCGAGTCGATTAATATCCTGAAAGATGCTTCTGCTTCCGCTATTTATGGATCAAGAGCTTCTAACGGTGTTGTCATTATCACTACAAAAAGCGGAAAAGCAGGACAGACAGAGTTTAATTTAAACTACCAAACTGGTTTCAGCAATCCCACGAGAACCAAGGATTGGTTAAATGCCGAAGAGTATGTGGAGTTATTTACCGAAGCCGCTGAAAATTCTCCCTTTGGAGATCTTTCTGGCAGCTACCTTGAAGGGCAATTTGATGGGTTTTCCGGCGGAACGGATTGGGCAAATGGAGCGGTAGATTCTGACTGGCAGAGCGAAGCTTTTCAGGATGCTACATTAAATAAAATGGACCTAAGTGCTGCCGGCGGGAATGATAAAACCACCTTTTACGTCTCCGGATCTTACAGTGATGAAGAAGGTATCTTGATTCGCAATAGCTTTGAGCGCATAAGCGGTCGGTTGAATCTTGATCATAACGTAAATGATGATCTTAGATTGGGAGCAAACCTGTCTCTGGCGCGCTCGATAAACAATCGGGTTTCTAACGATAATGGCTTTGCTACGCCGATTCAGTTGGTGGCTCTGCCTCCGATTACACCCATATATGAGCCCAATGCGGATGCGCTACCAGAATATCAGAAAACAAATGATCTATATACCGGCACTTTGTACTTCAATAATTTGCTGTACAAAGACAACGTAAAATACGAAGTCACAAACTACCGAAATGTCGGTAACGCTTATGCCGAATATGACCTCCTGAATAACCTGGCTTGGAGATCAGAGTTTGGTATCGATCTTCTGGAACTAAACGGAGAAGAGTATTACAACAGCAAAGTGTCACGAAATACAGGAGCTCCGTTGGGTCTCGGATACAACAGGTTTGTCCGAAGAGGCAACTATAATACGAATCATTATCTAACGCTTGATACTAATCTGTCGCAAAGACAATCTCTGGAAGTTGTTGGTGGTTTTGAATACCAGTATACCCAGCGCGATGAAACGTGGGTACAGGGTGAAAACTTCCCCAATGATGATTTCCAGCAGGTTGAAAATGCAGCGTTGTTAACGGGTGGTACTGCTAATGAAACGGCGTATTCGTTCTTGTCATACTTTACGCGTGCAAACTATGATTACGATGGCAGGTATCTGCTTACTTTAAGTGCGCGTGTAGACGGTTCTTCACGTTTTTCGGATGATAATCGATACGGTTTTTTCCCCGCGGCTTCGGTTGGCTGGATATTGACGGAGGAGCCATTCTTGTCGGATAACAAGTTCCTGAGCTTTTTAAAGCTCCGCAGCAGTTACGGTATTACCGGTAATGCGGAAATAGGAAATTTCCCGTCACAAGGTCTTTTCGGATCTGGTACTTACTCTCGCATAGCGGGAATACAGCCCACACAGATAGAAAATCAAGACCTGAAATGGGAGCAGACCGCTCAATTAGACTTTGGTATTGATTTTGGATTATTCGATGACCGGATCACTGGAGAAATAGATTACTATATCAAAAATACCGATGATCTATTATTGGATGTAAATGTTCCGGGATCAAGTGGATACACCTCACAAACACAGAACCTGGGTAAACTCGAAAACAAAGGATTTGAGTTTCTGATTAATACCGTAAATGTAGTACACAGCGATTTTTCCTGGAATACCAGCTTTAACTTTGCTCTGAACCGAAATGAGGTGACTGATATAGATGGTCAGATTATTGAAGGCGGATATATTAACCGCGCGGTTGAAGGAGAGCCGATAGGCGTATTTTATGCCCGCGAGTTCGCCGGAGCAAACCCAGAAAATGGTGACGCCATTTACTTCCTGAATCGTGATCCATCGCAGGATGAAATCGATAATGGTACAGCATTTCAGGTCGAAGAGATGCATGGTGATCGTTATGTAACATCGAGTTTTAATACTGCAGAACGTGTAGTCATTGGTAATCCCAACCCTGACTTTACGGGTGGATTGAGCAACCGTGTTAATTATAAAGGCTTCGATCTGAACGTGTTACTGCAATTTGTCTACGGTAATGATATATATAATGGCGGGGGACGATTCCAATCTGCCAGCGCCGATTATTTCGATAATCAAACCAGAGATCAGCTCGATCGATGGCAAGAGCCCGGAGATATTACCTATGTGCCGGAAGCTCGCTTATTCGGAGCAAACGGCACAGGCGATTCTTCGCGATATCTTTCCGACGGTTCTTACCTGAGACTTAAAAAGGTAACGTTTGGATATAGTATCCCGAACGAGATCCTGGGAAGAGTGGGATTGTCAAAAGCCAGAGTTTTCGCCTCCGGAGTTAACCTGCTGACCTTTACCGATTATAATGGATGGGATCCTGAGGTAAATACTGATTATCTGGCCGATGGTAATTTGAGTCTGGGTAACGATTTTTATTCTGCACCGCAAGCTCGCACCATCACGCTTGGCGTAAACATTGGGTTTTAAATAAATTTTTAGGATTACTACTATGAGATACAAAATATTAGTTAGCATTTTTGCTATAAGTATGCTGGTTCTTACATCGTGTGATGATCTGCTCGATGTGGATCCAAAGCAGTCTATTAGTGCTGATGAGGCGCTGAATACAGCACAAAAAGTTGAAGCGGCAGTCATTGGAGCATACGACAATTTAAGTGATACGGATCTGCTGGGCGGAACTGTAATTTATGGTTCCGACCTTCTTGGAGATGACGGAACAGTCAGCTGGTTTGGTACATTTTCACAGCCCGATGAGCTCTGGCAAAAAAATATTTTAACGGATAACAGTTTTGTCAGGGATGTTTGGTTGGAAGGATACCAGACTATTGATATCGTTAATAATGCTTTGGCATCACTGGATGTTATTGAAGATCCAGCCGAAAGAGATCGAATTGAAGGTCAGGCAAAATTAATTCGTGGGATCGTCTACTTCGAACTGGTACGTTTCTTTGGAAAAGACTGGGCTGACGGGAATCCAAGTCAAAATCCGGGAGTTCCGATTGTCTTGGATCCCACCAGAGATTTCGAAAATGCACAGGTGCCGCGTAATAGCGTAGAAGAAGTATACAACCAAATCATTTCTGATCTGTCGGATGCCAAAGACTTATTACCCGAAAGTATCGAGATAGATAACACTGTATTAGGCAACACTTATGTAGCTTCTGGTTATCTGTCACGTGTTTATCTTCAGCAGCGAGATTATGAGAATGCTGGTCTAGAGGCTAGTCGAGTGATTGAAAGCAATAATTACTCTTTGACCCCACTGGTTTCGGGTGCATTTAATAATCCCACGAATTCTACTGAGGATATCTTTGCTATTCAGCGGTCTGATCAGGATGGTGACAACGATATGAATACGTTCTATGCCGGATCGCAGTATTCAGGTCGTGAAGATATCGAACTTACAGGGTATTCCGACCTGTTTGAAGGATTATTTGATGCCGCCAGTGATACCCGTGATGACTTCATTCATTTTGGTGCTTCCTTTGGCGGAGCGCTAACCAATAAGTGGATCAATTTCAGAAATGGGAACATCAATATCATCCGACTGGCAGAAATGTATCTAACCCGTGGAGAGGCTAGCTTCCGGACTGGGACAGATATTGCCGGTGTTTCTCCCGAAAATGATTTCAATGTGGTAAGAGCACGTGCCGGGCAGCCGGATATAGGTGCAGCAGATATCGACTTAGATTATATTTTTACTGAACGATATATTGAGCTCGCATTTGAAGGACATATACTGCATGATCGGAAAAGATTCGAACGATCGGCCAGTGGTTATGCCTGGAATGCTCCTCAGCTGATCTTTCCTATACCGCAACGTGAAATTGACGCCAGTGGCGGAAAACTAGAACAAAATGCGAACTACGGTTCATAAAAACTGAGAACTATAGAAGCAAAAAAGGCGTCTTCCTCTTCGGGTGACGCCTTTTTTGTTAATAGCTAGTGGAAGATCGATTAAGAAATCCTGTTTCTGTTGGATAGTTTAATTCCTGTTTTGCATCTGTTGTAGCATACCGCTCATATCATTATAGCCTTCAGGAATTTCAAACAGCTCCGCCGATAATGACTCTTCCTCGATTCGAGTAGCTCTCATCTGTATTGTGCGGTTGCCGTTTTCTATCTCGATCACTTCAAGCGGCATAGCTCCCTGCTCCATAAGTTCTTTAGCCCATTCAGGAGTGTTGTCTTGTTGCATTGGACTTTCGGGTAGCATAAAGGTACCCATTCCAGATGCCATGCATGCTTCAATATTATCGTCTTCAGAAGTAATTTCCCATACTGCACATTCTTTACCGGCAATGGTTTTTGTTTCTCCTGTTTTAGTTGCTTCTGCTTCAGAAAAATCATCCTGTTCATCAGCCGACTGGTCCATATCCATACTCATATATCCTTTCATCGCATCCATAATGATAACCATGCGGGACTCTTCAGGCAGTAACAGCATTGCACCTTTTTGTTGGCCCTGTCCAAATTCAATACGTGCTTTCGATCCCTTAATCATGTACGGCAGCTCATCGACTCCCTGTTTGGCTAAATCTGAAACCTCAAAATAGATTGTACCCTCAAAATCTTGTGCCACAGATTGAGCGGGAAAGCAGCTGATAGCCAAGACGGATAAAAACAAGATTGATAGTATATTTTTCATAATTTTTGCGTCTCCGTTAGAAATTATTGTCAGAAATTTCATAATAGAAATTACTGGTTTGTAAAGCTAATAATATTGATTACGGTTAACCATATTTCAAAGATTGGTAGTAATAACTTTTTACAAGATCCTTCTATATAAGATTTGTTATTTAATAAAGAGATAACAAATTATCCTTTTTACAAAATCATGTCCTTGAGATCCAGATTGCTAAAAACCAGTAAATAAATATTCATTTTATGAAATACCCACTATCACGCCTGTTAGGTTTCATTGTTATATTCCTTTTTTTACTACCATTTTTGACAGAGGCTCAGCCTGCTGATGCAAATCAAGTGGTTGATCCTTCTTTTCTGGAAGGATTAGAATATCGGTCAATAGGTCCCTACCGTGGCGGACGGGTGACAGCAGTAGAAGGGGTAGCTTCTAAACCTTATACATTTTATATGGGATCTACTGGCGGAGGTGTCTGGAAAACGGATGATGCCGGAGAAACGTGGACGAATATTACAGATGATTATTTTGAGGTTGGTTCTATTGGTTCAATTGAGGTGGCAGGATCTGATCCAAATGTGATATATGTTGGTACTGGCTCTGATGCCCCACGAGGGAATATATCAACAGGTCGGGGAATTTATAAAAGTACCGACAGTGGAAAAACATGGAAGCATGTAGGTTTGGGAGAGGACGGACTCATTGGTGAAATTAGAGTTCACCCTTCAAATCCTGATTTAGTATATGCAGCAGTTTTAGGAAATATTTTTGGACCTAATTCACAGCGTGGAATTTTCCGATCCAGAGATGGAGGGGAGACTTGGGAGAAGATTCTGTATATCAGTGATAAAACTGGTGCAATCGATGTAGAGATCGATCCTAGCAATCCGCGAATTTTATATGCCGGTTTTTGGAGAGCCGAGCGAAAACCGTGGACACTTATTGATGGTGCTGTGGAAGGGGGTGTCTATAAATCGAAAGATGGCGGTGATTCCTGGGAGCGCCTGGAAGGAGGACTCCCGACTGATGAGTTTCTGGGTAAAGTGGATATTGCGGTTTCTCCGGTAAATTCAGACCGGGTCTGGGTTATGCAACAGGCTAAAAAGGAAGAATCTGGCGGCTTATATCGCTCTGATGATGCAGGTAAAAGCTGGAAGCGCATCAACCGAGAGCATAAGCTGCGGCAGCGACAATATTATTACACACACCTGTATGCGGATCCCCAAGATGAGGAAACAGTTTATGTACTGAATACAGGATTCTACAAGTCGACCGACGGTGGAGAAGATTTCGAGCGCATTTCAGTACCTCACGGAGATGTTCATGATCTCTGGCTTAATCCCGATAATCCGAAGATTATGGTAAATAGTAATGATGGCGGGGCTAATGTAACGCTTAACGGAGGTGAATCCTGGACAACACAGCTAAATCAGCCAACCTCCGAATTTTATCGCGTCGAAGTGGATAATCAGTTTCCCTATCAAGTGTATGGTGCTCAACAGGATAATACGACGATCTCCGTACCATATAAAATGCCAGGTGATGTAAATCCCAAGCAATATTGGTATTCGGTTGGTGGAGGTGAAAGCGGTCATATTGCTGTCCATCCTGATAATCCTGATATAGTATATGCAGGTACCTACAGTGGTGAAATAACCCGCTTTAACAAAGAGACAGGCCAGACGTTACAGATGACGCCCTATCCGCATTACACAGAAGGGACTAATATGACAGAGCTGAAATATCGTTTCCAATGGAACTTCCCGATAGTTATTTCAGAACATGCTCCAGATACAATGTATGTGACTTCCCAATATGTCCATCGATCAACAGATGGAGGATTTACATGGGAGATTATCAGCCCGGATTTAACTACCAATAATCCGGAATATTTGGATCGTATTCCCGGTGGACCCATACAGCATGATGCTACGGGAGTAGAGGTTTACTGTAGTATCTTTGCATTTGAGGAATCTCCTCACCAGCAGGGAGAACTGTGGGCAGGTACTGATGATGGTTTGATCCATATCTCCCGAGACGGAGGCGAATCGTGGCAAAATATTACTCCGGGCAATATGCCTGACGGAGGGACTGTCAATGCTATTGAGATCTCAAATCATCAGCCGGGTACAGCTTATATCGCCGTCTATAAATATCGGGAGGCAGATTTCCAGCCTTATATTTTTAAAACCGAAAATTATGGAAAGAGCTGGCAGAAACTTACTGACAACAATGGTATACCACAGGACCATTTCGTACGCGTGGTACGTGAAGATCCCGATCGTGAAGGTTTGCTTTATGCTGGAACAGAGTTCGGTATGTATATTTCCTTTGATGATGGCGAACACTGGCAGCCGTTCCAGATGAACTTACCCCGCACTCCCATCACAGATATGAAAGTACATAATAAAGATTTGGTATTAAGCACTCAGGGTAGGTCGTTTTGGATTCTTGATGATTTGTCTCCGTTGCATCAGCTTGATGAGGAAGCTCAAGAAGTTGATGCTCATCTCTTTAAACCGAGAGATGCTTATCGGACACAGTTTCGGGGATATGCGGGCAGTCCCGGTCCTGATCCTTATCCAACGGGAGCCCTTATTTACTTTTACCTTAATGAAGATGTCGATAGTAAAGAAATAAAACTGGAGATCCTTGATGAGAAGGAGAACGTTGTTCGCAGCTATTCAACAGATGCTGAAGGCGAGGATGCCCTGGAGGTAAAGGAAGGATTGAATCGATTCGAATGGGATTTAAATTTTGATGGTCCGTTTGCCGTTGAAGATCTGGTAACGATGGTTGTGAGAAATCCTATTCGCGGTCCAGAGGCCGTCCCGGGAAAATATCAAGTGCGGTTGCATGTTGAAGAAGAGCAACAAGTGCAGTCTTTTATAATAAAAGCGGATCCGCGATGGGAAACAACTACTGAAGACTTGCAACAAACCCATGAGTTGGCCACGAATATTGCAGAGATGATTACCAACTTTCAGCGTGCTATCAAACAGCTCCGTTCTGCAAGAGAACAGGTTAAATCATTTTCCGAGAAGACTGCTCCAAAGAATGATGAAGAAATATCAAAAGTAGCTGATGAGTTAAGTAAGAAGTTTACAAAATTGGAAGATAAGTTGATCAACAACAGAATTGAGAGCGGGCAAGATCCTATTGGAATGGTTCGCAGATTAAGTAACCGAATGGGACGTTTATATCAGGTTGTC
The DNA here is from genome assembly GCF_058386985.1 of Fodinibius sp. GM108. Classification (NCBI taxonomy): domain Bacteria; kingdom Pseudomonadati; phylum Balneolota; class Balneolia; order Balneolales; family Balneolaceae; genus Fodinibius; species Fodinibius sp. GM108. Next base: position 135,984 of record NZ_JBYEIR010000007.1, read on the forward strand.
CGCGGTCATGATGCAAAACCCACGGCCGGTATGAAGGAACGATATGATGACCTCAAAGATGTTTATGAAGGGTATATGGCAGAATATGAGAGGCTAATAAAAGAAGGTTTAACAGAATTTAATGATCTGTTAAAAGAAAAAAATATCCAACATATAATCACGGAATAATTGTTGAGGCTTCAGTGGCAAGAAAATAACTTACACGTCGAGAATGTATTAATGGCAGGAAACCACATTACGCTATGTTAATAGGATTGATTTCAGACAGCCACGATCACGTGCCCCATATAGAACAGGCGGTAAATTTATTTAAGGAACGAGAGGTGGATTTGGTACTTCATGCTGGTGACTTTTGCAGTCCCTTTACGGTACCTCCGTTCGAGGGATTATCAATGAAGGGAGTATTTGGCAACAACGACGGCGATCACTATCTGCTGATGAAAAAATTCCGTGACATAGGAGCCGAGCATCTTGGTACGTTTGGTGATATAGAAGTCGGCAGTCGCAGGATTGCTCTTTACCACGGTACCGATGCACCGATTACCGATGCTCTCGAAATATGTGGAAATTATGATGTGGTTGTATCAGGCCACACTCATGAAAAACGTGCCGAAATGAAAGAGGAGACGTTAGCCATTAATCCTGGTACAGCACATGGTTTTGGAGATACAGCAACGATAGCCCTGCTGGATACAACATCCCTGGATGTGAAATTTAAAGAAATAGGATAGAAGTAGAGGCGTATAGCGATACACCTCTACTAAAAATTCACTATAAATTATCACACACGGCTTCGGTAAATGTTTCGGTTGAACCGCTTCCTCCGATATCCGGAGTGCACACCGATTTATCTCTTAGTGTGTAATAAACCGCCTGGCGTATCCGGTTAGCCAGCCGTTCCTCATCAACATATTCGAGCATCATCAGAGCAGATAGCAGAAAAGCGATTGGATTGGCTTTGTTCTGTCCGGCGATATCGGGAGCCGAGCCGTGGACAGCCTCAAACATTGCAGCATCATCGCCGATATTGGCAGCGCCTGTGAGACCCAATCCACCAACCAGGCCGGATGCAAGATCAGAAAGTATATCACCAAACAAATTTGTGGTGACAATCACATCAAACTCTTCAGGACGCAGAACCATCTGCATAGCCATATTGTCAACAATGAGATCCTCATACTCGATCTCGGGATAATCTTCGGCTATCTCTTCGCCCACTTCCAAAAATAATCCGCTGGTAAACTTGAGAATATTGGCTTTGTGAGTAAGGGTTACCTTTTTACGGTTGTTCTTTTTAGCGTATTCAAATGCCGCACGAATAATTTTCTCACTGGCCTCTCTTGTTACAACAGCAATACTTTCCGCATGTTTATTCTCTTCGACCCATTTTTCTTTGCCGATATAAAGTCCCTCTGTATTTTCACGGAACATAACCAGATCCACATCGTCAAAACGACTCTTAATATAGGGCAGTGTCTTAGCCGGACGAATGTTGCTGTAGAGTTCAAACTTTTTTCGCATAGCTACATTCACTGATCGGAATCCTGAACCTACAGGAGTAGTCAACGGCCCCTTCAGGGCTATGCGATATTTATCAATAGCTTCAAGAGTTTCATCGGGCAGGGGATTTCCCAGCTCTTCATGAGCTTTGAGTCCGGCCGTACAGCGAATCCAGTTGATGTCGGCACCGGCTTCATCCAGAATAGTAGTTACAGACTTAGTAATTTCAGAGCCGATACCATCGCCGGGAATCAGTACAATATCATGCATGATGAGAAGTGATTTAAAGTCAAATATGAAATTAAAATTATCCGCTTATAGTGAGCGGCAAAGATACAAAGAATAGCATAACTTATCATAAAGAGGTTACGCTTAATTATGTTTGGTGGAAACAGTCAAAAAGTTTAGTGGTATACCTTTTGACTTGATCACGCCGGTAGGCGGACAGGCTCCAAAAGGTATTAAAAGATCAAGGTCCTTCGTGGAATCCTCCGATTTATCGGAGGGCTACTTTGTAGCATCCACAGGACGGGCTGAAAGAATTGTGAAATTAGCTTCACCTTCAGGATGCGAGCATTTTAATGGTCCTTCTACTATTATTTTTGTTTATGAAAACATCGCCGGTACAAAATGCACAATCGCATCCTTTGGGCTCAGCACACAATTCTAAGGCCGGGGCTAAAACCCGGAATGTCTATCAAATGGTATAGCTAACATCTCATTTTTTGGTGGCTTTGTACTACCACCCCATCCGACCGCTGAATTTGCGATCATATGGATCGAATGGGCACATCGGATGGCAAAACAGCTATCTGTGTGTCACAAAGAGGAGGGCGAATTGGGGAGAAGTTTGGCAGAATTAATCATTGCTGATATCCAAAACAGCAGACCCTTCAAAGTTGCCGGCGCGCAGATCCTCGAGTGCCTCGTTGGCTTTTTCCAGTGGATAGGCAGTGACGTTCGTCCGTACCGGCACTTCCGGGGCTAGTTGCATAAAGTCGATACCATCCTGCCGCGTTAAATTAGCGACCGATTCTATTGAACGCTCTTCCCACAAATCGCGGTATGGAAAGCTCGGAATGTCGCTCATGTGAATACCGGCACAAACTACCTTGCCTCCCTTTTTTACAGCTTTTAGCGCCTGAGGGACAAGCTTTCCGACCGGTGCAAAAATGATGGCAGCATCCAGTTTTTCAGGTGGAAGTGTTTCCGATCCGCCGGCCCAGCTGGCGCCAAGTGAACGTGCAAAATTTTGTCCGCTGGTATCGCCGGGACGAGTAAGGGCAAAAACCTCTTTATTTTGATGTAAGGCTACCTGCGTGAGTATATGAGCTGCGGATCCAAATCCATAAAATCCAAGAGTTTGGGAGTCGCCTGTTTTTCGTAGTGAACGATAGCCAATGAGTCCACCGCAAAGAAGTGGCGCGGCTTGACGCGCGGGATATTCATTGGGAATGGGGAAGCAGAAATGAGCATCGGCTACGGTAAATTCCGCAAATCCGCCGTTAATATTATAGCCGGTAAAGCGGGCGTTGTCGCAGAGATTTTCCTGACCATTGCGACAAAATTCACATTCTCCACAGGTGTACCCAAGCCACGGAACACCTACTTTGTCGCCGATTTCAAAATTCGAAACGGCGCTGCCGACTTTGGTGACGGTACCCACTATTTGATGTCCCAATATCAACGGCAAGTTGGGATCTTCGAGCTCACCATCAACAATATGCAGGTCGGTGCGGCAGATTCCGCAGGTATGGACTTTTAGTTGCAGCTGATGTTTATCCGGCTCCGGTTTGGGGATATCCCGAAGTTCCAGCGGCTTACCAACCGAATGCAGTACCATCGCTTTCATAGGCTGTTAATTACTTTCTGATGAAATATAAGCAATGCCGTCCGGCGTGGCGCCTGTTTCAAAGTGAGAAATAACCTGCCAGTTTTTTGTATTGATGACCGCGATTTGATTGCTTTCGCTGTTGGCAGCATACAGCCGGTCACCCTTTGCCGAAAAGGTTATTCCGATCGGCATACCCTGCTTACCTTCTTTAACTGTTGAAATTTTGTGGATCTGCTGACGGTTATTCACATCAAAGACAGAAATCTCGCTCGATTGTGCATTAGAAACAGCAATTAAATCCCCCTGTGGTGATGCTTGTGCACGAATGGGAAATTCACTGCTTTTAAGCGTTTTGATGATTTGATAGTTGGTTCCATCAAGAATAGAAATTGTATTTTCGCTGCGATTGGTGATCCAGACCTCGTTTTTGTCCGGCACTGTAGTGATGCCTTCGGTACCGGCTCCCGTTTTGATTGTCTCGACAGCTTTTTTGGATTTTAGATCAAGCACGCTTACCGATCCTGAACCAAGATTCGTTACGTAAGCGGTCTGTTCATCCGAGCTTAGACACACCATATGCGAAACATCTTGTTCCGTTTCGATGGCAGAAAGAATGTCTTCGCTGTCTATATCTATGGTGATAACAGCCTGTTGCGCTTCGGCTGTAACAATGGCACGTTTTCCATCCGAAAACCACTCCACACCATGCGGACGTTCGTATTCTCCGAGAGAAATAGTTTTGGCTACTTTTTGTTCATTGAGATCGATTACTGTTAGAGAATTGCCTGGCGTTTCAGCGCCGTAATTTGTGATAATGGCGCGGCTCTGATCGGGTGAAACAGCAACTTCGTGGGGACCTTTGTCCGTTTGGTATCCCGCCAGGCGTTCTCCTGTTTCAGCATTTAGCTGCCATGCCGTGTTTCCTGTTTTATTAAGGATGAGAATAGAGTTCCCGTCGTTACTATGGCTGATATTACCCAGTGCAAGCCAGACAGAAATGAAGAAAATGAGTAGTGACTTCATAGTTTCGTCTCTTGGTTGTTTTAATAATTTCTTCTTCGTTTCCGCTGTTTCAGTTTTTCATCCAGGCTATACTTGCCAGCTCCGATAAACATCAGACTTAGAAAAACAACGGCCATCTCAATGCTGTGGGAATAATCGGTAAATGGATCTGCTGCTCCAAAATGATTTAGGGTAGCAACCAGCATTACCAGGAAAAGCAAAACTAAACTGGGAGTGAAAAACAAGCCCAATAGTAAGAAGATCCCGCCAAAAAATTCAGCTACGCCCGCCATGAATCCAAAGAACATAGGAGCAAAATCAATACCGATATACTGCATAGCCATACCTACTTGTTCCCACGTTTCGGGACCGCCAAACATTTTTGGATATCCATGCAAAATAAACATGATACCTAATCCAGCTCGTAAAATTAGAAGTCCGATGTTGCGAAGCTCTTCTTCTTTTCGGGATTTTACCATGGAATAAAAGTTTATTCATTATTATATGTGATGCGATAGATGGTGCCGCTGTGATCGTCAGAAATCAAGACAGAACCATCTTGAAGCTGTAATAGGTCAACGGGTCGCCCCCAAACAGCATCATTATCCTGTAGCCACCCTTCGATGAATGGGTTGTATGAGACGGCTTCATCACCTTGGAGGCTAACCGTAGTTATACGATACCCAATTTTTTCGCTTCGGTTCCAGCTGCCGTGCTCGGCTATTAAAATCTGATTCTGATATTCTTCAGGAAACATGTCACCGGTATAAAATATCATCCCCAGTGGGGCTACATGCGGATCCAGTTCCTGGACCGGAGGTTGAAATGACTGGTCCACCTGCTGACCCTGTTCACCGAATTCGGGATCCCAGATATCACTGCCGTGTTTATAAGGGTATCCGAAATGTTGTCCTGTTTCCGACAGATGATTCAGTTCGCACGGAGGCTGATCGTCTCCCATCCAGTCGCGTCCGTTGTCTGTGAACCACAGTTCATCAGTTTGGGGATGCCAGTCGAATCCGACCGAATTACGTACCCCCCGCGCTATAATTTCGCGGTTGCTTCCATCGGGATTAATTCTGGTTATTGTAGCAAAAATTTCATCTTCGGGATTACAGATATTACAGGGTGCTCCAACTGGTACATACAATTTTCCGTCGGGGCCAAAGGCTATATACTTCCATCCGTGATGACCATCAGTGGGATAGTCATCGGTTATCAATACGGGATCGGGGGGGTCCTGAAGCCGTTTGTCAATATCATCAAAACGTAAAATTTTACTTACTGCAGCCACAAATAGGGAACCGTTGCGATAGGCAATTCCGCTGGGCAGGCGCAGATCCTCGGCAATGGTATAGACGGTATCGGCCTTGTAGTTACTGTTTTCATCGACAACAGCATAAACTTTTCCTTCTTGTCGGCTGCCCACATAAACGATGTGATCGTCTCCCAGAGCCATTTGGCGGGCATTGGGGATATTGTCAGCATAAATTTCTGCAGAAAAACCGTCAGGCAGCTGAAGTTTATCCAGTATGTGTTTCGCGTTATCGGATGCTGAATTACATCCCCATAGCATTGCGGCAAGAATGATCCACAAAAAGGTTTTAAATGATAAGGCAGTATATTTCATGGTTCTTCACTTGCCGTTGAAAGTTGGCCATCCGAACGCAAAACTATTATACAATCCTTTTACTTTAATATCGAACATAGAAGCTGGTTGTTGTTTAAATAATTGTAAAGCCTGGAGATGATACGATCAATTCATTCAATTAATGTATCTATAAGGGAGAGAATAAAATAGCGGGGAAGTGTTTTCCCCGCTTCGGTTAGAAGAAATTAGACTGTTGCCTTTTCCTGGTGGGTTATTTTGGTTCCCAACACATCCAGAAAAGCACTTAGCCATTTCGGATGTCCGGGCCAGGCAGGAGAGGTTACCAGATTCCCATCTGTGACGACTTCGGTAGGTTCGACATCCTTGTAATTAGCTCCGGCCGCTTTCATTTCCGGTCCGCATGCAGGATAAGCGGTTAGCGTTCGTCCATTAATAACATCAGCTGCTGAAAGAATCTGCAGTCCATGGCAAATTGCTGCAACCGGTTTATCATTTTCAAAAAAGTGACGAACCATATCCAGCACACCATCCTCACGCCGAAGGTATTCGGGAGCACGTCCGCCAGCTACTACCAGCGCATCGTAATCAGACGGATTTACCGATTCGAAAGCGGCATTAAGCACAAAATTATGTCCCGGTTTTTCGGTGTACGTTTGATCACCTTCAAAATCGTGGATAGCCGTCTTTACTGTTTCGCCCTGTTTTTTACCGGGACAGACGGCATCTACTTTGTGCCCCACCATCTGCAGGGCCTGGAATGGCACCATGATTTCATAGTCTTCTCCAAAATCGCCGACAAGCATTAATATATTTTTTCCAGCCATAGCAGTTTTCTTTTTTTTGTGATTAGATTGTGTATAACCACAACTTCATCAGGCTGCTCATCGTTCTTGCCTGCTGCAGATATCAATTAGTCGGCTGATAAACTCGCGCTGGGCGGGATTGATCTTTTTACGTGCTTCAAATGGACCAAAATATTCGATGCGATCGATCTCGGGAAAGGTTTCCGTTTCTCCCGAATTAGGCGGCCACTCAATTTCAAACTCATTGGGAGCAAAGACGAAATCATCGGGGATCTGATATTCTACAGCCCAGCCGTGCACAATTTTTCCTCCCTTTTGCTTAATCGATCCCAGCTCGATGTAATCACCTTCGGGAACGAAGCCAAGTTCTTCTTCAAACTCTCGCTTGGCGGCTTTAAGAGACTCTTCATCTTCCTCAATTTCTCCCTTGGGAATCGTCCATGCACCCTCATCTTTATCCCACCAGTAGGGACCGCCGGGATGTGCCAGCAGTAATTCAAGACTTGGTTTTCGGCGAAAAAGGAGTATCCCTGCACTTGTTTTTGGCAAACTAATCCGAGTTTGGTTAGCAAATAATTAAAGCTGATGATATAATAATAGGCAACTACATCCGGTTCCACATCCAGTTGGGAGTGAGTTTAATCAACCATGCTACCAGTCGCCATCGTTTGGTAATATAAGCTTGATTCTTTTTTCGTTCGACGGCGTCGGCTATTTGTCGCGCTGCTTTTTGTTTGGATGCAACCCAAAATAATCCTTTTCTCCCTTCAGTCATTTCTGATTCTACAAAACCGGGAATTATTGTCGTTATCGTGATATCGGCGTCAGAGTGGTTGGCTTTTTGGCGGTAGCCCTGCAAATAGGTATTGACAAATGCTTTGGATGCATTGTACGGACTACTCAATCCCCAGCCAAATAAGCCGGCAATTGAGGAGATACCAACAATATGGCCGGATCCCTGCTGTTCAAACTGCTGAAAACTATAGCTGGTTAAATTGGCAAACCCGCGAATATTGACGTCTACTACCTGCACGTCTATATCCCGATCACCGCTGACCTGTGAAGAAGAGATGCCGGCGTTGAGTACAGTAATATCACAGCCGCCCATATTTTTTTGAAGGGTATCGAATCGTTTTTTGGCTTCATTCAGATTCGTCACGTCCATATACTCGATGTAAATTCTGTCATTGAGTTGGCTGCGGAGCTCTTCCAGCCGTTCTAAACGGCGGCCTGTAGCTCCCACTATATAGCCCCGCCTGTGTAATTCCACAGCCAGAGCCCGTCCTATTCCCGAAGTAGCTCCAATAACTGCTGCTTTTTTAGGCATGTGACCGGATCTGTTGATGAAACTGATGTTTCCAGAGATTAATCCATCGTGTTTGTTGCTGCGATTCTCTGAATACTGATGGATGGAAGATTTCAGCCAATATTTGCACAGAGTCGAGCAGCCGCGGCCCGGGGCGGTTGAAATATTGGTCGCCGTCTAAGATATAAACCTGCTTATTTTGCACTGCCCGCAGATTATTCCAGTTTTTTCGTGAAGTTAATGCAGAAATCTCTGACAATGTTTGCTGCACGGGATATCCACAGGGCATTACTGTAATAATTTCCGGATTATATTCACAGATCTTTTCCCAGTCAATTTCGGGAGAATGTTCGCCGGCAGTAGCTCCCATCGGATTGCCACCGGCAAGCTGCATAAGTTCAGGTACCCAATTGCCGGCAGTCATCATCGGGTCCATCCATTCAATGCCCAGCACGTCGGGCCGGCTGAGATCAGCTGTCTTCTGCTGTATCTGGCTCATTTGGGATTTCATTTCTTCCAGTAACGATTCACCGGCTTTTTCAGCATCAATAGCTTCGGCGATTGTGCGTATAGAATCCACAACGGACGAAAGATCGGTCGGCGACACAGAAATAACCCTGACCTGTTCGCCGAGCCGAGAGCGAACGGCCTGTTTTACTTCATCAACGGAGGCAGCGCAAACTTCGCAGTGATCTTGAGTAATGATAAGATCGGGATTCAGGTCTGTAAGTGTATCTTCATTCACACGATAAACCGAAAGTCCTTCTTGCAGAAGTGCTTTCACACGCTGATCAATTTCATAGCTGTTGCCATCGGGGTTAAATTTGGGTTCTGTGCAAGCGGGTAATTCAGAAATGCCTTCCGGATAGTTGCATTCGTGAGATCGGCCGATAAGTTCATCCTGTTTGCCCAGAGCGGCAACGATTTCAGTAGTACTTGGCAGAAGAGAGACAATGCGCATTTAGCTAAAGATTTATTGAATAGGAATACAAAAACATATAAAGATGTAAAGTAAAACTCGGACCTGCATGGAGATTAATCAAAATAACGGGCAATAATACCCAAACATTAGGGTTTTTTTATCGGAACAAATAATAATTATATTGCTCAAACTACTTCGCGAGCTAATCTAACCTAAAATTACCATTTACTTTATGAAATTTCTTCAACAATCAGCCGCATTTGTATTAGGCTTCTTACTATTAGCCGGTTCGGCGTTTGCACAGGGGCAACAAATGCAACAACAAGCACAACCCGATAGCATTACTGATAAGGAGCTTGAAAAGTTTGTGTTGGTTACCAATGAGATGCAAAAAATTCAACAAGAGTCACAGCAAGAAGTTGAGAATATACTCGCTGACAAAGAGATGGATATGCAGCGATTTCAGCAGATTATGATGAGTCGCCAAAATCCACAAATGTCAGACTCAGTTGAGATAACCGAACAGGAAGAAAAGACGATGCAGGAAATTCAACCTAAGCTGCAAAAGATGCAGCAGCAGTCTCGTCAGGAAATGATGAGTGCTATGCAGGAAAATGGCTTGCAGCCGCAGCGTTTTCAGGCAATAAGCCAAGCCCTGCAATCAGATCCCGATGTGATGAGTCGCTTTAAGGAGATTGCACAAGAAATGGACGAGCAGGAACAGAACTAAGCAGTTCATTACCTATTTCATTTTTTAAAAAGCCTGTCCTGATGTAAGGACAGGCTTTTTCTATTTTTTGCTTATCCATCTGCTTTCTGTGGGATAAAAACGCCACGGAAGATCGGCATCTTCACCGGCATAATCCACGCCCACTCGCTCTGTAGCAGTTAACTCATTATCTGTAAACGCCTGCCCGCGGTCTTCAATCCAGATGGTATCATTAAACAGAGGTTCGGCATCAAAATCGGTCGTGATACCCAGCGCCTGAGTAAGGCGGCCGGGACCTGCAGTAAGTGCCGGTTGAATTTTTTGGGCCTTTCGACGCTGCAGCATGGTCTCTTTACCATCTTCAGGCTGGATGGCTCTGATCAACACCGCATCAGCTTTGTTTTCGGTATTGGTGACGATGTTAAACAGATGATGTATCCCGTAACAAAGGTAAATGTAAGCAATACCACCGGCCTGGTACATTGTTTCGGTACGTTGGGTACGTGTACCATTGTTGGCGTGACAGGCTTTATCGCCACGCCCGCAGTATGCTTCGGTCTCAGTTATAATGCCACTCGTCATTGGCGCATCACCAATTTGAGTGCATAATACTTTGCCTATCAGTTGTCGCGAAATGGCCACAACATCATCTTGTTGATAAAAAGAGAGGGGAAGTTTGTTGTTAGACATAATCACCTAGGAAATCATTGTGTATGGGTTTTCCGGGATTGATTCTTCCTCCAAAAAGGCTACCTGATAAGCTCGGGCGATGATGGTAGTGACCACAAAAAGAGCGGCGGAGTAGAAGGCCCATACGCCGATAATAACTAAAATAGTATATCCTTGGTAAAAATAGCGGTAGGCACCAAGTGCGTAGTCTAAATAATATCCCACGCCGTATTTGGCCAACTCAAATAAGATGGTGTAAACAGCCGAAGCCAGCAACGCCACCCTGCGCTGCATGCGTTTTTCGCTGATAAATCGGAAAATGATGTAAAAAAGGAAGAATGTGAATAGTAAAGGTATAAGAAAGTTCAGCAGTTGATATATCCAGTCGAGCTCCAGTACCACATCAGTATAAGGCAGTGATAGCTGGTTAAAGGAGAGCAGTGAAAGCAGAGAAATAGCCAGACTGAAAAACAGAAATACACCGCCAACTAGACCAAACGTGAAAAAGTTATAAACCATCTCCAGGATGGGATGCCGCCGATCTTCGATCTCAAAGATATCGAAGACCACGTGCTTGAGCGTGTGAAAAAATCCCTGCGCAAAAAATACCAATATGATGAGACCTACAATACCGAAAAGACGACGGGCTCCAATTAAGGGATTCAATAACGTTTCAAGCGTAACGGCACCACGAAATATATCCTCACTGCGAGATTCATAGGTAAAGCTGGGGAATAGTTCGCGTCCGTATCGCAGGATTTCCTCGAAAGCAGCCTCATAGGAAAGGATATACCCGATGATAGAAATCATCAGCAGAATGAACGGGATGGAACAGATAAAAAGGTTGAACGTAATGGCGGAGGCGTTAAAAAAAATATCTTTCTTCTTCACCAAGGTTACGATGAGCCGCCAGAAATCCTTATACTTCTGCACTAATAAATATTCTGTTTACAATGAATATGTGAAAGTTAAACTGATTACTTCTGTAATGCTAGCCTGATTTATGCCGATCAGTTTCTTTTATTTACGAAATGAAACATTAAGCACAAAATAATCGCTTCTCAATGAGTACCAAAACCAAGTCGCTCACCCCGCTGATGCGTCAGTATCACAAAATTAAAGATGAACATGAGGGTGCCATCTTGCTTTTTCGGGTTGGTGATTTTTATGAAACGTTTGCCGATGATGCGGAGCTGGTTAGTAAGGAGCTGGGTATTACACTCACCAAACGTAATAACGGAAGCGATCAAACTCCCTTGGCAGGATTTCCCTACCACGCCCTGGATACCTATCTGCCAAAGTTGGTTAAGAAAGGCTATCGCGTGGCTGTTTGCGAGCAGGTTGAGGAGCCGTCCGAAGCCAAAAATGCCGGACGTAAAGTGGTGAACCGTGAAGTTACGGAGATCACCACACCGGGCGTTACGATGTCGGAGAAACTGCTCGAGCATAAACGCAATAACTATGCTGCCGCCATACATTGGGATGGCGATACTGCAGGGGTTTCATTTGCGGATGTTTCGACGGGTGAGTTTTCGCTGACTGAAGTGTCGAAGCATCAGCTCAGTGACCTGATGCAGTCGATAACGCCGGCCGAACTGCTGCTCCCCCAGGATCTGAAGAATAACGTGCCGGAATACCTGCTGGATTACAATATGACGTTTATTGAGGATTGGGTTTATGAAGGTGATTACGGCTACAACTTATTGACAGATCATTTCGAAACGCATTCACTCAAAGGTTTTGGCGTGGAGGATAAGAAAGTTGCCCACGTAGCAGCCGGCGCGCTGATGCACTATATCCAAGAGACGCAGAAAGCCTCGCTGGGACACATCAAGCGTATACAGAAGTATGAAAATAACGAGTACATGTCGCTGGATGGATCGACTAAGCGAAATCTCGAGTTGACAACCACCATTCAGGAGGGCGAAAGCACCGAGGGTACGCTGATTTCAATTTTGGATAAAACCTGCACGGCTATGGGCGGCAGAATGCTGCGCAAATGGATCATGCGTCCCCTGAAGCGGATGAAGCCTATTCGCCGTCGACTGAATGCTGTCGAAGGATTGAACGTCAACCACGAGGTGCGCGAAAACCTGCGCGAAGAGCTGGAACAAATCGGTGATCTGGAGCGATTGATATCCCGTATTTGTGTTGGGCGCGCGAATCCGCGTGATTTGGTCAGCCTGAAAGATTCTCTGGCGCAGATTCCGCGCGTAAAGATGCAGTTCAACCAACTCGACGAGCCGCTGCTTAATGATATTCTGGATCGGCTCAAACTGCTTATTGAGGTGCAAGAAAAGATCGAGAAGGCGATCGTGGAGGATCCGCCGACGAGCGTGCGCGACGGTGATATCTTTAAGGATGGATTTAACGAAGAGCTTGACGAATTGCGAAATGTGGCACGCAACGGCAAAGATTATATCGCCAAGACAAAAGATGAACTGGCAGCCGAAACCGGCATCGATTCGCTAAAGATCGGCTATAACAAAGTGTATGGGTACTATATCGAGGTAACGAACACGCATGCCGACAAGGTGCCCGAAGAGTTTATTCGCAAGCAGACGCTGGTGAACTCCGAGCGCTATATTACGCCCGAGCTCAAAGAGGTGGAAGAGAAGATTCTCTCGTCTGAAGAACAGAGTAAAACCCTGGAGTATGAACTTTTTGAAGAACTCCGCATTGAGATTGCCGGCTACGCCGAGGAGATTCAGCAGGTGGCCGAGGCGCTGGCCGAGCTCGATTGCCTGCAGAGTTTTGCCGAGGTATCGTATCACAATAACTATTGCAAGCCGGCCATTGCCGACGATCAGAAGATAAATATCAAGAAGGGACGTCATCCCGTAGTTGAAAAAACGCTTCCGCCGGGCGATCCATTTATTCCCAACGACCTGCACGTCGAAAATGAAGATGAGCAGATTTTGATCATTACCGGTCCCAATATGGCCGGAAAAAGTATTATTCTGCGTCAGACGGGACTGATTGTGCTGCTGGCACAGATCGGCTGTTTTGTTCCGGCCGAGGAGGCACATATCGGACTGGTGGACAAAATATTTACCCGCGTAGGGGCTTCCGATAACCTGGCGGCCGGAGAGAGTACATTTCTGGTAGAGATGAACGAAGCGGCAAATATTCTCAACAATGCCACGCGAAATTCACTGATTTTGCTGGATGAAGTTGGGCGGGGGACCAGCACGTTTGACGGACTCAGCATTGCGTGGGCACTGGCTGAATACCTGCACAATCAGCCTTCGGTGGCTGCAAAAACACTGTTTGCTACCCACTACCATGAGCTGAACGAGCTCGAAAATATGTATGATCATATCGTCAACTATAACGTTTCGGTCAAAGAGCACGATGATAAAGTGATCTTTCTGCGCAAGCTGGTTCGCGGCGGTGCCGACCACAGCTACGGAATTCAGGTAGCCGATATGGCGGGTCTGCCTTCGATCGTCATTGAACGGGCAAAAGAGATTCTAGAAAATCTTGAGAGTCACAGTCTGGATCTGACCGACAGCAACGGTACGCTCGAAGAGGGAGCCAAGAAAAAGAAGAAGGCGGTCAAGAAAGCGGCGAAAGAGATGGACAAGCAGGATGAGATCACGCAGCCTTCGCTGTTTCAGACGCAGCTTGATCCTAACACCGAGCAGCTTATCGATAAGCTTGAGGCCTGTGATCCCAACCGGATGACGCCCATCGAATCGCTGATGCTGGTTTCGGAGCTTAAGAAGCTGGTGGAGAAGCGAAGTTAAATGCATTAGCTTTACCAAACTTTAGAAGTTTGGTAAGCTGTTCGATTATTTGTTACTGATTATCCGGTTTTACTGTTTTTCCTTTGTAAGCGTGCCGTACGTTTCTCTTCCAGCCAGGGGAATCGCATCTCCTCTAATCGTTCTATCGGAGCAAGTTCTCCTTTTAAAATGATAGCACGGCGGGGAGTATCCGAAAAGTTTGGAGCGGCATAATGTGGAGTGTAACCACCATGAAAGGTAGCACCGCCGGCCGGAAGCGGGCAGGGTACTGCTTTATTTGAAAGCTCTTCGTGTGTTTCTGGCATAAGTTCTAAACCATGTATGGTAGGATCATCGTTGATGCTTTGATGAGGCATAATATCCTGTCTATCAGTTGTAGGCACAAACTGCATACATCCATTTTCTACAGTTACATCCTGCAGGGGTACCCAAACGCTTATTTTTCGATGGATAACATTGGGATCCCAATATGCCGCATCCTGATGCCACGGAGTTTCGGCCCCGTGTTTTGCGGGTTTGAATATGGCGTGGTAGAATGATGCTTGGACAGGTTCACCAAAAATCTGACTTAATGCATACGAAGCATTTTCTAAAAGATTGGAATCATTAAGTTCAGGAGAATAACGAGCGGGCTCTTTGATTTGCGGGAGCGAAGCTTCTTTCCCGTCTTTGTCTGATCCAGCCAGATCAAATTGATTACCTTCACTTCTTCCCAGCTTTTCCCGAAACATCCGGTCAAAAATTTCCCGGACATAAGCTATGTCCTCAGGCGTTGTTAACTGTTTTGTTATAGTGAAGCCATCGGAATGGTATTTGTGGAGTTCTGTTTCTGATAAGATTGTCTTTTGTGACATTGTACGACCTCCCGTTTTATTTTTAAAAAATTCTGTAACAATATGGAGGGTTCGAACTTTTTTGACTATTAATTTTAGTAACCCCGACAAAATTATACATAGTTGATATGGGTGATCCTGTAGAGCCGGAACGTACCAGCATCGATTTCGACAATCTTGATGTTGATGTCCCGGAGGTTAAGAGGGTTGGACGATACAGATATATCCGGGCGCAGGAGGGTCTGAAGCCCCACCGGCACAGAAACAGTTTAGAAATCTGTTATCTGGCCAAGGAGAAGCAAATTTATGAGGTCGAGGGAGTTGAGTATTCGCTATCAGGGGGTGATGTTTTTATAACTTTTTCCCAATGAGATCCACAGTACTGGTGAATTTCCCGAAGAGAAGGGGATGCTGTATTGGCTTATTTTAGAAATTTCTGATGATCAGGCTGATTTTTTAAATCAGAGCGGGGAACCGGCGGAGAATCTTAAAAAAACGCTCACTTCCATCCCATCCCGCCATTTCAGGGGCACTAAAGTTCTTCAGTATTATTTTGATGAGATTATTTCCTATTGCCTGGATGAGGATCGTCCCCTGCGACAAATAGCAGTAGAAAACCTGGTGATGGCTTTTCTGCTGAAGGTAATATCCTGTTCCCGTAAACAACAAAAGAGCATACCATATCACCTGCAATTCAACGAGTAAAGGAATATGTTGGTGATAATCTGGATCAGGATATTTCGGTGGAGGATATGGCTGAAGTTTCGAAACTTTCAACTTATTGGTTCAAGGAAAAGTTTAAAAAGGAGACTGGTTTGTCACCCGCCGACTATGTATCCAGACGTAAAGTTGAAGAAGCTAAAACATATTTAACAACCAGTGATGAATCTATTACCGATATAGCATTTATGTTGGGATTTTCTTCTTCCCAGTATTTTTCGACCGTCTTTAAGAAATACACCGGCATAACCCCTACTGCTTATCGAGAGAAAGGTGACCAAAGGTGATGGAATGGTTTGTAAAGATTAAATAAGGTTTTCACTTTATTTTACTTATGAGCTCTTCGTGTGAACATTAATGGCTTATTTCAAATAATTCTCAAGCGTGATGATAAGCTGTTCTCCACGCAAGCTGGTTCCACTTTAAAGCACAGTACCGTCGGGTCCAATGAGATATTTTGTTGGATATCCCCGGACCAAAAACATAGTGCTGTATTCGCCTTTATGATCCGCAATTTGTGGCCATGGCAACTCGTATTCTTCCAACGCTTGATCCAGTGATTGCCGGCTTTGGTAGGCAAAACCAACCATTTCAAAATCATGATCTTCAAATTGTTGATATGCTTTTCGCAGGCGCGGGATTTCTTTGATGCACGGTCCGCACCAGCTGCCCCAAAAATCCAGGAGCACGTAATTTTTTTGTCCCAATCCAATTCCCTTATCGCCGGATCCCATTTGTTGAGCGATCCCGCCAAAAAATAGTAGCATTCTCCGGAGTGGATTCCGGTATTATGCTCTATATGCATTAAACCACAGAGTTTCGCTGAGGATAACGCAGAGAATTTCATGTAATCGTATGTCTATCTATGATTCATTAGTGAACAGGATGTTATGAGAGCTTCCTGAAAGATAGAATAATGCTGTGTAACTGTGAGATCCTCTGGTTCCTCCGCGGTTCTGGTTGAGTTCTAAATAACGTTTAGATATCCGTATTTTTATTTCGATTGAAGAATGAGAATCAGTGTTGAATCACCTATCTTTTGGGCATTGAACGCGAACAGATCAACAGTATGAAAACTTCTGCCAAATATATTGCCGACCGCATTCGGTTGATGATTGCCACCAAGCAGTTTCAGGTGGGAGAAACATTGCCCTCGACGCGTGAGCTGGGACGCCAGTTGGAGTCGAGTTTTCACACTGTACGCAAGGCCTACCACATTTTGGCCGATGAAGGATTAATCCGCGGAGAGCGCGGCAAAGGATTTATTGTTGAGCGACAGAATACCAATCTCGACAAGGCCGATCGCCTCGAAGTGGGAGCCGAAAAGATGCGGATGTTGCTCGAAGAGCTGATTGGATACGGACTTGATGAGACTGAGATCGATGAACTTTTTCAGGAGCAGCTTAGCTTTATGGACTGGCCCGACCGCATCGAAACCTGTGCCAGCATCGGAGAAACTGAAGAGATGGGGCGGATGCTAGCTGATGCTATCAAAAAAGAGATCGGCGTTCGCAGCCAGGTACTTAACGCAGATCAATATAACGAAACGGTGAAATATGATGCCCTGTTTGTGCCGATTCAGCTGGTGAATAAGTTCCGCGAATTTGCTGAGAAGGGCCGGCTGCTTCCTATTGTGTACAGCATCAATCCCGATACGTTGCTGTCGATCGTGGATCGCGCGGCCATTGATACGATTGGATTGGTAACTTCGGATGATAAAACCATTCCTAAAATAATTGATGAGCTGAAAGTGAGTATCAAATTTGGCGGCTCGTTTGTGGCGGGAGCAACGTACGGAAGTTCCCTGCCGCTGTTTGTCAGAGAGACGGATCTTATTTTGTATACTTCGGATAGTGCCAAGCTTGTTGAACAGAAGATTCCCGAGCGACGCCGGATCAAGCTGGAGTATCGTATTTCTGAAAAAAGTGCTGAGACAATTCGTGCCGAACTCTGGGATCAGTAAGCAGATGGCAGACATGAGATGGCAAATGTGAAACGGCAAATGTGAGTTTGACTTGAGTGAACAAAATAGAAACTTCCAGTAACCAGTAACCAGTAACCAGTAACCAGTAACCAGTAACCAGTAACCAGTAACCAGATATGCGTCCATATATATTGGCGGAGAGCAATTGGAAAGCGATAAAGGATCAAGAGATAGAATTAGCCGTATTACCATGGGGAGCTACGGAAGCGCACAACTATCACCTGCCGTATGCGACTGATATAATCGAGAGCGAGGGTATTGCTGAGGCGGCCGGGAAAAGAGCCTGGGAGCAAGGAGCAAAGATCATGATTTTGCCTTGCATCCCGTTTGGAGTAAATACTGGTCAGACGGATATCAAGCTGGATATCAACCTGCATCCCAGCACACAGGCGGCTATTTTGGATGATGTGATTGAAGTGTTGAATCGTCAGGGAATACAGAAGCTGCTTATTTTGAACGGTCACGGCGGTAATAATTTTAAGCCGATGATTCGCGAGCTCGGGGT
This sequence comes from Fodinibius sp. GM108, assembly GCF_058386985.1. Taxonomy (NCBI): domain Bacteria; kingdom Pseudomonadati; phylum Balneolota; class Balneolia; order Balneolales; family Balneolaceae; genus Fodinibius; species Fodinibius sp. GM108. The sequence goes on from NZ_JBYEIR010000007.1 coordinate 154,132, forward strand.
GAAATATCCCGATATGTTCATCAGTTTTTGCAACTGGTTTCAGGCTGTGGATAAAAGCAAGTTCTTTGATCATCCCGAGGGTGATCATGCTGATGAGATGGAAACGAGCCTTGTAATGTATCTGTGTCCGGAGTTAGTGCGTCCGCTGAATGAGGCGGGGGACGGTGATGCCAGGCAGTATCGTATTAAAGCGCTTCGCGAAAATTGGGCCTGGGCAGAGCGCCGATGGTCGGAGGTAACGGAGGACACCGGTGTTGGTAATCCCAAAAAGGCGACTGCCGAAAAAGGAGAAGCTTATTTCGAGTCAGTGGTGGAAAAGGTGAGTCAATTATTTGTGGAATTGGCAGAGGCTGATTTGAATGATTTGTATGAATAGGTGGCAGACGGCAGACGTGAGATGTGAAACGGCAGACTTGAAATTTAGTAAATTAATATTTGAGAATAGATGAGCAGCGACAAGAAAATAAAAAAGCTGATTAACCGGGCGATTGAGGCGGTGGACTCGGAGATTGAAACGGTGCGTGAGAAGCCTGCGCGAGATGTACTTTTTGATGGCAGTCGCCGCGACGATCACCCCCCGAATGCTTTTTACTATGAATTTGAGACAAAGAACAAATCGCTTCGGTTTGCCGAGGTGATAAAAGGGGAGATGGAGGATTATGAGGATGAACTTGAGCTGCATCCGGTAGAGGTTGATGATGATAAAGTGGTGTTGAATTTTCCGCATAATTTCGGTGAATCCCTGCCGAAAGTCCGCTTGGAGTGGGAAAATGATTTTGTGCTGCGCCGGCTGAAGATGGAGCTGGAAAGACTGCTCGACAGCAGCCAAAAAGATGCCCGAAAGCGAATGGGGCGGCTTTTTTATCCCGATTCGGAGAAACATCATACCGAAGATGACAAAACCCGTGTGCTCGATGATAGCAAGCGAAATAAGTCGCAGCACGAATCATTGATTAAGTCGCTGCAAAATGAGGTGCTATATGTTTGGGGACCGCCGGGCACGGGCAAAACATCGACGCTGGGATTTATGATTGCCAACTATCTTATAAAGGGTAAAAGAATTCTTTTTGCATCAAATACTAACCGGGCCGTGGATGTGGGATTGCTTAGCGCTTTGCAGGCACTGCGATCCGTTGAAAAAGAGCATCTCGAAGAAAAAGTGACGCGGTTTGGTGAGATGGCGCTGGACAGCGAGCGACTGGAACAGGTATTATTTGAGCATTACGTTAATCAAAAAGAGAAAAAGCAAAAGGAAGAGGCCGGTAATCTCGATAATCTGCTGGGTGAGTACCAGAAACTGCAGAAAGAGATCGATAACCTGATGAGCCACGGCGAAGAGGTACCCGAGGAGTTGGATCAACAGATTGATATGTTGGGTGACCGTATAGACGAGCACGGTGGCGAAGCTGCACTTGAAGAAAAGATCGATCGGCTTATTACAGTTAATGAGCGGGTGGAGTTGGAACGTATGCAGCTGGTGGCTACGACACTGGCCAAGGTTTGTACCTCGGATCTGTTTGACGGTATGAAGTTTGACGCGGTAGTGATAGACGAAGCGTCGATGGCAAACTTGCCATATCTGATGGTATTGGCGGCCAAGGCGAAATCACACGTAGTGGTTGTGGGAGATCCGATGCAGTTGCCGCCGATTGCATTAACCGACGATGTTCACGCACGAAAATTTTTAGAGGATGATATTTTCACGTTTGCTTCCAATGCGGAGACGACAGAAGACCTGTTTGAGTGGCACGATAAAAATCGCCCGCTTACGACGTTTTATGATACGCAGTATCGCCTGAATGAGGATCTGGCGGAAGTGTTGAGTACAGTGTTTTATGAAGGACGACTGAAAACTGCAAACACGGATGAGAATTTAGATCCGGCGATTACACCGCAAGAGAGCAGCAGTACGACAGTCAATGTGATCGATAGCCAAAAATATGGGCCGGTGCTGACGCAAAAGGATGAGGGCAAGGGATTCAGCCCGGTGAATGAAGTGCACAATCATATTTTAATAAAGATGGTTAAGCGGCTGGTGTTGAAAAATCAGGTTCCGGTTGAGGAGATTGGTATTATTGTTCCATTCCGGAGTACTGTATATGACATCCGTGGTGAATTGTATGAACATGGGTACGGAATGGTTGAGGTCGGCACGATCCATACATTTCAGGGACGTGAAAAGGACGTAATCATTTTCGATACGGTGATGAGTGGAGAGGAGCAGTACGGACGCCGTCGTCATTATTCTGTACGTCCGTTTGATGAAGAGAAAAACGGACTTGCGGTGCCCCGCTTGCTAAACGTAGCATTTTCGCGAAGTAAGGAGCGGCTTGTTTTGCTTGCGGATATGGATCACATCAACAAAGTTTATGCCGATAAATTTCTGGGGCGGCTGCTGCGGCGTTTTCAAAACCAGGAGAAAAAGTAGATTGTTGAGTGTAATAAGCGTGGACGCTTATTACAGCCAGCTAAACCCATCCGAATGCTGAACGTGCCATCGGATGGTGCAGAGGACGCCAATAAGTAAGTAATTCTAACTACTATCCGCTGACATAATATTCGTACAGCTTTTGGTTTTACTTACCGGGGTTTGGGGGAATCGGGGAAAGCTTTTTCAGAATAATGACTACAGTGGAAAAGCAATCTCTGATTTCCGGCTTTAGAAAGTCCAAAATCTACGATTCCCCCAAGACTTTTTTGGTTCGTTTTTTGGTCACAAAAAATGAACAAGGAATCACCTAATGAATCAAAGGTAAATCTACCATCTGAACCTGTATAGAATTCACCGGGACTGTGGTTACAAAGTTATCGTAGGTACAAAAACCCATCCGATGGCACGTACAGCCATCGGATGGGGCTTGCTAATCAAAGTCTCCCTCGGCGTACCGGCGTGCGTAGTGTTTTTCATTTATGCGTTTATAATCTACCAACGGTTTTTCGCTGGGTGAAGCCAAGATCATCTCGCGCTTGCCGAGTGCTCCCTGTGTTTTGGCCACTTTCCATCCCGCCCAGGCCAGTGCTCCCTGCGCTTTGGATGCTGCCGAATAGGTTGAAAGAATAGCATCATTGTTGCTAAGATTTTTGAGGGTTTTAAAAACTTCTCCGGTCCATAAATCGGGATTAACATCGGGTGAAAAGGCGTCGTGGAAAATGAAATCGGCTTTCAAATCTTTAGGGTTAAAATTTGAAAACATTCCATTGAAAAGATGCAAAGATATATATTCGGTGAGCGTAAAGTCATTCATCCCGTTTGAGAGGTTATCAAAGATAGTTGATAGGTGATCGATCAGTTGAGGATGTTCAAGAAACTGCTCATAGTTGAGCTGTTCTGTGACTTCAGGCTGAAGTGGAAATCCCTCTACAGAATAGAAGTGGATCCGGGCAGAACTATTTTGGCTTAGCCAGTAATCCATCAGCAAAAGTAAGTTGAGTCCAGTACCAAAACCCACTTCAAGAAGAGTGATTTGATCACGGTTGGCTAAGGCATTCAGCAATCCCGTTTGTTCAAAAAATACGTACCGACTTTCGGCTACAGCACCATTGGGGTTGTGAAAATGTTGATCAAATCGGGAGGCGTAAACAGTATGGGATCCATCTCTTGTTTCTACAAGTTTCGGGCTATCATCCGAAGCTTCGTCTGACATCAGTCGTTGGTATTGATATTTACATTGCCGTATTCGCAACGCACAACTACAGGCAATCCACCTCCGTTCACAGATCCAGAAATACTTCCGGGTGATTTTGTTCCTTCAAAATTAAAAGTATCCGAGAGTTTCACTGTTGATCCCGAAATATCGAAATCAGCTGCAATATCCTTTGGCAAATTGAGATTAACATTGCCGGCAGAGGTCACAAATTTTAGCGATCCATCGGGTTGATAGACGCTAGCCGAAATATTACCGCCTGAAGTTTTGGCTGAAATACTTCCTGTAGCATCCTGAATCTCAATATGTCCGCCACCGGTTTTTATTGTCAGCGATCCGGAGGAGTTATCAATTTTAATATGTCCACCACCGGTGCTAACCGAGGTTTTTCCCGCAATATTATCGCCGGTAATATGTCCGCCATCTGTTTTTGCTACAGTATTTCCTTCCAGTGAATGAAGGGAAATGTGCCCCCCCGATGTTTGCAAATGCTGATCGTTAGTCATATTACTGGCGTTGATATGTCCCCCCGATGTATTGGCTATGACTTTTATATTTTTGGGGATGGTCAGCGTTGCTTCAAGATTAATTTTGTCAGAAATATTACTTGATTCTACAGGCATAATCCGAAAGCTGGCATTGGGTGCGTTGATGTTTTTGTTAATTCTTAATTGTTCTGAAAATTGTGCAGGGTCATTAAAATTGCCTGTAGCACGCAGTATTATTTCACTTTGTCCATTATCAGTACCCACAACATTTAAGTTGCCGAAACCAAGTTTTAAATCCATCGATTCCAGATCTGATACAGCTAAGGATTCCCGGAAAACATATACTCCGGGATTGACTTCTGTCCATTGAGCCTCACTAACATCATAATCTTTGTTGATGTATATTTTTTGGTCGCGCAGCCTAACTTTGAAATCAGCATTCTCAATCTTTTGCAGCTCAGCTTCTAATTGCTGGAGACTTTGATCGAGGCTTTCCCCGATAACATCCTGGTTGGCGTGCTTTTCGATAATCTTATCAAGATTCTGAAGCTCTATTTCCAAATCTTTTAGTTGTTCCAGATTTTTCAGGTTGCGCAGATTCTTAAGATTTTCCAGGTTCTTTAAATTCTCGAGGTCAATGACAATTGCACCAGGCAGATTGGAATCATCAAAAGAAAAGGATGGTGCTTCGGGCGGAGAATGCCAGGCAGCAGCATTTGAAGAATCCGAAGTTGAATTTTGATTTAACAGATAAATACCGATCCCGATAAATGCGATGCCGGCTAGGACGATTTCCCAGGATGTTCTGGCTGTGCTCATGCGATTAGTTCTAAATCATTTCTGTTGAATATTGAACGTTAAAAGAATACGGAATTATCACGGATAAGTTGCAATTATGCTCTTTGTGTTTCCATATAATTTATATCTTAATGCCATTAGCTGAACAAGTTCTTTAAATAATTAATTTGCTATGGATTTTGCGAACATGAAAGAGAAGGCCAAAGCCTGTCAGCCCGATATGGTAGAGATTAGGAGACATCTTCACCGCCATCCTGAATTAAGTTACGAAGAATACGAAACCACAAAATTTATTATTGAGAAATTGGAAGCGCTGGATATTCCTGTGGATCGTCCACTTGAAACCGGATGCGTTGGCATTATTGAAGGAGGAAAGCCTTCGAGTCGGGTGATAGCTCTGCGAGCTGATATTGATGCTCTGCCAATGAAAGAAGAGGGCAATCATAAAGACGAATTTATATCGCAAAATGAGGGGATAGCGCACTGTTGCGGGCACGACGGACATACGGCCAACCTGTTGGGGACTGCTCAAATTTTATCCGATGTACGAGATGAAATTGAAGGGACAGTACTGTTGATCTTTCAGCCGGGTGAAGAAAAACTGCCAGGTGGTGGACGCTTGCTTTGTGAGACAGGATATCTTCAGGAAAAAGGAGTAGATGTGATTTATGGTCTCCATTCCTATCCTGGCTTAGAGCCTGGGAAAATAGCCATAAAAGAGGGACCGGTAATGGCGCGGCCTGATGAATTTAAAATTGAAGTAATTGGGCAGGGCGGACATGCGGCATCACCGCATCAGGCGATAGATCCTATCGTAATGTCCTCGCAGATTGTAAATCAGCTGCAGACGATCGTTAGTCGAAATGTTAATCCTACAGAGCCGGCTGTTGTTACGGTTGGAAAAATAAGCGGGGGGTCGGCCCATAATATTATCCCGGAAAAAGTAGAGATGCTGGGGACAGTGCGCACATTTTCTGCAGAGACAGCTGATATGATTAAAGATCGTATTGAGTCGATTGTAAAGTCTGTAACTGTGGCTTCGGGTGGCCGTTATACCTTTGACTTCGACTATGGATATCCGGCTGTAATCAATTCAGATTGGGCTACGGAAAATGTTATCAATTCAGCAAATGGCCTTTTGGGTGACGAGAATGTGCATATGTTGGAGGATCCGATTATGGCGGGAGAAGACTTTGCCTTTTACCAACAGGAATTTCCCGGAGCATTTTTCTTTTTGGGTAGCGGACGTGATGAGACAGGGTCGACTTACAGTTGGCATCACTCCAAGTATAATATTGATGAAGAGTGTTTTATCACCGGCGCGGCATTGATGGCCTCTCTGGTATTTCAGGATGTTCAAAATTAGTTATTTGTTACTTGTTATTTGTTTTCCTATTAACAAATAACCGATAATTAATGACCAAAGATATGGCAAATACATCCTTTTGGGAACAGGATTCTTTTCTTAAACCTTATGATCTGGTAATCGTCGGCGCCGGAATAGTGGGTCTGTCATCGGCCTTATTTTATAAGCAAGAATATCCCAAAGCAAGAGTAGCCGTACTTGAACGTGGATTTTTGCCACAGGGAGCCAGTACGCGCAATGCCGGTTTTGCTTGCGTGGGATCAATCGGGGAGCATATTGCTGATATCGAAAAAGAGTCCGAGGAAGGTATTAAAAAGCGAATAAAACGACGATATGAGGGATTGGAATTGCTCAAAAGAACCTTAGGGGAAGAAGCAATTGGATATGAGCACTGTGGCGGCTATGAGTTTTTTACATCCGGAGATGCTTTTAAAAAAGTAGCTCCCGAAGTTGAGCGGTTTAACGGCTGGATGAAGGGTTTAACAGGCGAAGATGAGGTCTATTCAACGGATGAACTGCAGGGATATCCCGTTATTCGAAATCGGCTTGAGGGAGCACTGCATCCGGGAAAGATGATGCATCAGCTGGCAGAGAAAGTTAGTGAGGCTGGTGTGGAAATAAAATGGAACAGTGAGGTAGAGCAGGTCTCGAAAGATGGAGAAATATTTCTTGGCAGCGGATTAGAACTAAAGGCGGAGAAGGTACTTTTCGCAGCAAATGGCTTTTTACGACGATTAATACCAGAATTGGATATCCAGCCTGCGCGGGGATTTGTTATGGTTACGAATGAACAAAAGAACCTGCCGTGGAAAGGGATCTTTCACCATGATCGTGGTTATATCTATTTTCGGAATGTTGGAGATAGATTATTAATTGGCGGAGCCCGTAATCTCGATAAAAAAGGTGAGGAGACCGATCAATTTGGGACGAATATGAAGATCAAGAATTATTTGACCAATTTTGTGTCGGATAGGCTGCAGTTGTCAGATAGTTGGGAGATCGAACACGAATGGTCGGGCATTATGGGATTTACGCCTACTAAAACGCCTATTATCCGACAGCTCGATCGACGAAGATTTGTAGCGGCAGGACTCAGTGGAATGGGCATTGCTATCGGTATGGAAGTGGGCCGCAGCACCGCCGAAATGATAAAGTGAATTACCTAGTGCACAAAGTATCTTAGTGGTAAAACATTCAATTTAGAAACAAATTTTTCTGTTATGATTAGCCGTAAAAATTTTTTGAAACTAACAGCCTTAAGTGGCCTTTTGCCAGCCCAAAAATTGGCAAGAGGATTCTCGTCCGGACACGGGAAAATTAGTGCCCCGCTCATTATTTCCACATGGGGATTTGGTATATCAGCCAATGAAGAGGCCTGGAAGATATTATCAGAGGGCGGTTCGGCGCTGGATGCCGTTGAAGCAGGAGTACGAGTACCGGAAGGTGATCCCGAGGTGAGAACCGTTGGCTATGGCGGACGTCCCGACCGCGATGGAATTGTAACACTGGATGCTTGTATCATGGATGAGCAGAATCGTTGTGGATCTGTGGCAGCACTTCGTAATATTAAACATCCGATATCAGTAGCGCGCAAAGTAAAAGAGGAGACGCCGCACGTGATGCTGGTCGGGGACGGAGCTCTGAACTTTGCTGTGGATCAGGGGTTTGAGGAGGAAGATCTGCTTACGGAAGAATCCCGAAAAGACTGGGAGGAGTGGAAAGAGAATGCCGAATATCAGCCTGAAATCAATATTGAAAATCACGACACCATCGGAATGCTGGCGCTTGATGAAAATGGCAATTTGTCGGGAGCTTGCACCACCAGCGGAACGGCCTGGAAGATGCATGGCCGGGTTGGTGACTCTCCGCTAATTGGTTCGGGACTTTTTGTTGATAATGAAGTTGGAGCCGCTGTCGGTACGGGATTGGGTGAAGAAATCATCCGCGTTGCCGGTAGTCATACCGTGGTTGAATATATGCGGCGCGGCTGTGACCCCGAAACGGCATGCCAAAAAACCGTTGAGCGTATTGTCCATAAGAACGAGTCAGTCGAAAATATACAGGTTGGATTTATTGCTGTAGACAAGCAGGGAAAGTTCGGGGGCTACAGTATCCAGAAAGGATTTAACTTTGCCGTACATGATTCTTCAGAAAACAGAAAGGTCGACTCTTCTTATCTAGTAGATTGATTTTGCTTGATGGCTGGATATAATTGAGCCTAAATAGAGGGACTGATAAGTGGAATCCCAATATTTAATCCACGGAGTATAAGTATGATGCCCACCACAGCAATAAAGTAGGGAGAGAGTTTTTGAATTCTGCGCCGGAATGCAGCCGGGATCAGCGATCCTGTTAAACTTATGCCCAGCATAGCCGGCACAGTTCCCATCCCGAATCCAGCCATAAAAAGAGCGCTGCTTTCGACTGTACCAAACGTAAGAGCTGTTGCAAGAGCCATATAAACAAACCCACATGGTAGAAATCCATTAAGTAGCCCGATCAAAAACAAAGCCCCTGAACTACCATTGGTGAATAAATTTTTGATGAAGCGGCTGGTTTTACTGATAAATTTAACGGGAAGGGATTCCATTTTTTGAAACTGTTTCCGCAGCTTTTTCCAACCTAAAGCCAGTAAGAGTATTATTCCCACTGCTATCGAAAGTCCCTGTTGATAACCGCTGAATGCGACCATTCGACTGAAGAATCCAATTATAACACCCAACAAAACATATGTTACAATTCGCCCAATGTTATATAATATTCTAGATAAGATGAAGCGAAGATACAACGAGGATTTTCGAGGTAAAGAAAGGGCGATCGGGCCGCACATGCCTATACAGTGAAAACTACCTAAAAAACCAAAAGTAAGTCCGGCGATAATCCAGTCCATATTTATGTAGGGGAATCCTGGTTTTTTGCAAAAAATTGGATTAAATGAAGAAGATATTTGAACTTCACAGCTGTAAATATTTTCTTGTTTATTCCGATTAAATAGTATTTACTCTTAAAATATAAAAATCATCTATGACAGGTGAAGATAATAACACATCAGATGAAAAAAATGTCCACAACAAGTGGGAAGATCGAAATCCCGAAATTGAGCGGGAAATTACCATCGAAGAGTATCAGCCTTATGGTACACTTACCTTGACATTGCTTTATCTCGCTATCGTAGTGTTAATGTGGATTTTTATGTTTTTCATAGAATTCGGCGGGAATGCGCCTTCCATCATTGAATAATAATCCAACCGATATTAAAAATGCATATACACAAGTTTGAACGGTTTTGGATCAACCTGTCCTACGTTCTGATTGCTTTTTTTATTGCTACCGTGGTATATGGTTTTGTGGCCATGGACCTTAAAGTAATTGGAGATTATCAGACGATTGATCCGCAGAATTTAGCAGAGACAGAATTTGGAACTCCGGGTGTTAGAGAGGTAACGAAGAACGGAGTTACGGAGTATGAAGTATATGTGCAGACGCTTCAATTTGCTTTTGCTCCTGGTACAGCACAACCTATCACCGTTCCGGCTGATACGAGAGTTACCTTCTATATAACCAGCCCTGATGTGTTGCATGGTTTCGAAGTTCCGGGTACGAATTTGAATACGATGGCCATACCCGGCCAAGTGGCTAAGTTTACAACTATATTTCCCGAAGCCAGAGAGTACGGGATTGTCTGCAACGAGTATTGTGGTCCTGCACATCATATAATGGAAGGTAAAATAAACGTTGTTCCTAAATCTGAGTTTGATAAAAGTAATCTTATAGAATGACATTTTTAAATCAATATCCGAAGGCGGCAAAAGTAGCAAAATCAAATTTTATTGTAGCATTTATAGCGTTGGCTATAGGGGGCTTTTTTGGATTTGTGCAAGCCCTGCATCGTACTGATGTATTCCGGGGATTTTTCGATTCGGGCGAATATTATACTCTGCTTACAGGTCACGGTGTATTGCTGGCTTTAGTTTTTACCACCTTCTTTATTGCGGGTTTATTTGTCTGGGGAGTAACGCGCAGTCTTGAGCGCGAGCCGGAAAATATGATCTTTACTTGGTCATGGTTTTGGCTGATGACGATTGGTCTGATAATGACAGCTGTTGCCATTCTCGGCGGACTGGTTCCGGATAGTTCTATTCGTGCTGCTGTGCTTTACACTTTTTATCCACCGCTGCAAGCACACCCGATGTTTTACATCGGATTGGCTCTGGTTTTGGTAGGCTCATGGATGGCAGGTTACGACTGGTTCAAATCATACTGGCAGTGGAGCAAAGAAAATCCGAATGAGCGCATTCCCATCCTTACGTATATGGCGCTCTTTACCATGTTAATGTGGTACGTGTGTACGATAGGATTGGCAATTGAGGTGGTTGGTTTACTAATCCCGTGGTCGCTGGGATGGGTCGTTGATATTGAACCACTATTACCCCGGACGCTCTTTTGGTTTTTTGGTCATGCAGTAGTCTATTTTTGGCTATTGCCGGCTTATTACGTCTGGTATGCCATTCTGCCAAAGTTATCGGGCGGGCGTTTATTCAGCGATGCCATGACACGTATTGTGTTTGTCATATTTCTCCTGTTGTCAACGCCTGTTGGTTATCATCACCAGTATGCCGATGCAGGTATTTCAGTAGGATTTAAGTTCTATGCCATGGCCACCACCATGCTTTTGCTGTTGCCCAGCTTAATGACCTTGTTTACTGTCGTAGCCAGCATGGAGCATGGAGCGCGTCAGCGTGGAGGTACGGGATATTTGAAGTGGATTGGAAAACTCCCTTGGAATAATCCCGCTTTTGCAGGAGTGGCACTGGCCGGAATCATGTTTGCCGCTGGCGGGTTCAGTGGAATGATAAATGCAGGAATGAATATAAATTTGCTGATTCATAATACCATTTGGGTACCCGGACATTTCCATCTTACCGTAGGCACGGCCGTAGCCCTTACCTTTATGGCGATTAGTTATTGGCTGATTCCCCAGTTAACCGGACGAGAGCTTAAATTTAAAAAACTGGCGTTAATTCAGCCCTATGCTTGGTTCTTGGGAATGACCTTGATGTCAAATGCCATGCATCGAGCCGGTTTAGCCGGGGTGCCGCGACGAACATCCGAACCGCAATATTCCGGATTTGACTTTGAGCCAATATTCGGCACGATGGCCGAAATGGATTGGCAGATCGCTATCGGCGGTACTATTCTCACTATTTCGTTAATTTTGTTTCTTTGGGTGATAATCGCCAGCTGGATGGCCGGATCCAAATCAGATCAGCCGGTCGATGATTTTATTCCCGAACCACTTTCTGGCGTGGAGCATACGCCTGCCATACTTGATAACATGAAACTTTGGTTTGGTCTTGCACTTATTCTTGTTCTACTTGCTTATGGTTTTCCCCTGTGGGAAATGGTACAGGATGGTATTTTTGAACCTGGAGCCGCACCCCGTCCTTCTTAAAGAACAATGCTATTGAAATGAGGTAAGCCCTTGTTCTGTTGTCAATAAGACAAGGGCTTTTTTCTTGGCCATGATGGCTCCTATAGATCTGGAAATTATATGAACTCAGACAATCAGGATAGCTCCCAATCTTCGGAGGAATCCACAAATCGGCTGCTTAAAATTTTGATCGCTGTAGGTATAGGAATTCCCGTTTTGGTAGAGCTTTTGACGCTTTTTAACCTGATTAATGTTCAGATTTTCGGGAATGAGAATGAGCAAGTGATGCAACAGGAGCAAAATGTTGTCGAAGAACAGCGATTTGCCGAAGGAGATACGCTCTTTTTGGATTCTGATTCACCATTGCTGATTGACGAGATGAAGGCTAAAGTAGATGCGCATCAGTGGCGTTTTGCTCTTCGATTGATAAGTCTGGATACCTCAGCTATCGAGCGGATGGTTAGTATCGATAGCCTACAACTTCAGAGCGGACAGATGATGGATGTGCAAAAAACATATCAATGGAATAAAACAGATGGAAAATTCTATCTATCAGATGAATGGACTCTGCCTTCCGGCGACATCCCGGTAGTTATGTACATCAGTTCTGATCCGCTGGTTTCTGATGATACAGATTCAAAGGAGCAGATCCAGCAGGAAGTAAAACTGGATAATTTGCCGGTGCGGTATAATGTTGATGAATAGCCACTAGCGGAACCGCTGAATATAGAGCAAGGAACTGCAGAATGTTGAAGGCTTTCTTGCATTTATAATTCTTTATTCCGTGATCGGTGTTCGATATTCTGTACTGCAGTAAAGCAGTATAATATGTTTACCGATACCTAATCTCGCGGCAAAAGGTTTATCTTTCTTTAGCTACTCTGTGGTCTGTATTGTTGAAGTTAGGATTCTAAATCCATCCCACGGGATGAATTTCCAACCACCAGTAAGCTGCTTGTGGCCATGGCAACTGCGGCAAACAGCGGATTAATGGTCCCTGCAATAGCCAGTGGAATAGTTATGATATTATACAGAAACGCCCATCCCAGGTTTTGGCGGATACGATTTTTTGTCAATTTAATCGCCCTAAATACCGATGGAATAAGCCACAGCCGATCGTTGGGGATTACAATATGAGCCGACTCGGCTGCAATGCCGGTAAGGTCGCCAAAAGCAATGCCGAGATCAGCCTCGGCCAGTGCCGGCGCGTCGTTGGTTCCGTCACCGGCCATAGTCACTTGTCCTAAATGGCGCAGCTCTTTAATAATAGCTGATTTTGATTCAGGGCGCACCTCAGAAAAAATGAAATCAGGATTCAGTTTTTTCCGAAGTGTTTGCGCGGCCTCATCACTATCACCGGTAATAAGTGCAATTTTCTTTCCTTTCTCCTTTAATGAGGATATCACAGCAACCGCTTCATCTCGTAATAAATCACCGACGATCAGAATGCTTTGTACGGTATCATCCCAGCCAACAGCGACGGGTATATTGCCTGTGGATTTAGCTCTGTCTATGGTTTCAACTTGCTCAGTATTAATCTGAAATCCCTTCTGTCTAAGCCATTCGGCCTTACCCACAAGAATAAGTTTTTTATCAATTTTCCCACTTATGCCATTGGAATAGCTTTTGAAATTCTGGACCCTTTTTGAAGCCTCATCATCAGTTGCTAAATCGGCTATGGGTTTGGCGATCGGATGAGATGAATAGCGCTCAAGAAGTGCGGCATATTTCAGAGCCTGCTCATGATTTCCTTTATCGATAAGGTGCATTTGTCCAGTGGTAAGTGTACCGGTTTTGTCGAAGGCGATAATATCGGCATCTGCCCGATCCTCGAATACGGCGGCCGTCTTAAAAATAATTTCTTGTTCCAGGGCGCTGCGGATGCCGGCCGATATAGCCAGTGGAGTAGCCAACCCAAGAGCGCAGGGGCACGAAACAATAAGCACAGCCAGTGCAGAGAGCATGGCACCGGTAGTCGACGTGCCGCTTAACAGATGATAGGCAAAGGTTGCAATCCCTAAAATAAGAACAGTGGGCACAAAATAGGCGGCAATACGATCAGCCAGACGTTGTCTGCCCGGACGCGAGGATTGAATATTCCACATCAGTTGCAGTAGTTCATCGATAGTACTCTGTACTTCTTCTCCGGCTTGAATCGTAAGTGCATTTTGAGTGAGGATAGTGCCGCTAAGTACACGGTCACCAGTTTTTTTGCTAACAGGAATAGATTCGCCGGTCATCAGTGCTTCATTGATAACTCCTTCGCCCTCTATGATTGTTCCGTCGATGGGAATACGTTCTCCGGCCCTGATTATGACTTGATCGCCGGCTTGAATTTCTGATACCGGTATTTCTTTATAGTGGCCATTGCGCCGAACCCGTGCCGAGTCGATTTTTTTCTCATATAGGTTGGAAAGGAGATTTTGTCTTCCGGACTTGATCCTCATCTCATAATAATTGCCGATGGAGACGACTAGTATAATGGCCATTGTAACATCAAAATAAACTTCAGCCGATCCGGTAAACATTGCACCTACGCTGTACAGATAGGCGCTGACAGCAGCAATAGAGATGAGAAGATCCATGTTTGGTTTTAGTACCGAAAGCGAAACCCATGCTCCGCGCAAAATTGGAAACCCAGTGTACAGCAGTACAAATGTGGTCATTACAAAAATATTGGAGACGAAAAAAAGCTCCTCAATAGTTGTCAGCGGAACGAGACCTTTTCCACCCAGGTAAGTGGGATAAAGAAAAAGGATATAGAGCATCAATCCGATGATGCCGAAAAATCCGCCTATTAAGATCCGTATAAGATCATTCCCCTGATCATCACTGGCTTGTGCATCTGCATCTATGTCCTGAACCGAATATCCCATTCGACTCAGCAGTTGGGTTAGTTCTGATTTTTCATATTGCTCCGCGTCGTAATAAATTTTTACCATCTCCGATGCATAGCTGGCCTCACTTTTATATATCCCCTCTTGACGATTGGCAAGTGACTCTATAAATGATTCACACGTTGAACAATGCATGCCTTCCACCTTAAAAAAAGCTTCTTCACAGGTATCAGGTAGGATCTTTGTTTCGCTATGTCTTTGGTTGATCGTCTGTTTTCGTAACTGTTCGGCTTGTTCATCATTAAGCTCCTGTAAAAGTTTATAGACGTGCAGGCATCCGGTGCAGCAAAATGCACCGTCGGTATCTTCATCCGTTACGGGCGGGTCGGGAAGTTCGAGATCACAAAGAGTGCAGTGTTTATATTGATCGCTCATTTCATTGGTCGTCATGGTTCTTTAAATATTCCCGAGCCAGTTCCAGCAGTTCATTCAGCATCATGGCCGTTGCTCCCCACAGCGGTACTTGGTGGATATCCCAGTATGGAACCTTATATGTATGTGATCGGAGATCCCAGTCTTCGACGGTGAGGTTCTTTTTATGGAGCAGAGAGTGGAGCTCTACAGCGAATACTTCTTTTACTTCATTAGGATTAATTCGGAAATCAGGTCGTTCTTCCATAAATCCTACTACCGGTGTTACCAGATTGTTGGAATGACTTACATACAGATCGGTGAGCTGTCCGATCGGTTGTACTTTATCAGGGTCGATGCCGATTTCTTCTTTTGCCTCCCGAAGTGCGGTTTCGACAGGTGATTCCTCCTCATGTGCGCCCCCGCCGGGAAAGCTGATCTGACCGCCGTGATTAATATCATCAGTCCGAAGCGTGAGTGTCAGCTCTAGTTCCTCATCTTTATTGGGGAACAGCAGCACCAGTACACTGCTATGCTTGACGTTATCGGGCGGCTCCATCTCCCGCCTTTCTCCTTCGGAGACAGGCTTGGGTGCCATCTTTACTTGGGCATCCCGACCGGGCAGAGGTTTTTCCAGGCGATCAGAAAGGAACTGTATTAAACCGTGCATCTTCTTAATTGGCATTTAATATTTCGTTGATCAATATAAAGCGAAAAAAGGAACTGTTTTAGTGATTTCCTTTTCCAATAGTAGTTCTTTATTCACCCGCTCATAGTTCGTATTTTCCGTCCTTCATTTTTAACTCTAGTACATACAAGTATATGAATAGGAAGTACGATGTCTATGGTATCGGCAATGCATTGGTGGATATGGAATTTGAAATATCTGATCAGTTTCTTGAAAAGCATGATGTCGAAAAAGGAGTAATGACACTGGTTGATGAGGAGACACAATTTAAATTGATAGATGATATAAATCGTGCTGAGACGGTAGAAAAACCGGGTGGATCGGCGGCCAATACCATATTCGCTGTTAGTCAGTTCGGAGGTAAAGCCTTCTACTCGTGCAAAGTGGCTGATGATGAATTCGGGGACCAGTATCTGGAGGAGATGAACGAAGCCGGCATTGATACCAACTATATCCGACAGGAACGCGAAGACGGTATAACCGGCAAATGTCTGGTAATGATTACCGATGATGCCGAGCGGACGTTGAATACCTATCTGGGCATTACAGCCGATCTCTCTACCAAAGAGATTGATGAGCTTGCGATTAAAGATTCGAAGTATGTTTATCTGGAGGGATACCTGGTTGCATCAGAAAAAGGACATCGGGCAATGAAGGAGGCAAAGAAAATCGCTGAGAATAGTGACGTCAAGACCGCTCTTACCCTTTCCGATCCTGCAATTGTTGAGGGGTTTAAAGAACGGTTTGAGGATGTAATCGGAGCATCGGTCGATCTGCTGTTTTGTAACGAAAAAGAGGCAAAGATTTATACTGGAAAGGATGACCTAACCGAAGCACGTGAGGCGCTTAAAAAAGAGGCCCAGCGTTTTGTTATCACCCAGGGAAAAAATGGGGCGATGATCTATGACGGTGATACCTTTATCGATATCGAGCCCTATCCTGTCGATGCTGTGGATACCAATGGTGCCGGTGATATGTATGCGGGAGCATTTTTGTACGGCATTACCAATGGCCTGGGATATGCAGGAGCAGGAAAGCTGGCAAGCCTGGCTGGATCGAAGATTGTTTCGCAATTTGGTCCGCGACTCAAATGGCACCAAGTGCAGGAGATCCGCAAACAGTCAACAGCTGCAGAATAAAAATAGTTTTCTTACTTGTCGGACGATTCCAATTCGTCCGATGAGTATATTAGCTAAAAATATTTTATATGCTAATGAATAAAATAGTACTGGGATCACGCAACAAGCATAAGATCGAAGAACTTCGCGCGACACTAGCTCCTTTGAGTATTGAACTAAAATCGTCATATGATTATCCCGACCTCGAAGAAGTTATCGAAGATGCCCCTACCTTAAAGGGAAATGCCCTTAAAAAAGCGCGCTATTTTTATGCAGAGACAGGATTGCCAGCACTTTCTGATGATACAGGACTAGAAGTGGACGCTCTCGACGGGCGTCCGGGCGTCTACTCAGCGCGCTATGCGGGGGAATCAGCAACGTATCAGGATAACACTGATAAGCTACTTGATGAGATGTCGGGAGTGAATATAGAAGATCGCGGGGCACAATTCCGAACGGTGATTGCTCTTGTTACTGATGCTGGTGAATACACTTTCGAAGGTGTCTGCCGCGGTACTATTTTACAGGAAGAACACGGTGATCAAGGGTTCGGCTATGATCCTGTTTTTCGTCCTGATGGATATGATAAAACCTTCGCGGAGCTTGACCCAAAAATCAAAAATACCATTAGCCACCGGGCAAAAGCAGTCAAAAAGTTTCTGAATTTCTTAAAAGAACGGCAGTGATGTACCGGACATCAAATTTGGAACCGTTTCCATGCCTTTATCCGTCAGTAATCATGAAAGAAAGTTGTATCACACCTTTTTTTTCATGATTTATATAGGCACTGCTGATACCAATGAAAATACAGTATTATTGTAAATGAATTATGCCGTAGTCGGGATTGATCTGGGTGGTACCTGTACCAAATTCGGACTTGTTACAAGAGGTGGAAAACTTTTGGCATCTGATGCTATACCAACGGATTCCCAAATCACCTATCAGGATTTTTTTAAGCACCTTTATGAACATATTGTAAGGCTCAAAGAATCGCTGAACGATACGATTACCATTAAGGGAATCGGTGTTGGAGCACCTACCGGAAACCATTTAACAGGAACCATAGACAATGCCTCTAATTTGGATTGGCCGAGTCACGTGCCGGTGACCGAGATATTAGCTTCGTACTCAAACTTGCCTACCGTATTAACCAATGATGCTAATGCGGCTACAATGGGAGAGATGTTGTATGGAGCCGGTCGTAATATGGAAAATTTTATTGCTATTACACTGGGAACCGGACTAGGTTGCGGTCTTGTGATAAATAATAAACTGGTGATGGGGCAGAACGGTCATGCCGGTGAAATAGGCCACATTCCTGTTTCTTATGATGGCAGAACCTGCAAATGTGGCCGCAATGGTTGTCTCGAAACCTATGTTTCAGCTCCCGGATTGATCAAAACCGTGCAGGAGTTGATGGATACAAGTGAGCTCGAAAGCAATTTAAGAAAGATTCCCGAATCCAAGCTCGATGCAAAAAAAATTACAGATGCAGCTCGTGAACAAGACCCGCTGGCATTGGAAGCTTTTGAATACACAGGCAAAATTTTGGGGTTAAAGCTAGCTGATATTGTTGCCTGTATTAATCCGGAGGCTATTATTGTGTCCGGGGGATTATCAAAGGCCGGTTCGTTGATTTTAGATCCCACGAAACAGAATATGGAAGCACAATTGTTAGATATATTTAAAGGTCAGGTCGACATTACTCTTTCTAGTTTGACAGAAAAAAATGCGGCCATTTTGGGTGCTGCGGCTTTTGTTTGGAGGGAATTAGAAGAAACAGAACTCACCAAGAGTGATTAAATGACTGCTATGATCCAAACATTAAAGATAGGAAATAAGATAAGTTGCATAGCAGTTGTCGTATTCTGTATTTCTGCTTTTTTCTCCATGGGTTACGCCCAGGATATGGCGCCATCGATAGAATTCAATCCCAGAAGCTATGTCAGTGTTAAAATTTCCGATTCTTTGAATATTGATGGCAAGCTGAATGAGTCAGATTGGGAACAAGCCGCTTGGACAGAGTCTTTTCTGGATATTGAAGGGGAAGGGAAGGCGGAGCCTCGTTTCGATACCAGGGCTAAAATGTTATGGGACGAGCAGTATTTTTATATCGCAGCTGTGTTGGAAGAACCTCACTTGTGGGCTACGCTGAAAGAACGGGATGCCATTATTTTCCATGAAAATAACTTTGAGGTATTTATTGATCCCAACGGAGATACCCACAACTACTATGAGCTGGAGGTAAATGCGTTGGGGACATACTGGGATCTGATGCTTACAAAGCCCTATCGTGATGACGGTAGAGCAATTGATGCCTGGGATATCAGAGGTCTTAAGGTGGGGATTGATCTCAAGGGTACCTTGAACAATCCATCTGACAGAGACACGGGCTGGTCTGTGGAGCTGGCCATCCCCTGGGATGTCCTGGAGGAAGCGGCACCAGAAGGACGTCCGCCGAAAGATGGAGAAATATGGAGAGTCAACTTCTCCAGGGTACAGTGGCAGATAGAATCCGAAAATGGAGAATATGTAAAACAGAGTGATACTGAAGACAACTGGTCGTGGTCGCCACAGGGGCTTATAAATATGCACTATCCTGAAATGTGGGGCTATGTACTATTTTCAGATGATAGAAAGCAGATCGAAAAGTCCCCGTCAATGCAGCCTGATGAGCAGATAAAATGGTATTTGAGGGAATTATACTATCGGCAGCATGAGCACCGGGATAAGAATGGACAGTATGCATCTGAGATTACAACGCTGGATGGAGTAAAAATTCGGGAAGAATTGAGATCACTGATCAATTTTGAGAAGTGGATGGGACCAGAAATATGTGCTACCGACCATACCTTTGAAATTAGTATTGAGCATTCTGAGACGGGATCCAAGTGGTATATACGAGAGGATGGAAGAGTTTGGCAGGAATAACTCGTCCTATCATGATCTGAATTCTCTTTTTAGAAATTTTTGCAAAGGCCTGTTTTATGCAACTTGAAACAATACGCTTCTAATTAATCATAAAACTGATGAATAGCAGCTATGGACAGAAAAAGCTTTCTTCAAAAAACGGGATTGGGAATGGCGGGTTTTCTGGGAGGAATAACACTAGCGAATCCATTTCAATCTGGTGAGGTAACAGGTCACTGGGAGTCCAAAAATTGGGCCTGGATAACGGAACCGGAGGGGTCGGTCGACGAATGGAAAAGTCGCCTTGAGCAATTAAAAAAAGCAGGTTTCGATGCGATACTGCCGCAAGAAAATTTTGATAATATTATTCCCGCAGCCGAAGCCTTCGATATCGAAGTACATGCCTGGCTGGTAAGCTTGCAGCGCGGCAGCGATACGAAAGCCCAGGAAGAACATCCGGAATGGTTTGTGATTAATCGCAATGGAGAATCATCACTCGAAAAGCCTGCTTACGTTGACTATTACAAATGGCTATGTCCTTCTCGTGAGCCGGTTCACAAGTATTTAAAACAGCAGGCCCGGCAGATTCTTCAATATTCCGAAATTCAAAGTGTGCATCTGGATTATATTCGGTATCCCGATGTGATCCTGCCTATCGACCTGCAGCCCAAGTATGGTATTGTACAGGATAAGGAGTATCCGGAATATGATTACTGCTACTGTTCGGTATGCCGCGAGAAGTTTAAAGAAAAGCATGGCATAGATCCGCTGGAGCTGGAAGACCCTGCCCATACTGAGGAGTGGCTACAATTCCGGTATGATAGGGTTACTACGCTTGTAAATAAATTGGCTCTGTTGGTTCATGAAGAGAACCGGGAGTTAACAGCTGCCGTATTCCCAACTCCTGATATAGCCCGCACTCTGGTCCGCCAAAACTGGCCGGATTGGGATCTGGATGCTGTGTTGCCGATGATGTATCACAATTTTTATGATAAAGAGGTTAGATGGATTGCCGAGGCGGTTAAGCAATGCCGACGTGAACTACCGAAAACAACGCCTCTTTATAGTGGCTTGTTTGTACAGGAGTTGAATGAGGAGGAAATTGCTCAGGCGTTTGAATACGCCATGGAGGCAGGTGCAGAGGGTATTTGTCTGTTTACCGATACGGCTATGAGCGAAGAGCACTGGAAGAACCTCCGGAGAATTATACGGAAAGGTTGAGTTGGTAGTGAGATATAACTCACTCTCTACTGCATTTGTCGTTAGCTATTTTGCAGGACTCTGATAAAGATAGGGGATGGGAGCATTGTCGTTTCGAGCCAGCATGATAATGTAACCCAGGGGCGAAGAAATTACTTCCATACTTCTGACTTCACCAGTGGCTTTAAAACCCGTTTCATGTGCAGGTTTGGCCTTGTAATCTTCTCCTTGGCCATTGCCGATAAGCAGGGCACCCATGGCAGCGATGGGCCCAGTTTTGGGTGTGGTACCGAAATTGTTACCGGCAACGAGGATGTCCATATTTTGATCACTGTTAAAGTCAGCGACGATAATATCATGAATTGGGAATGTTTGGGCTTGAGGGGGAAGCTGGACAGTCCGGAAGTTACCGTCGCCCTCGTTCATAAAGATTGTGTTGGCAAATGTGTGAGCTTCAAATCGGGAGGCTTGCTTCTGCTGTTTTGCTGAGAGAATATCATCGATCGTAGCGGATGCATATAAAGCATAATCGGTAAATTTTTCTTTAAGTTCAGGAAGTTGTTCCAGTAGTTTATCCCGGCCGGAAACGGGGTATCGTTTGCCATTGATCACTTTCGTCATAACCGGATCGATTGTTCCGTTGTTATCGAAATCACTGGCATACAGGATGACGGGATCATCCGGTGAGGTCTCCAGGTCGGTATTAAGCCCACGGTTTCCGGCAACCAGATCAATATTTCCGTCGCCATCCAGATCTGTCGCCTTTAAAGCATTCCACCAGCCCGCCTTTCCATCCATTCCGGCCTCATTGGTTATTTCCGTAAGTGTTTTATCCCGGTTATTCGTGAAAATACGGATAGGCATCCACTCACCGGCCAGAACCAGATCCGGATAACGGTCATTGTTAATGTCTGTCCATTCGGCATCTGTAACCATACCGGGGCTGGAAAGAGCAGGGGCGACTTCCGTGGTGATATCGGTGAAGGTCCCATTTTCATTTTCCAGTAGATAGCTACGTGGTGCATAGGGATATTTGCCTGTCAGAACCCTTCCGCCAACAAAAAGATCGGAATCTCCATCACGGTCAAAGTCGGCTGTCGCAACTGTCCCTCCGCTAATATTCATCGCAGGCAGAGCGTCAGGCATATGGGCAAACCGTCCAAAACCGTCGTTGATATAAAGTCGGTCTTGGTAAGTGGGGCCATTGGATGGATCAAAGTTTCCCCCGCTTACAACATACAGGTCCGGACTACCATCACCGTTAGCATCAAAAAACAGAGCATCGATATCTTCATATTCTCTATGCTGATCAAAAAACGGAGCTTCACCCCGTTTAAAAGTACCGTCTTTTTGCTGGAGCAGTAATCGGCCCGGTTGATCATTGCCACCTCCCAGGTACAGGTCAGAAAGCCCATCACCGTTAACATCTGCCTGTGCAAGAGCGGGACCAAGGTTCGACAGGGAATGAGGGAGAAGGGGAGAGCGATTTAGGTTCTGGATATCACCGCCCGAATGGGTGATATCCAGTCCCATCTTCTGTTTATCCAGCGGTAGAAACATTTTATTGCCGCGACGTGTATCGTTTGTGGAATTGTTGTTCTGTGAATTTGTCTTGTGAACAGTAATCGTCTGGTTAACTTCCACATCGTGGATGGTTTGCTGGGTTTGATCGTTCCACGTAACCTGCAGATCAACTTTATTTTGATTCCCCAAGCCGAATAAAAGAATAGGTTCTACTGAAGATTGATATCCTCTGACAGGATAGGCTTCCTGGAAATAGCGTCCTTCTTTGTTATCGGTCACTGTTATTTTTGTACCTATGCCAAATGTATTGTTTTCTGGTCCTTTCAGTCGGACTTTCAGATAGTTATTGGAATTTAGTTCTCGTGCCCTGTTTTTGTACGCGAAAACATGCTCATTGAGATTGTTGACAACCAAGTCCAGATCGCCGTCATTATCCAGATCGGCGTAAGCGGCGCCGGTCGAAACAGCATATTGATCTAATCCCCAAGATGATCCGGAATTGCTAAAAGATAAATTGCCCTTGTTTTTAAATGAATGATTGCGAAGCCGAACCTCGGGCATTTTTTGAACAAGATTAAATAACACGTCGGGATCATCCCCCAGCTTCCCGTCCGGAAACTTGTTCCATAATATGTTATTAAGGTAATCGCGGTTGGTATAGTCGCGGGGGAATCCGTTGGTTACGTACAGATCTTTGAGTCCGTCATTGTCGTAATCAGCCAGTAAGGCGGCCCAACTCCAGTCGGTTTTATCGACACCTGCCATTTGTCCTATTTCGGTAAAAGATCCATCACCATTGTTCATTTGCAGCATATTCCTCATGTTCTGCCTGTGATAGCCGTTGGCTGCCAGGTGATGGTATTTGTCGTAATCGGGCTCTTTAAAATTACGTCTTCGTTCATAATCGACGGGCAGCATGTCCGCGGTGAATATATCCGGGAACGTATCGTTATTAATATCTGCGATATCCGTGCCCATGGAAAAGTAGGGTATATGAGTAGTGTGGGTGGTAACTTCTTCCCGGAAAGTACCATCCTGCTGGTTTATATATAGGTAATCTTTTTCCATGAAATCGTTGGCTACATACAGATCCGGCCATCCATCCATATTAATATCTGAGGCTGTCGCACTTAACCCGAAGCCGATCGGATTTTGGATGATACCGGCATCCTTGCTGACATCTGTAAATTGCCCATTATCATTTCGAAGTAATTTGTCACCGGCATACTGATCCGTTTGTTGCCGAATATTGATGATGTCAAAACTGGTGTAGCGTTTAACAGAATAGTTTACCAGGTAAACATCGAGGTCACCGTCCCGATCATAATCAAAGAAAACGGCCTGTGTTGTATATCCCGGGTCATCGAGGCCATATTCTGAAGCCCGCTCGGTAAAGGTGAGGTCTCCGTTATTGATATATAATTTATTTCTGCGGTCATTCTCCTTGCCCTTGCCCGATTTGCAAACATAAATATCCAGTAGTCCGTCGCCGTTGATATCGACCATAGTAACTCCTGATGACCATCCCTTGCTGTCTGTTACTCCGGCTTGAGAAGTGATATCCCGGAATTTGAAATTACCTTCATTTATATAGAGTGCGTTACTGCCCTCATTGGCCGTCAGGTAGATATCCGGGAGTCCATCATTGTTTATATCACCAATGGCTACACCACCTCCGTTAAAGAAAAACTCTGACTCGAGCACATTGTGGCCGGGTCGTTCGACAACGGTATTTGAAAATGTAAGGCCTGTTTTGTCAGGATCAGTTAATTCGAAAAGGGTAGTCTGAGTTTGGTTATCATCTTTTGGTCCAAAATAGAAGATAGTTACTACAGTAAGGGCAAATAATACAATAGAAATTGCTGAAAAACGGATCATACATCAGAAATAGATTAAATATCAGATCAACCAATATATCATATGAAGATTTTTGTACAAATCAACGTTTGGCTTTCGGAAAAGTCTGAGACTTGTGGGATTGAATAAGGTGATCACTGATCTATCTTTCTTAATTATATTTGATTAGATGGTTTCGTTGGTGATGGATCAATTAAGCAAAAAGATCTAAGCAATGGATTTTTACCCACAGGTTTTGGGAAGAAAATAGATTCCTGATGATAGTTTAATCTCCTGTAAACCCGCCTAAATTGGAATAAGTCCGGAGAATAATCCCTTTTTAAAAACAGTGGAAGCGGTTCCAAAGTCATGGTGTTTCCTTGCTATAGGAGGAAACCCTAGTTTACTTAGAAAAGAAGTTGGTAGAGTAGAATCTTATAAAGAATAATACTCCACATTAATAAAGATTCAGTACACCGGAATATTATAGTAAACTGAAAAAAGTGGAATAATAATGGGAAAGGATGAGATATAATAGGATTGACATACTAAGTCCTGTTGCAACTTTATAATTTAATTAATCTAACTCAAAAGTGGACAGAAATTATGGATGATCGATTCAACATTTGGGCTGCATTTCTCTCGGAAAAAAGCAAGTCGCTTAGATTTATATTAACGGGGATTTGTTTCGCACTAATTTTAGGAGCAGGTATAGTTCCTGCACAGGCACAAGATTTTACGGTTTCCGGAACTGTATTATCTGCCGATGATAATGAACCGCTGCCGGGAGTCAATATCCTTGAGGTCGGTACTCAACGAGGAGCTACAACTAATTCAGACGGGGAGTTTACCTTAGAGGTTACAAGTTCTGAGGCCAGTCTTCGTTTTACATTTGTGGGTTTTACAGCACGGACAATTGAGCTTAATGGTCGTTCAGAGCTTACCGTTGAGTTATCTCCACGGACTGAAGCACTGGATGATGTGGTTGTTACAGCATTAGGACTTGAACGGCAGTCAAAGTCACTTGGATATTCTGTAAGCAATGTTAGTTCAGAAGAGTTGGTTTCGGCAACGGAAACGAATACTGCTAACTTACTGCAAGGTAAAGTAGCTGGTGTCAACGTGAGTCCGACATCAGGTGGTCCGGGTTCTTCAAGTCGTGTAACTATTCGAGGAAACTCTTCATTGGCCGGTAACAATCAGCCGCTCTATGTAGTTGACGGAGTACCTATTGACAATACAAATATTGGCTCAGCCGGTATGTGGGGCGGCTTTGACGGAGGTGACGGTATCTCCCAGATTAATTCCGAAGACATTGAAAGCATCAGCGTATTAAAAGGTGCCAGTGCGGCCGCCCTGTATGGTACCCGCGCCCGTGACGGCGTTGTGCAAATCACTACGAAGTCTGGTCAGGCGGGCCAGGCGCCGACCGTGAATTTTAGCAGTACAGTCACTATGGAAGATGCACTGGTTAATTTTAGAGATTATCAAACGGAGTATGGTCAGGGTGAATTGGGTCAAGCCCCTCAGAATCAACAGGATGCTTTAGCAACAGGGCTTAACGCATGGGGCGCACCTCTTGATGGATCATCCGTGGTGCAGTTTGACGGACAGGAACGTCCGTACGAATATCAAGGGAATCAGCTTGAAAATTTCTATCGCACAGGCATTTCCAGCAAGAATACGCTTAGCCTGTCCGGAGGGAACGAGAGTTCTACCTATTATTTTTCCGCGACGCGACAGGATGAAGAAAGCATCGTTCCCAGTTCAGGTCTGGATCGTACTTCACTTACACTTCGTGGCTCGCACTCCTTTGGAGATTTATCGGCCGATGTAAAAGCAAACTATGTCAATGAAAATGCGCAAAATCGCCCGAGGGTCTCCGATAGTCCCGGGAACCCCAATTTTGTAGTAGCCGTGTTGCCACCCAATCTTAATTTGAGTACGATCGAGGATAATCATGTGGCACCGGATGGTACCGAAGGTGTATATCAGAATGCTAATTCTTTTGTAACTAATCCGTATTGGGCTGTCAATCAGTTTAGTACTGATGACACAAAGGACAGAATAATCGGGCACGTAAATCTGAATTACCAAATAGCTGATTGGATTGACGTCACTGCCCGTACAGGAAGAGATCAATATACCCTTCGCCGCACTGATGTCAGCGTTCCTTGGGGGACGGCCTACAATCCAAGTGGTGCAATGAGTGAGAACGAGTATCGTGTAATGGAAAATACCACTGACGTTCTCCTGAATATCAACCAACAGTTTACGCCCTCATTTACTGTGGATGCTACTCTGGGTGGAAGCAGAAGTTATTCAAAGAATGAAACAGTGGGTATAACAGGTAGTACGTTCAAGGTACCCAAGCTTAGAACGATATCTAACATGGCTAATTCTTCACCTAGCTATGACTTTTCTGAGAGACAGATTAATTCTCTCTTCGGATCTGCCGATTTTGCCTACGAAGACTTATGGTTTATTACAGTTACTGCACGAAATGACTGGTCGTCGACTCTTCCTGAAGATGAAAACGCATTTTTCTATCCCTCGATCAGTTCAAGTTTTGTATTTACTGAGGCGTTTTCTTTGCCTTCATGGATGAGTTTTGGAAAAGTCCGGGCTTCCTGGGCTGAGGTAGGAAATGACACAGATCCCTATCAACTAAATCTGACGTATAATATTCTGAACTTTAGTCATCAGGGCCAGTCATTGTCCGCAGTTGCTCAGGATGCTATACCACTTGCTGATCTGAAACCTACATCGACTGTAGAAGTTGAGCTGGGATTTGATCTGCGCTTCTTTGATGATCGTCTTTCAGCCGATTTTACCTGGTATGACAGACAGACGACCAATCAAATTCTGTCAACTACTGTTTCACACACTACAGGATATGGCAGCCGGGTTATCAACGCCGGCCGTCTCGATAATTCAGGGATAGAGCTTTTGCTGAAAGGGATACCATTCAGCACAAACGATATGTTCTGGGAGACCAGCATCAATTATGGCCGAAATGCGAGCGAAGTTGTAGAACTGGCCGGAGACCAACAGACACTCCTTCTGGAAGAAAGCCGAACACAGAACGCCTTTATTACGGCTACAGTAGGTGAAGAGTATGGTACTATTGAAGGATTCAAGTATGAACGCGATGAAAATGGAAATATCGTTCATGAAAATGGACTACCGGTACAATCAGAACGTACCCAGCTTGGAAAGGGAACACCCGACTGGACGGCAGGATGGAGTAATACCTTCTCCTATAAAAATCTAAGTTTAAATGTCCTGATCGACGCACAGTGGGGTGCTCAAATCTTTTCTGGTACCAATGCTTATGCATATCAATTCGGATTCCACAAAAATACGCTGGAAGGTCGGGCTGAATGTGATCAGGGAGGAACACCCTATCCTACTTCTGGATGCTTTGTAGCCGAGGGAGTTGATGTTGACGGTGGAGCTAATAACACACCTGTCACACCAAATGGATATTACAGTGAGATAGGGACTGACATTACGGAAGAGTTTGTTTACGATGCCAATTTTATCAAGCTTCGCCAGCTCCAGTTGAACTACCAGTTACCACAATCTTTGGTGACAAACATTCCAATTCGATCTGCGTCTGTTTCGTTGGTAGGACGAAATCTGTTTTATCTGCATGATCCGGTTCCGAATATTGATCCGGAAGCAGCCATTAACAGAGGCAATGGACAGGGACTGGAGCTGGCCGGCGTGCCCGGAGCACGTAGCTTTGGACTCAGTATTGACCTTGCGTTTTAAGGATCAAAACAACTGAATATCCGAGCTTTTAACTCTTAAATGTCAAACTGGGTCTATTATGAATTCAGAAAAAACAAATTTTAAAAGAAGCCTTAAGACAATGAATACACAATATATGATCTGCATAAAACGAGTAGTGATTATACTACTTGCTGTGGGACTATTCGCTGCCTGTGATTCATTAAGTGATTTCGGCGATATGAATGAAAATCCGACGCAAGTTACCGAGAGTGAACCTAACATGCAGTTTTCTACCATTCAGCTTTCAGCTGCCGGCACCCGTTACGAAATGTGGCGGACCCAGTTGTTGTATGGTTCAAATGTGACGCAGCATTTGGTTAATGCCTTCTTTGGAGGAGGTAACAATTACACCGAAAATGTTGACTGGATGACTGCTTTCTGGACCACAAATTATTCCGGAAACGGACTTCCGAACCGGGCATCGGTAAAAAATGTGGAAGATCTGATTGCCAGCCTCGAAGCAAGCAAGGAAGAAGGTGAAGCAGTTGACAATATGCTGGGGGCTGCACGTATTATGCGTGCATTTATTTATCATCGAATTACTGATCTGTATGGTGATGCTCCTTACTCTGAAGCCGGAAGAGGTGCCCTCGAACAGGAGTTTACCCCGGCTTATGACACGCAGCAGGATATCTATAACAGTCTTTTTATTGAGCTGGAGGAGGCAGTGAACCAGTTTGATTCTTCTCAACCTACGTTTGGCGGTAGTGATCTTATGTATGGTGGTGACATAACTCAATGGCAAAAATTTGCTAATTCTCTGAGGTTAAGATTGGCTCTTCGATTGGTTAAGGTGGATGCGAACAAAGCTGAAACTGAGGCGCTGGCCGCCATTAATGCTCCCGGGGGAGTGATGGAAAGCAACGAAGATATTGCTATGGTTCAACATCAAGAGGGACCGAGTGTAGGGCCGGCAGGGCTCAATACAAATGCTATCAGTGAAGCTATGAATGATGGTGGTGATCATGAGTATGTTGCTCAAACACTCGTAGACTGGTTAGATAACCGCGATGATCCTCGTCTTGAGGTTTATGCACAAACTGATAGCTCAGCTTACGCTGGATTTCCCAGTGGGTATACGGGTGCTTCTGTTTCGGAGCATTCCAGTTATACCGGTAATTTGGATAATTATGCAAGGGTCAATGAGATGCTCATAGATCTGAATGATCCTACATTCTTCCAAACGTATGCCGAAGTTGAATTCATGTTGGCTGAACTTGCTGTTCGCGGTTGGATACCTGATGCTGCTTCAGCGCACTATGAAGAAGGAGTTCGTGCGGCAATGGAATATCTCTCGTTATATGATGAAGATGGTGGGGCGGATATAGCTGAAGCAGATATTAATGACTATCTGGCTGATAATCCGCTGAGTGGATCAGCTGAAGAGCAACTCGAACAGGTCAATGAACAATATTGGGCGGCTGTGTTCCTGAATGGAATTGAGGCGTGGAGCAACTGGCGCAGAAGCGGTTATCCAGACCTGGAGCCGGCACTTGTTGACAGCAATGATCCACCTGCAGGTAATCATACAAATGGTGAAATCCCACGTCGTTTAACTTATCCGGAAGGAACAGAAGGTGTTCTTAATGCGGATAATTATGATGATGTTATTGATCGCCAGGGAGAAAATAACCTGGTCACACGCGTCTGGTGGGATGTAGAAGAATAAACAATTTTGTAAAGCAACCACCAGGTCTTCTTAGTTCCCCGAGGAGCCCTGGTGGATTTTTACTTTAGGTCTATCACTAATCTGATAAAGTAGCACAGTATTTTGGTTTATCAAGTATCTCTTAACATGTTGATCTGCGATAGATTTTAGGCCGAGAACAAATAACTTATTATGCACCTGAAATCGATTGCTATAACGGTTATTCTATGTTTTTCCATTTTTTGTAATGGATTCTCACAGGAGAGTTCCTCTGCAGAGTCAAAGGTAATCATCCCGCAAAAAATGGGAATTACCTGGGGAGTACAAACAAATTATTTGGATGACGGCTCTCGTTATCGATCAATACTTACATTGATTAATAAGGATAATATCCCCCTGCGCGGAAATGAGTGGACTCTCTATTTCAATTTTATGGGAGCGGTTGATCCGGAAAGCGTACCATCCCAGGTTAAACTGACCCATATTAATGGTGATTTTTATAAGATTGAGCCCACAGAACAGTTTGAGTCGATTAAACCGGGCCAGCAGCTGGATATAATTTTAGAAGCACCCGGCTCATCTATAAAAGAAGTGGACGCCCCGTCAGGAATCTATTTTGTTCATGACGAAAAGGAATTAACTGAACTTATATCCGATGTTCAGGTAAAACCTTTCACAGAAGAGCGACAAAAAAATCGGGGGCCAAATGACAGATTTCCACATCCAGTTCCCGAGTTGAAATATGAGGAAAATTCTTTGCTTCACAGTTTACCTGCTGATAGTATTGGACCCATTATTCCAACTCCAAAGTCGATAACACAAAAACAGGGAATGTTTGAACTAAGTAGTTCTGTAACAATTGGATATCAGGAGGGACTGGAAAGTGAGGCACAATTTCTGGCAGCTTCGCTAACAGAACTATTGGATGGGGAGATAACTGTTGAAGAAGGCCAAACAGGAAGCGATATTTTATTAGCGCTGAATTCCTCGGATGAGGATAAATCCGAGACTTATGAGCTGAAGATAGATCCTCAACAGATTGAAATTTCCGGAGCAGGAGCAGCAGGGGTGTTTTATGGAATTCAAAGTTTGCAATCGCTGATTTCTCCTGAAGCATACAAAAAGCCTCAGTCTTCAGTGAAGATTGCTGCTCAGGAAATTAAAGATGCACCACGGTTTGGTTATCGTGGCCTCCACCTGGATGTTGCCAGAAACTTTCACTCTGCTTCGGCTGTCAAAAAGTTGATTGATGTGATGGCTTTTTATAAGCTGAATAAATTTCATTTTCATTTGACGGATGATGAGGGCTGGCGCCTGGCGGTAGAGGAGCTGCCGGAACTGACAGAGGTGGGCGGTCGCCGCGGACATACGCGCACAGAAAGGGAATATCTAATTCCTTCTTATGGATCGGGACCGGACCCTGATACTGCACCGGGAAGTGGATGGTATGATCGGAATACATTTATTGAGATTCTTAGATATGCCAAGGAACGTCATATTGATATTATTCCCGAAATTGATGTGCCCGGGCATGCACGTGCGGCTATTGTTGCGATGAAATCACGATACGATAAGCTAAAAACCGAGGGAGATATTGAAGCGGCCAATCAATTCCGACTGCATGAGCCTGAAGACGAGTCGCAGTATCGCTCAGTTCAGAATTGGGATGACAATGTCATCAACGTCTGCCAATCCTCCACATACCGATTTATGGAGGCGATTGTTGATGAGATTTCAGAAATGTATGATGAGGCTGGTGCTTCGTTGAAAACTATTCATATGGGCGGTGACGAGGTGCCACATGGGGCCTGGGAAAAATCACCGGCCTGTCAGGATTTGATCCGAAATACTAAGGGATTGGACAGCGTGGATGATCTACCGGATTATTTTTTCAAACGGATGGAAAAGATGCTGGCCGAACGTAATTTGGAGATGGCTGGGTGGGAAGAAATTGCGTTGGATGAAGAAGAAGAGGGATCAAAGCCGGATCCCGATTTTGCAGGTTCCGTCACCCCTTACGTATGGGCTAGTGTGTGGGGAAGCGGTTCCGAAGATCATGCTTACAAACTGGCCAACGCTGGTTTTGAAGTAGTTATGTCCCATGCTTCAAATTTCTATTTTGATTTGTCCTATAACAAAGATCCGGAGGAGCCGGGACTTTACTGGGCCGGTTTCGTTGATACGCAGGATCCGTACGCTTTCATTCCCTTTGATCTGTTCAAAAATGCAGAGAAAAATTTATTGGGAAACCCTATTGCAGGAAATGCTTTTGAGAATGCCACACGTCTCTCTGAAAACGGGAAGGAAAATATTTTAGGTTTACAAGGACAACTCTGGAGTGAAAAGCTGATCAGCCAGGAGCGTCTGGAATATATGATGATTCCCCGGATATTTGGACTTGCCGAGCGGGCGTGGGCACAGCAACCAGGCTGGGCAACGATTGAAGATCGGGATGAGCGAAAGAAGCGAATGCACAAGGATTGGAATGAATTTGTCAACCGTTTGGGACAGCGTGAATTGCCGCGGATGGATTACTTCCACGGCGGTGTTGGTTATCGGATTCCACCGCCGGGTGCTACCATTGAAGATGGTGTTTTCAAGACCAATATAGAACATCCGGGGCTGACCATTCGCTACACGTTGGATGGGGGTGAGCCATCTGCAAATTCAAAAGAATATACCGAACCGGTGGTTATGGAAGGCAATCGCGTTATTAAACTGCGTG
Organism: Fodinibius sp. GM108; assembly: GCF_058386985.1. NCBI lineage: Bacteria > Pseudomonadati > Balneolota > Balneolia > Balneolales > Balneolaceae > Fodinibius > Fodinibius sp. GM108. The sequence goes on from NZ_JBYEIR010000007.1 coordinate 186,554, forward strand.
CATTTAGCTCTGATGGACGGGCCAGCCGAACAGTGACAATCGGTGGTGGTAAAGAATAACTTATTATTTATTCTGGTTCCGAAGCTTCAGCTTCGGAACGGTCCTAGAAGCTGTGAATGAGTTGGGAGGGAGTTGTACTCCCGACCTGCAAAGTATAAAGGAAACAGTTACAGTGATTAAATAAAAAATGATGCACTTATAGGGCAGAAGGGAATAATAACACACCCCTAATTCCCTCTCGAGAGGGGGCTTTTTCTCCTTGTTCCGAAACTCAATCATCGGGACAGTCTGTAAGAAACTTCGCTTCCCCCAGGCAGGAGCCTGGGAATAAGAAATAACAATCTCCCTTCGAAGGGAGTACAGCTTTAGTCGGGAGGAATGTAAAAGATCCTACCTAGATAACTTGAGGTTATATCAATCTCCTTTTATTACGCTAAATTTTGCGTGCGATTGGAGGAAGACAGGAGGATTACCAAACATATCTTTTAGCATCATCTGTCATTCCCAAACAGGAGCCCTACTTCGCTAAAACTACTCAAGCTACGGATGGGTTGGGAGGGAGTTGTACTCCCGACCTGCAAATGTATCATCGTTCGAACGTTCGCTCGGACGATAGCACAAGCGGACGCTTGCGCTATTGTTTATACGTCTTCTTGCCCTTAGTGACTGGTGGTGAGATTAATTATTATTCAACTGGTGCACCAAACTTCGCCATCAGATAGATCGCGCCCGCCGTACCGTCCATCGTAGGCTCATTTGTCGAATAGTCTCCGATATCATCATGATAAACCACATATGGCGTTTGAAAGGGAGCAAACTCATCAGGTTCATTCAGGGTTAGTCCTTTCAGGCTGTTGTAGATTGTGGCATAAACGGGTCCATCTACTAGTCCGCCTGGTACTTCACGCCCGGTCAGTGCCCAGACGCTGGTGTGTGCATCCTCGGGATATTCGCCGTCTCTGGGAATGCCGGTAAACATTGAGGTGCCCCATGGATTGCGTCCGAATAGCCAATCACGCTGGGCAATAATAAAATCGTGATACTTTGTATCACCAGTCATCTTTTCGTAGAGTAATCCCTGGGTAATGAGGGCGCTTAACAGGTTGTTCGAGCACCAGATGAAAGGCACACCAATTTGGTAGGGATTGGCGTTACCGCGTTCCATGGCAGCATCCAGTCCATCCCGATAATAAGAAGCCAGTGTATCCTGGAAAGCGTCATCCACATGAGGGTAGAGCGCAAAATGTCCCACATTAACGAATGGGTAATACTCGTAATGTTCAGTGGTGTCGCGGGGCATCCAGGAAGTGGAACCTATTTTTCGGGCGTATTTTTTAGCGTCGGCAAGATAGTCTTTATTCCCCGTTGCTTTGTAGAGTTCGGCGGCGCCCCATTCCATATCGTCGGCCCAGGTGCGTTCGTTATAGCGATAGGGAGCTCCGTAGGAGTTACCCTGTTGATAACCCTCATTTTGCCTGCCCATTTCATACACTTCTTTGGCAGCTTTCAGATTTTTGGCAGCAAAAACAGTGTCGCCTTTTTCTTTCCAGATGCGATAGCCCATCGCCATTGCTGCCGCATATCGTCCTGCTAAGTTGCCAATGCCGGTGGCTTCACTCTTGTATTCCTGCAATCCCTGTGGATTGCCGTCGGCAAAATATACCGGGCGGTAGCTGTTTTCGCCCCAACCGTAATCCGAGCTGTCCTGATTGGGCCACTTCCAGCCGATATGGTCGCGGTCGTCGGCAACCTGGTGGAAGAGCTGATCAGATTTCGGATGAAGCTTGTGCAGCCATTTGAGACCCCATTTTGCCTCATCAAGCACGTCAGCCAAGCCATTCGGCCTAGGCTGACCCCAGTGGTCGACCTGATCTCCGAATTTGTCAGATTCCAGCTCATACGCCAGCAGCATGCGAGCTGTCGCGTTGCTGGAAGTGATCAGGTACTTTAGCTGGTCACCGGCATCGTGCCAGCCACCACTGGCATCGATAAATGTAGAGTCGGGCATGGGACCATAAAACGAGCGCCCATCCTGCTGGTGGCACACCACATCCAAAAAAGGATTATAGCCACAACGCTGTTGTTGCATAAAGATCAGCAGATCTTCTACGTAGTTTTTGTAAGCCGAGGGATTTATGTCAAAGTTCGTCGACCTGTTATTCGTTTCAGATATCTGAAGATAATATCGCCCGGTTTGGGAGACAGGGCTAAAATCCAGTTCATAATAATAGGAAAACCTGCCCCAGCCTTCTGTCTCTGAAGGCTCAAGATTTCCCTCATAAACGGCACGATTTGTTTCGGCATCAATAAGTTCGAAACTCTTTTCGGCCGGCCTGTGAGAAAAGGCGATGGCTATTTTCGGATCATCAGGCTGATAACCTATCTGATTTATACGAATATGTACTTCCGTAGAATCAACAGGTGGAACTTCCGGTTGTTCTGGTTCATCGGTACATCCATATGTGATGATTAATAAGAATAGAATCAGACAAAGTCTACGACAGGGAGACAGAAATGACATTATGGAAAAACTATGGTTGAAAATAAGAATTAAGAACATTCAAGAGTTTTCGGTCCGGATCCTGGCTGTGCTCCCAATACATCAGCCCACCAAGATTTTTCTCCCTGACATAATCAACTTTAAACTTAAGCGACTGCTCATCTTCGTAGGTGATGAAAATTGAGGAATCAGGGTGCCACAAGTAGGGCGTTTTTGTAATATCATCCCAGTGTCGAGAATATCCATTTTGATCAACGAGATGATTGGCAAGTGAATCATAGGAAAAGCCTTCAAGAGGTTTGGAATAGGCTTGATACAAGCCGTTGTCATTTTCATCCACACCGCTCCACCCTCGTCCATAGAAGGGAACGCCCAGCACAATTTTATGAGACGGCAGCCCAGCATTCATAAAGCGTTTTACACTGGCATCGGCTGATGATTCATTCTGCATTTCACTGGGCGTGTAAAGGTTTGCGTGATGACCAGTGTGATCGGTCCAGCTCCCATGGAAATCGTATGTCATAAGATTTACGAAATCGAGGTACTGCTGCGCCTTTTCCATATCTATGTGGCTCAGATATTCATCATCGGAACCCGCTGCAATCGTGAGTAGATAATGATCTTTGGAGGGATTCTGAGCACTTTGTTTGTCAAGATGTTCACGCACGGTTTTAAGTAAAAGTGTGAAATTTTCCTTGTCTTCGGGACGATAAACATTATCCTGGCCTGGCTGTCCGGGATATTCCCAGTCGATATCCAGTCCGTCGAGCTGGTATTTTGTCATTAATTCTACGGCAGTACGGGCAAATTTCTCGCGGGATTCTTCGGTAAGAGCAGCGTCAGAGAAGTAATCAGACCACGCCCAGCCACCGATGGAAAGTAGGATTTTAAGATCCGGATTGTTTTCTTTTAAGGATGTCAACCGAGCCAGATTTGTTGAGTCATGCTCTTGTTCGAGAATCACGTTTCCATCGGCTGAAAGATTAGCGAATGCATAGTTGATATGGGTCAGTATTTGAGCATCTGTGGATTCTACAGTCACTTTTTTATTTCCATGAACATATCCGATCAGCCGGTTTGGGGAGTTGTCTGAATTTTCAGTTGTTTTGGAGGTATCACAGTAGGTAATCGTGGTTGCTGTTGCCGCGACGAAGATAAAAGTTAACCAAAAGCACAAGCCGATGAAATTTCGATCGCCATCCATTTTTATCCGATTTGTTTTAATTGACACACCATTAATGATGTATCTCAATTTACTTTTTCTGTTTTGTTAACCTATTAGAAAATTAATCTAATCAGGGTTGTTTATTAGCACAAATCCATTATCAATTATGAAACCGCTTCCATAATCAACTTTCCCCCTCAGGCTTGGATAACAAGCAGAATATATGTACAATTATTTTACCAGTCTGTTTTCTATTGAGGATGTAGGATAAATTGAAATATCGTAGCTGCGTTAATGGAAGGGGGAATAGGTTATGGGAAAATTAAGTATCGATGAGGTTGCCAAACTTGCTTATGTATCAAGGTCGGTGGTTTCTCGTGTTTTAAATGACCATAAGAACGTTAGTGATGAAGCCAGGGAAAGGGTACTCGAGGTTGTAGAAAAATATAATTATAAACCGAGTTCTGTAGCACGGGGATTGGCAACTAACCGAAGTTATGAGATTGGAATTTTAGCTCCCCGCCGTTGCGATGAGGCACTGGCCAATGGCTTCTGGTCGCTGTTACACCTAGGTATCTTCGAAGAATGTATTCAGCAGGGATATTTCGTTTCAATGTCCCCGATTTCTCCTGATCTTGGTGCTGATGTTAAAGAGCATATATTGGATAACAAACGACTTGATGGATTTATCCTTCTTACCCAGGAAGTGACTGATGCAGTTGCAAATGAGCTTGTCGAGCGCGATACTCCTTTGGTCCTTGTAGGACACGGTCCGGATAACAACAACCTTAATTCGGTTGATGTTGACAATTTTGCCGGTGCTTATATGGCTACAAATCATCTGATTGAATTGGGGCATGAGTGTATTGGAATTATGCTGGGCAAGTTTAGTATGCAAGAGTCAGTTGATCGTCTTGCCGGATATAAAAAAGCAATCAAGGATGCAGGTCTTTCAATCCACGACGATTTGATAGCGGTCGGCGATTATTCTCAAAAACATGGTTCTGACAGTATTAAGCAGTTGATGAATGATAATCCGGATATGACAGCAGCCTTTTGTACCAGTGATACGCTGGCGATGGGAGCATTATCAGCACTGCATAAAGAAGGTATTTCAGTACCGGATGATATGGCACTGGTAGGATTCGATGATCTTCCATTCGCTCAATATACTATTCCAGCCCTCACCACTATCAGACAGCCTATTTGTGAAAAAGGAAAACGGGCAGCTAACCTGCTGATAGATAAGATCGAGAATAAAGAAAGTGATGTCGTTCATGAAAATCTGGAGCCAGAGCTCATCGTTCGCGGAAGCTGTGGTGGAAATTAAGGGGAATTACCACTAAGACACTTAGATCACGTAGTTATTTTTTGTGTTCTTAGTGCCTTAGTGATAAGAATATATTCTTACAGATCTAGCGATTCGTAGCGTACAAAAGCTTCAATAGCCTCATATTCTGCAAACCCAAGCTTATCGTAAAGCTGTGCCGTTCCCCGATTTCGTTGCTCGGACCGCTGCCAGAACTCCCGCTCGTCGGGACCCGGAAACAGCGGTCGGTCTTTTTGCGACTGGTGTTTAAAGATGGCTCTTCGCTTTTTTTCCAACTCTTGCGGACTCAGAGGTACAGCCATCTCAATTTGATTGATATCCCATTCCTGCCATGCACCACGGTATAACCAAACATAACAGTCATCCATCCAGTCATCATTTTTACATTCTTTCAAAGCTTCAAGAATCGCTTTCAAACATACACGGTGGGTGCCATGTGGATCAGAGAGATCGCCGGCTGCGTATACCTGGTGTGGCTTAACATCACGAAGAAGATCTACAATAATATCTATATCCTCCTGTGAAAGCGGCTTTTTCTTTACACGTCCGGTCTCATAAAAGGGCATGTCCAGAAAGTGCATGTTTTTTTCCGGTACACCGCAGTAGCGGGCTGCCGCTTTTGCTTCACCGCGGCGAATCAGTCCTTTGATGTGTTTGATTTCATCCGTGTCAACCTCGGCAGGTTCCTTCTTATTCAGAAACTGCTTGATATCATCAAGCATCGTTTCCGCTTCTTCATGGTCCAGATTGAACATTTGATTATATTCCGAAACGAAATCAACAAAACGAATTACGTCATCGTCAAAAACCGCAATATTGCCGGATGTCTGGTAAGCGACATGTACTTCATGGTCATGTTCTACCAGTCGGCTTAAGGTACCTCCCATTGAAATGACGTCATCATCTGGGTGGGGACTGAAGACAATGGCACGTTTTGGAAAAGGTTCAGCGCGTTCAGGACGATTGATATCTTCGGCATTGGGTTTGCCGCCGGGCCATCCTGTAATAGTATGCTGCAGTTCGTTAAATACTTTCAGGTTTATATCATAAGCCGGACCCTTTTGGGTAAGCAGATCGCCCATACCATGCTCGTTGTAATCTTCATCTGTTAACTTTAGAACGGGCTTGTCAACAGTTTGGCAAAGCCAGACAACTCCTTTTCGAATCAGGTCGTCATCCCAATCGCAGGTACTTAATAGCCATGGTGTTTTTTTTCGCGTGAGATTTTCGGCCGAGGTTTCATCCAGAATCACTTTTGCATTATCGTGTTCCTGCAGATAAGTTGCCGGAATCCGCTCCCGAACAGGACCTTCAACAGCTTCTTTGATAACAGGAGCTTTACCTTCTCCCCATGCCATCATGATGATACGATCGGCATCAAGAATAGTACCAACACCCATTGTTATAGCGCGGCGGGGAACATGTTCTTCACCAAAAAAGTCACTGGCGGCATCTTTGCGGGTGATGCGGTCGAGGGTAATAAGTCGTGTTCGGGAATCGGGCCGCGAACCCGGCTCGTTAAAGCCGATATGCCCCGTGCGTCCGATACCTAGCAGTTGAATGTCTATTCCACCGACATCTTTAATTTTTTGTTCATAATTACGGCAGTACTCTCCTACCTCATCTTCCTCAATTGTTCCGTCTGGAATATGGACCTGGTCTTCGGGGATATCGATATGGTTGAAGAGATGTTCATCCATAAACCGCACATAACTTTGCAGTGAATGCGGCTGCATGGGATAATATTCATCCAGGTTGAATGTAATGACATTTTTGAATGAAAGACCCTCTTCTTTATGCAGACGTATTAGTTCATCATAAACCTGTGTAGGCGTGGAGCCTGTTGCAAGTCCCAACACAGTGCTTTCATTATTTTCATTGCGGCTTCGAATAAGAGCAGCAATTTCTTCAGCTACACTTTTTGATGCATCTGATGCATGATCAAATACTTCGGTGGGAATATTTTCGTAATATGTAAGGCGGTGCTCCGAATCAAAATAATCCATTAATTTCTAATACTTTAGCTTGGTTGAAATATTTTTAACTCTTCTACCCTGTAAAGTTCCGGTAACGATGTTGTCTAATCAGTGAGAGGCAATATACAGTATTACGAATAACCATAAACTTTGGAAGGGGTTCCAAAAACAAATAAATGCTGTTACAGTAGGTTTTGTCTGGTTCTTTCAAGTGTTCACGCTTAAAATGCAGGCATAACTGTTAAATTAGAGATAAGCGTGGACGCTTATCTCAGCCAAGTAGTTTAGTCGGGGAAAGATATTTTGCCAAAATTAATTGTATTTTTACCGGCAGCAACTTCATCCATAAAAAAACCGTCGCCCGATAACACTTCGTTAGCCAGCACCGCAAATAGTACGGCCTCTTTTGCATCGGGATTGAACCCAATCGATTCAAAACTTCGGATCGGGCAATCCGGCAGGAGTTCTTGCAGCCACTCCATCAGAACTGGGTTATGAAATCCTCCTCCACTTGCATAAATCACAGGACGGTGATCATCAGAAAGAATACTTTTGATCGAATCGGCTATTGTTTCAGCCGAAAGCCGGGTAAGGGTTGCTATCATATTTTTCGGTGGCAAGTCATCGATATTTGACGCCGAAAGCTGATTATTTACCCACTCCAGGTTAAATACTTCGGGACCGGTTGTTTTGGGCAGTGGTTTTTGGAAGTAAGAATCCGATTTTAGTGCTTGCAATGCCTTCTGGTGAATATTTCCCTGTCGTGCAGTTTTTCCATCCTTATCAAATTCTTTTGAGTAATATGCTTGCATAGCAGCATCGATCAGGGTATTGCCGGGACCGGTATCCGTCGTGACTGATTCTTCAGGATTACCTGCCGGTAAAAAAGTAAAATTGGCAATTCCGCCGATATTCAACAGTATGCGCTCTTCGCTGTCGTCGGTATAGACATTACGGTCTACAAATGAAACCATCGGTGCACCCTCTCCGCCGGCAGCTGTATGTTTTTGGCGAAAATCGCTGATCGTAAGAATGCCCGTTTTTCGCGCAATGTGGTCTCCATCCCCAATCTGCAGGGTGGCATTTGGCATGGAATCTTGCTGATGTTGAATTTTCGGCGCGTGGTAAATTGTCTGCCCGTGACTGGCAATACAGTCAACTTCAGCGGGATTAATATTCCATTTTTCAAGGACATTCAGGATACATTCTCCGTGATAATCGCCCAGCCATGAATGCATCAGGCAAACCTCTTCAAGCACGACTTCCCGAACAGAGCTAATTGCTTTCAGACGTTTTTTTAAGTCTGAACTATAGGGATAAGTTTCAAACTTTTTTAGTTCTGCCTTGGTTTTTGCGCCGGAGCCGGAAATTTTGCTCAATGCAATATCGAGCCCGTCCAGCGAAGTACCCGACATTAATCCAATAATAAGTTTGGTGTTTTTGGAAGCGGTATCAGCTAGCTTTTTAATAGAAGGATTCATATTTGGTTTTCTTGGATCACGGGATTTACAGAAACAGTCAATCAACAATTTATGACGGACTTGAGCAAATAAATAGATGTCGTTAATCTCAGCTTTGTTGCTTTTGCTCTGTAATCCTAAAAATAATTCACTATAATAGGCTTCGTTGGATTCAGAAAAGAAATAAGATTAATTACAAAACGGGATTTTTTTGGGATTTTCAACGTTAGATTATGTTGTCATAGTCGTCTATCTTATCGGTGTGGCAGGATTGGGAATTTATGCTGCCGGACGTCAGTCATCAACTTCTGACTACTTTATGGGCGGTGACGGTCTGCCGTGGTGGGCAGTCATGTTTTCCGTGGTGGCAACTGAAACCAGTACGCTTACCTTTATAAGTATCCCAGCCGTGGCATACGGTGGAAATCTGACCTTTTTACAAATTACCTTCGGCTACATTATCGGACGCATTTTGGTAGCTAAATTGTTGTTGCCAGCATATTTCAAAGGAAAGATGACGACAGCTTATCAGTTTTTGGAACAGCGTTTTGGAGATTCCATGCGTAATGCCACCAGCAGTACGTTTATGATTACCCGTTTACTGGCTGATGGTGTGCGTCTTTTTGCAACGGCGATCCCGCTGGCAATTATTCTGCGTCTCGGTGGAGCGTTTTCCGGTTGGGCCGATTTCGAGATTTATCTGCTTGCCATCGCGGCTATTTCGGTTATTACACTTATCTATACACTTATCGGCGGTATAAAAGCGGTAGTTTGGATGGACGTGATGCAGATGGCTGTCTATGTTGGCGGAGCAGTGTTGGCGATTGGTATCATGTTGTTTGATATGCCAAATGGGTTAACTGGAGCAATGTCGGTTGCTGCTGACGGCGGAAAGTTGCAGATTATAGATTTTGGTTTCAATCAGCCGTTTTCGGATTTCATAGCCCAGCCTTACACCTTTTTTACGGCTCTCATTGGTGGTGCGATTTTCTCGATTGCTTCTCACGGCACCGATCAGCTGATTGTCCAGCGCCTGCTCACCACCCGTAACGTGGACAATAGTCAGCGTGCACTCGTTTGGAGCGGGGTTGTAGTAGCTCTGCAGTTCGGATTGTTTTTGTTTATCGGATTATTACTTTACGCCTTTTATGACGCCCAGTCGGCGCAAGAGCTGGGGCTTGCCACCACTGATGAAATCTTTGCCAAATTTATTGTCGAGCAGCTGCCGGTAGGCCTGTCCGGATTGATCATCGCTTCGCTTTTTGCGGCGGCCATGAGTAGTCTCAGCTCATCGCTCAATTCACTGGCCTCGGCAACAACACTGGATTTATACAAGCCTTATTTTGGCAAGAATAATACGCAGGCCGAGGATCTGAAAGTATCTCGGATCATCACAATGGTTTGGGCGGCTATTCTGACGGGATCTGCATTCTTTTTCGCTTTCTTGCAGCTCCAGGAGGGTGAACGTCCGGCTGTGGTTGAGCTGGGACTCGGTATTGCTTCGTACACCTATGGGGGACTTTTGGGAGCCTTCTTGCTCGGGCGATTTTTCTCATTGCCGGATAAAACGGATGCTATGATCGGCTTTTTTGTGGGATTGATCTCGCTGCTGTTTATGGTAGAAGGACCGATTCACAACATGCTGCCTGGTGAACCGCTGGCCATTGCCTGGCCGCTTTATACCGTGGTTGGAAGTGCGATTGTTATGATTGTTGGTAAAATTTCTCAACTTATCAGGAGCAGTGAGTAAATTTAGAACAAACACAGAGCGTTTTACTCCTGTCCCAACGCAGAGCATTGGGACGAGATATATTTTATCTTGTTCAGTTGCTTCTGCGGCTGAACAAATAACCTGACGCTCCGCGTCCCTTGTTAATTAAGAAAGCTTCACATGGGTAAAATTATAGGATACGTTGTTAGCCTGTTGCTGATATTCTTCATCAGCTGTTCTGGTGAAACAGATAAGCAGAAAGTCGGAAATATTTCCTCCATCGACAGTCTCATCAAGAAAGAAATTGATGCAGGCAATATTCCCGGGGCGGTGATCCAGGTCAAGCAAGGTGATTCAATTCTGCACCGTGCAGCTTATGGATATGCCCAGAAGTATAACTACAATCTTGAGCTACTCGACGATCCTGAACCAATGACCACCGACCATCTTTTTGATCTGGCTTCTCTGACCAAAGTATGTGCTACCACCTTTGGGATTATGAAACTTGTGGATAAAGGGGCCGTGGCACTGGATGATCCTATCTATGAGTATTTACCGGAATTCAAGGATGGAGAAAAATCACGAATTACAATTCGACATCTTCTTACACACTCATCGGGACTGGCACAGTGGGTGCCGACCTATTACCACGCCTCAAACCCCCAGGAGCGTTACCAGTATATCGCAGATCTGCCGCTGAAATGGGAGGTAGGGGAAAGCCGCCATTACAGTGATTTGGGTTTTATGCTGCTGGGAGATATTATCGAGCACGTTTCGGGGCAGCCCCTAGATGAATTTTTGCAGCATAACCTCTACCAACCTCTGAACCTTCAGCGTACGGTATTTAATCCTCTGGATAAGGAAATTGAGCCTATTGCCGCGACCTCGCATGGAAATCCCTTTGAAAAAAAGATGGTCTATGACGATGACTTTGGTTACCAGATAGATGTGGACCCTGAGTCGTGGGATGGCTGGCGGGAATACACGTTGGTAGGAGAAGTTAACGACGGCAACGCGTGGTATGCCAACGGCGGCGTGGCGGGGCATGCCGGGCTTTTTTCCACAATTGATGAGCTGCAGGTTTTGGTGGATCTATTAATAACCGGGGGGCGTTTCAAAGACGAACAGGTTATTTCCAATTCGATAATCGATACCTTTCTCACAAGAGACGAGTATGGCAACGCCTTAGGTTGGGCGATGGATAAAAAGGTAATTTCTGCCGAAGGAAGTCCTGATGGTACATTCGGGCACACCGGTTTTACCGGAACGAATATAGTAATTGTACCGCAGGATTCCCTCTCTGTTATTCTATTGACCAACCGACAGAATGTTGGTCAGCAGAAGGATGGCTACTATTTTAATCTTGATTCACTAAGACAGTCGATATTTGATGAGGTGACGGAACGGTAATAAAAATTTATTGGGGGGACAGTGGTTTCCGATTGTCTTAAAAGGTAAAAGCGCACTAAAAAGCTAACTTTTCTGCTTTAGTTATTAAAATTGACTATCCTTTCGACTGGGGCAGAAAGATCCTGCGGTATGAAATTGACCAGATGTTAGAAACTATAAAAAATAATAATTTAAACTTCTCCAATTGATAAATTGGGGAAAAATAAGAGGATAATTTATGGAAAAGTGGATACTACCGTTTGCTTGTCTGTTATTGCTTCCGCTTGTGCTACAGGCACAGGAAGTAGAGTACACCATTTCGGGTACTCTTATAGATCAGCGAACAGAAGAACCGTTACCGGGTGCGAATATAAGCATTGAAAACACTACTATTGGGACCTCCGCCGGTGCCGATGGGAATTTTAAGCTTACGGCAGAGCTCGAGCCGGGAGAGTATAATCTGCGAATTACTTTTATAGGATATCGGACGGTAGAACGTCAGCTTGAACTCGGAAACGAGCAAGATATTGGTTTGGGCACTGTTACACTTGCTCAGGATATTATTGGAGCGGATGAAATTGTTGTTACAGGTGCTTCTGCATTAACAGAAAAGCGTCAGTTGGGGAATTCTATTTCCACTGTGAATGCTGATGAGCTTCAAGGAACGGGAGTTACACAAATTGATGCCGGACTTTCGGGAAAGATTGCTGGAGCCCTTGTCCAACAAAATTCGGGTGATCCTGCTGGCGGTGTCAGTGTGCGTTTAAGAGGAACAGGTACCTTTCTTGGTGATGCTAGTCCATTGTATATAGTGGATGGTGTTATTGTGAATAACGATTCTCCCGAGCTGATTGACACAGGAGGGAATTCTACCAATCGTTTAGCAGATCTTAATCCAGAAGATATTGAACGAATTGAGGTTGTTAAAGGAGCAGCAGCGGCCGCACTTTACGGATCACGAGCAAACAATGGAGTTGTTCAGATTTTTACAAAGCAAGGTCAATCGGGTGAACCTTCTGTAACAATTAAATCCAGCGTTAATATCGATCAAATACGCAAAAAGCTGGATGTTAATATGGCTACCAATGACCAGGGAGAATTTCTGGATAACAGTGGCAATGTGATGTCAGGCCAAAGGTATGATTTCCAAGACTTTATTTTCCGAACAGCGGTAGGTACTAATCAGTTTCTTTCCATTTCGGGAGGATCCGGAGAAACCCGGTATTATATTTCAGGTTCTCATCGCAGTAATGAAGGTATTGTAAAAGGAGCTAACCATGACCGATCAACGGCCCGGCTTAATTTGGATCAAGTGTTGACAGACTGGGCAAATATTTCGACAAACTTAAGTTATACCCATAGTCAGAGTCAGGAGATACCAAATGGAGGATTAAATGCTTCCTATGGAGCACTTACAGGTTTTATCTTCGGACCAAATACCTTCGATCCCCGACCAGATCCCGAAAGTGGAGAATATCCCCAAGAGGGTTTTTTGGCTAATCCAATAGAAGTTATTAACAAATATGATTTTCAAAATGAGGTAAATCGTGTTATAGGAAGTGCTAAACTATCTTTAACTCCAACTGAAGAATTATCAATTGATCATAGTTTAGGAATTGATACCTATTCGCAAATTGGAACAGCCTTTATCCCGACTGGTACGTCTGCTCCTGGTCTTTCAACAGGATTTGGCCGTCGTTCCGAACGGGAGTTTCTACAACTTAACAATGATCTACGCATCCGTTATCAAACGGATATTAGTTCTAATATTAACTCCAGTACATTAGCAGGCGGTACTCTTCAATATGAAAATGCTGAGACTATTGGCATGCAAGCAGAGAGGTTCAGCCTTGGATCAGAAGTTGTTTCTGGTGGTGCTGAATTTGACCAGCCTGGTGAGTTCCGAAGTGAAACAGTGATCTATGGAATTTTTGGCCAGCAAACTTTTGGATTTGATGATCGGATTTTTCTAACAGGTGCCGGACGATTTGATGCTTCTTCGGTGTTTGGCCAGGAAGAACGTTGGCAGTTTTTTCCAAAAGTGAGTGGGTCTTACTTAATTTCTGAGGAAGATTTTTGGACCAGTGCTGGTTTAGCAGATCTGATAACAAGTTTTAAATTAAGAGCTTCATTGGGTGTTTCCGGTGGTCAAACCGCAATTGGAGCATATGACAGATTCAATCTATTTAATCCGCTATCTGTGAATGGTCGAAGTGCACTGCTGCCTTCAACTCAGCGTGGAGCTACTGATGTAAAACCGGAGCGACAGCAAGAACTCGAACTTGGTGTTGATGCAAATTTTTTCTCAGATCAGCTAACAGTAGAGTTCACATGGTATCAACAGAAGACAAAAGATCTGCTATTATTCCGTACTACTGCACCATCAACGGGTTTTCAATCAAAGTTGGGTAATTTTGGAGAGTTGGATAATAAGGGCATTGAGTTAATGGTAAAAGGTGTTCCTGTCAACAATCAAAACGTGCAATGGACCTCTTCTTTGACTTTTTCTGCCAATGAAAACGAGATCCGTGGTGTCGAAGGAGGTACTCTGATTATCCCGGAATCATTTGGTCAGGTAGCGGCTATTAACGGTGAGCCGCTGGGTGTGTTTTACAGTGATGCTTTTAAAAGGGATGAAGAAGGAAATATTGTAACCGACAGTAATGGTCTTCCTGAAGAAGCAGAAGGCAACCACATTATTGGCAATCCAAATCCCGATTGGCTTGCTTCATTAATCAATGATTTTAGTATAGGATCGAACTGGAATATTCACACCCAGTTTGATGCCTCTTATGGTAATGATGTGTTCAATTTTACCCGTCGATTAGGAGCTTTAGGTACTTTTGGAACTATGGATATTTATGAGCAAGAATTGGAAGGAGAACTCCCCTCCGGTTACAATGGGCGGGTTTTCGGCATATTTGAAAAATGGGTGGAGGATGGATCCTATCTGAAGCTCCGTGAGCTGTCGGTTTCTCATACTTCAACTCCCAATATCTTAGGACTACAGAGTCTAGAGTTGAGTCTTACCGGCCGTAATCTTTTCTCTATTGATAATTATACAGGGTATGATCCTGAAACAAATGTAGCTGGTCAGCGGACAGCAGTAAGAGGATTTGACTTTGTACAGGTGCCGATACCCAGAAGTATCATTTTTGGTATAACTGCAAAATTTTAATTTGAGGGAAAATGGAACTAACCATGAATATTTATAAGAGTAAATGTATTGTGATAAAAATTTCTCTGCTCGCACTTATGTTAACCATGGTCGGATGTGAGCTGGATATCTCCAATCCGAACTCGGCAACTGAAGAAGACGTACTGTCATCAGCTGATGGTGTCCGCTCTTATGCTATAGGTGTGCAGGGAAATTATGCTGAAAATGTTTATCCGGATGTAGTATTGAATACGGGTGTAACAACTCGTGAGCTGGCGATTAATACAACATTTGCCAGCCTCATTGAATTAGAGAATGGAGGAACTGCATTACCACCTGCAAACAGCCGTGTGACTAATATATGGACGGGGTTAACCCGGACGGTAAGTATGACGGGACAAATTATTGATAATGCTCCTGATTTAATTACTGATGAAGCTGAACTTAGTGGAATTATGGCATTGGCTGAGGTATATAGAGCTATGTCTCTGGGGTATCTTATTCAGTGTTTCGAACAAGCACCTATTGAGTCGGGTGAAGATGTGGAATTCCACTCCCGACAAGATGTATTAGCTGAAGCATTACGGTTACTAGATAGTGCCCGTCAGCGGATTAACCAGACTCCACCGTCAGCCGATTTCTATGATAATATTCTTCTTTCCGGTTTTGACTTGGAAAATACTATTTATGCAATGCGGGCTCGATATAATCTACTTGCAGGTAATTATCAAGATGCCATTGACGCATCGAACGAAGTAGATATGTCAGCAACCTCCGTATTCAATTACGATGGCTCTACTACTCGCAATCCAATTTTTGATGGTGTGGCGCAGGGAGATGAAGGCCAGGAATATGCACCCCGGGATAATTTTGGTATGCCACTTACAGAATCCGGCGATCAGCGGCTGAATTTTTATTTAAATTCAGCAGATCGCCAAAGTGAGCCCAATGGGCTTCCTATTGAAAGGCTGAGCGGTTTCTTTACCAGTGCGAGCGCATCTATTCCAGTTTACTTACCTGGAGAGATGAACTTAATTCGGGCCGAAGCATATGTAATGCAGGGGGCTAGTCAGTTTGATAATGCAATTGAGGAAATAGATGCTGTGAGAACAAAAGAAGCTGATGAGGATCCTTTTGGTGTAGGAGCTGATCTCCCGGCCTATTCCGGCTCGGTTGACGAGTCTTCATTACTGGAAGAGATCTACTATCAGCGCAGTGCAGAGCTCTATTTGACCGGTATGCGTTTCGAGGATGCCCGTCGTTTGGGACGACCAGTTCCACCTAACGATCCGCCATTGACAGCTGAGAGAAACCGGGTGTATTACCCTTATCCTTCTCAGGAAAGTGAAAACAACCCAAACACGCCTGATAATCCTGACATTTAAGGATTTCAGCTCAATCTCATTGTCTCAAGAGCCCGCAGGTGAAAAGTTTGCGGGCTTTTTTATTGATGATAGGATATGTTTTTCCAATAACATGATTATGTGAATGTTTAGTTCTGTTGGGATCTTAAATTGAAGTATTGATGTAATAAGTGATAAGAGTAAAAAATCATAAAACAGAAAAGACTATGAAAAAGCTTACTGCAGTTGTGTTGATATTATTTTTGATTTCATGTCAGGGAGAGCGCGGTCCGGCCGGACCAGAAGGGCCGCAGGGACCTCCGGGACCAGTGGGGCAGGCATACGAAGTACAGGCCAGTTTTGATGAATCCAACGGCTACAGTATTATCTCTGAATTTCCCAGTAATATTGAAGTTTTGGAGAGCGATATCGTGGTTGTTTACCTGTTGTGGGAAGTCGATGATGAGACCGGAAACGACGTGTGGCAGCAGCTACCTGTATCTGTATTTTTTGATAGCGGTGAAATGATCTATGGATTTGATCACACCGTGGCTGATGTACAGCTGTTTTTGTACGGTGATGTTGATTTTAATGATGTCGGAAATGAGTATACACAGGATCAGATTTTTCGGGTTGCCATTCTGCCAGTAGATTATGTGGAGTCGAATAAAATGAACCTGAGTAACATGGATGAGGTGATGAGGGTTGTGGAAATGGAATCAAAGATCAGGTAAGTGATAGAACTCTTGAAATTACTCTACTCACACTTGTACTCTACCTGTAGAAGCAGTAGCCTTCTTCTAATTAAACGTTAAAAAGGGAAAAGAAACCTGCTCACCAAATTTCGCTTGGAACCTAGATTTGGTAACGCTGTTAACATTATCTGTACAACCTTTCTCGTCAGCTTTTCAGTTCAATATTCATTAAGAGATGGAGTTATACAAAGAACTCAATATTCTGGGGCAATATGATCTGTGGTTAGTTGTCATCGGCTTGGCAATTTTGGGGGACAGCAGTACTGCCGCGTATCCTCTCTGAATACCCGCTTTCATCACCTATTGCATTATTTGTATTGGGATATGCTGCCATTGCTTTGCCGTTCGGCCTTAAGCCCCCGACCCGCATTATCCGCGTTCTTCACTCAGGCTCATAATTCAGATTCGGCCCCAGCCACTTTTCAACCTCTTTCACGCTCATATCTTTTCGACAGGCGTAATCTTCTATTTGATCTTTACCGATATTCCCCACGTTAAAATAGTCAGATTCTGGATGTGCAAAATACAAACCACTTACAGAGGCCGCCGGATGCATTGCAAACGATTCAGTTAGTGTAATACCGGCATTTTTTTCTACATTCAACAAGTCAAACAAGATGCGTTTTTCAGTGTGATCGGGCTGTGCCGGATAACCGGCAGCAGGGCGAATACCATCGTATTTTTCTTTGATGAGCTCCTCATTCGACAGATCTTCATCCGGAGCATAACCCCAGAGTTCTTTTCGTACCTTTTCGTGGAGCAGCTCAGTAAACGCCTCCGCCAGACGATCAGCCAGTGCTTTAGTAAGAATAGCATTGTAATCATCGTGATCGTCTTCAAATTGCTTGACGAGCTCTGGTGCCCCAATGCCACATGTAGTTGCAAAGCCACCCATATAGTCCTTAATCCCCGATGATTTCGGTGCCACAAAATCAGAAAGTGCTTTATTTGGCTGGCCTCGCCGTTTTTTTGCCTGTTGACGAAGCATATGAAAGCTTGTCAATACTTCGTTGCGACTGTCATTAGTATAAAGCTCTACATCATCGCCTACGGCATTGGCGGGATATAATCCGAGCACAGCGCGAGCCTTCAGCAGTTTCTGATCCACAATCTTGTCAAGCAGGCGGTTAGCATCATCGTATAACTTCTGGGCCTCTTCGCCATATTTCTCATCTTCCAGCACCTCTGGGAATCGCCCCTTCATCTGCCAGGCTATGAAAAAAGGTCCCCAATCGATATAGTTTCGGATATCTTCCAGTGGATAATTGTCGAAAACCTGCGTGCCCAGTTCATTGGGTTTCACGATATCTGAAGATTCCCAGTCGATCTGCTTAGCATTTTCGCGTGCCTCTTCAATCGGCAGATATGTTTTTCGGTTCGATCGTCCCTCGTGACGCTCTCGAACTTTTACGTATTCATTTTTAATCTTTTTAACGAATTCATCGCGCAGGGTTTTGGATACGAGATTGCTGGTCACGGAAACGCTGCGGGATGCATCCAGCACATGAATCACCGGTCGATCATAGTTAGGCTCAATTTTTACGGCTGTATGCGTGCGCGATGTTGTAGCTCCGCCAATAAGCAGCGGTTGATCAAAGTCTTCGCGTTTAAGTTCCTTAGCAACGTGCACCATCTCATCCAGAGAGGGTGTAATAAGTCCGCTAAGGCCAATAATATCCACTTTGTTCTTTCGGGCTTCCTCCAGGATTTTATCCGCGGGAACCATCACCCCGAGATCGATCACATCAAAATTGTTGCAGCGTAGTACCACCGACACGATATTTTTGCCAATATCGTGAACATCTCCTTTCACCGTAGCCAGCAGTACTTTTGCCTTGGGCTCGCTGTTTTTATTTTTCTTTTTTTCTTCTTCAATATATGGAATAAGATGCGCCACCCCCTTCTTCATTACGCGAGCACTTTTCACAACCTGGGGCAAAAACATCTTGCCCGAGCCAAACAGATCACCTACCACATCCATACCGTCCATCATGGGACCTTCAATGACATCGATCGGATGATCGTACTTTTGTCGCGCTTCCTCGACATCGTCTACAATATGATCCACAATGCCTTTAACCAGTGCGTGTTCAATGCGTTTTTCTACGGATTTGGTTCGCCATTCCTGTGTTTTCTGCTCTGTTTCGGTCTCGTCATCCTTAATCTCTTCGGCATAATCAACAAGACGTTCGGTAGCATCATCGCGGCGGTTGAAAAGTACGTCCTCAACCAGCTCACGCAGCTTTTCGGGAATCTGTTCATAAACCTCAAGCTGTCCCGCATTAACGATCGCCATATCGAGTCCCGCCTGGATGGCATGATACAGAAAAGCCGAATGCATCGCTTCGCGCACTTTGTTATTACCGCGGAATGAGAACGAGATGTTACTAACTCCACCGCTTACTTTGGCCAGCGGCAGGTTTTCTTTAATCCATTCGGTAGCTTTAAGGAAATCCACCGCATAATTTCTGTGCTCTTCAATGCCGGTAGCTACAGTAAGAATATTCGGATCGAGAATGATATCCTGCGGAGCAAAACCAATCTCTTCAGTAAGAATATTGTAAGCCCGTTCAGCTATTTCAATACGGCGTTCGTAGCTGTCGGCTTGTCCTTTTTCATCGAAGCCCATCACGACTACGGCTGCTCCATAATTCAGAATTTCGCGTGCCTGTTTTTTAAAGGCATCTTCGCCATCTTTAAGGCTGATAGAGTTGACAACCGATTTGCCCTGTGTAGCCTTAAGTCCGGCCTCAAGAACCGACCATTTTGACGAATCGATCATAATTGGCACACGCGAAATATCCGGTTCTGCTGCTACCAGCTGCAGGAAATCAACCATCACTTCTTGGGATTCGAGCATACCCTCATCCATATTGATATCAATGATCTGAGCTCCGTTTTCTACCTGCTGACGTGCAACGGAAAGCGCCTCTTCATACTCTTCGTTTTTGATGAGGCGTTTAAATTTCCGTGATCCCATCACATTGGTGCGTTCGCCGATGTTGACAAAGTTGGTATCAGGACGGACAACCAGTGGTTCAAGTCCGCTGAGTTGCAGATATGGCTTTTGCTCCGGAATTTTTCTTGGCTCACATTCTTCAGCGGCTTCGGCAATAGCCTCGATATGTTCTGGTGTAGTCCCGCAACAGCCGCCTACCATGTTTACAAAATCAGCTTCTGCATATTCCCGAAGCTGATCGGCCATGAATTCCGGCGTTTCGTTATAGTCGCCCATCTCGTCAGGCAAACCGGCATTGGGATAGAGACTAGTGTGACAATCAGCAATATTAGCCAGTTCTTCGATGTAAGGACGCATCTGTTTTGATCCCAAGGAACAGTTTAGCCCCACACTTAACAAATTTTTGGTATGGGAGACTGAAATCCAGAATGCTTCTGTGGTTTGTCCCGAGAGGGTGCGCCCGCTCTGATCTACAATCGTACCTGAGATCATGACCGGAAGTTCTTGGCCGGTGTCTTGGGCATGCGTATGAATCGCATGAATGGCGGCTTTGGCATTCAGCGTATCAAAAATGGTCTCGACCAGCAGTATGTCGACCCCGCCATCAACCAAACCGCGGATCTGCTCGGAATAAGCATTGTGCAATTGATCGAATGTAATTTCGCGATAGCCGGGATCTTCTACATCCGGTGAAAGGGAAAGGGTTTTATTGGTGGGACCAATGGCACCCGCTACCAGGCGGGGCTTGTCGGGATTTTTATCCGTAAACTCATCGGCCACGTCACGGGCGTTTTCAGCGGCTGCTACATTCAGCTCATAGGCCAGATCCTGCATGTGATAGTCGGCCTGTGAAATGGAAGTGCTGTTAAATGTGTTAGTTTCAATGATATCTGAGCCCGCAGCGAGGAACTGTCGATGAATTTTTTTGATAATATCGGGCTGTGTAAGGCTGAGAAGATCGTTGTTTCCTTGCAGTTCAGCTTTATCAAAGTCTTTAAATCGTTCGCTGCGATAATCGTTTTCGGTGAGCTTATGTTCCTGGATCATGGTGCCCATGGCGCCATCCAGGATTAAAATTCGATCTTTCAGCAGATCTTGAATCTCTTTAAATGTCATGTAGTATACGTTCAGGTAATAAGGTTATAAGGTACTTGTGGTTGCACAAAAACTTTTTAACTAAGCTACGAAGTGATTACCTTTGACACTATTAGATTTTTTCTGGAAAAATCCTGTAACTTATAAAAGTTTTTGGATTCTAAAGGTACAAAGAATACTCGACTAAATGAAAGTAATAGAGCATTACGCTAGAGCAAAAGAACCATTAATATCTTTTGAGATTATTCCGCCCAAGAGAGGGGGGTCGGTTGATAAGGTGTTTGAATCACTGGACCAGGTTATGGAATATAATCCGCCGTTTATTGATGTGACGTACCATGCAGCGGAATCACATTACGAAGAGTTATCTGACGGAACGATCAAACGCCACATTAAACGGAAGCGGCCCGGCACGATTGGTTTATGTGCAGCCATCATGCATAAATATGGCGTGGATCCGGTTCCGCACCTGATTTGTGAAGGATTTACAAAGGAGGAGACCGAAGATGCGCTTATCGAGCTAAACTATCTGGGGATTGATAACGTGCTGGCTATTCGCGGTGATTCACCGGATGATTCCATCCCGCGATACAAAAACGGCACGTTCAATAAATATGCTTTGGATCTGGTCAAACAGATCAAAGATATGAATCGGGGCAAATATTTGGAGGATATTGTCAATGCCCATGAAACCGATTTTTGTGTAGGCGTAGCAGGCTATCCCGAGAAACACTTTGAGGCTCCCAACCTTGATTTTGACATCAAGCAGTTGAAAAAGAAAGTGGATGCCGGCGGTGACTATATCGTTACGCAGATGTTTTTTGATAACGAAGCCTATTTTGAGTTTGTGGATAAGTGTCGTGCTGAAGGTATAGAATGTCCTATTGTACCGGGACTAAAAGTACTTACCCGTGAGCGTCATCTTAATTTTCTGCCCAAATACTTTCACTTGAATATTCCCGAATCACTTTCACATGAAGTAGAAGCTGATCCGGAGAACGCAGAGCAAATTGGCATTGAATGGGCAGCACAGCAGTGCACCGAACTGCTTGAAGGAGGGGCGCCCGGAATCCATTTCTATATTATGGGTGATCCCAGTCCGGCCCTGAGAGCCATCGATAAGCTTCCAATGGGGCACAGTATAGGAAAAAAAGTAGTGGAAGCACGTCCGGAGGAATAACCAGAAAAGCACACGATTGTGAGTTCCGAGTTAGGAAAATGGTTGATTGGCATAGGGCTTATAATCGTGTTTGGTGGAGTAATTCTTTACCTGTTTGGCGATAAGATGGGATGGCTGGGCAATCTGCCTGGTGATATCCGCGTCGAGAAAGAGAATTTCAGTTTTTACTTCCCCATTACCACGATGATTATTATCAGCATTGTGCTGAGTATTCTGCTTACGCTTTTTGCTCGTTTTTTTCGTGGTTGAAAGCTGAATATGAGATTTCGCTTATCACTAGCGCGGGATTTAAATCCCGCGCTGTATGGATGCATTCTCGTTGAACGACTGCTTTGTCGTTGACGAGTAGTGAGATCTAGCTGTCGACTGATAACAAGCAAGACTTCGTTCCAAGGACCTTTTCTCTCACTCACTTGAGATTCCTCATCATTCAGAAAACCACTGAATTCTTCGGAATGACTTGACAGGGGCTGGAGAGCGGGATAAAGATTATGCTTTTGATTAAAGGTAATTTCTTTCCTTACCACTTCAATGTCATTCCGATCACGAAGACTTTCGGGAGAGATCTCAAGCCTGGCCACCGGCTGTATTACTGTTACAAATGTGAGCTCTCCTGCTCATTTGCAAGCCAGCACTGTTTAGTATACACCGGATTTTTGTTACAGAGTAAATAACCGTTTTTACTTCGGGAGCAGAACTCCCTGCAACCAGAGAGGAGGTTTCTGGATTAGTCGTCGTCGAACGACTGCTTTAGCCGTCCGATGAGTGGTTTGAGCTAAAGCCGATCTCCTACCGAACAAAAACCGGTTCTGTTTCCTTTTCAGTATGCTCTTCGCTGTAGCTGTAATCATTTCCGTTAAAGCCCAGCAATCCCTCATAGCTGTTGACCTCATTTTCTATGAGATAACGTGCCATCGTCCCGCGGTTCTTTTTAGCGTAGAACCCAACAGTTCTCAAATTACCGTTCTTAAAATCTTTGAATTTTGGTTCGATGACATCAACCTTTAGCTTGTTTGGATTCAGAGCTTTAAAATACTCTTTGCTGGCAAGATTGACGAAAAGCTCGTCATCTTCCAGTTCATCATTCAGAGCTTCGGTTAGACTGTCGCCCCAAAAATCATACAATCGGTCATGTCCGTCAATTGACAGTTTGGTACCCATTTCCAGGCGATAGGGTTGCATCAAGTCTAATGGACGCAGAATGCCATACATTCCGGACAATATGCGCAGGCTGTTTTGGAGCGTATCGATGTGGGATTCATCAATAGAATAAGCATCCAGTTCCCGGTAAGCCGATCCGTCAAAAGCATAAATACAGGGACGAGCATTTTCTTTATTAAACGGAGTTGAGAACTTTTGATAACGCTCGTAATTGAGATCAGCTAAATCCTGACTGATGTCCATAAGCTCTTTCAGTTCATCTTTGGACATTTCAGCCAGTCTGTTGTTTAGCTTTTCAGCTTCTTCTAAAAAATGGGGCTGTGTAGCTTTATCAGTTGGCAGTTCGCTTTCGTAATCCAATGATTTTGCCGGTGAAAGTACAATTTTCATAATAAATACTGTGAGTTTAATATTTTTATGCTGAATATCAGGATGTAGTAACTCGTATTTGCTGGTTCATCATTCCATCTGAATTAGTTTGTCACTTTCCCATCGGTTTGATATCGCCGCGCAGTTCTCCTTTTCTGTTTTCTGAAGAAGTAATATTGATATACAGTTCCCCTTCCTTCAGCAGTTTTAGTTCGGCGGGAGAAAGAGCAAATTTATTTTTGCTGGGATTAAAAATGCCACCGGTCCTTTCTTCATTCAAATCGGTCTTCAAACGATATAATTGATTTCCAGGCTGTCCTCTAAGCTTCACCATTAGATACGCCCCTGAGAAAGAGCTCGTGAGATTATCAAAATCACCTTTCACAGTAAGGGTATCTTCTTTAAGCGTTATAGTTGCCATACCAGATCCAGGAGTAGAAACTGGTGGCGAATGATTATAACCTGCCAAAACAATCGTTTGCGCCTGCTGTGCCTGGAGCTCTGGTGAATGAAATATTAAGCCTGCGAAGAGTAGTGGTAGAATGATGAGTACTTTTTTCATAATGAACTCCTCAATTGTCATTAATCATCAATAAAATAACAAAAATTATTATCTGATTATTATCAGGGAGCTTTGAAAAACCGAGTGTCATCCTGAATTTATTTCAGGATCTATATGAAACTTGATTTAAAGGCTTTAAACAAAACTTAGCAACAGATGCTGAAACAAGTTCAGTATGACATAGTCGTTATCAGCTATTCATTATCCAACTGTACCTCTTCGTCGGATAAATAAACAGTACCGTTACGACTTTCGATCGAATCAGGAAGCGACGAATGAGATATGCGATTCCAGTTTTCTACATTATATGTTGTGTAACGGATACGCTGTTGTTTGGGATAAATTTCCAGCATTGTAAAAGCTATTATAGCCGGTTTATCGCTTTGCAGCAATTCTCGCGGTCCCGAACCGATAGCGCCCGAATGTAAAAATTGAATCCCATCCTTATACGCGGGGTAAAAAGCGTGATGATGTCCGCTTACATATAGATCGACATCTAATTCTTTCATCAGCGAATGTATTTGCTTTGGATTCTCGAGCACATTGCCTTTGGTATCGCGTTCGTGAGCTACGCCATACAGCGGCAGGTGTCCTACAAGTATTCCAAAATCAGAGGGTTTTTGATTAAACTCCTTTTTCAGCCAGGACAAGTTGGAATCAGGAATACTGGCCGTGGACGCATCCCAGATGGCAATATGTGCATCATTCAGGTTAAAACTGTAGTAAAACGGGAAACCTGCTTTGTCACTCCAGTTCAGATTCGGTTGATGAGCAGGGGATTTCCAATACTCCTCGGCAAGATCACGATCCCGTTGGTGCGGAGGATGTCCCGAACCATCATGATTGCCAATGGTAAAAGCGAAGGGAATTTCGGCTTTTTGAAACCGGCTGGCAATATGTTTATCAAAAGCCTGCCACATGGCACGTACCCGTTCATTTGAAAGAGCGGGCTTTTGACCGGCAATCATATCTCCGCCGGAAAGTACGAGGTCTGGCTTTACTTCAGTGATGATATAATCGATTGTGGCATGTACTGTAGAATCATATTTGGTAGACCCATATGCACTATTCATGTCACTGATCACAGCAATACGAATCGGCTCACTGTTATGCTCTGTCGGTTGAGTCCACCCACATACAGTGAAAGTGAATGCTAACCATAAAAACCCGCAAAAAGCTGCTACAGTATTTTTTGGCATTTCAAGATTAATTCTTGATTAAAAAGAGTGCATTTGAAACGGGCCGTGGGCCTGTTGGATCAGAGGGGCTGTTCACAATTTTGCCGTCGACCACCATGGTTGTGGATCCGCCTCCGTCCAAATTCAGAGCTTCCGTGATTCCATAGGTCGACATAAATTCAGCCAGCTCGTAGAGCGACATGCCTGCGCTTGCTTCCTGGCGTCCGTCAACGACAAGCATGTATAAATATCCATCAGCTATTCCTATGGCCGTGCGCGGATGGCGATCGGAAGCGAATGAAGCACTTACTCCTTCAATATCCAGCTGTCGGTCCACGACTTGTTTACCATTTTCGATAAGCTGGACAGCCCCGCCCACAAGTTCCTCTATAGAACTTTCATGGGAATTTGATTGGAATTGGAATTTGGTATTCAAGGTATCTCCGGTTTGTTGGAGGATTTGCAGTGAGTCTTTCATATTCCCTGAAGCAACGAGCAGAGGCGGGTTAAGTTTAGGGATGTGGGAAAAAGTGTATTGGGACAAGTTTGCTGAATCATCTTCGGCCAGAAACTGTAAAGGTGCAACAAGCATGGAATCAGTGGGTAAAATGTCCAGCGGTTTCTTAATGAGTGTCAGTCCATCTTCAGGAGGTAAAATATTAACCCCTTGAATTGTTGTTTGGTGACTATTTACCGAAACGGCTCCATCGAAATCCAAGATATCAATAAAAGGAGCCCCATCGACCGATACGCCAAACTGCGAGCGATTGGGTACGTTATGCGGTATAAAAACAGGCTGGTGATTTGAAATCTGTATGTTAATAGGTTGGCCCGTTTCGAGATTGAAAAAATCCGCATTAATCCCTGCGATGGGATTGAGTCCGTCGGATTCCAGCTGTTTCCACATTTCAGTAAGAGTCTGACGTGTGGGGGTTTCGGGATCACCATCCGGTAATGCTTTATGGCTGTGCAGCTCCGCGGATGCCTGCTGTAAATCAATTTGCAACAGGTGTATGCGCCAGGGTTCCGTGGAATCAACAAGCGAAACATAGGTAATACTGTCTGCAGGCCGCTCAACTTTCAGGGTGTCGACTTGACCTTGTACTGAAAGGGTGAGGCAGAAAATAAATCCGCAAAAAAAGAATAATTTTATTTTAATAGCGTAGGTCACAGTGATAGATTATTACAAAATAGGTGTTTGGAGTTTGGTTTCTGCTATTCTGATTTGGTTGTTGAATCCACCCTGTCCCCTCCCGGGAAGGGGAACTCTATATTTTAAATAAGAGGGTTGAACAAGAAGTCTCTCCCGAAAGCTTTCGGGAGGGATTTAGGAGTTTGTGAATACACTTTTCTCTTTATTTAACTGCTAAACGTGATAAATTATAACTATAATGATTCCGTATAAGGTTGCTTTTTTGCTGTATCAAGTCCCGTAGAAGCAGCCAGCATTCAGCTATTATCAGAAATGATCCGATATTAAGCTGATGGCTGATTGCGGACGGCTTCTAATAAAGTATTCTTTATCCTTAGTTTGTCAAATTGGAACCGGTATCATGTGAATATTTGTAATTAATATCTGGTATATCGATTGGTTTGTCAGATTTTACTCTTATTTTGGATCAGATTTTAACGTTGTATAAAGCCAAATTTATTTAAAGACGATGCCTGAAAAAGCAACCATATATGAAGTGGCCAAACAAGTAGGAGTAAGTACGGCAACGGTATCTCGGGTGCTTAATGATTCCCCTCGTGTTTCCGAGGAGACCAAACGCCGCGTTTTAGAAGTTATCGAAGAACTGAATTTTACTCCACAATTAACTGCACGAAAATTAGCTACCGGTGAACCGCAGATGATGGCTGTGGTGGTACCTTCTTTTACTACGCCTTATTACAATGAGGTTTTAAAGGGTATTAAGGATGAAATAGCCCACATCGATCTTGACATGATGATGTACAATACGGGCTCAAAAAACCCGGAAGAGCGGATGAAGCTCTTTTTTGACCGGGGCATGGCCGATGCGGTTATCATACTTTCAATTGATCTGCCTGATGAAATTCACAAACAGCTAAAGGCAAATGCCATACCTACGGTATTGGTCAACACTAAGCATGAGGATTACAATTATTATCATGTGGATGATTATAAGGGAAGCTACCTGGCCGGCAGTTATTTGGCCGAACAGGGCTTTAAAAATATCGGGTTAATCTCTTCAGCTTCTGAAACAAAGTCTTCGGCCGAGCGAAATCGCGGATTTATGGATGCGCTTAAAGAGCATGACATTTCCATTTCAGAACAGCATATTGCTAAAGGTGAAAGTGAAAAACATGCAGGTTTTTCGGAGGAGGCAGGTTACGAGGCTATCGAAGAAATGAAAAAGCACGGCAGCTTTCCGGAAGCCATTTTTTGCCTGAATGATACGTTGGCTATTGGTGCTATGTATGCATTATCCCGGTTGAATATACAGGTGCCGGAGGATATAGCCATTATGGGTTACGATAACATAAAGTTGAGTAAATACTATGATCTGACTACAATCGATCAACAGATGTATACAACAGGCACGAAAGCTATACGGCAGTTAGCCCGGATCGTCCGGGGAGATCAAAAGCTCCACCAAGAAGATATTAAACCTAAACTTGTGGAACGCGGCTCCACGCAACGATAGCGATAAATTTCTTCTGCTCCGAGAAGCTCTGTGGCTTCTCTGCGCCCTCTGCGGTAAAATAACTCAACGGTCTCCGACTCAGGAAATAAAAATATCCTTGACTTTGGTTTTCATAGAAGAAATGGAGGTTAGAGGCAACAACCACAGAGTTACGCAGAGGGATTCACAGAGGTAATTCAGAAACAGTGACTGCTCAATTCAGAATTTTAACTGAACCAATCAGCCAGCTCGTTGGCACTTTTGGTATTCAGGATGCGTTCTTTGCCAAACTTCGCCTTGCGAGCGATACGTACACCATAAGCAATGTTGTCGATACCTTTTTTACTGTGTGCATCCGGGTTGACTGATGACATCAGCCCCATCTCTTTGGCCTTATTGCCATGACGCCAATCCATATCCAGCCGGTTCGGATTGGCATTAATCTCAATAGCCGTATTATGTTCAGCGGCCAACTCAATAAGCTCATTCATGTTGACATCGCTGCCATCACGCTGCAGAAGCAGACGTCCGCTGGGATGCCCGATAATATCCGTATGGGGATTGGTGATCGCATTACGGAATCGGGTCATCATCTTATCGCGATCCATATATAAGCCACTGTGGACGCTGGCAATTACAAAATCAAAGCCTTCCAGAATATCATCTTCGTAGTCAAGATCACCGTTGCTGAGGATATCTGATTCAATGCCTTTGAAGACCCGAAATTTGATATTATTATCCGCAAAATCTTTGTTCAGTTTATCGATCTCTTCCCACTGCTGCTTGATATCCTCCACCGTTAATCCGCCGGCATAGGCTGCTGTTTGAGAGTGATCGGTAATACCGAGATACGCATAGCCGCGTTCGATGCAGGCATCAGCCATCTCTTTAATCGAAAACTTTCCGTCGCTGTATGTGCTGTGAGCATGCAGCACGCCGCGGATATCGTTGATTTCGACGAGGTCCATCGTTTCATGTTCCTCGAAATACTCGATCTCTCCATGATCTTCCCGTAGCTCCGGGGGAATGAAATTCAGATCCAGCTTCCGGTAAATATCGGTTTCTGAGGAATAATCGATCGGTTTGTTAAAGTTGGTATTGCCTTCTTCATCCAGCTTAAAGAGTCCGTACTCATTGAGTGAAAGTCCGCGTTCGCGGGCTCGCTGACGCAGGACAACATTGTGTTCTTTACTGCCGGTGAAGTACATGAGCGCAGCGGGAAACTGTTCCGGTTTTACGATGCGGAGGTCAACCTGCCGCCCGTTATGGGTTCGGATCGAACTTTTAGTTTCTCCACGTCCCAAGACATCTACCACCAGCTTGTGATTGACAAATGCATCAAAAAGGTCGGTGATATACTGCTCTTTTGCACCGATCAGGATATCGACATCCCCAATGGTCTCTTTGGAACGGCGGAGCGATCCGGCTACATCAATAGCTTCAACACCTTCCTGTTCTTTCAGAAAATTGTAGAATGGTTCTGCTACTTCGGTTGCCTGATCCAGACGGCATCGTTCGTCAAATTGCTCCATCCACTCAATAGAATCCAGCATCTTCTGGGCCGACTTTTCACCCAGTCCGTCTAACTCAGCTACGCGTCCATCTTCGCAAGCGGCTTTTAATTCTTCTAATTCTGATATGCCGAGCTGTTTGTGAATTTTGGCAATACTTTTGGGACCAAGTCCCGAAATATCCAGCCACTTGATTAAACCTTTTGGAATGCGACTACGGAGATCTTCAAGTACTTCAATTTCGCCGGATTCGGCATAGGATTTTATATCCTCTGCAATAGAACTGCCAATTCCATCTATTTCTGTAAGCGTATCATTTTCAATATAGGCATTGATATCCTCGTTAAGTGCTTCGATCGTCTGGGCGGCGCGATCGAAAGCGATAGCGCGAAATCTGTTTTCTCCGGCTAGCTGCATTAGCTGATAAATTTCACGCAGCCGTTCGGCTATTTCTTGATTGGTTACAGGCATAAAAGGGCAGTGATAATTGTTGATATTTTGTGATGCGTAAAGGTAAGAAATACAGCTTTTTTAAACAGCAGAAGTTTGGTTTAGTATTCGAATGCAAGAGTGGATTTGTCTTTGCTGTTATGCCAGAAACTCTGTTACTTCGTGAATGAAATTTCTACAAAATTCAGGATTAAATATGAAGGTTCATATCTCAAGTTTATTAATGCCACTACTGATATTATTTGTTATTAGCTGTTCTGCTGATGAATATTCTGTAGAGATAAATAAGAAAGCGGTTAATGCTATATTAGATGATTGGCATCTGGCTGCTTCGGAGGCTAATTTTGACCGGTATTTTAGTCACTTTGCCGGCGACAGCGCCATCTTTATGGGTACTGATGCAACCGAACGATGGACGATATCAGAGTTTAAAGAATATGCAAAGCCACATTTTGATGAAGGGGATGCCTGGAATTTCACGCCCACAGAGCGGCATGTTTATATAGCTGATGATGGGCAAACTGCCTGGTTTGATGAGACTTTGGATACGCCAAACTTAGGTCCCACCCGGGGTACCGGAGTGTTAACTTTTGAAAAAGGGGATTGGAAAATTGCGCATTATAATTTATCTATTCCCATTCCTAATGCTATTGTGGATAGCGTGGTTAAGCAAGTGGATCGGGAACTGAATAATTCCACTGCTGAAAAATAATTTCGGAACTAACTATAAAGATGCGTGATCCGTGATGCGTAATGCGTGACGACTTATCACGCATCACGAATTACGTATCAGGGATATGAAGAAAAATCTTTATCAGACACTGGTTACAGTTCTGCTTTTAATAGCAGTAAGCTTTAATGCGCAAGCTCAGAAATCGCCCTCGGAGTTTTTGGGATACGAGCTGGGATCACAATGGACACCCCATCACAAAGTGATGGATTATTTTTGGCATGTGGCCGAAGAGTCGCCTTTGGTGGACGCCCGGCAGTACGGAACTACTAACGAAGGGCGTGAGCTTATTCTGGCCTATGTAAGTAGTAAATCTAATATGGGGCGCCTGGATGAGATACGTACCAATAATTTAAAGCGAACTGGGTTACAGGAAGGCGAGCCGACTGATGACAGCACTGCTATTGTCTGGCTCAGTTATAACGTACATGGTAATGAAACATCCAGCAGCGAAGCCGCCATGAAAACGATCTATGAGCTCGTTCGCCCCGATAATCCGGATACCAAAGAGTGGCTGCAGAATACGGTTGTTGTGATGGATCCGATGCTCAATCCCGACGGACGCGATCGTTATGTAAACTGGTATAAGCAGATGGTGGGCGAGGAGTTCAATGCCTACGGTGATGCCCGCGAGCATCACGAGCCGTGGCCCGGTGGACGTACGAATCACTATTATTTTGATCTGAATCGCGACTGGGCGTGGCTTACGCAGAAAGAAAGTCGTCACCGTATTGAACAATACCAGCAGTGGATGCCACATATCCATGTCGATTTTCACGAACAGAGTTATACGTCGCCCTATTATTTTGCTCCGGCGGCCGAGCCTTTTCATAAGGCGATTACTGACTGGCAGCGGAATTTCCAATACACGATCGGAAAAAATCACGCACGGTATTTTAACAAAAATAACTGGCTCTACTTTACCCGCGAAGTATTTGATCTTTTTTATCCCAGCTACGGTGATACGTATCCCATTTTTAACGGGGCTATCGGGATGACGTATGAACAGGCCGGTGGCGGCTATTCGGGGCTGGGAATCAAAAAACCGGAAGGAGATACGCTTACACTTACCGATCGTCTTACCCATCACCATACAACCGGACTTTCAACGGTGGAGATAAGCTCAGAAAATGCAAGCAGATTGGTGAGCGAGTTTGCGGATTACTATCAAACCGCCCGGAATAATCCTGAGGGTGAATATGAGACATTTGTGATTAAGAGCGATAATAATCCCGATAAGGTAAACGCTTTGCTGGATCTTCTGGATAAGCATCAGGTGGAATACGGGCAGGCAACCGAATCACAAAGTATAAAAGGATATGATTATCGCACCGGCGAAAATGGACGCGTGCAGGTTGATGAGGGCGATTATTTAGTGAGCGCATATCAGCCGAAGGGTGTTTTGGCGCGCGTGCTGTTTGAACCACGTCCGGAACTTGCTGATTCAGTTACGTATGACATAACCTCATGGGAACAGCATTATGCCTTTGGGGTTGATGGATATGCGATCCCGGAGCGATTGGAGATGGAATCTGTCTCGGCGCCGGAAAAAGAAGTTGATAATTCATCCGATGAAAGTCCCTATGCTTATCTTGCGGAGTGGAATGATTGGACAGACGTTCAGTTGTTGTCGTCTCTGCTCAAAGAGGATATCAACGTGCGATTTGCGGAAACTGCTTTTGAAATTGAGGGGCGGGATTATGACTCCGGCACGCTTATCATTACACGAAGTGATAATGAGCGACTGGGAGATAAATTTGACGCCAAAGTTCAGAAAATTGCTACAGAATACAATCAGCAAGTAGATCCGGTAGGCACAGGATTTGTGGATTCGGGAAGTGATTTTGGCTCTTCGTCGGTGCGATACCTGGAAAAGCCGCGGGTAGCCCTGCTGTCTGGCGAAGGAACCAGCTCGTATCGGGTCGGCGAAATTTGGCACTATTTTGATAAGCAGATTGACTATCCGGTGACGATGATTAACGTTGACTATTTTGATGATATTGATTTGCATGATTACGATGTGCTGGTTTTGCCGTCAAATTTTTATGGCAGCGATATCAGCAGCGATAAGCTTCGCGATTGGGTTTCGGACGGCGGAAAATTAATTGCAGTACAGGGAGGAAATAGTTTTTTAGCCGGGAAAGAGGGGTTTGACCTGCGCTCAAAAAATGAAGATGAAGAAGGTAAGGAAGAGGTTGAGGCAGGAACAGCTTCAAACGAGCAGTTGGAAGTTTATGGCGAGCGTCAGCGCGAAAGTATTTCGGATTTTAACTCCGGGTCCATTTTTAAGATCACCATGGATAATACTCATCCGTTAGCGTTCGGCTATGATCAGGATTATTTTTCCCTGAAGCTGAACTCCGACGCTTATGCCTATCTCAACAACGGCTGGAATGTGGGTGTTGCAGAAGAAGATGCCCATATGAGCGGTTTTGTTGGATATAAAGCCAAGGAACAGCTGGAAAATACACTTACTTTTGGCGTGCAGAATATTGGCAGTGGATCGGTGGTATACATGGTCGATAATCCGTTGTTTCGGGCGTTCTGGCATAATGGAAAATTGCTGTTTGGCAATGCGGTATTTATGGTAGGACAGTAGGCATGAAACGCGGATGAGGCGAGGATTTAGCGAATTTCCACAGGGTGTTATTTATCTGTTAATGGTTATTGGATTGATCGAGGCTCACTAGTGGTCAAGTTTCATCTCGTTCCGTACCTCTGGTGCGGAACGTATATATATTTTGTTTCAAATGACTCGAGTGTCTGTGTAGAGCATTTAATTTTTTTATTGATCACCTTTGGATAAACAGTAAATAAAGATTGTACTATTCCTTCGAGCCAATAAATGATCCGTTTAATTCTATTTATTACGTGCTGCAAATTCTTAGTTCTGTTCATTTTTTGTCAGCAAAAAATGAACCAAAAAACTGTCGGTGGGAATCGTAGATTTTGTTCTGACTATTCGTTTCATCTGTGTTCTATTTATGCAATCTTTTTTGAAGCTCACTTTTCTTCCCTTATCTTAAGGCGAACAAAAATCACCCAAAGGTTGGGGGTGCTTGCAATAGCAGGCTGAGATCATACCCTGAGAACCTGAACCGGATAACACTGGCGTAGGGAAACCAAGGCAGTATTATTAGAAAGTTATATCATGCTGCCGGATTGATCAGCATTTCTTGCAAGTTCATCTCCCGCTCTTATGAACCTAATAAGACGGAGGAACTTATGTTTTATAACCTATTACGAAGTACATCACTTCTGTGCTTTCTACTTGCGATGAGTACTACACTTATTGCTCAAACACAAACAGTTACCGGTACTGTCTATAATGCAGAAACCGAAGAACCGCTGGCTAATGCCAATGTTTATGCTTCTGATACAAAGGGAGCGGTAACCAGTTCTGACGGTACTTTTACACTGGAAATACCGTCAGATATTGAAACATTGACGATCAGCTATGTGGGCTTTGAGACAAAAGAAGTTGAGCCTGCGGAAAGTCTAACGGTGTATTTAAATCCCACATTGAACCTAGAGGGGATAATTATACAAGGTGTGCGCGCAGAAGAAGACGACCCTGTGGCACAAAGCAATGTTAGCAGAGCCAAACTGGAGCAGGTTTATAATGGAGAGCAACCCACCTTCTATTTGGAAGATCTGACACCGGCGATTTTTTCCTACTCAGAATCAGGAACTAAGCTGGCCAATTACGGTAGCATGCGTTTACGTGGAATCACGCAAGAACGGATTAACATGACATTGAATGGAGTGCCGCTCAATGATATGATCGATCATGGTGTATTCTTCTCAAACTTTACGGATATCAGTAATAGTTTCGAGTCCGTACAGGTGCAGCGTGGAGTTGGCACCAGCAGTAACGGTGTGGCATCCTATGCCGGGTCGATTAATTTTGAGTCAGTTAACATTGAAGATCGAGAACAGGGCGGACAGGTTGAGCTTGGCCTTGGCTCGTTTAACACTTATCGAATGAATACGAGCTTGTCATCTGGAATGATTAATGACAAATGGTCTTTCTACGGAAGCTACAGTCGTATTTTTTCGGATGGCTATCGCTATAACACACATACGAATGCCCGTTCGTTTTTCTTTTCCGGCGGATACTTTGGAGAAAATGATCTGATCAAGATTAATGCTTTTGATGCGGGATCAAAGAATGGTCTGGGATACGAGGCCGTTGCGGAGAGTGATATTGAAGATGATCCACGGACAAATTACCTGAATGAAAACGATAAGGATGATTTTGGTCAGCGGCTGGTGCAGCTACAGCACACGCACATTTTCAGCGATCAGTTTTCAACCAATGCTTCCTTGTATTATGGAGGAGCTGGTGGGGATTATCTGTACACCTATCTTGATGAGGACGAAAACCAGCAGCAAATCAACTTTCCGCTCTACAATGATCATTATGGAATAATGGTCAATGGTTTTTGGGAGTCGGACAATTGGGAGATAAGTTCAGGAATCCACGGATATATCTTTAACCGGGTCAATGAAGAGTCATTTGCTCCGGATTTTGAAAATCCCTACTACTATGAGACTTCCGATAAAAAAGAGTTCAGCTGGTTTGGTAAGGCAGAATGGATGTACAACGAGTGGAAGATCTATGGTGATCTTCAAATTCGCACCAACAGATTAACCATCCAGCCGGACTACGATTACATCGGTATTCCACCTGAAGGAGATCTTGTGAAAGAATGGACCTTCATTAATCCCAAAGTGGGTGTCAGCTATGAGGTAAATGAGAATATGACTGCCTATGCCTCGGCGGGTCGAATGGGAAGAGAACCTACCCGGATAGATATTTTTGGTGGATTTACTCTGGGGACGGCGAATTATGATCAGGCTCGTGCGGATAATTTTAATCCGGAATATGTAAATGATTATGAAGCAGGGTTGAAATATAATACCCAGAACCTGTCGATCAGCGCCAATTATTTTTATATGGACTTCAAGGATGAAATTGCCCCGATCGGTGAGGTAATAGGTTTTGGAGTTCAGGAACGAAGAAACATTCCTGACAGCTACAGAACAGGAGTAGAAGTTCAATGGAATTATCTTCCGGTTGATTTCCTTTCCTTCGGGGGAAATCTAACATATATGCAAAGTGAAATTGATTCATTTACAACCGGTGCGGGAGATACATACACCAATAATACACCTACTTTAAGTCCGGAGTGGATTGTAAACAACGATATCAAATTTTCTCTGTTGAATAATCTCACTGCTGGTCTTTCCGGTAAGTATGTTAGTGAATCATTTCTGGAGTTAACCAATGATCCGCAAATGATTTTACCTTCTTACTTTGTAATGGATGCTTCGGTGAGTTATGAGACAGAAAGTGTTTCGTTACGGCTGGAGATCAATAATTTGACGGATGATGTTTACTATTCCAGTGGCGCCCCGGTTGATACAGATTTGGATGGCGTTAACGATGCGCCGGGATATTTTGTAAATGCCGATCGTAATTTGTTTTTATCGATGACATACAAGTTCTAAATTCATTTACTCTAAGGGATACAATTTTTAATTGCAGCTTTCGTTGATTCCTTAGATAGATATGTTTGATTTAGTGGGGGACGGGCCTTCGGGCTCGTCCTTTTTTTATTTGTTTCATGCTTCAAGCATGGACGCTTGAAGCAGCTAAAAACACAAAGTAATTTAATACTGGGGAATCACATCTATTTTTGCTTTTCCAAGTATTTTATTGGGCTCTGTCAGGCAGAAAAAGGTTGTCTTACATATCGCTCTGCCAAGCGTCCACGCTTGGCAAGAACAAGACTGCAAATATCGAACTGAACAACCTTTGCGCATTATAGAAAGGCTTGCTTCAAAGCTCAGTCAACCCGAGCTAATACAAGGCTTTATTTCAATTCTCCTGCTTGGTGGTAGCGAAAAAAGAGAGTTCCTTTTCTTTTTGAAGCTTGTCTTCAGGGTGGATAGCTCCTGCTTTATCATCAATAATTTGGATAAGTATTGCACCGGCAATGATAAACACCGCAGAGATGATTTCCATGAGTGAGGGATTTTCTCCAATGCTGAGCCATGCTATAAGAAGAGCCGCAATAGGCACCATATTTCCGTATAAAATTACTTGAGTGGGACCGAGTGTTTTTAATGCTCGCACTTTTACCCATTGGCCCACGCCCACGCCAATAGCTCCACCCGCTAATATTGCGATCCATGTCCACAATCCCAGCGAAAGCCAGGTAACCTCTACCAGTGCCGGAGATGCTATGAGGAGGTACAGTGATCCGCCGATAGCCGTTCGTAAAGCAACTACTGGCACAGATCCATATTCACGAGCCAGAGGTTTTATAAGATGAAGTTCGATAACTGTCAAAACCAACGCCACAATAAGGATGAGATCGCCAAACCAGTATCCTTGTCCGGGCTGAATACCGTCCCAGGCCAGTATAACTGTTCCCATTCCAGCCAAAATAACGCCGATATATCCATATACACCCATACGTTCAGTACTAAAAAGATATCCGAAAGCAGTACTTACAGCCGGTCCCAATGCCAGCCAAAGCGAAGCGCGGGCCCCATGGGTAAGCCCCAGTCCTTCGATGCCGAGCCATGGAGCCAGCGTAGCTCCTATGACGGAAACAAGCAGTAATCGGGGCCAGTCCTTCTTTTTGACATTGGGAAGGAAAGAAGTATTTCCACTGCTGTTAACTTCTGCCCGGTATTGCATGTACATGACCAGAAGCATGGCAAATCCTCCCATTGCAAACCGGGATACACTGAATGAGATAGGCGACATTTCTTTTAAGGCAATTTCGGCCAGAATAAAGTTGGCGCCCCAAAAGAAAACGAATAACAGAAGAAGCCCATGATGGGGTAGCGTACCATCATGGGATTCATTTGTATTAGGTTGAGAATCTAAGATAATCTGTTATACGCTAATAGTGAATGGGACTTTGGTTTCATCCCAATGTATGACACATTCGGCAGAGTTTTCAGTGACATCTTCAAAATATATCATAAATTGTTCCAT
This sequence comes from Fodinibius sp. GM108, assembly GCF_058386985.1. Taxonomy (NCBI): domain Bacteria; kingdom Pseudomonadati; phylum Balneolota; class Balneolia; order Balneolales; family Balneolaceae; genus Fodinibius; species Fodinibius sp. GM108. The sequence goes on from NZ_JBYEIR010000007.1 coordinate 224,195, forward strand.
ATGCTCAGCTGTAGTAGGCTCTACATTTACGCGAAGCACATCTTCGCTTTTATCGTACTGAGTGCCCCATGAAAGTTTTGAATTTAATATGATAGTCCACTCATCTTCACGGGGAATGGTATATAGCGAATATGTTCCTGCTTCTACTTCCTCACCTTCAATTTCTACATCATCTGAAAAGGTGATAGCTGTCGATTCGTTGGCGCCTGTCCTCCAAATTTCTCCAAAAGCTTCCAGCGCTCCAAAAATTTCCCGGTCTCTGACAGCTGGACGACCGTAAGTGATAGATACCTTAGTGGTTCCTATTGTTTGGCTAACGGAGGCATTGGGACTTACCCGCGGCTCATCATTTCCCCGCTCTTGAGCAAATGCCAACGTGCCGATACAACAAAATGCCAACGCAAACAACGAAATTTTACTAAATAGTAATGATAGTCTCTTCATGATTGGTGAGAGATTTTATTAACAATTGTTCAGTTTTTGTAACTATAAAAAAAGCTTATTCGTTTGTCTGCCCCAAATTTAATAATATTAGTGAATAGTTTTTCAATAAATTCCAGGCGCAAAAACTTTGTATAACCTTATTTTTTTAGCTTGATATTTGTAGCATTTATGATGTGTTAAGATTAGAATATCGATCCTGGATCAGCTTGATTCTTCATTACCGTTGGAGTTATGAATAGCAAGTTGGTTTTTGACTATCGGATATGTATGTTTTTGACTTATAAAAATTACTGATTGATAAAGTAACAGTTGAGCAAGGGTACCACTTAAGGGGTAAAAAAATGGGGACATTCTTTCCCAACAATGTGGAAGAGTTTTTTAGCAGTGGAACAGTTATTTTATTTAGTTGTGCTGCCACTGCTGAATATCCTTTACTGTCAGTCAGCGAGAATTGTACAGATATTCTTGGTTTTAACCCTTCCTATTTTTTGGAGAATAAAAATGGTTGGTCTACCCGAATTCACCCTGATGATATAGATTATGTGGATCAGAATTTTCAGCGGATCATCAGAGAAAGAGGAGATGCAATAAACGAGTATCGATTTAAAACCAGAGAAAATTCATATATCTGGTTGCGTGATGAAATAAAATTCATTGAAGATGCCAGAGATGGAGATCCCCTGATTTATGGGTCTGCTATTGATATAACAGAGCGTAAGAAAGCCGAAATTAAGTTGCAGGAAAATAAGACAGAAGAACTCAGGCAGGAGATTTCGCTGCGTAAAAAAACAGAAGAAAAGCTGCAAAAGAGACTAGATTATGAAAAGGTAATTTCCAGAATTTCTGAACTTTTACTCGAGAGCCATTCTTCTGAGGCCTTGCAGAAAAGCCTGAAGATCCTACAGAGAGTTACGGAGGCAGATCGCATCTTTTTATACAATAACAAAGAGATTGAGGAAGAGCTGTATTTAGCCCCCATGATGGAGGTGACAGCCGAAGGAGTTTCTACAGTAGTGGAGGATTTGGACGAGCGAGAATTTAAATATTCTGATATTCCATGGTTGTACGACAAATTATCTTCGTTGGAAAAAGTACAGGCAAAGATAGATGAACTGCCAGAGCCAGAGCAGTCAATGTTAAAAAAACAGCAGGTTAAATCTATTTTGCTCATCCCTGTTGTGATAGATGACGCATGGGAGGGCTATATTGGCTTTTCAGATACCAAGAATAAAAGAGTTTGGAAAGAGGAGGAAGTATCACTTCTCGAGACCACTTCGAGACTCATTGCCGCCTTCGAAAAACGGAAGTCTATAGAGCAATCGCTGGTAGAGCAGCGAAATTATACAAAAGCGATTTTGGATAGCTTGCCGAGTATCTATCTGTTGATGGATGAAGAGTTAAACTTTGTACAGTGGAATGAAAATGCAAAGCATTACACAGGTTATAATGCAGATGAATTAAAAGAAAAGGATGCTTTTGATTTGATTGTACCCAAAGATCATAAACGACTTGAAAAAGCTACGCAACAGGCCCTGGAAGAAGATGGACAAGGGGTTGAGCTGCTCCTTCGTACGAAAGAGGGTGACGAAATTCCTTATTTCTGGAATGGGTATAATATCGAGCTGGGACAAAAAGAATATTTTCTTTGCGTGGGTATAGATATCACGCAACAGAAAAAGATCCAAAAGGCCCTAAAGCAAGAAAAACAATTCAATGAAGGGTTAATCCAGAGTTTACCCGGTATCTTTTATACTGTGGATGAGAGCGGTAACTATATACAATGGAATAGCAATTTTGAGAAAGAACTGGGATACGAGGAGCATGAAATTAAGAACATGAAGCCGGAAGATTTTTATACCGGCAAAGAATTAAAGAAGATAAAAGAGGGTATCGAGGAAGCTTTTGAAAAAGGATATAACATGCTGGAGGCTAAAATTACAACAAAAACGGGAGAAGAGATCCCCTATTTGTTGACAGCCAGGTTGATTGAACATGACGGTAAAAGATACATTACCGGTGTGGGACATGATATTTCTGATCGAATTGAAGCCCGGGAAAAACTCAAGAAGAACGAAGAACTGTTCCGAAACCTATTTTTAAATGCACCGGCAGCCATTGCGATGATAAGCCCAGACAATAAAGTTCAAAACGTCAATAAAAGTTTTGAGGATCTTTTTGGATATACAGAGGAAGAAATCAAAGGAAAAGATATCGATGAGCTTATTGTTCCGGAAGAAGAATATGAAGAGGTGCCGAAAATGTCGGAGGATAAACAGTCGGCGATGGACAGCTTTCAGAAAGAGGCCCGAAGAATAACCAAAGGAGGCACGCTGATCGATGTTTTTGTTGCCGGTATACCCGTATTTGTGGATGGAGAACCGTTGGCCGGTTTTGGTATGTATATCGATATTACGGAACAGAAAAAGTATGAGGAAGAAATATACACTTCACTTAAAGAAAAGCATGTACTGTTGCAGGAGATTCACCATCGTGTTAAAAATAATCTGGCTGTAGTGTCAGGTCTTTTACAGCTACAGGTTTATGAAACCGATGATCCTGTAATTCAAGAAACACTGAAGGAGAGTGAAAATCGTATACAAACAATGGCGCTGATCCACGAAAAACTTTACAACTCACGGAATTTGGCGCGCATCTCTTGTCAATCATATATCAGTGAACTGGTAGAGACTATTCGTAATACCATAGGTTCAAATAAAGAAATCGATGTTCATATTGATATTGAGGATATAAAATTGAGTATCAACAAGGCTGTGCCTTTTGCTTTATTAGTTAATGAGGTGGTAACAAACTCGTTCAAGCACGCATTTACGAAAGGAGAAGAGGGAACTATTGAAATTTATCTGAAAGAAAATGATAACCTAATTCAGGCACACCTGAGAGATGACGGCCGGGGATTGCCCGAAGATTTTTCGTCGGATGAGATAGAAAGTCTGGGTATGACCCTTATCCAAAACTTTGCTCAGCAGCTTGATGCTGATTGGGAGATAGGTTCAGATAATGGAACGTACATTAATATCACTTTTGATATTAGCGATATGAGTAAAGGATCGGCTTCTAAATTTGCTGATTTCTAATCGAGCTCGCAGAGACAGGAGCAAAGCTTATCGTGATTCCACCTCATCTTTTAGCATGTGCGAGAAGTCTTTGCGGAACTTTTTCAGTTTCGGAGCGATCACTACGGTGCAGTAGCCGGCATTAGGATTATTTTCATAATAGTTTTGGTGGTAATCTTCAGCCTTTGAATAGTTGGATATCGGCTCAATTTCAGTAACAATAGGATCTTCCCAAAGATCCGAATCGTCTGTTTTAGCAAGCGATTGTTCCGCTATCTCTTTTTGTTTTTCATTGTGATAAAAAATTACTGACCGATACTGTGGCCCTACATCGGCTCCCTGTCGGTTTTTAGTAGTGGGATTATGTGTATGCCAGAAAACTTCCAGCAGCTGTTCATAAGAAACAACCGACGGATCAAAAGTAATGCGGGTGACTTCGGCGTGCTCGGTAGTTCCGGAAGCAACTTGCTTGTAGGTGGGGTTCTCAATTTCTCCGCCCGCATAACCGGCTACTACAGACTTAACACCTTTTACTTCTTCAAAAATGGCTTCTACACACCAAAAGCATCCGGCACCGAATGTCGCCTCTTCCAAGTTAGATGAGCTCATAGTATTAGTTTTATTAGGTTGTTGAGCATATAAGGATGAAAGAGATATAAAGCTTATAAATATAAAAGCTGATAAAGGTATTGTTAATCGCTTCATAACAACCATTAAGTGTATTTATGGTTCAATCTTATAACCCAAAAGTTAGCGGATAGATTCCTTTACCACCTGTCATTTCTACTCAAGATTCGAAATTCACCATTCATCACTTCCTCGTCTCCTCATAAGTCTCAATAAATTCGTCGGGCGTCTGATGGCTTACAATTTTTGCTATGGCATCCAGTGGTAGATCATTAACGTTGTGAAAACGCAGGCAAGATCGTCCCATATCCATTTTTTTGTTGGCTTTTTCGAACTGTTCTTCCAGCCAATCTTGTAACTCTTCATCCTGATAAACCGGCATCAGATACAGTGAGTTATGGTTTTCCTGGGCTGCAAGTCCCAAATAGCTAAGCGGTTGATTATTATACGTATCTGGATATTTTTCCAACGGAATTTCATAACTGATCATGCCCCAGTTGATTGTCTCTTCATAACCATCGGGCAGATTTTCAAGAATAAGATTCCTTATTTCCTCAATAGTTTCCCGGCGATATTCCGGTAGAGATTCCAAATATTCTTCTACGGTTTCGCTGTTTGCCATGATATCGACTGTTAATTGTTAATGATTGTTAGAATGATGTTGAAATGATTCAATCTTTTGCTTGCGAAATTTTAAACTGGCTATCAATAATAATGTTGGACTTTACCGAATTTGCAATAAAACACTGTTGATGAGCTTGTTCATGCACTTTTTCTATAACTTGTTGGTTGATATTATCATCATTATTGAAGGTGACAAGTGGCTGTAATATAACTTTTGTGATAGCCAAATTCCCCTCGCTGTTTTTCTCCATTAATCCTTGTGCAGTATCCTCATAATTTATGACTATAAAATTTCTTTTAGCCGCAAGAGATAAGAACCAAAGCATATGGCAACTGGCAAGAGAGGCTACAAAAGCCTCTTCGGGATCTATGGCGTCTGGATCAGAAAAAGGTTCATTAACGATTTGAGGGGAAGCTGAAGCCGGAATTCTCAAATTGCCGTCAAAAATCCATGTATGTTTTCTTGAATATTTGCCATCGACAAAATTACCCTCTGTTTGCCGCCATTGTATGGACGCTTGGTATTCATGCATATTTGAGAGTATAGAAATATGTTGATTCGGCCTTTAAAGCTTATAACCACAAACTCTGTTCGATGAAAATAAACGATTGTATTAGATCAAATGAAAATCTGATTTAAAGCTATTTGCATTCGTCTTGTTGGAATAAGCTTTAGAACATTAACATTTGTGAAGTCGAAAGAATCCATACTAAGTGTTTTGCAAGAAACGATGATGATCTGATTTTTATTAAACAGACAACATCAAACACTTTACTACTTGGCAAAGTTGATTAAGTCAATTTATGTGAAAAGGATTAACAAATTTATTTAAGTATTAACAATTCTCTAATTAAAAATAATTACTACAATGGAATATCGATTTTTAGGCAGGTCAGGACTCAAAGTATCAGCACTTTCGTTTGGTGCATGGGTAACTTTTGGTGATCAAGTTGATAAGGATGTAGCGTATGAAACAATGAAAGAGGCATATAATGTCGGAGTTAACTTTTTTGATAACGCCGAGGCCTATGCCGAAGGGAAAGCTGAAATTATGATGGGCGAAATTATAAAAGATGCCGGATGGAGACGTTCAGATCTGGTGCTTTCGACAAAAATATTCTGGGGCGGTTCAGGTCCCAACGACCAGGGATTGTCGTTTAAACATATCAAAGAAGGTACTGAGGGGGCTTTGAGGCGCTTACAAACCGATTATGTTGATTTAGTTTTTTGCCATCGTCCAGATAAATTTACCCCGACTGAGGAGACGGTTTGGGCTATGAATCAAATGATAAATGAGGGAAAAGCCTTGTATTGGGGCACCAGCGAATGGACAGCAAAGCAGATTCGGCAGGCATATGACTTTGCACGACAGAACAATTTGCGTCCTCCACTGATGGACCAGCCACAGTATAATATGTTTCGGCGGGAAAAAGTAGAAAGTGAATTTGCACGGCTTTATGATGAAATTGGCTTGGGTACAACAATTTGGAGCCCGCTTGCCAGTGGTTTGCTGACGGGTAAATACAATGAGGGCGTACCGGAAGGAAGCCGCCTATCAATGGAAAAATACGACTGGCTTCGGGAAAAGCTACTGGAATCCGAAAAGGGCAGACAGAAGCTGGAAAAAGTTCAGAAGCTGTCAGAGGTTGCCAATGATGCCGGCATACCGATGCCCCAGTTTGCTATTGCCTGGTGTCTCAAAAATGATAACGTAAGCACCGTTATTACCGGTGCCTCTAAAGTAGAGCAGGTAAAACAAAATATGAAGGCTATTGATGTGGTTGATCAAATGACTCCGGATATTATGGAGCGAATTGAAGAAATCCTGGACAATAAGCCGAAGCCGGAAAAGAATTACCGGAGCAATTAATTAACATCGTTAATAACACCTGACCCTGAGGATCTGCGGATCCTCAGGGTTTTATTTATTATTGATGAGGAAGCTCTACTTCCAACGATTGCATTCTAACCCAAGAGCTTAGGTTATGTTGTGGCATGAAGCCTGAAAAATGAATCATCAGGCTAAGAAGTAGAAAAACAGGAAGCTCACTTGAAGTGAGCTTTTTAAGTGAAACTCTTAACCCATGGATTCATCCGTGGGTAAAAGTATGGCATTCACGATGAAATAATAGTTAGCGCGGGAATTAATTCCCGCGCTGGTGATATTACTCCTTTATTTTATTCTGTCAATTACTGTCTGCGGCAAGTCAGTTCGATCTATTTCCGTAATTTATTTGTGCTCGTAAATTAAACCTTCATATAGAATGGTATATTCGTTGCGAAAACGGATAGGTATTGATTTATCACCTTTTAAAACTGCGAAATGTAAGTGGGGAAAATTAGAATACCCGGTATTGCCGCTTAAGCCGATGACCTGTCCGGCATAAACAATATCTCCAACTTCTACAAAAGCTCCATCTTTCTTCAGGTGAGCATAAACTGCAACTGTCCCGTCGTCATGGCAAATTAAAACGCGATTTGTTTTTTCTTTCATGCTTGCATCACTGCCACGCTCACTATACTTATCAATTACATAACCGACTACGCCACCCCGTGCCGCAGAAACAAAGCTACCGACAGGCATAGCAAAATCGAATGCATATCTGGATATATCTTCGTTATGGGTAAAATCTGATTTATTCCCTTGAACTAATTCATACGCTTCCCCTTTAGGAAAAGGAAGTTGATACTGATATCTGTCATCGTGGACGACATCAGGATCTCCCAATATAAAATCGTATTCGAATATTTGATCAAAATTTTCGACCAGTACTTTCGGCGGGTCATTCCAGGAAAATAGTGTCCGCTTTTCATTTTTGGGGATAAACTCCTGGAAAGTTGTATCGAGCACCGATGATTTAACCGTCAAGGTGATTGGGCAGGGAAACTGATTTGTAACCTCCAGAACAAAATTGCCTTGTTCTTCAACTTCTGGAATATGGACATGCAAATTCTGTGCATTCACTCCGATACACGTACAAACAATGAATAATATGCTCATGACCAAACGCATATCAGCATATTTCGTTAGAAACGTTGCGAATTCTTGTTAACTCATACAATTATTTATCGATGAGGTTACTAGCTAATACTAACACTAAAAATAATAACCAACATTGATTTTTACAGCATAATCTTCGAAAAAATCCGGTGTGGACAATTCCATTTCTATCGGTCCGATGATTGTTGTAGCGCCCAGTGACAGCGAGTAGCCATATTTCATCCGCTCTCGATCCAGATTGAATGTCCACTTATCTGCCAGGTGAGCTATATTCATTCCTCCAGACAAATATATATTTTTATTAACCCTGAATTGTAATTCTGAACCCCAACCCATTACATTCATAGTACGCAGTTCTTGAGCCGAATGCCCCATAAATGGATACTGGCGCATATCAAAAATCGGATTTTGAGTTAGTCCGCCCAGATAATAATGATAGTGCAATGGAATTTCTTCACCGGACGTATATCCCGCAAATAGTTGGTTGTTGAAATTCAGATCTTTAATAATTGGGAATGTTGCTCTCCATTTTCCCGTAGCCTGTGTGAAATTGGACAGTCCGCCCCAAAGACGATCCGAGATAAGAGCTTTAAAATTTAAAGTTTGACCACGGGTGGGAAAGTACGGTCGGTTTAATGAGCTAAAACTAATCTTGCCATAGGGATTGAGTAAAAATCGAGTATTACCCAATACCAAAGTATTGCCTACAGCTTGATTAAGATTATAGAGTTCCGCTTCAACACCAGCCTCAAAATCGGTACGTTCTAAAATCCTAACCGATGCCGAAGAACGGAACGTAAGTTTTTCAACATCAATAGTTGACACTGCTTGATTTAAACTGTAAAAATCGATCGGAGAACGCTGAAAGTCGATTCCCATATTAATCTTCGAAAGCGGAGCCAGTGTAAAAGGAATACTGTACCTGGAACTGAGTTCGAGGATTTCACCCGCCCGCAGCCGCATGGTAAAACGGTCTCCTTCAGCCAAATTATTGGTTATAGACCCCTCAAACAGTAATGATGCCTTATACTGGCTGTCATATCGCATGCTAAAGCCCGCATATTCCTGCTGCTTTTCTTGAAATTCCAGTAGTAATGATTTACTACTGGAGCCGGAATTGTCTTGGAGCCGGTACGAAATTTGGCTAAATAATCCCGAACTATAGAGGCGATTTACTTTTCGTTCGATATCACTGAGGGTTAACAGGGCCGGTGTTCGGATATCGAGAGCGACATTCGCTTGTTTTTCAAGTGTTCCGCTAATATTTGCCAGCCTCACATCTGTGATAAACAAAGTGTCACTTTCAGCAGATTTGATCGGCTTAAACGAGGGAGGAGCTACTCTGTGGTTAGAAAGTTGTTCTTTCAGCTTCGGCATAATTTGTCGGGCTGCTTCTTCACCGCGTTCAATTATTGACCGGACCCGACTGTAGCTGAAGGAGGAAAAATCTGCGATGTTGGGACGAATATAAAGATCAGTCTGCTCTCGCTGCCTGATGTCAGATTCTTGCTGATGAAAACCTACAGACTGATATAATATATCCACAAAAGTATTGAGACTGTCTAATGGTTTTACAGGTTCGCCGGCATCGGAGGCAATAACGAAGTCAGCTCCCAGTTTTTTCACATCTTCTACAGGTATATTTCGGGCCACTCCGCCGTCAATGAAAGTTTGGTTGTTTATTTTTATCGGCTTAAAGATGGGGGGAATAGCACTGCTGGCACGCACAGCATTCGGCAAGTATCCCGTGGTAAATGTATGTGCCTTGCCGTCGGATAAATCTGTGGCAACCGAGGCAAAAGGAATGGGCAGTTCAGTAAAGTCCTGAATATTGTGGTAAGGCAGCATCAGGCGATAGAGCATCATCGAAATATTTTGCCCGTCGGTAAGGCCGGCCGGTAGCGTAAGACGTCTGCCATTCAATGGAAAGGTAAACAAATAAGTTGCTTTATCGGATATGCTGTTGGCGATATCTTGCGGGTTAATGCGATAACTGTCGTTGAAGAGAACATTCCAGTCGGCCGAAAGTGCAATGTTTTCAATTTCTTCGGGTGAATAGCCAATAGCGTAAAGTGATCCCACAATTGCACCCATGCTGGTACCACTTACCATATGCACGGGGATACCCTCTTCTTCCAATACCTTAAGCACTCCTATGTGTGCAAAACCTTTGGCTCCCCCACCACTTAGCGCTAATCCCAGTTTTATATTTTCATCGCTGGATATATTCGTTTGTTGCGAATTTTGATCTTCTTGACCCATACACACGTATGGCAAAGAAAAAAGGAGGCTGAATAAGATTATTGTTTTTGAGATAGATGAACACATAAGCGAGACTGGAGAACATGAATCAGTTTAGATGAATAATACTATTTTTAACCTTTTAAGGATTGTATCCGTTAGTCTGCAGACTGTCAACACTCAGCTATCCAGCAATGGTTAGCATTGGGTGGCCGATAGCCGACGACTTGCAGCTACATTTTGTAAGGGATGATTACGAACTCTTTTTAAGTGAGTTCAATTCCTTTTAATGGTAAATCGGTTATTTCAAAAGATAAATATATCATTAGACAATGGAACAACCGAAAACAAATAATTTTTCGGGATTATTATTTCTTAATGGAGGGGATCAGAGATTGGAGCTGTGAGCAGGATTATATTACCTAAAAACCTTGCTTTGAAGCAAATCCCGAAGCTAAGGATGTCAAAGGGCTCCTTTATTTTCTCAAGCCAGACAATATTGCAAGATTTTTTTATTTCGCGAATTGCAAACCTTGAATTAGATCGTCGGTATTCTTATTCTGTTATATATGAAAGAACACAAAGGAATGCGTCCCCAAGACGTCGTAATACTATTAAAAATCATTGCGTTAGGTGAAAGCAAGTGGTTTAACAAGGATTTGGCTTTTCAGCTTGGGATCAGCAACTCTGAAGTCAGTGAATCTTTAAACCGCTCCCTGATCGGTGGACTCATCCAGAGCGACAAGCGAACTGTCTGTCGCGAAGAACTGCTCGAATTTTTAGTCTATGGCCTCAAATATGTATTTCCGGCCGTTGAAGGGCGTCTTCTGAGAGGTATGCCAACCGCCTACTCGGCGCCCGTATTGGATGAAGGCTATGTGATTGATGATCCATATGTTTGGCCATCGGAAGAGCATTCGGTTAAAGGTATTGCTATTGCTCCGCTTTACAATACGGTGCCACAAGCCTGCGACGATGATAAACAGTTGTACGATCTGCTTGCACTTGCCGATGCGCTTAGAGTAAGTGATCAAAAGGAGGAAGTGGTAGAGCTGTTGGCAAAGAAGGTCTACAACATCGAATAGCTATCCCAGATTAAGATAATTAAGCGCTGTTTCCACCATTCCTTTGGATCCCACATACAATGGAGTACGCTGGTGGAAATCCTCTGGTTCCAGATCCAGGATCCGTCTTTGTCCGTCATAAGCCATGCCGCCGGCTTGTTCGCACAGCAGTGCCAATGCATTACATTCATACAATAGCCGGAGTTTCCCCTTAGGATGATTATCTGTTTCGGGATATATATAAATGCCGCCCTTCAGCAGATTGCGGTGAAAATCGGTAACAAGCGATCCGGTATAGCGCAGCGTGTAGTCTTCGTTTTTACAATGGTTAATATAGCTGATGACGGGGTCATCAACCTCGTTTGTGAGGCTTTCGTTAATAGAATAGATTATTCCTTCAGGTATTTCCATCTCCGGATGAGAGAGGAAGAACTCTCCGATAGAAGGTGAAAAGGTAAAACCATTTACTCCCTGACCCGTGGTATATACCAGCATTGTTGAAGATCCGTAGATTACATATCCTGCTGCCAGCTGGTCAGTACCTTTTTGCAGCACATCCTCTCTTGTGATATCGGAGCCCGTCTCCGATTTACGTTCGAAAATAGAAAAGATGGTTCCGACTGACACCGTCACATCAATATTTGACGAGCCATCCAGCGGATCAAGGGCAATGATATATTTTTTATCCTTGTCCACTTCAAAAATATCATCCTCTTCTTCTGAGACTATAGCACATATTTCTCCGCCATTTTCCAGCGCTCGGATAAAGCGGGTGTTTGCAATGATATCCATCTTCTTTTGCTCTTCACCCTGGATATTTTCGGTATCTGTATAGCCGCTGATATCCAGCAGTCCGAAGTGATTGAGTTCTCTGTTGATGATACGGGCTGCCAGGGCAATATCACGCAGCATCTGCGAAAATTCACCGGTTGCGCCTGAAAATTCATCCTGCTTCATCTTAATGAAACGATCGAGAGATATTCCTACCGGAGGTGCCAGATCTTTTTGCATAGTAATAAGGTGAATTGGACTTTGAATGACAGCTTAAGGTAATATTCAATTTAACCCAGAGAAATTTAATTTGTTCATTTTTCAGCACTATCAATCTCGGGAAGTTTAGCCGGATTTAAAACAGCAAAAATTTTTTCGATTCTTTCATCCGACGATATGTCGAAGGTCCATATGCTGTGGAACTTTTTGTCAAGAAAGACTTTAAAACCAGGACGATTATTCACTAATGCATATGTAGTAGAGACCCCTTCATTTTTTTCAGCTATTGAAAGTAAAAATTTGCTGACCTTTTTGGCACTTTTGATCGGCTTTGGAGCTGCTGTTGCCTCTCCGCCACCGTCTGAATAGAGAACTGCTTCATCCGTTAAGATAGCCTGTAACTTCTCAATATCTCTGGATTGTAGCGCATCGATAAATTTTTCAATGGTTCGCTGCGCTTTTTCAACGGAGGGATTATCTGGCAACTTGTTGTCGCGGATTTTTGCCCGGGCTCGTTGTGCGGCCTTGCGACATGCAGCGGATGTTTTATCCAGCAGTTCGGCAATTTCAGAAAACGGATAATCAAAGACATCATGCAGAAGATATATAGCTCGCTGGTCGGGCGATAAGTTTTCCAGGATATGGAGCAGAGCAACCGTCAGCCTGTCATTAAGTTCTATCTTTGTGTCCGGCATCTGAATATCAGATTCAACAACCAGGTTGTGGCAGCCAAGGACCGAAATATTCTTCTCGCTGCTCTCGGGCTGAACGATAATGATCGATACACAATCGTGAGACTATTGTTTTCAGATAGCTTTCGGGATTCTGGACCTCTTCGAGCAGTACGTTATCCCATTTCAGGTAAGCATCCTGTACAATATCCTGTGCATCGGACAGATTTCCCAGCATACCATAAGCAATATTTATAAGCTCAGTACGGTGCCGGCTAAATATTTTCGTTTTGTGGTCCATCGTTTATATCTCACATAATTCATCCGATGAAATATGCAACGGACGGTTGATAAGATTATAATAGTTTTCCACCGCATTTAGCCATGTGATCTCGACAATTTCTTTGTCGCTGTAATACTGCTGTAAATTTTCAAATATTTCATCGGTAACTTCTTTTTCGATCGTTGCCTGTTCAACATATCGAAGTGCTGCCTTTTCTGCCTCAGTAAAATTCTCTGACGATTCATATCTTACTAGCTCGCTGTAGTTTTGGAGGTCGGTTTCGCCATCAGCACTTGCTTTTGCAATATCGACACAGAACGAGCAGCCATTCAAGGTAGCTATATAACTCTTGATATAAAAAGCCAGCTCTTTGGGGAGTGAAAGATTTTCTTCGATGTTCACCAACTTTTGGGATAGTGAGAGCGTTTCGGGCATTCGAGCTTGTACTACTTTTATGGGCGTGATTACTTTGCCCATTTTCTTTTTGGTATACCAGTATGTAAGCTTGAGCTTAATGCTTTTGGGATTCTCTATGGGTTCAATTCTGGGTGAAGTGCCTGTATTTTTTTCGGCAGATGCTTTCGTTGTTTCCATGACATTATCTTTTGATTTGGGTTAACAATATAAGACGAAAGCGAGATCAAAAGTGTGACATGAAGTGCTGATTTTGAGAAAGAGGCTGATCTTTGTCTCTTACTCCACAATGATTAGAAAAGAAATTTTCCGATGAAAATACCAGCAACAGAAAATATGCTATCTGTCCAGACTCAGGATCGTTCCCAATCCGCCAACGATATATAGCTTATCCCGCACTCCCCAAATATCCATAAGATTTTCAAGGACCAGGCTGCTACCCTCTTTCCAGCTTGATCCATCGTAATGAATAATCATGCCACCAACACCGACAGCATAAATATTATCTTCAGTGTCTCCCCACATGCCGTAAATGCCTTTATCGGTTGGACTTTTTACTGCTTTCCATTCGGCGCCGTTGTAATGAAGTATAGTGCCCCCCGATCCAGTGGCGAAAACATTATCACCGGACGTTCCCCACACATTAAAAAGAGGAGGTTTATTACTTGCTATTGTTTCCCAACTGTTGCCATCGTACTGCAAAATCGATCCGCCGGTACCAACGGCAAATACATTATTTTCTGAACTGCCCCAGATGCTATTCAGTTGCTGCGTTTCCGGAGTTGTCATTTCTTGCCATTTCGTGCCGTTGTAATGTAAAATGGTTCCATTAGACTTTGCGATGAAAATATTATTGTTTGTACTTCCCCATACAGCATTCAGGTGCTTTATTGCCGGGCTCTCCATTTTACTCCATCCCGATCCATCATAATGCAAAATATTTCCGACCTCACCTACAGCAATAACGTTATCCGAGGAAGTACCCCAGACGTCCAGTAAATCTTCGGTAACACCGCTTTCCATTACATCCCAGTCGGACCCATCATAGTGTGCAATAGTACCGTTTGATCCAACCACAAAAACATTATTGGGCGCATTAGCCCATACACCGCTGTAGTACTCTTTGGGCCAGGGAAACTCCTCCATGTTTTTTTCTTGATTGTCGGAATCCGGTCCGAGACTGGTACATGTAGAAAAGAGCAGGCTTAAAATGATAAAAAGCATAATAAACCAAGAAATCGAGGAAATTTTCAAAAGGTATGCTGGTAATAAATTAAAATTGACAGAATATCTTCGAATTCTCTTCATAAGATCTCCTTTTGCTTCATCTGTATTTTAAAGATAGAACGATAGCAGAAAAGATTCAGATTTTTCTGTTATCACTCGGCAGTTATGGATGGAGGACAGAATTTTTAGCTAGATATAAAAAGCAACAGGTGTTTTTTTCATTATTTATTTTGATTCAGGACTATATACGCCGGAGTATTCCAGAGACAGGGTAAGAACGATACCGTATGCCAGGTGCATTACCAGTCCAGCCAATGTGGTAAGTACCGGGAACCAAGTATTTGTATAGAAGATACCAAACGACTCATCACCCGCCCAAGAAACTACCGGGGAGATTACTAGTGCGGCGGCAACCGAAATGATGACTCCATAAATGATCCCCTGAACAAACCAGTTGCCCGGAATATATTTGTCCAAAAATACAACCCATATTAATGCCAGCAGTAGGCCACCTGTATAACAAGCTGCATTTCCCCACACGATCGTATAGGGATCGTGTTCGTGAATATGGTTGAAGATCTCTTGTAAGATATGTCCAACATCGATAACCGGCAGCCCAAAGCCGCCCGAGAGAAAAGCAACCATCGACATAACAAAAGTAGCGATGAAACCCGAAATAATCGTCCGCCAAAATGTACTTGAGTGTATCATTTGTTCATTTCGTTAATTAGAACTCAATTTTTCTATATAGATAGACACTGGTAGAGAAACAAGTATGAATTAATTCTTTGGGAAGAAAGGTAACAGGCTGCTCCTGTATCATGGAAAGATTAAATTGTTTTATTACTTGTTTGTAACGTGTGAATGAAGGAATGTTATCCTTACATTATAAATTGATCAATGTGTAAAGCACCTGCACGTTAATCTCGCCATTTGAAAGCGAAGATAATATTAAGTAAAAAATCTTGAGAGAAATGAAAAAAGTAGCAGCTTTACTAACTATTCTGATTTTTATAGCAACTCATGTTTATGCTCAGGACGCTATTAGTTTGAGTGACAGTCTTGATGGCTGGACATATAATTGGGTGGCGGGTCTTAACGGATCACAGGCATCTTATTCTAACTGGTCGCAGGGTGGGGTTAATAATATAAGTGTTTTGGGCAATTCTACCTTCAGTACCAAATACCGCGAAGGTCAGACGGCCTATGGGTTTCAATTGACGACACGTTACGGCAAAACAAGAATAGAGGATCAGGGAACGCGTAAAATAGATGACCGTCTTTCCGTTCAGAATCGTTTTCTTTACGATCTCAACGAACCCGGAAGTAACTATTCACTTTTTGCGAATGTTGACTTCAGAACCCAGTTCGATCAAGGATTCGACTACGGAGCCGGTCCAGACGGCGGTGACGTGTTGATATCTAATTTTATGGCGCCCGCTTATTTTTCACAGAGTGCCGGACTGGCCTACACGCCGGCTGATTATTTCAGTGCTGAAGCCGGACTTGCCATGAAGCAGACGATTGTAGCGGATGAAGATCTGCGGCCGGTTTACGGACTCGATGAAGATGAATCGCTTAGAAACGAAGCAGGAGTTATGTTGGGAATGGATTATGAGCAAGCACTTGCACCAACTATTTTACTTAGTACCAGTGTTGAAACTTTTACGAATCTGGCACGGGCTGTCGACCGAACTGATGTTTACTTCACCGGAGAACTAACGGGAAAGATCACTGACATCATCAATACCTCGCTGCGGGTTAATCTGGTATACGATGATGATTTTTCGGATGAACTGCAGGTCCAGCAGGTACTCTCGGTTGGCGTATCGTTTGTTTTGATGTGAAATGAGATGATAAACTATTCCGTACAGAGCATTATGTATTTCGTAAATCCTATTCCTGTTACGTTGTAGGTTACAGCAGGAAGCGATCTAATCTTTATTACCAAGCCAACTAACCAGTTGATATGTCAGAGGAATATCGAATACATTTTTGTCCATAACAAAACAAGAATTTCAAATCCGATTTCATATCGCCTCCTTGTTTATGCTATGAAACACTAGTTATCCCTTGGCCGTAGTGTGTAACTAGTATGTTGGCTGAGACTAGTAAATAATCTAAAAACCACACATGAAGCTATCTTCTTTTTTTTATATTGGCAATCCAATATTCATTTTGAGCTATAATGCAATCAGATTTTTGATAAAATTAGATTGATTGCAACTCCTAAGAAGTTACAGAATTCAGTATTGCACTTCTAAAATGAAATACTACACTGTTTAGTTTTTTATATGGAATCAACTAATAAATCATCAACGATGAAGTATGTCATTACTAGCTGGATATTATTTTTCCTGTTAGCCGGATTAGGCCATTCAGCTGCGGCACAGGATATCACTCTTTTGGGAACGGTTAGTGACCAGCAGACAGGTCAAGCCCTAGAGATAGCCAATGTAACTCTGCAAAAAATCGGTAAAGAGAACGTGCGGGGGCAAACCACCGATCCGAACGGATTGTATGAATTTGGCGGGGTGGAAACCGGAATACATATCCTGCGTGTGAGTTACGTTGGGTACGAATCACATGTGGACACGCTTCAGCTGGAACAGGAGGGGATAACTGTAACCCATAATATTCGTTTGTCTCCTGTTGTAGAGGGACTGGAGGAAGTAACCGTAAGCGAACGGCGTTCTCAAACTGTTGCTGGTCAAACAACTGTTGATGCAAAAGAAATTGGAAGGACACCTACACCGGCCGGTAGTGGTGACCTCGTAGGTGTGCTGCAGAACCAGCCTGGCATCGTAGCCACCGGTGATCGGGGCGGCAACCTATTTATCAGGGGCGGTACTCCCTCTGAAAATCTCGTGCTGGTGGATGGTATTCAGATTTACCAACCATTTCATATTTTGGGCTTCTTTTCAGCATTTCCGGAAGATGTGATCTCAAAGGCGGATGTGTTTGCCGGGGGATTTGGACCCGAATATAGTGGTCGAACATCCTCGGTGATGGACGTACAGCTAAAAAACGGAAACCTCTATGAACAAAATTGGTCTGCATCAGTAAGTCCTTTTATCTCAGAGGTATTCATGGAGATGCCATTGGCAGAAGGTAAAAGTTCCATGCTGGTTTTGGGCAGAGGATCGCTGATCCAAGGCGCCAGTGATATCTATCTAAAGGAGCAGAAACCGCTCCGCTTCAACAGCCAGTTGATAAAGCTGAGCAGCATCGGGGAAAAAGGGCCCTGTTCTGCTCATATGATGCGCACCTACGATCGCGGAAAAGTCAATTTTGAGGAAGCGGATTATGTCAAGTGGAGTAATTTTGTGCTGGGTGGCCGCTGTTCAGGGGTGTCCGAAGGATCTGCTGTATCTTATGCTGATGTACAAGTAGGAGTCTCTCATTTTTCCAATGAGGCTGGTGGTATTGATTCACCGGGACGACGATCCGATATCACTAAATTTCAGCTGGATGTTAATCTCACTCAAAACACAGGAATCTTTCAATTAAACTATGGTGTTTTCGGGGGATTTAACTTTTTAAACTATGATGTATCAGATCTGTTTATCGGAGTTCAAGAAGAGAAGGAAACTTTGTTTTCAATCGGAGGATATTTTTCGACCGAAATTCCACTACATCAAACTTTAACGATAAATCCCGGGGTTTCCGTTACTTCTTATGTCAATCGTTTCAGTCCCAGTGTTGAGCCGCGGCTTAAACTTGCCTGGCAGCCATGGAATGAGGAGAGCGAGGAGCTGCATGCTGCGCTTGGTATCTATCATCAGCCACTACTGGGAGTGGGAGATTTCCGAGATGCGGGGAATGCTTTTACTGCCTGGATGCCGATGCCTGATCCCAACCGGAGAATGGAATCGCAGCATGCACTGTTGGGATGGAATCAGTCAATTGGCCGGCATCTGAGTTACGTCATAGAAGGATATTACAAGACCATCAAAAACAAACCGGTTTCGACGTGGAGCCAAATTGCAAAATTTTCAACTGACTTGGCTTATGCCAAGGGGCAGGTATATGGAACGGATGTACGGCTGAATTTTAACCACCGTTTTCTCTATGCCACTGTAGGTTACGGATATTCTTTTACCAAGTATGAAACGACGCAGGATCATTTCGGTCTCTGGTTCGGGGAACCGGTACAGGAATATCACCCGCCCCACGATCGTCGTCATCAATTGAATGTTGGGGTAGGTTTCGAATACGGTGATTTTACCGCAGATATAAGTCTTAATTACGGATCCGGTCTTCCTTTTACCCGTCCTCTCGGCTTTGATAGTTTTTTCCGGTTTGAAGAACATCTGCCGGATGTCAGAGAAGATTACGGTGATCCGCGGCTGCTTATAGATAAGCCGTTCGACGGTAGACTGCCTGACTTTCAACGCATAGATATATCGCTGGAACAGGCATTTCACTGGAACGCCGCGACCGTGCGTGCTCAGGTCGGGGCCATTAACATGCTTGACCGAGAAAATCTTTTCTACTACGACATCTTTAATCAGCAGGGTGTTAGTCAGCTTTCACTTATGCCTTTTATTTCACTCAAATACGAATCTGGATCATAAGTCATATATGTACAAGAAGACTATATCTACTGTAATTGGTTTATTATCAATTATTCTGGTTACCAGTTGTGATTCCACATTCGAGCCCATCCAGCCTAGCGACGAAATTGCTTTTTCAATGTTTGGGACACTGGATCTCCATGCCGACACACAGTGGGTACGGGTGATGCCTGTCGGCGAAACGCTGTTGGCGAAAGATCCAGATATAAAACGGGCGAAAGTAACCCTGACCCAGTTGGAAACGGGAGAAACGGTGACCCTTGAGGATTCTCTTTTTGCGTTCCGTAACAACACGTATGCGCTGAACTACTGGACTGCTGAGCCGCTACATCCCGAAGAAGATTATATGTTGGAGGCAGAAGCCGCTGATGGTCGTATCAGTAGCGTCCGTGTTTCCATACCACCCCCGCTTCCACGCCCGTTGATCGATTACAACACCCAAAGGGAAGAAGGTCTTATTGAGATACCCACCGATGATTCGCTGGTGGTGGTCGAATCCAAGTTTGTAGTACAGGAGCTTACCCCTTTTGGGCCCGCTCCCCCAACTGAAGTTACCTTTTCTCACTTGGATCACCTGTTCCTGACAGATGAAGGGAGTTACAGATTTCGTGTGGAAGGTGGCTCGTTGATTTACAATGAACTTGAGACGAGTTTTCAAGTGCTGGATCGGGAACTGATTATAGCAAAAGGTAGCAAAGACTGGCCGGATTTATCAGATCTTACAGAAGAGGAGATCCCCATACCTGGTAACTATTCGAACGTGGAGAATGGAACTGGATTGGTAGCCGGGATAGCCAGCCGAAAAGCGCCGCTGAAGCGGTGTGTAAACGATGATGATGAGCTGATTCCCTGTAAATGAATAGAATAATGCTGTTATAAACCTGATCAAAGAGATAAGATAAGTTTTGAGGACTAATGGAAAATTAAGCTGTAGCGGCAATCTTAAGCTATAGTATAAGGTGCTCTTTTTATTTAAATCAGGATTTTAAATATGCACAAAGCACTCACCTCTTATATAACAGGGCTAATACTACTTGGGCTGGTTACCAGCTGTGATGCCACATTCGAGCCAATCCAGCCGAGCGAACAAGTCGCTTTTTCTATATTTGGAACGCTGGATCTCCATGCCGACACACAGTGGGTGCGGGTGATGCCTGTCGGCGAAAAATTGCTACCGGATGATCCTGATATCAGGCGGGCAAAAGTTACTCTTACCCGTATTGAAACGGGAAAAACGATGACCCTTGAGGATTCTCTTTTTGCCTTTCGCAACAACGTCTATGTGTTAAACTACTGGACTGATGAACCCCTGCATCCCGAAGAGGATTATCTGTTGAAGGCAGAAGCTGCAGACAGTCGCACCAGTCGTGCCAAAGTTTCTATACCACCTCCGCTTCCACGCCCGTTGATGGACTACAATACCCAGCGAGAAGAAGGCCTCATTGAAATACCCACCGATGATTCGCTGATAGTTGTCGAATCACGGTTCTTGGTGAAGGAACTTAGAAGGTATGATCTTCCTGGTGATATAGTAGAAGTCAATTCCTCACATATAGATCACTTATTTATAACTGATGAGGGACATCAGCGATTCCAACTTAAGGGTGGAGAACTAATTGAGAATGAACTGGGTCAGGCATCATATGAGGTTCTTGAACGTGAAGTGATTATAGCTAAAGGTAGCCCCGAATGGCCTGATCTGTCGGATCTTACGGAAGAGGAGATCCCGATACCGAACAACTATTCGAATGTGAAGAATGGAACGGGTGTCGTAGCCGGCATAGCCAGCCATACAGTCCCACTGAAACGGTGCGTCAATGAAGACGAAAAGCTGATTCCCTGTGAAGAGTAGAATTGCATAATCTGGTTCTTTGTGTTAGTGGTTGTCAACCATTTTCTTTTTGGAAAGATTATAACTTCCCCTCTCAATTAGTTAAAAGTCTCTGGAGAGTTTATCAATAAAAATTTTTAGGGATGCGAATATGTAAATAGTGTACGGTTTTTCTTTTGAGTATCTTATCTGAAACCTGCTATCCTATCTGGGAGTCAGTAATATTTTGGCTAATAATCCATGAACAATTTCGTTATTTAAAAAAGCTCTACTCATCATGAGGGACTTAGAATGGTTAAAAAAATTAATGTACTTATTACTGATGATCACCTATTGATTCGGCAGGTTATCAGGAAGATGATTAATCATCAATTCGATATGCGGGTTATAGCGGAAGCCACCAATGGCATTGAAGCTGTTGAACTAGCAAGAAAGACTACACCCGATGTAATTCTGATGGATATTAATATGCCCAAGATGGATGGGATTGAAGCCACAAAAAAGATTACAGCTGACAAAAATCATGTACGGATTATTGGCTTATCGCTGCACGATGATATTAGCGTCAGGGAAAGCATGATGAAAGCCGGTGCTGTCGCATACCTTACTAAATCAGATGATCTGAAAAAGATATGCGAAACCATTCGAAGTTATGCTCAAGTGAAGGAATAATTCGTATCGAAAACTCTTCTAATTGATAGCCTAAGAACTTCTAAAGCCAAAAATTATGACATTAAATAAATATACGTGCTTTGGAAGTGGTAAACTATGAAAATTCACCATTTCAACCACTTTAGTGAGAGTCCTATTCCTATGCGAGTTTTCGATCCGGAGGATTATTCGATAAAGGATGTAAATTAGGCTATGGTTGTTCTGGATGGTTATTCAAGAGAAGAAATCTTATCGTTCACATATATTTGATCTTCATTCATCAGAGATGGTGCCGAAACTAAAAGAACAAGTGGTCCGGGCAGGGGATTCTCCATTACGATTACGAACTTTTCGTTATAGATATTACAAGTATATCCTATTTTCATTTATTGTGATTGCAGTGGTGTGGAGGTTTATTAAATATCAAAGTAGGAGGGAATCACTTTTTATCGAAAGTGCAGTGGGCAAACAAATGCCCTTACCTTTATTACTACCCTGGACAACAACAATTCAAAAAAGGAGAGAATATGTATACAAAACTAACACGGGATTTAACCAGCACACGAGTGAAAAGGTCGTGTATACACAAGACTTGGTTTTATGCAATAATGGCCATTGCCATCATCTTGACAAGTTGTGATTCTACGGGGACAGATGGTATATCTTCTGCGACAGATAACAACCAAACTCTTTCTCAGGTACAGTCAGTGGCTCCGACTGCCGCAAATGACGGTTTGACATTGCGAGATATTAGCGGAATTACGGCAACAAACTTTGTTACGGCAGGGACAGGAACAGCAAGTGAAGATGTAGAAACTATATCGATCGATGTACCTGCGGGTGCTACAATAGAAAAAGTATACTTGTACTGGGCCCGAAGAGGCTCTGAGAGTAGTCCATCTGAACCAAAAATTACTGTGGAAGGTACAGAGTATACAGGTTCCATCATTGGGGGACCTGTGGATATGATTTCTTCAAGCGAGGATTTAGCTCCTGTCTCATATCGTGTAGATCTGAGTGGTGAGGGCATTGTTGCCCCCGGCTCGAATAATATAGAGGTTCAGGATAATTTTGCTGATACCGAGTCTCTGGGAGCTTCATTATTGATATTTTATTCATTGAGTTCTGAAGAAAGCGAATTGGTACTTTACGACGGTGTTGATTTCTTATGGGCGGATGCTACAGCACCAACTTCTGATCAACAAAATGCTTTGAGAACTGCCGAGCCTATAACGTTCTCTTTCGATCCTGCCAGTACCAGTCGAACAGCACAACTTACGCTCTTTATAGGTGATGTTGAATTGGCAGATAGGACGGAGCGTCCCAATTCGTTGAAAATTACGATCGACGGGGTAACAACTACTTATGGGTCAGACGGGTCAAGTGGAGAACCGCTATTTCAATCATATCAAGGGGCTGAATGGGATAATTATAGACAATCTATAGAAATCCCGGCAGGCGTAACGGAAGTCACTGTTGAGCCTATTTCCGGTACAGGTACAAATCCTGCTTCGCTGGTCTGGTCACTGGCAGGCTTATCTGTACCTGTTGTGCAGCAAGAGGGCGGAGAGGGTTGTACTCCGGGATACTGGAAACAGCCGCATCATTTTGACTCCTGGACTACATACGCACCGGGAGATGATCTAAACGATCCTTTTGATGTACCGGCTTCACTAGATCTGGAACGCCCTGAACAAGGTAAGGCTATAGATATTACCCTTCTTGAAGGACTGGAACTGAGAGGTGGCAAGCTTAATGCACTCATCCGCCATGCCGTAGCTGCATTACTCAATGCATCTAATCCGGATGTCAGCTATGATCTATCTGTAGCTGAAGTTATTTCAAAGTTTAATGATGCCGTAGATGGTGGAGATATCAAAGCTGCAAAAAATGAATTCGAGAGCTTTAATGAGCAGGGCTGTCCGTTGGATTAGGGATAAATAATCACACGGTTAAAGTTGATTTCCAGAAAGATTGGCTTTTACTATCTATACCGAAAAGGGAGCACATTTATTTGTGCTCCCTTTTTGTATTTAACAAAACTTGCAAGCCACAGACCTACAAGAAGGATGGTGCCCTGGACTGGAGTCGAAAAGCGTAATGGGGTACTCTGATTATCGCTCTTCTAATACATAATACCCGTTTATGTAATGTAATGAGGATTTTTAAAATGGGTGAATTACGACTTTTGTTTTACCAATGTTTTACCAAACTTTCAATTGGTAAAATAAAATTTATTTTAGCCAAAGTTATCTGACCTAATTATGCCTGCAACATTTCATTACTATATAAGGGAAGAAAGACCCAATCATAAAGGAGAATGTCCTATATATCTTCGAATAACTTGTAATCGGAAGCTACAATACTACAATACTGGAATTAGAATTGATCCTTCTGATTGGCGGGACGATAAGGAGGAGGTCCGCCGATCTCACTCTATTTACAATAAGTTGAATGAGGAGTTGGATATTCTTCTAGAACAGGCTAAGGAAGCTGCCCGTATTTTGAGGCGTGAAAACAAAGAAAGTGCTACCGCAATTAAGGATCGAATTGTCGGTGCTTCAAAGAAGAACTTTTTTGTTATGGCTGATGAAGAACTTGAGGCACTTGAGAGGAATGATCAGTTCTATCTGAAAAAACAAACCAATGCTACTTTGTCAAAACTGAAAGAATTTAACGGATCAGAGGATCTGTTATTTACCGAGATCAACAGCGATTTTCTTTCGAGGTTCCAAGATTGGATGCAGCAAGAAAAGGGAAATAAAGGATCTACCATACGTAAAAATATGAGTGACATGCGACGGATCCTTGAGCGAGCCCGGGATGCAAACCTCATATTTAACGATCCCTTTGAAGATGTAAAACCGATAAAAAAAGGAGATCCAGCACCAAAAGTAAAGCTCACTCATAAGCAGATTAAAGATCTGGCTAATCTATCATTGCAGAAAGACACAATCGAGTGGAATGCGCGCAATGTATTTGTCTTAGCTTTTTATTTGAACGGTGTCCGGTTTGGTGACATGGCCAAATTGACGTGGGGTCAAATTGATAACGGGCGCCTGTCCTACCGGATGAGTAAAACGGGTTCAGTTATGTATTTTCCTATACCTGAACCAGGAAAAAGGATAATATCCTATTATAAAGACTCGGGTAAGACTGATAAAGATTACGTTTTTCCTTTTCTAGATGGATTATCCACGGAAGAGAGAAAAGATAAGTCTATTGTGGAAAATAAAGTCTCAAGCTCTCTAGTACTTGTAAATGAGGCAATAAAGGAGGTTGGAAAACAAGCGGAGATTAAAGAAAGCATTGCCGATCAAATTACCACCCATGTTGCCCGCCATAGTTTCGCTCAGTATTTGGTGAATAAAGGAGTTTCAATTTATGAAATTTCTCGTCAACTAAGACACTCAAAAGTTTCAACAACCGAAAATTATTTGGATAGACTAGGGCTACAAGCAAAGGATCAGACTATGGATAATCCATTTAGCTAATTGGGATAAAAAATGAATAATATGAAAAGTTATCCATTATTTAAGAATTTTTGGGATGGAACATAATTTATAGTTGCATCTGAGTGATATGATCCCTTATCTTTAAGTAATGCTTAAAAGCAGGATTCAGGGAATGATTAATATCCTGATTGACTAAAAAAGTTAGTCGGGTATTGCCAATCTCATTCTTTTGGTTAAAAAACCACAAGAATCTTGTAGCTAAGCAGTATGTGATGACTGTGAAAATCTCAGTCCTCAAAGGCACTCTCAAAAAGTGAGTGCCGACCACTTACTAATTATAATTCTAAGCGAGTTTCGCTTGGAGGGTGGTTCGAGGAATGAGGATAGCAGTTTTCACAATGCTCTTCTCTTTTACAATCCCTCATCCCCTTTCTTGCGAAGCTTACAGTCACACACATATTATGTCTCAAGATGACAGAGTTATTATTGTCACTCCGGCTGAATTCCGGAAACTTATAGAGGAGACAGTTGGTTCCCTTCTTGAGCGGCGCATCCCGAAAATAATACGTCGGGCTAATCGCAAAGAATACCTAACGACAGCTGAGTTCGAAGAGCTGACAGGCTGTTCCTCACGCAAACAACATTATCTGCGGAAGGAGAAAAAGATACCTTACTCCCAGGAAGGTAGGAAAATATTTTATCGCACCGAGGACGTGGAGAAATTCATGGAGGAGCGCCGCATTGAAGCCCGAGGTGAGGTATAGCGATGAGACGAGCCACACTAAAATACAAGGTAGCTGACAGTGTTGACAGGTTTGCAATCGATGCGTTTTCGTTTAGCCAGCTGGATCTTCCCAGCAAAAGTTACCTGCAAACCTACCGGATTGAAATCAACGGCATAATTTGGCACCTCAAGTTTGCTGAGCCTGTTAATGGGATCCGAAGTGGAAATGGATTGCTAGTCCCATCGGCGCTTGCCGGATATTTCGATCTCTCCCAGAGATCAAGAGCGACAATTTCGGTAAGCCAGGCTGATCAGGTCGATACTCTTCAATATGAAGTGATCGAAGACGATCCATCTGCTATACCAATTATGGAAGGTCTGGAGGTGCAACCTGGTGATATTGGTAGGCTTAAAGGTGAAACGATAAAAATTATTGAAGGTTCTGGATATATCACCAAGGAGACGCGATTAGAAAACGCGGAGCCGTCCAAAGATCACTCAAAGTCGAAGGTTCGCAGGCTGGGTCACCAGTCCTCCCAAAATGATGCAGACGGATATGACAGACTTGCGGGGAAGGATGATGTTATTGGAAAAATGAGAAACAAGGTCTTGTTGTCATTCAATAACCCTGATCAGGCAACAAAGCACCTCGGTAGCCCGCTCAATGGAGCCCTTATTTACGGCCCCGAAGGTGTGGGTAGATCAACAGTAGTTGAGGCCACTGCCGAAGAAGCCAATGCAACGATCTTACCTATACCGCCCACGGCAGCAGAAGATCCAACGAGCATCCGAGCCATTTACAAAAAGGCATCTTCACAGAAGGAGAGATCCGTTATTATCGTGGATCCCATCGAAGATATAATAGCAGCGGAAGATAAAGGGAATCCTGTTGTAGCCGTTCTGCAGGAGTGTTTAGATAACAGCCAAATGGACGAGCAGGTGATAACCATCGCTGTGGCCAGGAAACCAGACAAGCTTCCACGAAGTCTTTTGCGAGCCCGCCGCCTAGAACAAGTAATTGAGATGAGGCTCCCTGATCGCCAGCAGCGAGTGGAGCTTTTCAGGTTCTTTCTGAGGGGAGTAAAAGCTCATCCTGAGACAGATTGCGAGGTGTTAGCAGATCAAACGGAAACCTTCTCGGGAGCAGATATCCAAAAACTTGTCAGAGAGGCCGCACTGCGCGCAATGGTAGAGACCAAGACCGGCGGAGAGGGAGAAATTACTACTGAAAACATCCTCGAAGTTATTAATGCACGGGGCTTTCCTTGAGAGGTGAGCCCGCGTTCTCAGAAGTAGCTTAAAACACAAAATATTTCAAACTTTAAATTAAGTTATTATGAAATCAATAAAATTTTATCAACGATACATCCAAGAAATCACAGCAGAACAATCAATTGAGGGAAACTTTCCTCTTGAAGGTTCCTCACCGTTTGGAAAGGGGGAAATTCAAATCAGGGAAGATGGCTCGTTCAAATGCCAGCCCACCGGGGCAAAAGGTGGCAGGGAAGATTTCCTGCGCCAGCTCTATTCTCTGCTTACCGAGGCGGGAATCCAACGGGCCATCAATGCCGAATCCCACGACGATGAACAGCTCAGGAGACATATTTGTGAAAGTCGTCTGTCAGCGTTTCGGGAAGATCCCGAGCGATTGAAAGAGCTGGAGGCTATTAGCGGACTATCTCCCTCCATAGTCCAAGACTACCCGTTATGGCTGGACCAAGACGGCCGGACTTTACATTATCAGTGGCGAAGTGAGATTGGTCATCCTGTAAGCAGGTTTTCTTGGCAACATGGGCATCCCGGGGAAACCATCATCGGGGTGCCTCGCGTTGAGGAATACCCGGACGCCCCGAGAATCTGGTTCGTGGAAAATCCTCTTCAGGCTGTAACTTTGCAATATATCGTGGAAGAGCCGGTATATATTCGGCCTCATGACAGTGGGGTGGACTGGATCAACTACGAGCGACTTCTCCAGGATAAGACCGCTGTACTGCTTATTGGCGATGAGCGGGGCGAATGGGAATATTCATTTCACCCGTTTATTAAATGTCTTCAGGACATTGATACTCAGGTGAAAAGCATTCATACGATGCCATTAACTAGTGGCAAGTTATTTACAAAGTGGCTTTTAGGTAAGTCTGAACACAAGGACGCTTTGTTGGAAGCTGTTGAGCGAGAAAGTGCCAACCAAACGGTGGCCTATGACAAAGCCACGTACCAATCATTTATCAGCGGGGATAAAAGTGAATCCTTGTACTTTCCCCAAGATCACAAAGGTGGAATGTACTGGTACGGAACAGCTGAAGGAAAATTTGTCCATTCCCATCCATTCAATATTCTAGAGGTGCAGGAGGTAAAAGATATCTATAACATCGATGCCTCGATCCACGAGGATCCAGGGATTCGCCTAACGAAATCCGATGTCTTTAATATCGACCGCTCCTCGCGGCAACTGACGCCAAAAAATGCCTTCAACAGCCTGAAGTCCCTTATTCTGGATCATATTCACCTGGAACACCCGCAAACGGCCTCCCTCATCGGCCTGTGGATTATGGGAGGATACGTCTATAAGCTATTTAATGCCTATGGCTATCTCCACCTGCACGGGAGCAAGGGTACAGGGAAAACGACATTCCTTGAACTGATCACCAAGTGCGGGTTTAATGGGTTGTTGGAATCTCAAGCCACACGTGCCAGTGTTATTCAGCAGGTACATAAACTGGGATGCACTTTGGGTCTTGACGAGTTTGAATCCCATTCGAAGGGAACAGGAACGGAATATACTCACATGATAAACGTCGGATACAAGGAGGGCGGGAGCTACCGGAAGATGACGGGGAAAAATTCGACGACATATAATCTGTATTCTCCCAAAGCCTTAGCCAGCATTGATCCTATTCAAGCCCCGGCGCTTAGCTCACGTGTTATTCCCATTACTATGAGGCAGACACCAAATCAAAAAAGCCTTAATCTTTGGGAGCCGGATACTCCAGAGGTTCAAAATCGGATTGAACTCATCCGGCGGGGTTGCTACGCCCTCGGATTATACCATCACAAAGCAATACAGAAGTATTACAGGCGCATTCCTTCTCCTATTGACTTACCATCCGGCGGGGTCTTGAGCGGAAGAAAGCGCCAGCTGATGGCACCTCTGCTTTCTTTGGCAAGACTCGTAGATATCAACGGTCCTCAGCGGGCGGAAGACCAGTTGCTAGAGGCGGCTGAGCTTGCCTGGTATCCTAATTTGAAAGAAAAACAGAGGCGGGAAAAAATGCTGGCCACCTTGCTTGAGCAGTGGAGCAGTGATCCGGAATTTGACGCCTATGATGTCAAAGATGGATTTGTATGGATAGATAATAAACGTTGGATTGATACAGGTCTCGCAGCTCAAGCGGGAGGGAAGGATTCATTGTTGGTTTGGTTTGAGCAGTTCCCAGGGGTTAAAAAAGACCAAAAGCATATTCCCGGAATAGGGACCCGGGGATGTACGGCTTTTCCCGAAGATCTAAAAATTGCCGGAAAGGAGTTTAGGGAATGGTTTAGCTGATAATCACCCTCTGCAAGTTTCTGCGGTTGTTTCTAAAAATATAAATCGTCTAAACAAAATTACTCTAAAAGGGTAAATAGGCCGGATCAGCAAAGGAGAGATCCAATTGCCGATTTGGCCTTTTTAATTTAGGAGGTTTATAAATTTATTTTCTCCTCAAATCCTTACCTGTGGCTTGTGAGAGGCGATATTGAAATAAATTTTAAAAAGATGAGTATTTAGAAGATTTAGAGTTGAAATCTCCGATTATCTGAAATAGATTAATACAGAGTAAGGATGAGTTAAGTTCATCCATACCACAATTTGAAAACAGAAAACCTTACAAGAGACAACAAGCTTAGAAAATAAAGAGAATAATTAGAATAATTAGAATGGAAAAATTTGAATTTACCGCCGACCCTAACAGGTATGACCACAAGCCAACCAGCGCTGAGGCGGCTCATATTAATAACAGCCTGCGACGTGCCAATGTGAGCAGCATAAAAGATTTTATTGAAGGCATAGAACAAGGTATATCGTGAAGTCCCTCGGTTTTTGACGGTCAACGATCCAATCAGAATTGGGTTGGATCCTGTATAGTTGCATTAGATTTTGACGGAGGAATTTCCCCGTCTGAAGCTATAGAGCGAATACAGACCTACGATATCGTCCCCAATGCATTTTACCCTACCTACGGCGACAGCCCCGAAAAGCGAAAATTCCGTCTCATATTCTTTTTAGATACCCTCATCACGAATCGGAAAGCACGTAACTATCTCATGGATGGGCTGTTCGCGCTGTACCCGGAAGCTGATAAAGCTTGTCGGGATGAAGCGCATTTCTTTTATGGTACCAATAAGAAGGGGGAGGTGCTCAACTCAAAAGCCATTTCCTTAGATGTGCTGTTTTCGGTGTTGGAATCCGACAAAATTAAGAAAGGCGGACGCATGTATAAAATTAAAGCCGATGAGGAAGGTTCACGCTTTATCCGAGGTATTTGCGGAGAGCAGTCGCCTTATACTAATAATATAGGAGAACTGGAGAGCTCAATGAGTCTGGAGGAGAAAAGGCAGGCCATTGAAGCTCTTCGCGCCAACCGTAATAACAAAACCGTAGACTGGGATAAGCTGGAACAACGCGTACAAATTTTTTATGACTTCATGAACAGCGATCAGCGCCTGAAGTATGAGCAGCTTTTAGGCCTTGCTCAAAATCTCGTTTGAATGAAGGGGGGAAAGCGCATCTACGAAGAGCGTCTTCGGGAATTCAATGCCAACCATAAAGGAGATAATCCTTATCCGCATGACGGGCGCTTTGAATTAATACGGTCATTGCAAAAATACAACCGGACCGTGGAAGGAGCCTATTTCCCGCAGCGGCTGGAGAATTTTTCCCCCTACCGCGAAGACCATAAGTACCGAAATTTAATTCAGGCTGAACGGGATATGATCTCCGGCATCGAGCAGACTGAGCCGATAAGCAAGATTTCATTGGATAAAGCAGAACAGCTGCTGCAATATAAGCTTGACCGGGCATTGGATAGCCTGGATGACAAAATCTATATTTTCCGTTTGGTGACGGGAATCGGCAAGTCGTGGCGGGTTAAGGACCTTGACGATGTTACGCTGGCCTTTCCCACCAATGACTTGAAAAAAGAGATGTATGAGAGCAGGAAACAGCCCAATACGGCCGTAATGACACCCGAGCTTCCCACCTTTGGCCATGAACTGCTGAATCAAAAACTGGACCGGCTGTATGCTACCGGACTCGGCAAGCAGGCTCACCGGCTGCTGTGAGACCTGAAGAATGGTCATGTTGGCTACCCCAAAGACCAGCAGTTGGCTGCAAATTATCTGGATGCCAACAAAGCCGCTAAAAATTCCATCCAAACTGTTTTTACTACTCACGAGCGAGGCCTTCATACCTCGTATGGGGCTGATACTATCGTGTTTGATGAGGATCCGATCGAGCTGTTACTTAACGTGGATACGTTGAAGATTGCCGACCTGAAGAAAATCGAGAAGAAAGCCAATATGTTTGGCAACAAACATCTGGATATCCTAGACCTGCAGCGATACTTGGAGGAGGTGCAAGAGGATCACATCCTGGAGCTGCCCGGTAAGTTCGAGGTCGACTTAAGCAAGCATTGGGCATCGGTGATAAACGCGCGTGGTATTGACAGCAATATCATGGAATTTTTGGACTGCGAGTATTTCTATAAGGACCCCAATGACCGCGACAAAATTCACTTCGTGAACCGGCATAGCTTGCCCGAGGACAAAAAGATTATCATAATGAGTGCGACGGTGCCCATCTTTATCTATAAGAAGCTCTACGGGGAACGTGTAGAAGTCATCGATATCAGCGATGTCCAGCATAAGGGGCAAATCATGCTTCATCACGAATATTCCTACAGTCGTAATTCTCTGGCCAGCCGCCTGGAGGAGGCCAACGAAAAAACACGAGATCGCCCCACGATAACCTTTAAGAGTTTCAACGATAGTATTGAAAGCGCTTCTCCCACAATGTGATTTCAGAATTGCTCGGGATATAATGGCTATACGGGCGTCGACCTGAATGTGTTAGGCACGCCTCACAAACATAACAGCCAGTATATATTAATAGGGAAGGCACTTGGCGCAAATGTAGACCAGTTCAACAGGGAATTCAGCATGCGGACCGTGAGGCGAGGAGGATTTACCTTCTCGTTTAATACTTTTGCCAACAAAGATCTCCGGGAGATTCAACTCAGCCTGATCGAAAGCGAGCTAATACAAGCTGCCGGACGGGCGCGGGCTCTTCGCACAGATTCCAAGGTAGACATCTATTCCAACCTGCCACTAAGAATCGCGACAGATTTTAAGCCCTCAATCCGGCGGACATATCCGGTGGAAAGCGAAGCGAGCTAAAAAATATTCCAAGATTATATAATGAGCTACGAAATAAGAACAGCCTCACAGGCTATAAACCTTAATTAAATAAATAAAATACAAGATATATAACTATGAAAGATAAAAAGATCGATTATCCGGATGAGCGTAAGCCACGGAAAACAGAATACAGTAAAACTTATAAACTAATAGATCGCTACGGCCTTGATACCATCAAAGAGATTTGAATGGAGAAAGGCATGTATAGGGCGGCCAAAGAGCTGGAAGCAAGTCCCTACGTCATTCGATATGTGGCTAAAAAATACGGATGACAACGACCGGCCGAGAAAGCCCCGGTTATTTTAAAAGGAGTCAAGAATGGGAATTTAGATCCCGACCAGTACAAAACACTGGATTTTTCAAACGTAAACATAAATCAAACAAATGAGGAAGATAAAAATGAATAATAAAACTGAAATAGAACAATATACCGAGAAGCTATTTTTAGCATGAATTCCACAATACGATGGTAGCTTTACCTACTGCAATGAAGTCCGCCAGTGAATGGCATACGATGATAAAATGGCCAATGCCGGCTCCCTTGCGAAGCTCAAGCAGGTTATCCGTCAACACCGTGATTTTGAAGAGCGGCACGTACGGAAAGTGGACGCCGCCTTCGAGCATTTCATGAAGAGACTGGCTTTATATTGGCTTCTGACGTTGAAAATAGTGCTGAAGATTCCTTAGTAGGTAAGCTCCTCCACATAACCTGTGGAAGCAACTTTACTAATCCTTTTATACCCTGAGATTACCATCTCGGGGTATTGCTGTATAATAGGAGGGGGGGTAGGTTAATCGAGTTCTTTAGGATTTAGGTTCCATAACATAGCCCCACCTTTTTAAACTAGGGTCCCCAAGCAACATCATTTTTTATTTTTTCTCGCTCAGAAAAGGACACCCCTTCTATATAAACCATCCCCCACCTTCCAAAAGTTGATTTTTGTTTTTTTGTTATTTCCCTATCAGTGGATTCTTTTAGCCAGCCATTGTGTATGCTCACGGGAAAAAGCATTCTCAGAATCGTTAACGAAATCAGAGAATGCTTCTTCAGTATCTACCTTCTCAATTTCTCCTCTTACTGTACCTATTTCATGCGCAGTGAGTGAATATGCTGAGGATAATTCTTGAAACTTTTTTACTTGTATCCAGGTCAAACAGGCTCCTGATACTACTACTAAAATCTCTACTGGGAAGTATGGAAAAATGGGAAATTTTATTCTGAGGATTACTAAAATAAGAGCTAAGAAATTGAAGAAAAATAAAAGACCAAACCACAATGATTTCTTATCTCTGTTCTCTTTTGATTTTTTGGTATACCAAGTCCGTTGTTCATCAATACGATGAGTTAAATAAAAATCTTTTCTGTCATTCAAATCCATTTCCCGGACTGTATTCATAAAGTCAGTAACTTGCTCATTTTCACTAAACTCTCCCGCAAAATCAGATGAAAGGTCCCTGTTCTCTCTTAATAACCCCTTCAGTAAATTTCTAAATTCGCTTTTTACTATTTGTACATCCTCACAATCCTCATATGGTTCAGCCCTCATCATATACTTCCATGTACTTGTCTTAATGGATTCTGCCAAGGCCCGACAATTATACCAGCTATTTTCAAAATTCTTAGTAATGATTAAAATTGTTAAGGCTAGAGCAATGAAAAATACAACTGCTGCTACTATTGCTAGAACTGAATTACTTATCCCATAGAAAGAGAAACATGCTCCAATAATTAAACAGCTTAAATAACCTTTTACTGTCAGGTGATGATACCATTGCGTACGATTTGAACCAGTATCAGCTGCCTGGAATAAAGCTGGATAGTCTTGATTTTGCATACTAAAGACCTAATTTGCGATAGACAGAATCATTATAATATCGGGGACCAGAATCAGATGATTGTCTTCTATGATATTCTCCTGGGAAGTTGTTTAAAGCATGCTTAATAATTTCCATTTTAAAAGGAATGTGAACTACATATTCATCTCTAATTATCGGTGGTACAAGAGTCTTGTCTTGACTCCTTTTCCCATTTAAATTCACAGCTATGATGGGCAAGTTTAGATCCTGAGCCATTTCTAATTCCCATCTCACATACCGGTATAGATTCTTAGTTTTCTTGCCAATTAAAACAAGAATCTGTTTGGCTGTTTTAAATCTTTTCCTGAGTTCAGATTTTATGTAACCCTCATTTTGAGCTCTCCGTGTCAAAGCTCCAATATCATGAGCATCATGGAAATCAAAATTAATGTTATCATTATTTTTCCACCCTTTCATATAGGAGTAGGCCCACATATCATTATCCCCGTCAAATACCACGTAAGTTTTGTTTCTATAGCTCATAGTTATTGAAAATTTATTTAGCTTATACCGTCATACCTTTCAAAAGAACCCGTAAATAACGTGGGATCATCATGCCTGCCAGGATCATAGTTATTTGAGAGCCAGCTTAGAAATTCGAGTGCAATTATTTGGTCAACATTTTTATGTCCTTGGCCGGAAATACAAATTTCATTTTGATATTTGTTTGGTATATCAATTGCGCTGTTCCCGAAGTAATAAAAATTTTCAGAAATCAATACATAATCGCCACTTAGATCTCTTTCCAAATTGTAGCCGTTCACAGTACCATCTTCATAACTGTGGTGTGAATTTTCTTGTGTCCAGTTATCACTATCATCTTTATGATAGATATTATCACCATACATTTGGACTAAACTGCCATTCATTATCGGTTTTTTATATTCAAACCTTGGATCTTCCCAATACTGCTGATATGTTATTCTCTCCGTAACATTCATTGCAAATATAAGCTTGCCTTCAGCATTCATCTGCTTTGAACCAGTTCCAAATACCCAATCACCAACATTCAGATTTCTTCGAATTCTCTGTTTACAGCAGGCCAATGTACAATATTGCCCGAATGGATTAGGTGCAAATCCATAATCTCGGGCTACTATGTATGACTTAAATTTCATTAGCAATTTAAATGAGTTATTGTATTAGCAGGTTCTCTAGGATTGCCTTCTGGATCACACCAATTCTCTTCCCCAGTGAGATTTCCTTCAATAGCATCAGCGATTTTTTCAGATCGCCAAGGCACCAAACTGTCACCATATAAGTTAATGCCTTCCGGGACATCATTTTCAGTACCTCCATGCAAATAAATACCGACTATCCGTTTATCTTTTTTATGAGCTTGTTCAATTTCCCAATTAACCCAATCACGATTGTGGGTGTCAGGACCAACAAGACAGATGAAAGTACCAGCCCATTGGATACGCATTCTTAATAAGCGCCGAATGTACTGTGTATTAGTTGCTTGGTTAGGTTTAGAACTATCTATAGAGCTATTCTTTATCTGATAGCCTTGTTTTCCTAATAGCTTCTTGAGCTTGCTTATATTTTCTTCATCCTTACTGTGGTGACTTATAAATACATTTTTTGTCTTATCCATAGTTTTTATTTGTTTCGTTAAAATAAACGGGTCAAATAATTTCGATACTTCGTGCTTTTAAATCTACTTGCAGCTTTCCACCATCATTTTTTCGGAGATAGCGATATATTTTGTATGACTTTAGAATAGCATATTCCCATTCTTTTAAAGTTCTTTGTTTCACTTCAAAAGGTTCTACAAGGCGTTGAATTGTTTTTAATATCTCATAATCAACAGTTTCAACTTCTTCAAAAAAGTTTGTCTCTTTTGCAAAGGGATAAATATATGCTGAAATAGCTTCCTCAATAACAGCTGCTCTAGCTCCGTCTTCTACTTCATCAATTTGGGGATCACTTTTTCTCTTAACCTTGAGTAATTTTCTTAGAACTGGAGACCAACCGAGATATGCGGCAAATCCATAGTGGAAAATATCATGGTATCGATATCCATCATTCTCATATGAATTATCAGTAAGCGGATTTCCTACCTGTTTACCATCAAGAAGAACTTCTACTTTATTATCCCCACTGTTTGCAATTTCGTTGAACTCTAACTCAAAGTTCCGGGGTAGCTGTTCATCTGATGGAAAATTTTTATCGAATAGTTCATAATTATTTTCCCCGTTAAGCATCCATCTGTCTTGGTTTTTTTCAAGGTTTTTTTGTGCTATACTCTCCAGATCAAGATCCATTTTCGTTGCGATATTCGATAAATACCACAACACATCGCCAAGTTCTTCCTCTAGATGAGGTTTAAACTCTTGATATGATTTTCCATCCCTCAACCTTTTTTTAAATTCTGAGATAGTGGAGCCCATTTCCCCCACTAGCCCCAGAATGGGAATTAAGAAGTTGATGAGTTTATTGGAGCCTGGTCTTTGATCAGTCTCCTTTGACTTTATTTGATATTCTCTTAAATCCATGTCATGTAATGGCAATTAATTTTGAAAGAATGATAAAGAAGCCCTCCCGAACCAACGGGCGGGAGGGTCTAACATAAGGCTTATTATTTCTCGCCTACCCAAATAGGAAAAACTTTTCCGTTCTTTGGATAGACCCTTTCGCCGGTATCTGGATGCACGTAATAAGCCCGAAAGATGATTCTCTTTCCAGGCTTGTGCTCAGAATCTTTGGAATTTTCCATCTATGGACCTCCAAACATTTTACAAGTTTGCTATTGCAACAAAGCACAAGCCTCTTTATAATTGCCAATAGAGAAATGGCGTTAGCAGACATACTGCTTTGCGAGCGCTAGTTATAAAGCACTTGGGGCGCTAGTTCCCAAGTTGCGGTCCTTGCTTAAGGAGTTTATGAGCCCGTTTGATGTTAGAGCATCGAACGGGCTTTTCTTTTGCTTAACACAATATAAAGGACATACACTTTGGAGCAAGTAAAAACGGCAATTACTTTTCCACAAAAAGGCGAAGTTATCCACATTTCGCCAGCTTTTTTTATAAAAATTATCATAAATTTTACCTGTATATATTATTTAATCAGGTAGGGTGACACCATGCTGTCATAATTATCCACAATATTTCTACTCTTCAATAGCCATTGGAAAGTAATGCAAAGCATGAACCTATCTACCCATGTTTATATATTGCTTGGAACAGCTTTCCCGATCCAAAGTTTATGATTAAGTCAATTTACATAGATTAAACATTCAATGGACTGGCTGGATGATCCAATAAAGCCGATGCTGGCTAAGCTGACAGAGGAAATACCAACTGGCGATTATCTTTATGAAGTCAAGTGGGACGGTATCCGCGCTATACTGGTCATCAATGAGGGTAAACTCTCCATTTACACACGAAATCAGAATGACGTTACCGACCAATTTCCCGAACTGCAAGACCAGCTATTTGATGTAACAAATGGAGTCTTTGATTGTGAGATCATCTGCCCGGATAAAGAAGGCAAACCCACTTTTAGCCGAATTATTAAACGAGTCCGGACTACAAATGAGCTAAGTATCAAGCGTCTAGCTAAATCTCATCCGGTCCACTGCTACGTGTTTGATTGCCTCTATCTGGATAACAATCTGCTAATAAGCAAACCACTGTGGAGTAGAAGAGAGCAATTGTCTGAAGTATTAAGGCCGAATGAGCAGTACCGGTTAAGTGAAACTTTTAGTGATGGAGACAGACTTTTCAAAGCAGCCAAAGAGCAAAAACTTGAAGGAATCCTGGCCAAGAAAATCGACAGCCAGTATATGCCGGGAAAGCGATCAAGCAGCTGGAAGAAAGTAAAAATCAGACATTATGCCGATTGTAAGATCATTGGTTACACTAAGGGAGAAGGTGATCGCTCCAACACATTTGGGGCTCTTCATGTTGCTGAAATAGATAATAGCGATTTGATCTATCGGGGAAAGGTCGGTACAGGTTTTTCTTATAAAGACATGAAAGAAACGCGTTCATTGCTCGATATGCTTGATAAAACAGATCGGCCAGATTTTGCACCATCTTCCAAGGGAACCGTGTGGGTTAAACCTTTTATTACGGCGGAAATATCGTATAATGAACTGAATCCAAACGGCACTTTTCGAGCACCGGTATTCGAGCGTTTTAAGGTTGAATCCTAATGGAATAGGTAAATACTATTTAAGCAGAAACCACTTTGTTATTCTCATTTGTAACAACGTAATTGTTTTTGAGATTTAATTTATTCGATGACATGCTTGCTTCCATTGCGCCTAATATCTATACCTTTATCGCGGCTGTTATAGTCGCGACTCTTTATCTTTATTTACAGGCGGTACCAAAAACAGCTAGACAATGAGTAACCGGTGTTTGTTGCTTATAGTTCTACTGCTGCTATTACCAGCGTTAGCATTCAGTCAGAGCTTTTACTCTATTTCCCTGCAGAGCGGCTACAAATATACTGCAACCAGCGGATTTGGCGTGGACGGGAGCATCAATATTGGCATTTCGGATTTTTTCGTGTCAGTTTCTCCTTTAAACCTCAATGTAATGCCAAAGGGAGATCGCTACCAAGGTCAACAAGCCGGGGGATGGGAATACTGCCTAGATACGGAGCGAACAGACGTAGTTGATCAATCTCTTTGCTCAGGTAAGCTTAAAGCTATATACGGCTATAGCGGGGATATAAATTATTTAGTAAGGACTGATTACCTACTGCTGGGATTAGGTGGTGGTTACAGGCTAGGAAGAACTGCCACACCGTATCTCAATATTGAGATGATCCTAAATTCTCAGCCCCAGAGATCTGATCATTACTGGTATGGTAGCATTTCTGGTGGTCAGCAAATGATTTCGGTTGGTTTTGGTATAGCTTTTAGTTTATAACAAAATAAAAAAAGGCCAGCCCGCTAAGACTGGCCCGATTCATACCGGAAACATACAGAGTTCAATAGTAAGACCTTTTTGCAGCCGATTCCTTACAAAAAATTTTCATTTCATAGGTTTAACGCCTTCTTCATATTGTTTTTCATATTTTTCTTTGTATAATTCTCCCCCTATGAAATCACTTACAGACAAACAATCCGAGCTCTGGGAGTTTATTGTAGAATATCTTGATGATTACAGCCAGTTTCCCTCGTATGCCGAAATGCAGGAGGAGTTCGGCTATAGTTCTACCAACAGCATCTTCCAACACCTCAACGCCCTGGAAAAGAAAAACTATCTGATAAAGAAAGGGCGAGGGAACTATGACCTCCATCCCAGCAAGCGCAACCAGCTTCCTGGTTTTTATCCCGGCATTCCTGTTAAGGGACGCATTGCTGCGGGAGGGATGCAT
The DNA here is from genome assembly GCF_058386985.1 of Fodinibius sp. GM108. Taxonomy (NCBI): domain Bacteria; kingdom Pseudomonadati; phylum Balneolota; class Balneolia; order Balneolales; family Balneolaceae; genus Fodinibius; species Fodinibius sp. GM108. Next base: position 263,741 of record NZ_JBYEIR010000007.1, read on the forward strand.
CAGGCGATAAGCGAAAACCTGGGCCATCTCCCCGTGGAAATTCATCCCTCCAAGTCGGACCACTATTTTGCCCTTATCGTGGATGGGGAAAGCATGATTGATGCGGACATCCGCGATGGCGATTATATTATCATCGATCCACGTCCGCCGAAAGACGGGGAAATCGGAGCAATCCTCTACAACGGGGAAACCACCTTAAAGACGATCCGGAAAAAGTCGGACGGCGTTTTGCTTCAGCCGGAAAATCCTTCTTACGAGCCCATAAGTATTACTCCTGATGAATGGGAAGAAATTACCGTCTTTGGGACCTTTGTAGGTAAAGCCTGGAAGAGCAACGGCAACTGGGGACTAATCTTCCGGTCCGGATAACCCGTTCCACTGGATATCTACGTCCACTTCCTTTTCGTCAAAGAGCATCTGATCGTCAAACTCATATAACAGGATCCAGATGATCTTATCAGCATCATAAACCAGGTGAAAGTAGCGATCTTCGTTGGTGCATATGACAAAATGGACCTGCACGCGCTTGCCCTTGCGCTGGGCATATGAGCGGCGGACTTCTTTAATCTCCAGGATCTCTCCCTTTTTACGCTGGACATACCTCGGTTCGATCCGCTTGTGTTCCCACCCGCTGCGGGAATGCTCCTCGGTGCCTTTAAAGCTGCGGAAGACCGAATACACGTTAACCTTTTCTTTTAGCACTGTTTGCATGGCATGAATAATATATTCTTATTTCATATATTTTTTCATGTATATTAACCATTGATAACCCTCAATATCAACTGTTTTTCATGGTACAAGAGAGCAATATCGACCCCGGTACCTATAACCCCGATGAAGACGTGCACAAGATTACCGACTACCGGTGCGTCAGTCGGGACATGCAACACAGCTCCATCAAGCAGCGCTTATATCTGCACCTGGACATGAACTGCTTTTATGCGCAAGTCGAGCAGCAGTGTTTTAAGCTGCACGGGATGCCCATCTACATTGGCGGGTGGTATAAGGGCGAAAAGGGAATCCCCAGAGGCATTGTGGCCACCAGCTCGTATGAGGCTCGAGCGCTGGGAATAAAGACAGCCATGAGCGCCTACGAGGCCGAGCAGATCTGCCCGTATATCATTGGCCTGCAGGCCGACTATGAGAAGTACAAAGGCATCAGCGGGCTTATTGAAGATGTATTAGAAGAGTTTGCTCCCACGGTGGAGAAGTATTCGATGGATGAGTACTTCCTGGATATCAACTTTCTGCAGGGCAAGCCTCGATCGGAGATCATCCGGTACGGGAAAGCGCTTCGGAACCTGATCTATAAGGAGATCGGGCTAGTCTGCTCGATTGGCATCTCCTACTCGAAAACTTACAGCAAGCTGGCCAGTGACATCAACAAGCCCGATGGACTGACGCTCGTTTTAGACAAAGAGGAAGCCTCGGAGGTATTAGGTCCGCTGCCGTTGGATGAAGTTTGGGGCATAGGACGAAAGCGGTACGAGAAACTGAAAAACAAAGGTCTTCAGACGATAGCTGATGGTATTCAACAGGGATACCAGCTGTTTCAGGACCTATTCGGAGAATACTTTGGAAAAATTATGTATGAGATGGTGGCCGGCAAGGACCGGGCGCGGGTTCTCACCGACCAGCTGGCGACCAAAGAGCAGCTCAACTACATGCATACCTTCAGCACGCAGTCCACTGATGTTACCGAAATAAGGGGAGAGCTGATGAAAGGTATTTCCCGGCTGTGCTACCGCATGAGAGGTTATAACCTGCGGGCCCGATCCTACTTCTGTTACCTGCGGATTCAACACCGGGAGCGTAAAGGCATTAGTTTTCGTTTTAACACAGATGGGTACACCAACCTGGACGGGTACATTCACCACGAGTGCATGAAGAAAGCACGCCCGCGAATTAAGAACCTGCTTAAGGGAGGATATGCACTTCGGGGCATCGGCATCGGGACAGTCAAAGTCGACCATTCAAATCAACAAGAGCTGTTTTTCCGGGAAGATAGCCAGCAGCGCCGCTTTTGCCTGGTTAAGGATGCTATTAATAACAAGTTTGGAAATAACACCTTAACCAAAGCCTCTATTATGGATTCTGTCAAAGGAAAAACGCACTTCCTAGAGCGCTCTTGATTTCTATGGGTTACAGCTGGATTTTCCTTTTTCGAAGATACTATACGGAGAGGAAAGGGCAGTTGCTATGAAGAAATACGGAGATCAATTCAAAGAATTTTGACAGGTAAAACTGCAAGCTGTTTAAAAAGCTTGTTGATTTCCTTGAAACCATTAACTTTCATATTGAGTCTATGAGCTAATGTCTTTGAAGCAAATATAAAGAGGTTAGACTATGTATTTTTTCTATTGCGATGAGACAAATCTACAAGACCATAATCAGTTCTTTGTCTATGGTGGTCTATCAATTCCCGAAATCAATGCGGAAGACCTATCAATGAGGGTTGATGAGATAAGAAGAGAGGCAGAGGTGGAGCAAGATTTTTTACTGAAATTCAATCCAGGTCCTGACAATCTTGATCATCAAGGATTTATTGACCTGAAGCAGAATGTAATTCAGGCAGCTATTGAACATGAATGTAAGATTTTTACCTCAATGATTCACCATAGAATCATTCATGGAGGTGATGTCAATCTTGCTCGGAGACGTGAAATAAATCGTGTGATTTTTAACTTCCATGAATATCTTAGAAACGATTATGGAATGATCTTATTTGATAGATTTGATGATGGTGAGATAGATAATCATCTAAGAGAAAAATTTTCAATTGGTTTGAGAGGATTACCTCACGAAGATCCATATCAGTTAAGTAACATCTTAGGTCTACACTACTCAACTATAGGCCAGTCAAACTTCCCTTCCGTTGTTGACATTATTTTAGGGTCTTTTCGCTTTGCGGTAAATGCATTTTCTTTGGATCAAGATGAACATTTAGAAACTGCTGGTATACTTCTACAATTGCTAGAACCTCTCTTCCTCAAAAATAATAGAGGTGATGTTCAAAGGGCTAGTCTAAACTTTAGCCCAATGGTGGTAAGACATGGAGGTTATCGACGAGATTATACTCAGCTACAGGAATTTTTAGAGTTGAATGGACTTAGATCAGAGCAAGAAATACTAGCTCATTCCTCTCGTAGTACGTGGCACTAATTTTATCTTCAAGGCATCGGCATTTCCAATAGCGAAAAATAAAATATAGACAAGGCAGAATAACATAATAATAGATCTAGGTAGATCGATTATAGATTGCAATAGTGGCAGTTTTGGATTGCTCTTAACTCTTTTTTGTTTGAACAGAAATTAATATCCTCACTCTGAATAGTACGTTCTAAAAAGGAGTCACCGTTTTGCCTCAGATCATATCTTAATAATACTAGAAATTTATCTAATAAAATTGTCAGGAGCTATTAGGATGATTACAATGATCTCTTTATCAACTGTGGAGTATCTCAATCTATTACTAGACATATTCTCGAATGACTTATCACAAATACGATGTGATGAGGATATCCTTACTCGGCTGGGGATAGGAATGATAGAGAAACACTAAACTGTATTATTTCAATTTTTATAGTATGGAAAAAGAGTTTAGTAAGTATAAAGTTGGTAATCCGTCAAAGGAGAAAAATTGGACTAATAGAAAGTGTTGTCCCATGTCAAAAGTTTGGCACGTGTGTCATATACCAACTGCCATAAATATTATAAGAGATGATAAAATCAAGCCAAGATTAGTATTTGATGAATCTAAACTAAATACTACCAGAACAAGAGTTTGTTGGCTTTCACCAAATACTTGGGGGCCTGGTTATAGATATGGAACCATTAGTTTTGAATTTGAACTTGAGGAAATTCTAAAAAACAAGAACATTTATTGGGTTGAAGTTATTGATGATTATAAAATACCAGCTTGTAGAATCTTGATTACCAATAAAGAGAGAACAGATCTAAAACCCTATGATCCAAGAAAGAAAATAGGTCCTTGGTGGTATGATTTTGAGAATGAACAACATTACTACAACAATTATATTTGCCTCGAGCTTATGGTGGAAGACAAGATTATGCTAGATAAATTGTCGAAGATTGAATTTGAAGATCACCATCATTCTTGGTGCTCACAACACAGCAATTCACCTGAAAATTGTCCTGAACTAGATATGCAATCATCTCAGGCAGGGGCTATTTTCTTAGCTAAGATAATTTCTCAATCAATCGAATTATCACAAATAAAGGACTCATTTTTTAGGGATAAAGAAAATTTTTCATGTAGTTTTTCAAATGCCTTAATGAAGTTGATTCCAAGAAATTTTCATGATGCGAATTATCAAAGTATAATTACCGAAGATTCTGATAGAGTTATACCAATTGTAAGAGGAGTTTTAAACTCCTTAGCTTTAAAACAATATGATGAAGCATTGAAGTTGGGCACCTTATTAGACTCAGAAGAAACTATAATAAACAAATCTTTGAGTATGCTTTCTGAATTAATGGAATATGACAATATTACCAAACTTAAAAAAGCTATTTACCTATAATTTCCTCACCTACATCTTAGGACCTACTTCCTAATTGGCTAATTAAAAGTCGATCTTTTATTCTAGTTTAGAAGGGGAGATTTTTCCCCAGTAAAGATGAATTAATTTATCTAACCAAGTGATAATTTCATCTTTTTTCTTGTACAAATATATGAAAGGTCCTATAGATATAGCTGAAGATATAACAGAAGACAAGATCGTAGCTACGGGTCCCTCTCCTAAGCCACTAGCAAATAAGACAGCTTGATATATTAAAAAAAGGAATAAAATTACTAGTGAAAGAAATGATAAATTGAATGCAATTCCAGCAAGACGTTTTGAACGTATTTTAAAATTTTCAATAAAACGGTGTTGCTTTTCTCTTAATTCAATATCCTCTAATCCTTTCAGGACAATTATGTGTTTAATAGAGGCCTGAGCGATTATTTCTCCAATATGGTCTAACCCTATTCGCAGATCTTCTTTGGCTGCTTTAAAAGCATTATTGAGTTCTAATTCCGTTAATGAATTCCCCGAACCAGCAATAATAAATAGTAGTACCTTGGTATACGAATTTTGCGAGCTACTTCCATTGATAGTTAGATGAATAGATTCAGTAAACTTTTTCTTTTCTCCGCCTTGGCTATTTAGCCTTGTTAAGCACAAATCATTTATCCAACTGCGTGAAATCCCAAACTTTATCACTCCAGAGGCTATTACAAATAACATTATATCATCATAAATCCATTGGCTATATTTATCATATTGCCTTTCTTTTATATAAGAGAGAGAGCGTTCAAATTTAGGCTTGTCATCTTCTTGTACCGCAACCATCGCTGCCAATACATGATGCCTGATATCTGACTCCTTGTATTGGTTTTTAGCTTCTATCCGTTGATCGGTTACAAACTCTTTGAAAACACTTAAATATTCCGAACTTCTTTCATTCATATTATAGGAACCATTTCTTTCGCCTCATTACATTAAGGAGTGATTCTGGAGTATACTCTGGTACATCTCGGAGTTTACCTAACAATCTTGCAATCATATTAGCATAATATAAAGTAACTGGCATGTGCGTTGGATTAATCGAACGCCATGAGTGGTGAGAGAATTTAAAAACCTGCTGGACAATATGATGCATATCCTTAAAAGTTGACTCTTGATGTAAGCGTATTAAAACTGGACTACTCGGAGCTTGTCCCGGAATATTTAATTCATCTGCTCCTAATGTTGTTAAAAGACATTCAGATTCATTTAGGATTAAATTGGTACCTCGTAATGGTACAAACTTTCTATTTACTCTACCTCCTTTATTTCTTCGAGCTCCCTTAGACTTTTTATCAAATAATAAGAATGGATGATTTTTTACTACTTGAACAAAGGCAAACTTTATTTCAAAATCCTCAAATTCATTAACGAGCTCTTGTATTACCCTTAATTCAGTATTCTTCATAGGTTTGAATACGTGAAAAATAAACCTAACTGTTTGTCCTTCTTTCCACGCCATTTCTTGACTTAATCGGTTGACCGACCTTTTCAAACTCAAAAGCAATTCTTCAAAGAAATTATCATAATCAGTTGCTTTACTGTTGTCAGAAAAAAGTAGGTTCCCATCACTTGAGAAAAAAGTGGTCAGGCCAACAATCCTAGAGTTTTCATTCCCACTGTATTGATTATCTCTTATATAAGTATGACTAACTCCCACGACAATTTCCCAATCTACATCATTAGAAGATGGTAAAACCCAAGGAACGCCCCCCATCTTAGAATAAATCTGAAGAGCTAATGGAGCTAAAATATATTGTAGACTCCTTTTATTTCGTGTATTTCTTGCTTGAAGGGCTTGAACTGGTATTCCTTGCGAAAGTAAAAATGCCTTAACCTGATAGTAAGGATTCTCTTTAGGAGTAGTATATTCATCTTTATCAGTACCCTCTAGAACCACTAAATCATAGTCATTTTGCGCTAATTTTTGTCTAATGACATGGAGATAAGCATCGGGAGTAGAATCAGCTATTTCGGCAAAATCAAAATTTAATTCTTGTAAACGGAATAGATCCTTCATACCCCTTCTATAGTAACTACTTGATGTTATTCCATCCCTTAGTGATCCCATCGCAGAAGAAAATCCACCTCTTGATTGTGAATGACATACTACTAGGATTTTTGGGGACTTTGGTGTAAAAGAATTTGAATCAAAAGGTCCAAACTCTTTTAACCCTTTGATTATAGATGAACTAGCAGATCCTGTACCATAATCAAAAATGAACTTGTTCGATTCAAGAGAATAGTCATTATGTATTAATTCAGAGTTTTTTGAGAAAATAAATTCAAATTCATCTTTACTATAATATCTCCATTTGCAAAAACCATTAGATACTAAGTTCCTAATTTTGCTGTAGTAATCTTTGTAATCAGATTTTATATAACTGCTTTTTCTAGCTTTACTTACTATTTTATCTGCCTGTTCTTTATTTAAAACTTGAGAAAGAAGTTCCTTTATCTCAGAGGTATTTCGTCTGAGATAAAGCTCATCTGTTGGCAATTCAACTTTACCATAATTAGAATCTATTTTAGCAGTATCTCCACTTATTTCTGCTATAGGTCCTAAAAATGATTCTGATGGAGCAAGAATACCTTTTTTCCCAGGAATAGGCTCAGAATGAATGGCATTAAGACCTTTAAGCTTAAACCCTCTTTTACTTAACCTCCCGATATTTTCTTTGATATCCCATCTATGGTTAATATTTATCGCGAACCCATATTTTAACCCACCCTTACTTGATGTTATAGTCCTCAATGCAATCTCATATTGGCGATCAAAAGAAATGAAATCTTTTAATTTATCAGGTAAATGAGATCTAACTGCATCATGACTATCTTTATTTGAAATAAAAGAAAATGGATGAAAATTTAGGGGTACTATATCCTCTGTATTTTGAATAAATGCACGAAAAAAGATATGCTTAATTAAGGAAGAAGTAGTTTCTTGAGATTCATTTGGAACAACCTGCACATCTTCACCTTCAATTTGCTCTCCCTCCATCCATGATCCAATAATTTGATCACCAACCCTAAAGAAGGAATGTGTCTCATTGTATTCTTTTCGTAATTTCCTAAGCTTATCTCTTGAATATGGGAAAATTTTTAACTCAATATATTCAGGATGATAAAGATCTATAGGAAAGAAGTTCGTCAAAATACTCTTTGATGACATATGTGGTGTAGTAGTCTATTGTTTTGTTTTCTTTTTAAATAGATTAATCATTGTGATAGCACAAGTAGTAAATAATGAAATAGTAGTAAATGCAAATTTTAAGACTAGCAAAATCATAGAAAATGAAAATTAATTTTGACATTCCTTGGCCAAGTGAAAACGATTCGATACACAATAAAAGTAAAGAAGGTCACGATGCTATAATAAAAGCTTTAACTCCAAGTTTTTACTCTTATGCGAATTCATATAAAAATGCTGCAGACTTGATATATCAACATAGAAATGATTATCAATCTTGGGAAGTAGATAGCTTGGTATATCCTATGTTTTTCCTGTATAGACAATATTTGGAATTACTCTTAAAAGAAATAATCAAGACAGGAGATGAGATTTATCATACAAATGAACTACAGAGTAACTTCCACCACAGGATATTAGAATTATGGGATAAATCGGATAAAATACTTAAAAAAGCTGACATCATTAATAGTAAAGTAGAGCAAAATATAGTTAGAGATATAATTATTGAGTTTAACAAGATCGATCCCCAATCTTTTTCATTCCGTTACCCCATGGACAAAGACCAAAATAAAAACTTAAAAGATCTTGATTCAATAGATATGAGAAATCTCTATGATATAATGCAGAAAGTGGGAAACTATATCGAGGCTTGTATAATTGATCTATACAATTACCAAAGTTACATGAGCTCTTGATATTTATAGTTCACTGATCGTCATACAATTTGAAATCTAACATTATGATAATCCCATAATTCACTTATTAACTTTCTTTCTATACTTACGTCATCATTATTGGGATTAAAGCGACCACTTATTGAACTTCGAATATTCCTATTTCGCGTTGTATCGATAAATGTATAAATAACGAAATCGAATTGTTTACTATATAGAATTGCTTGCCCTAGACCTGATCGTAAATTTGAACCCGAATCTCCCCTCTTTAATTACTATAGTAACTGATGTTTGACTTCGATCAGAAATAAATAACTTTGCATCTGGTCTATGATTAGTATTAAACAATGCGAAGTTTTTCACACTATGATACTTGTTTTGTTCCCATCGGAAATATTTCATGGATTTCATTCTTGTAATACTCTTCATCTTCATGATAATGACTAGCCAAATAGCTGGGAATACCCTCCATTAATTCATAGAAAATGGCTTTTTGCAACTCTCTTTCTGAATTATCGCGCTTCGTTGTATCATCGAAATAACGATAGTTCTTAATACAATCAGCTAAATCGTTAATCAACTTTATTCTTCTCTCGGTTTTACGTGCAGTAGTCATAGCTATTGTATTTTTAAGTCAGAATAACAACAACGATGATTTTTAGAGAAACCATCAAGTTTCTAAATCGTTTTGGAAAGACCTTCCCAAAAATATACACCTAAAAATATCCCATTTCTTGGTATAAGAATAATGCGGGCCGTATAGAACGGCCTTTCAACATATTCTTAACCAACCAAGGAGGTTCTTATGGACTTAAAAGATTTTTGCTTTCCCGTCGCTGAGCGGCGTGTCGCTGTTGATGATTTCCAAAGCGAATTCGTTGACTGGAGCAACGAAAACACTTATCTACAAAACGATTACAAGAGTATCGTCCGTGACGATACTAACGAAGTAATCAGTATTGTGAAAGATTCCTATCGGATCATTCGCAACGAAACACTTATCAATGAACTGCTGCAGTTTTTAGCCGTCAGCGGGGAGGAATTCAAGATAGATGCATCACATTCCTTCGTCCGCAATAATCGCATGCGGCTGATGATTACCTTTCCCAACCTGACGCTGCATGATTCGGAGTCTGATATCAATCTATCGCTCTACCTTCATAACTCGTATGATATGTCGGAAGGTGTGCGCTTCTACTTTGGAGCCATCCGTGCTATTTGTGCCAATGGCATGATATTCGGAGAGATCTTGGGGCGATATTACTCCAAGCATACCTCGGGCTTTAGCCTGGAGGATTTCTCGGAGAAGCTCGACGAAGCCAAGGCCCATTTCCCAAAGATTCAACAGCGGATTAGCATGTTGGAGAATGTTCCTGCTAATGAGGAACTCGTGGAAGGTATCAGCAACAAGATATCCAAGCGACTGGCTGACCAAATACTGGAGGAGCACGATGTTAATCGCATTTCTCAATGGCAATTGCTCAACCGCGTGACTAATTATATCTCCCATGATGTAGACAAGCCGCATCGGGCCCGCCACCAGCGAAGCGTATCCCAACTATTTGGGATATAGGTGCTGATATGAGCTTAGGTAAATTGATCGTAAAAATCATCATCATCATAACCAGAAAATAATGCTATGAAAGATTTAATCGATTCTGCCACGGAATTTATCCGTGATGTACTTCGGATTGTGCTCTTGGATGAGCACCCCACCGAGGAAGATGACCAAAAAGGCCGCCACTGAGCGGCCTTTTTTATTGGAATACACAAATTTGAACCCCTTTAAACAGCAAAAACTATGAATACCGACTATAACTCAGAAATTCCTACTGATCAGTGGGTCAAAGAGCGCCAGAACTACATTGGTGGCAGTGATATGGCTGCCGTTCTTGGAGAATCAAACTATACTACTCCACTACAGTTGTGGATGCGTAAAAAAGGATTGGTTGAACCCGAGACTAATAATCCTGTAGCAGATTTTGGGAACGTATTCGAGCCTGTAATGGCAGGCTACTTCGAAGATGTTACCGGTCTTAAAACAAGGCGGGTTAATAAGCCTTTTGTTCATGATGAGCATGATTTTCTTCGTGCCAATATTGATCGCCAGATCCTTAATGGAGACGGTGTAGAGGGTACTGGACTACTGGAGCTAAAGACTACGACAAGCCATAGATTAAAAGCATTGGATTATCAGTATCCCAAATCATGGGATCTGCAAATTCAGTGGTATCTAGGTATTACGGGTTATTCCTATGCCTATCTTTTCCTTTATACTCGGGACGAATGTGAGTTTTACGAACCCATCTATATAAAGAAAAATCCAGAGCTAATCGAGGAGATAGCTATCCGGGCCATCGAATGGTGGCAAAGGCACATGGTTCAAGGAAAAAGGCCAGTCTCTCAAAATGAGGAAGACTTGCTCATTCTCTATCCGGACTCTTCGGATGGGAAGGTTGTGGAGGCCACCAAGTCTGATCGTCAGCTCTACCAGCAACTTAAACAGGTACGGGCCGAAAAGTCTGAACTCGAAGATCAGGAGACTGAGCTGAAAAACCTGCTCAAGGACCAGCTCGGAGATGCCGAACGTCTCGTCTACGGCGGCCGCACCTTAGTCTCGTGGAAATCCTATAGCAGGAAGAGGCTCGACTCCAAGAAGCTTCGAAAGGAAAAGCCGGAGGTCTATGCCGCTTATCAAACTGAGAGCTCCTACCGGCGATTTTCAGTTAAATAATTTCAATAACAAACAAGGAGGTAATTATGCCATTAGTTATAAAGGAAAAACAAAAAGAATACCCAATCCCCGATGAAGGAATCTACAACGCCGTATGTGTGGATGTGGTAGATATCGGAACCGTCGAAACGCCATGGGGGCCGAAGGAAAAAGTAACGGTCATGTTTGAGCTCGATTCAGAGGATGAAGACGGTAACAGATTCGTGGTCGGGAAGCGATTTACAAAGTCGCTCAACGAAAAATCGAATCTCAGGCAGGATTTATCCAGGTGGAGAAATAGGAACTTTAAATCCAGCGAGCTCAAGAATGGATTTGATCTGGAGTTACTAATTGACGTGAGTGCGATTATATATATTTCACACAACCAGACAGACAAACGCACCTACGCCAATATAGAGTCGATACTTCCGCCTGAGCAAGGCAAGGACGGCAATCCACAGTGGTTTGTCACAAGACCCAGTGGGGAGTACGTCCGCGTAATCGAGCGGGAGAAATATCAAGAGCCAGAAGAGTACGCAGAATCACAAAACGGCTCCAGTTAAACATTAACTATGGGAGAGATAAAGTCTCTCCCATTTCTATAAACCATTCAGGAGAAATAGTTATGAATGCTGATATGTCTATTGAAACCTCGCCTTCACTGGCGGAGGTTAAACTATCTTACAAATCAAAAAAGCCAGTAGGTTCCTTTCCTCAAGTATCATCACCTGATGAAGCCGAAAAGGTTCTTCGGGAGGTATGGGACAGTGATCAAATAGAGCTGAAAGAAGAGTTTGTGGTGTTGTTGCTGAACAATGCCAAACGATGCATAGGCTGGAGTAAAATAAGTTCAGGTGGGAGCACAGCGACCATAGTAGATCCATCCACAATATTTCAGGTTGCGTTATTGAGCAATAGTACATCCATTATTGTAGCTCATAATCATCCTTCGGGAAATGTATCTATATCTAAAGCTGATGAAACGCTTACCCAGCGAATAAAGAAATCTGGGGAGATGCTCAGTATTACCTTAGAGGATCATATTATCCTGACGGCTGATGATTATGTATCATTTCGAGCGAAGGGGATACTATAGTCGGCTGCGGCCGAAAAAGGGGAGGGAAACCTTCCCTTTTAGGTTAAGATTCTAGAGGCCATTTCTATTATCCCATTTATCAAATTTATGAAAGCTGCCTATTTGCATACTCTACTTATCTTTTCGTATATACTTCTTTCGATTATGTACTTAAAGCAAAACAAATAAACAAAACATAACTATGGATGAAAGCACAGCTAGTCTCTTCAATCAAATGAAAGAAGAGTGGGAAAAGTTAGTAGAGAATCACGAAGACTTCGATCAAAAGGATAATAAAGCTGCTGGTCGCAGAGCCAGGAAAGCTGCCAATAACTTGAAGAAGTTGTTGACTCCCTACAAGAAAGCTTCTGTAGACGAAGCCAAAGAAATTTAGGGAGCAGATCGAGTAAGAGTTAGGCAAGGGGATGCGGGTTATCCCGTATCCCTTTTTTGTTTGCAAAACGATGCATGGGTTGGAGTAAGATTACTCCGGTCGTTCAACTGCCACTGTTGGAGATCCAGCAGCAGTATTGAGGATTGGGAAATTTGCAAATGCCACCTCGATCATTGTAGCACATAACCATCCATCAGGAAACTTTGAAGATTTCCTGTCATTTCGGGCAAAGGGGATACCTTAAGTTCAATAAAAGAGTAGGTTATTTTTCCTTCCCTTTTAGATTAGTATTTAATTTCGCCGTCTCATTAACACTTCTGTACTGCCTTTCCAAAACATTAGATACTGTTTAACAGGCTGTCAATCACAAAGATATGACGATTGATAAAGCACTTGGTGTCTCCAAATTGCTCGGATTCTTGGATTTTTAACTCTTTAGCTGCTTCGGTTTCAGTCATCCCTTCTTCGAAGATAACCACGTCTCCAGGTTTACCTCCATCAGTAAATTCATTTAAGGCAATGATATCTGCCTGAAGTAAAAATGAATTATTAGGAGATCTCAGCCAAGTGCGGGCAACGTTCTCGGCCTTAGATCGTTTAACTTTATTGGAGTAGACAACCTCTAAATGTATGACATTGTTCTCCACCTTGCTGACTTCAGAGGCCAGCCCCAGAAACATACGGAACCATTTATCTACGGCGCCGATGTGCCGATTGTTTAATTGTTTGATTTCTTGGTCTGTTAAGGAAAATGTGTTGTCTGGATTCATAATAGTGTAACAATTAGGTTTGTGGTTATGATTGTTACACCAAGACAAATGCAACAAAAGATGGGCTCGATTGTTTTGGATATTATCCCACATCATTTGACCACCGTGCCTTGAGTGGGTCGGTTGGCAAGCCTTCCGGCTTTCTTGATGTTATTAAAACATTAATAAATAGAGCTCATAAAACAAATCAAGGATTTCCAGGTCTATTATTCTTCATTAAATGAACTTTTTGACACCTTTCGTTTATGTGCATATTAATTGGGGAGTTATTAGTTTGTTTATAATAAAATTTTGTGTGACAATTGGCTAAATGGTACAAGTATCAATCACGCTGGAAGATGTTAGTCTTGGAGTTAATTTTAGTTACCTTTGTGCAGAAAATCATTAAAGGTGGGGTGACATAACGGTGACAGCCTTCTTTTTATTTTTGAAATGTCATAATTCATGGAACCCAGTCAAAACTTCTCAAGTAAATGCCAATTTCTAATTGAGTATGGCGAATCGTTGGGAGACTTTATGCCTTGGCACAGCACAAATAATCCTGTTAAGGTACTTGTTGCAGAAATTCTTTTAAGGAGAACTACCAGGACTGTAGCTCAGAAATTGTATAAAGATTTTTATGTATCATTTTCTAGCTTAAATGAGGTCAATGACAAGCACAGAGAAGAACTTGTTGAAATTTTAAAACCCGGTGGGTTATATAATCAAAGGGCAGATCAAATCATTAAGTTGGCAGGTGAGCTGAGATCTAAAAGTTTCGGTGAACTACCTAGTGATTTCGACATATTAAAAAACTTGCCCGGTGTTGGGCAGTATTCTGCTGAGGCAGTACTGCTTTATGCTTTTGGACAATCATATTTTCCAATAGATGGAGGTATCCACAGAGTTATCAGGAGATTAATTAGTCAACCTGTTAGCAAAGGGAATACGGATTTGAGATCTACAAAAAGGATTCAGTATTCAAAGGATAAAATAGTTCAGGCAGTTAAGTCTTTTCTTCAAGAAAAGTATGATGGAATTGTTTTGGAAAAAATTCATAAAGCATTACTTAAAATTTCTTGGGATTGGTGCTTGGAAAAACCAGCTTGTGAGGCTTGTAAAGCAAACGGAATTTGCGATTATTATTTAAATAATTTCTAGTAATGATAGATCTAAATACTAAGTCACAAAAAATTAGTTTGAAGAATATTGGCCAGGTTTTTACTCCAGATACTGTTGCAGATGAGATGGCTAAATTATGCAAGAAATATATGGATAAACCGGTCAATACATTTTTAGATCCTGCAGTAGGAAAAGGAATTTTCTTAAAATATGCTTATAAGAATGGTTTAATTGATACAAGTACTAAGAATTTATGTTTTGACATAGATAAGAATGTCTTATCAAAAACAAGGTTATTGGCAGATAATCTAAATTTAAATTGTGAAACCTTACATACGGACTATTTAAAAGCATCATCAACTGAATCGGTAGATTTAGTAATTATGAATCCGCCTTATGTAAGACAAGAAAAAATTCCTCAGGCAGACAAGGATGCTTATTTGCAAAAAATTCAAGATTCAATTGAAGTTGAATTTTCAAGGAAGAGTAATTTATATGTCTATTTTATGTTCAAAGCAATATCTGATTTGAAGAAAGGTGGAACTGGATGTGCTATTGTATATGATGCAATTGAACAAAGTAGATATGGACAAGAAACATTAAAGAAAATTAATGAGCTTGTAGATATAACAGAGAAAAGAAATGTACAAGCACCATTTCAAGATGCATTAGTTGATGCCTCAATATTAGTTTTTAAAAAAAGAACAGCTCGCATAAAAAGTACTGTAGCAAATATTAACTTTACAAATAGTCTTAGTAGTGAATATGAAGAATTAGTTTCTTTGAGATCGCTTGCTGAAATTAAAAGGGGAACAACACTTTTAAATTCAAAAGTTTTTATTGCAGATAAAAAGGATCTGCACTATGAAAAAGCGATTCCAATTGTGAAAAAACAAAGGTACATAGATGATTTAGTTGTTAGTTCTTCCCATCCTGAGAAAGCTTATCTGTATTCCGAAGATGAATCTTTAGACGAAAGTTTGACTTCATGGCTTAAAGACAAAGCGAATAGTGTTGAAGAAAATAATAAGACTCTAAATAGGGAGATCGCTAATAAACCTAGGAAATGGTACTACCATACAAAGTATTATCCTCCGATAATATTTAATTATTATGTGAGAAATAATCCTAGGCATCTACTCAATAAAAATAGCTTACCAGTTGCGGATAATTTTTATGGCATCTCTCCCAATGATTTCCCTATAAAAGTAGCGTGGTTATTATTAAATACAGATATCTACTTAAAATGTATCCTCTCGAATTCGAGATCTCAGGGAAATGGGCTTAGGAAACTTCAACTATACGAATACCGAAATGCTAAAGTACCAGATTGGAATAATTTTGAAGAAAAAGAAATAATGAGAATGGATAAGATGGCCAAAAGAGCTATCTCGAAAGGGAGTATTTCTGATGTTATTAAAAAGGAATTAAACAGTTTGCTAATAAAAAAATTCAAAAAATAAAATTGTCAGGAATGTCTGAATTTGAGATACCAACACCACCGGAATATCATCAATCAGAAGTTGATTATTTTCATCCTTATCTAAAAAAGGTTTTAGAACAAATCATCACTACATCATATGATGATGGATATGAAGTATTGCATCATAAGAAAATAGGGGCAATTGAAGCTGATCTAATTGTTAAAAATGTTTCAACTGGCAAATATCAACTTTTAATTGAAATAAAGAGGTTGCCTGGTGATGTTAACAGCACAAGAAATCAGTTACAGGCTCAAAATTATGTTCGAGAGGCAAATCCAGCGAAATTAGCTAGTAACAATCCATATTATGTATTAACTAATATTGGAAAAACTGAACTTTTTAGATTTTCCGAGCAAAAAAGATCTGTTGACCAACAAAGAATAAATCAAGGTCCTTTTTCAATAGATAAGTCGAAAGAAAATACAGAAGCTTTTTTTGAAGATTGTATTGATATCTTTTATAAAATATTAGAGATCTCAATTCAAGATTCTGGGGATTACGTAACTTCAAATCGAGTTTTGAATACTTTGTTGAATCAGCGTAAGGGTAATTACTCAGAATGGCATAAAACTTTTGTGACAACTGGCTATGAATATATAAGAGGTGCTCTTTCTCTAAACTCTTGGAATAATGCAGTTACGTATAAGCAAAGGCCTGAAATATTGGCGAGTAAAGGTCAGTCCATAGATTTTCAAAATGTATTTAAAGAGCCGTTACCTGAACCTAATCAGCCCGACTTATGGGAGCAAGATTATTTAGAAGAAACATATAAAAACGGTGAAGTTCATAAATCAGGTAAAGATCTTTCTCAGGTATCATTTTCTATTATTGCAAATGGCAGAGAAAATGAAGGATTAGTTCCAACAGATTTAGAGTTAGCAAGGTTATTATCTTTAATTTTAAATAAGTGTTTGGACAATAGTCTACCAAGTGATAAAAAAATATGTGATCCTGCTGCTGGTACCGGTTCACTTTTGTCAGAATTGGCCTCATTAACCCCTGGTATACAACCAAGTCAAATTTGGGCTAATGAAATTGAAGAAGAAATGATGGAGCCCTTATCACTGGTGTTGGGGCTTAACTTCCCTGAATCAATTAGCCAAAATAATTCCCCAAAAGTGACTAATAATAATGTCCTGAATTTAACTAAAGAGGATTTTCAAGATGTTAGTATTCTTGCTTTGAACCCACCTTTTTTATCAGGCGTTAGAGCTAGTGATATTAAGCAGCGATTTTCAAAGAGAATAAGTGAACTAAATAATGTTGGGCCTAAATTAAATGTCGGTCAAATTGGATTAGAGGCTTTGTTTTTAGAACTAATTATGAATTTAGTACCTGATGGAACCTTGTTGGGTTTAGTTTTTCCTAAGCAGTTCCTATTAGGAAGAGGTGCTGAGGCTAATGAGTTAAGAAAATATATAATTGAAGATTTTAATTTAAAATATATAATAAACTATCCTGGAACAGGTCTTTTTGAAGATGTAGTTAAAGCTACTTGTCTTTTGGTTGGTCAGAAGAACATATCTTCAGAAACAGTTAAATCGATTCAAATATCCCAAAGAGTGAGTGATATTGATCTAGATGATTTTCAAAATGGGTTGGACCACGTTAGAGATGAAGAGAAAGAAGTTGAAATTTCTTATGGAACAAAATGTAAAATTATTAAGTCGAGTGATTTATTAGATCAAGCTAATGATAGTTGGTTATTTATATCTAAAGCTCGTATTGAAGCAGAAGACTGGATAAATGAAAATTTTGCTAATAGTAACAACTCCCTAAACGAATCTGAAATATTTTCAACTAGAAGGGGACGAATTGGAAATCAAGGTGGCTCTGATCTAGTATTTCCAGACTCTGATTTAAGAAATATAATACCCTCAGAATGGCTAAAACCTACTGGATTGAGATGGGTTAAAAGTTTAGATGATATTGTTATGGATGATTCAAATGCACCAGAGACTGTACTTGTTGCCGATCCTAAAAGTTATAAAGAGGGGGAGAGTAATTATTCGTTATTATATTCAATTGTCGAAACCTATAAACAAAATATTGAAGATGATTCAAACGGAGGCAGTCAATCAAAAAAGGAAAAATCTGTTGAAGAATGGATTAATATTTTAGAGAAAGAGGCTAACCACTATACAGAAATAAATACGGTTCTGCTACCAAGAAATATTCGGAAAAGAGCGAGGGCTTTTATTACAGATTGCCCCATATATACTTCAACAAATGTAGTTGAAGCATATGGTGGCAATTCAGATCAGCAGTACTTACTGTTATCTTGGGTATTGAGTGTATTTGCACAACTGCATTTGGAAGTGTTAGCAAAAGATCAAGAGGGAGCTAGAAAGCTAGAAGTTGGATCGCAGAGCAAGCTTTTGATACCAGATTTTAATTCCATTGAGCAAGACGATATATCAGATATAATTGATATTTTAAAAAGTGATACTTCTTTCTTAAATCTATATGATATTGATTCTAGGGCGTTAGATAGGAAATGGGCTGAAATACTTTGGCCTGACAATCATCAGATTAAATTAAAAGAAGCTGTTGAACTGTTAGGAAATTTAGTTTACGAAAGAGATCCTAGATAATGTAACGAAGCTACATTGCTCTTTTCATTGCTTCTGCTAACTCATAAGCTAAAAGTGGAGGTACAGCATTCCCAACTTGTTTGTGCAAACTTCTTTGAGTAGTAAAATGTGGTGTAAAATAATCAGGAAAAGATTGTAGGCGTAAAGCTTCTCTTACGGTTATTAATCTTTCTTGAGAGTAATGATAATTTGCACCTACATTAGGTCTGTTAAAATACGTATTTATTGTATAAGCAGGTTTCTCGGGATGTAATCTGCCATAAGTGGTTGTTCTTCCACCGGTCTTTTTAAATTTCATGATTCTTTTGGTACTAATTTCATCAGGAATGTCTGTATAGTTACCGCCCGGAGGAATATGTTCAACCCACATCTTATCCTTTTCTGACATAGTTGGCATTTCTTGTAGCTCTACATGAGAATTTTGTTCTTTTCTCATAAATCTTGAATACCAACTATGAGGTTCTGCAGAATATTCAATTGGTGGAGACCCTTTTTCAACAGGTGATGGCAGATCATCCAAAGCTTCTTTAACATCTACTGGTAAATCTTGGGTTTCTCCATTTAAATTTTCAGCTACATATAATGATTGATTTTTATTTATTGGGAGTCGCATAGGATGATCTAATACACCTATCAAAAAGACTCTTTTTCGTTTTTGTGGTACAAAAAAGTTTGATGCATCTAATTTAAGTTGATGAACAGAATATCCAATTTTTGAAAAATCTTCTGCTAGGTAATTTGTGAGCCGTTTTTCATTTATGCGGGCTGATCTCATTCCTGGTACATTTTCAAGTAAAAAAGCTTTGGGTTTGATTTTTTTAACAATGTCATAAAACGTAAATACTAATTTACCTCTCTCATCATCAGGTTTTCTTTTTCCCACAAGTGAAAACGATTGGCAGGGAGGGCCTCCAATTACAATGTCAGCATCAGGTATGTCATCCAAATAGTCACTTATATCCCCCTGAGTAATATGGTCGCCAATAAATTTTTTATAGGTTTCAACAGCATCTTCTTCTTGTTCATTAGCCCAAACAATATCATAACCAGCCCATTTAAATCCTAAATCTAAACCTCCACAACCTGAAAATAGACTTACAACTTTGTCTTTTTCTTGCTTACTCAATTTAAAAAAACCTAAGGTTAGTACCTGTTAATTATTTGCGCAATAATAACAGAAATTTATCGAACTGGAAAAGAATAATCTGTATAAAAACGCTTAGTCGCTATTTGAGAATATAGAATAGACTATCTCCTCGGCTCGTTTATGTGCTTTTATATCTTCTTCATCATCTATCATATATTTGTTTTCTTCTAAGTGACTAAGTGATATCAAGATCAATATCTCGTTCATGAATCCAATCAGCTAAATTAGAAAAGCCTAGGCTTTGTAGTTCTAGAAGAAGTTTATCAGTTTCCATAAGAGAATAATAGTTATAGGTTAAATCGCGGTAATTAAAAATAAATAAAAATGAACAAGCATAAGAAGTTACTTGAGAATAAGTTTCAACATTCTCAAGAAGATTTATTATACAATACGGGTGGTGGGGTTATGTGGAGTTTATTCCGTACACAAAGTGGTGGAGTTACTATATACTACCACGACTCAGATGATTTTTATATAGTAAATCCCCAAGAGGCTCAACACTATTCATTAAAGGAAATTGCAGAAAGTTGGGAGCCGGTGACGAATACTATGGTTGCTATTAATTAGTTTTGGATTGTAGTTGTACGCACAATATTGAAGTCTTTGGTAATAAGATCAATTTATTTCAAGTTAGAGAGGAAAATGAGGCTTTTCCACTGATTTGTTTTACCAATGTTTTACCAACAAGAAAGCCGTAAAATGCCTAACTCTTGCGAGACAACACTTTACGGCTAATATTGCACTTCTTAATGTGCCCTGGACTGGAGTCGAACCAGCACTCCCAAGATGGGAACTGACCCCTCAAGCCAGCGCGTCTACCAATTCCGCCACCAGGGCAATGAAGATAATTAGGTTGTCAAATTGTTTTATACCCCTTTGGCTCACTTGTCCTCCGAAGCTCTATGCGTAGGAGGATTCCGCCACCAGGGCAAAGGTCAAAATCAATAAATCAACGTAAGCCACAAAAGTGGTTGTAGCTTATAGATCCTGAAAGGGATCCTGGATCAAGTTCAGGACTGAGGGTTCAGGATGACATATAAGGTACCTTAGAAACAAATTTTCAAGGCCTCAAATATATGAGTTAATCCCGATAAATTGAAACATTATTTGAGGTAAAACAAGAGAGTGATCTGTTTTAAAATGACAGATTCTTAGAACTTGCAACCCGCAATTCGTAACCCGCAACGCAAGTCACATTTCAGCCAGCTGATTCTTAACGTATTCGTTGTCAGGATCCATCTTATTGGCCTGCTCGTAATAGGTTTTGGCCTTGGCATTTTGACCGGCGCGCTGCATCAGGTCGCCCATCAGAATCCAGTTTTCCACATCTTTCGGATTCTTTTTGATGCGATCCAGCAGATAGCTGATGGCTTCGTTGCCCTGATCATCCATGATCATATACAGCACCTTATTGCGGTGGGCTGCCGGAGAATCATCCAGGTCGATGGCCTTGTCAAAATCTTCGATTGCTTTATCGAGATTTTCGAGCTGCAGGTTTGCAAAGCCGCGCAGATTATAGAGTCCGCTCTTTTCTTCATCCTTTTCGATAGCTTTTTCCAGCGCATCAATACTCTTTTCCCACTGGTTGAGCTTCTGCATCACCATAGCTTCCAGGTGATATCCATCAACTGACTCCGGTTCCATACTTTGCAGCTGGTGAGCGATATCCAGCGCGTGGTCGTAATCTCCTTCGTGCAGTAGCGATAATCCTTCTTCTAATTGATCTTCAAACTTCATGCGTAATAATGGCTTTCAAATTTGATGGTAATAGTTTGTTTAAGACTCCTAAAGATAAGCAAAGTTGGAGCGTTAATCAGATGATTTGGAAGTGGATTCTTCTTCATCGGTAATCTCCTCGTATTCGGCTTCTTCAATCTCTTCAAAGCGGCGCGATTTGTCGCCAGATTTCCGGTGATCACCATTTTGTTGCTGCGAAAAATGATCGAAGGTACGGTAAAATATACTCGGTCCTCGATTACCCTTCCGTTTTTGGTTCGAGGGGAGAAAGAGGCGGCTGATGATTTTTATCAAAAAATACATCACCACCAAAAATAAAAGTGTACGAAAAATCATTGAATTCTAGTCGGTAATGTGAATGTGCGTGTTACCGCGAATAGGCTGATTGAAAATTTGCTCTTCTATATAATCTAAGTGTTTTTCGTTACTAACGAAATCAATTTCTGATGTATTAATGATCATCAGGGGTGATTTATTGTAGTGGTAAAAGAAATGATTATATGCTTCGCTTAGTTCCGTAAGATATGATCTCGTAATTTGCCGCTCGTAGTCACGATCGCGTTCGCGGATGTTTTGCATCAGCCGGTCTACATTCGATTGTAAGTAGATAACGAGATCAGGTTTGGCGGCAATGCCGGCCATAATATTAAAAATAGAATCGTAGAGAGACAGCTCGTCATCCTCAAGATTCAACCGTGCAAAAATGCGGTCTTTTTCAAAGATGTAATCCGATATGGTCATTTGATGGAACAGGTCCTTACTCAGCATCTTTTGCTGCTGTTTAAACCGACTGGCCAGGAACGCCATCTGCGTGGGGAATGCATAGCGTTCACGATCCTTATAGAATTTGGGTAGAAAGGGATTGTCCTCAAACTGCTCCAGTACCAGTCGCGCATTGCGACGTTCGGTAAGCAGCTTAGCCAGCGAGGTTTTTCCTACTCCGATGACCCCTTCAATAGCGATAAATTCAAATTCATTTTGCATGATTTACCAACGTAGATCGGTTTTTTGTAATCTGAGTTCCGGAGCATCATCAATAAATTGTGCGACGGAAGTGCCTGACTTGGGATCTTTCCAATCGGGCAAGATTTCCTGCAGCGGTACCAATACAAACAGCCGCTTGTGATATTCCGGATGCGGAATGATAAGATTATCCGTTTGAATCACCAAGTCGCCGTAGGCAATAATATCAAGATCGATTGTGCGTGCGCTCCACCTTGGCTGGTCAGAAGATCGACCGTGCTGCTGTTCAAAATCCTTGAACTTTTTTATAAGCGGTTGAGGATCTTCGTCGGTCGTCATTACCAGAACCGCATTGTAGAAATCTCTTGTGGATGGACCCACAGGCTCGGTAATATAAATAGATGATTTTTGCAGGGGAGAGGTGGAAAGGTTTTCAAGAAAATTTCTGGCATCCGAAAGATGCTGATGCCGGTCACCGACATTTGATCCCAGAGCTACCACTACTTTGGCCATTGCATGCGGATTTCGGAATAAGCGGTTTTAGTGTCTAGCGGGGGATGAAGTTTGCGGACGGCGACTTCCAGTTCACGGGCTTCTTCAAAATGATCGAAAAGCTGATCCCCGATCTGTTTGGCCAGCGTTTCGATGAGCTTGCAGGAAGGACCCTCCATGACTGATGCTACAATATTTAGCACTTCCTGGTAGTCGATCGTATCCTGCAGGTCATCGCTGTCACCGGCAGATCGCATATCCCCCCGAAAAATAAGATCTACTTCAAAATCGTTGCCATCGCTGCGTTCCTTTTCATAGTACCCGTGAAAGGCATGAAACTGCAGGCTCTTTATCGTTAGCGTTTCCATTACTACAGCGTGGATACTTCAATTTTGTTGTGAAGTTCCTCGACAATGCGTTTATGTTTGGCCGTTGTTTGCATGCGTTCTTCAACTGTTGAAATCGCATGAATAACAGTGGAGTGATCGCGTCCGCCAAAATGCAGCCCGATTGTTTTGAGACTGGAGTCGGTAAACTGCTTGGCCAGATACATCGCAATCTGTCGCGCTTCTACAATTTCCTGCTTGCGCGTCTTTTCGCGTACCTTGTTGGTTTCGATATCGAAATAGTCACATACCAGATCCTGGATCTGCTCAATCGATATCGTGGTTTGAGATTCTTGGATCATATCACTAAGCACCTGTTTAGCCATCTGCGGCTCGATTTCATCCACATGCTGCAGCGAAGCAAAAGCCAGCAGCTTGATAATGGCACCTTCCAGATCGCGGACATTCGACTTAAAATTGTGGGCGATAAATTCGAGCACATCGTGCGACAGCTCAATACCGTTGTCGGAAGCTTTGCGTTCAAGGATGGCGTATCGGGTTTCATACTCCGGAACCTGCAGGTCGGCGCTGAGTCCCCAGCTAAATCGGGAGATGAGCCGCTCTTCAATGTCCGGAATTTCGCGCGGTGCGCGGTCGCTGCTCAATATAATCTGTTTGCCATCCTGGTGTAATGCATTAAAGATGTGGAAAAATTCTTCCTGTGTTTTCTCCTTACCGCTGAAAAACTGAATGTCATCTACAATCAATACATCGATCTGGCGATAGAACATTGTAAACTCGCTGGCGCGGTTATTGCGAATTGCCTGGACAAACTCGTTGGTGAAACTTTCAGACGAGATATACAGCACTGCCAGCTCATCGCCGTGCTCCTGCTTTACTTTATTACCAATACTCTGAATCAAATGCGTTTTTCCAAGTCCCGTACCGCCATATATAAAGAAGGGATTAAAAGAGTTGCTGCCCGGATTTTCTGCAATGGCCATAGCCGCCGAGCGCGCCAGTCGATTGCAGTCGCCTTCGATATATCGCTCGAAGACATAATTCGAATTAAGATTAGAGTCTATCTTTGTTTTTTGTATGCCCGGAATCACAAACGGATTTTCAATCTTGCCCGGGCTGTATTCGGAATACCCTTTCACATCCTGACCCTCATTTTTGTCAGGAGGCATTGGCCGTTGCGGTAACCGCACCGATTTATTTTCGGCCTCATTATCCGATTTTTCAACTACCACAGAATACTCCAGTTTCCCATCTTTCCCCAGCACCTTGGCCAACGTCGAACGCAACATCCCGTAATAATGCTCTTCCAGCCATTCATACCAAAACTGGCTTGGCACTTGAATGGTGAGCGTGTTGTCTTCTATTTTTACCGGATCAATAGGTTCGAACCATGACTTATACTTTTGATAGCTGATATTGTCTTTTATAATTTCCAAGCACTGCTCCCACGCAGCATCGGCAGAAATTTTACTCAACGTCCCGTAACCTCCTCTTAGTTTCAAGTGTTATTGCCTAGGAAGCTCTACAGTTATCCACACATTTTGTGATGCGTCCTAAATTATGTGAGACGAAAATGGTAATTTCAATGACAGATGTCAAAAAAATATTACACAGTTTTCCAAAAGTTATCCACATTGCTCTAAACAGTATAACACCATGTCTGCCAACGACTTAGTTATTTTTGTAGTTTTCTATCAAATTTTGCTTGACAGTACATAATACTGCGCTAACATAGATTTCACCTTTTTTTAACACACATAAACTATCTCTAAAAAAGTTATCCACAAGTTTTCCACATAAAAAGATAAGGTATTAATCTCTTTTATTGAGGATTACTTGCAAGGCTTTTATAAAGCCCATAGGTAGGTGGGTTACCGTCGTTCAGCGATGATAAATCTGGGTTTATTATCATAGTCTCTCTTAATTCGGGCAGACCACAGATCCTCATCAAAAAAGCCCAGTATTTTATCACTGTAATTTTCGTGCAGTTCCAGGTAGAGGTGACCTTCTTTGGAGAGGTTCTCGTTGGAAAATTTAATGATACTGCTATAGATCTTTTCCAGATCGTCAAAAAACAGAGCCTCCGGGGGTTCATATTCTCTGACCTGTGGTTCCAGATCCTCTTTTTCATCCGGAGTAATATAGGGGGGATTGGAAACGATAAGATCGATAGGAGAATCAACTTCAATGGTTTGGGGCAGCAACATATCATCTTCCCAAAGAGAAACATCTATCTCATTGAGATCGGCATTCTCACGAGCTAATTCAAGAGCTTGAATAGAATTATCGATACCCGAAACTGTCCATTGTGGTCGCTCCATTTTCAGTGCAATGGGAATACAGCCCGAGCCAGTTCCGAGGTCTATTACTGTAAGCTCTTTGTCACTAGAATGATTATCGAGAATAATTTCGACAAGCTGTTCTGTTTCCAGGCGGGGAATAAGAACGTGCTTATTCACCGTAATACGAGCATTCATAAATTCGGTATAGCCTACAATATATTGCAGGGGCTCGTGCTTGGCTCTTCGTTTTACGAGGGGCCGCAGTGTTTCGAGCTCGTCAGGGGAGAGCGGTCGATCGTATTTCAGATAGAGGTCAAGACGTTTTATGTTCAGCGTTTCGGCTAAAAGCCATTCAATACTATGGCGCGGATCGGGAATGCCTTTTTCTTCAAAAAAATCGGTCCCCCATTCCAACATAGAGAGGACCGTCCATTCCTCGACCTTTTTAGACATATCCGATGATGAAAAGTTGTTACGTATCGTTTTCTCTTGCCTCTTGCTCTTTTTCTTGCTGTACAGTCAGTCCGAAGCGCTTGCTGAAGTCCAGGATAAAGTCAACAACTTCGTCGTCGATAGTACGTTTTTCTTCATCCAGTGAACTGCCGCGGAAACCCATTCGTCCGCCAGTCTTCTTAAGTTCAAAACGATTTTGTTTGCCCGTAAATTCAATAATGCAGGTAAGGGTTACGCTGGAGTTGATTTGTTTCTCATACTCTTCATAAACCGCTACATGCACTTCATCTTTGGTATCAGAAGATTCATATTTGTACAAGTATTTTGGTTCAATACTGTCAAATAATTGGCCGGGCATTCTGCGTAGTGTATCTGAGGGACCAAAAATTAGATACTTGCTTACAGTGGACATAATGTGTTAACTTCGATTGGTAAAATTACTTAGGTTGTAAAGAGCCTGAATAAAAGTTTTTCTTTACTCAGAGTCAAATTTAGATGTAGATATATAATAATTTATATATAGATGAGTAAAATTCTTTATAATTTGTTTGTTACTGAACGGATAAGCCCCTAAATCATGTTTCAAAATTGAATATAAATAGAGCAAAAAGTCCCCACATGAAAAGAAAATCGAGCTCTCCATATTTTTTGATCGTGATATTTGTGCTGCTATCGGGTTTAGCAGTGAATACAGCATATGCTCAGCTGGAAGAACCCGAGGTAGTGAGTATAGATGAACCGAGAACTCCCTTATCTGAAGGATATCATAACAGTTTTGGAGTAGATGTCATGGTCAATAATTTCGGTTTTGGGATCGGGGGATCATACGGACGTGTTATAGCTCCCTACACTGAGATAACGCTTCATGCAGGTATTACTGGTATCCGTGATGTGAGTGAGCAGAATTTCCAAAGTTTTCTTACCGGTCAGCAGATCATCCCAAACAAGTATAAGCGGGGTTTTGGATTTCCTTTCCTGCTTGGTATAAAGCAACGTATTTTTCCCAGGCAAGTAGAAGATAATCTACGTTTTTTTGTGGGTGCTTCCGGTGGTCCCGCTATGGCGCTGTTAATACCCTATTTGCGGGATAACAATAACCCAAACGGGTTTCGTGATTTTCGACTTACTCCAGAGGGATTTCTTGTGCCTGTAGAAGGTGTAAATGATTTCTTTTCGGGATGGGGTAATGCTGAAAGTAAATGGGGACTTAACGGTGAAATCAAAATAGGTGTTGATATCGGTAGAGAATTTGGTACTCGTACAACCGTTGAATTCGGATATTTCTTCTACTACTTCGATCCCGGATTACAAATCATGGAGCCATACAGGCCATACGGTTACAATGAAGATGGATTCCCTGTTGAACAGGTAGAAGGCGAAAGAAGGTCTTTCTATGATGCACAGAAACATTTTGGTACGCCTCAGATAAAAATCACGTTTGGCGGCATGTGGTGATTTCCAGGATGCAGGCCGCAGGATTCATGATGCACGACTGCCCGTTTTAAGAAATTAAACTACAATCTCTTAATTATTGCATCTTGAAACGTGGATCTTTTGCCTTTCATTTCCCTTTATCGATAAACGAAAACCTTGTACCTTTGCCTATAAATTTTACCTGCTAAATAAAAAACAGATACGATGAGCTTTATTGAAGAAATTATTGGTAGACAAATCATCGATTCAAGGGGGAATCCCACAGTAGAAGTGGATGTTATTTTAACAAATGATATTATGGGACGCGCGGCCGTTCCTTCAGGTGCTTCGACTGGTGAGTATGAAGCGGTCGAGCTGCGCGACTCTGAATCGGATCGTTATCTTGGTAAGGGGGTAACCGGTGCGGTAGAAAATGTAAACACTGTTATAAACAATGAGCTGCGCGGCCAAGAAGTTTATAATCAAGTAGAAATTGATAATACATTACTTGAGATTGACGGTACCGAGAACAAAGGGAATTTGGGTGCGAATGCAATCCTGGGAGTATCTCTGGCTGCTGCCGATGCAGCAGCAAATGCTATGCAACTTCCACTCTGGCGATATATTGGCGGAGTGAATGCGAAAGTGTTACCCGTGCCGATGATGAATATTATTAATGGGGGATCACATGCCGATAACAATGTCGATCTGCAGGAATTTATGATTATGCCCGTCGGTGCTCCGACATTTTCGGAATCGGTCCGTGTAGGATCGGAGATTTTCCATCATCTTAAAAAGGTATTGAGCGATAAAAATTACAGCACTGCCGTAGGCGATGAAGGTGGTTTTGCTCCCGATCTGGATTCCAATGAAGAGGCCGTGGAAGTGATCATAGATGCTATTGAAAAGGCCGGGTACATACCTGGTGATGAAGTTGTAATTGCACTGGATCCCGCTACAGCCGAATTTTACAATTCTGAAAAAGAGGTATACGAATTCCGCTGGAGTGACGGGAGTGAACGCAGCAGCGAAGAGATGGTAGAATTCTGGTCCGGCTGGGTAGATAAGTATCCTATTGTTTCTATCGAAGATGCGTTGGATGAAGATGACTGGGACGGTTGGGAAAAGCTTACCGATGCGGTGGGCGACAGCGTACAGCTGGTTGGCGATGATCTCTTTGTGACAAATACAGAGCGGCTGGCCAAAGGCATAAAACAGGGCGTGGCTAACTCCATCCTGATAAAAGTAAACCAGATTGGTACCCTTACCGAGACGCTGGATGCCATCGAGATGGCCCACAAAAATGATTATACGGCCGTAATTTCACATCGATCGGGCGAAACCGAAGATACAACGATTGCCGACCTTGCTGTGGCGACGAATGCGGGACAGATAAAAACGGGATCGATGAGTCGAACCGACCGCATTGCCAAATACAATCAGTTGCTTAGGATTGAAGAACAGCTCGGCGAAAATGCAATCTTCCTGGGCAGCGATGTTTTTGGATTTTGATTACGTACAGAAATAGATACAAAACGGTTTTGACGCCGTCGACCTAATTTATTTGTATCTCTTGGAGGTGCAGTTACTAAATATTATAAATGCGAATTACGAGCCTGAAGCTTCAAAATTTTAGAAATCATATAGAGACTGAAGTGGAGTGGGCTCCGCATATGAATGTTATTGTTGGCAAGAATGGATCCGGTAAAACAAACCTGATTGATGCCATTCATTACCTTTGTATGAGCCGCAGCTTTGTATCCAGCAGCGATCGGTATGTGGTTAATCAGGATGCAACCTTCTTTATGATTAAAGGACATTTTGAAGGTAATATCCGCTCCAGTTTTGATGTGGGCTGTTCTTATTCACGCGGTGAAGGAAAGAAAATTTTTGTTAATGAAAGTCCGCTCGACCGGCTGTCCGATCTGATCGGCATGGTGCCGGTTGTGGTATTGTCGCCCGGCGACAAAAAGCTGACCAGTGAGGGGCCCAAAGAACGACGCTCGTTTATTGATTCATTTATCAGCCAGATTTCACCCGGCTACCTGCAGGACCTGCTTGATTTTAGAAAAGCGCGCAAGCAGCGGAATAAATTATTACAGGAGTTTCGTGGCAGTCGGGAAGTTTTAATTGCTTATCTTGAGCCGTGGAATATACAGCTTATGGAATACGGCGCTCGAATTGTGGCTAAACGCACGGAGGTACTCAATAAGTTTCAGGATTATCTTGCCAAAGAATATGAGGTGATTTCCGGCATGCGTCATGAACCGCACCTGGAGTATCAGACATTTTGCGAGCCGTCGGAGGATGAGGAAGTGATCCGCGAGCGCTATCAGACTGAGTTAGAAGCTGAACTGGACCGCGAAATTGAGCGTGAGCTGACGTTGATTGGTCCGCACCGCGATGAAATTGTTTTTTATCTGGATGATTTCGAATTGCGCAAGTATGGCTCGCAGGGGCAGCACCGGCTGTTTGCTCTTGCTTTGAAACTGGCCCAGCTTTTGTATTTTTCAGATGAACTGGATGATTTGCCAATTTTTCTGCTGGACGATGTTTTTGGCGATCTCGATGCCCAGCGTACGGATGTACTGCTCAATGCATTAGTGGAGCATGCTGGTCAGACGTTTGTAACAGCGGCAAACCCGATCCCCTTTAATAACTACCTGACGTTTGATGGCGACAAAAATCGGAAGTACGAAGTGGACCAGGGAAGCGTAATGCAAACTAATTAAGGATTTATACTGTGGGACGATTTCGATCAAATACTCCTAAACCGCTGAAAGATGCCCTGAAAAATTTTTTGGAGAACTATCCGCATCGTAAGCGACTGAAGCGCGGAATGATTTTATCGCTGTGGGAGCAAACCGTGGGCGAACGCATTGCCGAACAAACCGAGAATGTCCACTTTGAACGCGGCAACTTGATTGTGCATGTAAAAAATCCTGCCTGGCGGCAAGAGATACACATGAAGCGATTTAGTATTGCCAAAAAGCTAAATGATAAAGTGGACGAGAAGATTATCAACGAAATCGTGGTTCGTTCCTGATGACTATTGCATGGAGTTGATATGCGCATATATTTGTTAGAATAGATATGGAAACTTCCAGGACTGAAGAAATAAAAGAGAAAATTGCGGAGTGGTGGGATTACCTCATCAAAAAATCAGATGAGGATGACATCGCCGTAATGGGACGTGAGCGAATCATCGTCTTTCTCGTTTCGCTTATTTTGGCACTTTGCCTGTGGTTGATGGTTAATCTTAGTGTAGATTATAACCTTAATGTTGATATTCCTATCCAGATTGGATCGGTTCCAACAGACAAGGCCCTGGTTGAAGACCTGCCGGAGACGGCTACTGTGAGTGTT
Organism: Fodinibius sp. GM108; assembly: GCF_058386985.1. NCBI lineage: Bacteria > Pseudomonadati > Balneolota > Balneolia > Balneolales > Balneolaceae > Fodinibius > Fodinibius sp. GM108. The sequence continues at coordinate 294,510 of NZ_JBYEIR010000007.1, forward strand.
GCTGCAGAGGGATGGAAGCTGATTAATCTGTATAATAATCCGCCCAACATAAATATTGATGTAAGTGAATCCGAAGTGAATCTGTATGATCAGGCCCAACAGAAAATGAATGCTTTTGGTGTCGAGATACAAAAAGTGCAGCCTTCCATTCTTACTGTAAAGCTCGAAGACCGTGTGTCTAAAAAAGTACCGGTACGCTCCAATGTGGAACTATCTTTTGCTCAACAATTCGGAATGTTGGATTCAGCCCGAATAACACCGGACAGCATAAATATTAATGGTGCCGCATCGTTGATTGAGGATATCGATGAATGGCCGACTGATTCGGTACATATTCGACATATATCAGGTGATTTGACTCGTGATATTCCTTTGCAACCGTCGAGTAACCTTATACAATTATCACAAAACACAGTCACTTATCAGATCAATGTAGCCCAGTTTACAGAGGGAGAGGTGAAAGTAAATTTAAGCACCCGGAATTTTCCTCAGGACCGGATGATTAGTTTTAGTCCTTCCTCCATAACTATCAAATATGATGTTCCAATCGAAGAGTATAACGAAGTGCAGGATGAATCTCCGTTTAATGCGTATATTGATTATAACCAGATTCTAGAGGATTCAAGCGGATTTGTAATTCCCCAAATTGAGAAGTCTGTGGAGAATTATCATATCAGAATACGATCTTACCAGCCGCGCCGCATCGCATACTTTACGATTTTGGGAAATAATAGTGAATAGCTAACGTAATCAAATATTTAAACTCGGTGTAAGTTGAAAGGGGCAAACACCAGTCACCAATCATAGAATTACGCCACTTCTTCTAACTGTTCTTCAAAAGGTTTGATAATTTCCTCAACCGGTCGGGTATTGTCAAAATACTTGAGGATCTTCAAAATAACCTCGTCAACCAATACATCCGGACAAGAGGCACCTGAAGTAATCCCGATATCTACCGGCGTATTATCTGTTGGCAGCCAATCCACGGTCTCTTTAATCTCCTTATCCCACTGATTGAAGTGCCTGATTTTTTGGGGAGAATCTATCTCTTCGGCATCCCGCACGTGATAGGTGGGGAACGCCTTCTCCAGTATTTCTACCAAGTGCATCGTATTTGATGAGTTATAGCCGCCGACTACAATAGAAAGATCAGCATCGGTCTCGGCCAGGGCCAGCGTTGCCGACTGGTTTTCATTAGTAGCATAGCATAGCGTATCCGATGTGTCGGCGAAATGATCGAGAATATCGGCTTCTCCATATTTTTCAATCGCCGCTTGTTTGAGGATTTCCATTACCTCTTCCGTTTCAGTAGCCAGCATCGTCGTCTGATTGATCACGCCAAAATGCTTGAGATCTTCCTCAGGATCAAATCCCTCGGTGCTCTTATGACCGAAGTATTTTTCAAAATCAGATTGCGGTCGATCACCGGTCATGATATCAGCTAAGATCCGGGCTTCTTCGGTATTTAAGAGCACAACGCACTCCGAATGGTTGGCACTGTGTGAGAAGGTGGCGCGCGTTTCTTCATGGCGATGCTTGCCGTGAATGACCAACGAATAACCTTTTTTGCCAAGCTGTTTACCCCGCCGCCAAACCTTTTCTACAAATGGACAAGTTGTGTTGTATTGGTAAGGATCGATCCCTTGCTCTTTCAATTTTTCCTGGATCTCCAGCGTTGTACCGAAAGCCGGTACTATGACAATATCATCTTCATCCAGCGACTCGATCGGAATGACTTCGGTGCCATTAGTCTCAAATAAAAACTTAACTCCGCGTGCCTGCAGGTCTTCATTTACCGTGGGATTATGAATCATTTCACTCAGCAGATAGATATCCTTATCCGGATATTCTTCGACCGTGTTATAGGCAATGTCGATCGCGTTTTCAACGCCATAGCAGAAGCCAAAATGACGCGGTACATAGAAACGAACCGGACCAAAATCGAGGACGCTCGGCTCAAGATCTTTTTTTCGCGGATCCGTAACTTTATTGGCGTCTTTAACCTTTTGAATGATTGGCGACTGATAAATTTCAGGAATGTCGAATTTCTTGCGAGCCATAATATCTGCTGGATTTAACTTAACCTTGGAATATACGGAGAAGTGGTCGAAATATCAGGATTACGGAGGTGGTTTTATTCAAAGCTTCTAACAAATTATTAGCAGCAGATCCTGAAACAAGTTCAGGATGACACGAGTTTTTTGATGTAAAGATTAACCCCGTTAAGGTCTTACTTATAAAAGACACATTTTTAAATGGCGTATCGTAATTCATCTGGTAAAATCGGATATGTATCTATTTTAGCTAACTATAACAGAAATGTGTTATATGTGGGTGTAACTAGTGATCTGCTATATAGGATAGGTAAACATGAGCGGGAGAAGGTGCTAAATTTACAGCTAAATATAATGTAAAGTTTTTGATGTACCTTGAAGAATATCCCAATATTGATCGCGCAATACAGAGAGAAAAACAGTTAAAGAATTGGCATCATCAATGGAAAATAAATCTAATCAAACAATCAAATCCTAGCATGAAAGATTTATGGGATGAAATTAGAAGTTAATGCTCCGTGTCATCCTGAACTTGTTTCAGGATCTGTAAGCAAATTATGAGAAATTATGCATAGATTTTGGTGAGCTAAAAGAGAAGGCTACATCACCAAATAACAGGACGGCTTGCAAATTCGACTATCAAGTTGTCGAAGCAGCGCTCCGACTTACTTTCTTCCAGATACCGCCAATATTCGCTTTCATTCGGTTAATTGTTCTCAATACTCATACTATAGCCTAAGCCTCCGCAACCTCATCAAGCTTCACGCCCACAAGGCGACTGATTCCCGTCTCCGGCATCGTCACCCCATACATCATCTCCGCCTTACTCATCGTCTTCTTATTGTGCGTAATGATGATGAACTGCGTTTCTTCGCTAAAATTGCGAATCATATCAGCAAAACGCTCAATGTTGGCATCATCAAGCGGCGCATCTACCTCGTCAAGCACACAAAAAGGAGAGGGCTTCACCAAGTAAATAGCAAAAAGAAGCGCAATGGCAGTCAGCGTCTTTTCACCACCCGAAAGCTGGTTAATCGTAGAAGGTCGCTTACCCTTTGGGTTTGCCTTTATCTCGATCTTAGCCTCCAGCGGATCTTCCGCCTCTTCATCGATAACCAGGTCGCAATAATCATCCTCATTAAAAAGCGTGTGGAAAACCTTAATAAAATTCTTGCGGATCTTCTCAAAGGTCTTATTAAAACGTTCTGTCGCTGTCTTATTAATTTCATTGATGGTTTCGCGCAGTTCTTCCGCGGCCTGATATAGATCCTCAACCTGTTCTTCGTAAAAGTCGAGCCTCTCTTTTTCCTCCTCATACTCCTCGATCGCCAGCGGATTTACTTCACCGATCTTTTTAAGCTTTTCTCGCAGCCATGAAATACGCTCTTTGGCTTCCTCTGGATCGGTATCTTCAGGAAGCTCTTTGTCGATCTGATCCATCAAGATACCATACGTTTCCCAGATGTGGTCCGAGAAGTTTTCGATCTGCATCTCGTACTTCTCCTTCGACATCGCAAGGTGGTGCACGAGCTCCATATTCACCTCCTTACGGCGCCGGACCTCCTTTAGGTCCTTCTCTATTTGGTTGATACGTCCACGTTGTTTACCTGCCAATTCTTCTGCATCCTCAAGCGCTTTGTCAGCTTCCTGTTTTTTCTCTTTGAGCGACTCCAGTTTATCTTCTAGCTGCTCAATCGACGACTCATATTTCTGGATGCGTTCTTTAGCTTTTTCCGTCTTTTCCGAACGATTTTTCAGCCGCTCTTTAAGATTCTTGATGCCGTCCTGGGCGCGCTTAATATCGCGCTCATGATTTTCAACTTTATTCTTCAGATCCTGATGCTTCAGCTGGGCATCATTATATCGGCTTTGGGCAATTGACCGCTCCTCTTCCAGCTCCTTGAGCGTTTCCTTTTTTCCTTCTTGCTGCTCGTGAAGATCCTTCAGCTTTTGTTGCAGCTCTTTTTGCTTCGGCTGCAATTTATCGAGTTCTTCCTTCGAACTGTCTTCGTTATTAATCAGCGATTCGCGGCGATTATTCAGTTCGGTAATATTCTGCTGATAGATTTCAATCTTCTGCTCAAAACTGCTGATCTTATTTTCAAACTCACGGACCTGCTGTTCTCTCTCCTTAAGCTCTTGTTCAGTAGCTTGTAAATCTATGGAGTCGTACTGCCGACGGACTTCTTCTAGTTCATTTTGAGACTCTTGAATTTCAGCTGTGATTGCTTCCGACTTTTCTTCAAGCTTCGAAATTTTGTCATCCAGCCCAACCCGAATACCGGCATTTTTATTCTTGCTTCCGCTCTGCAAAAATTGATGTTTCGTTATTACCTCACCATCCAGTGTTACGCCTGTTTGACCTCCGTCTATGGAGTTATAAGCTTCGTCGACTGAGTCGAATACACAGACATTCCCGAGTAACAATTCTTTCAGCGAATTGAATTCAGGATCACATTCAACATGGTCTGCAAGCGAGTTCCCTAACACCTCATATGAATCTGAGAGCTGGTCCAGCGGAATAAATGTTGCTCTTCCTTTGTCGTTTTCTTTTAGCAGCTTAGCAGCCTTGTGAGCATCCTCCAGTGTTTCTACGACCACATAGTTGAGCGTCTCAGATAAAACAGCTTCGAGCGCCACAGCGTGTTCTTCATCCGTAGAGAGGACATTCGATACTACGTCCAACAATGGAAACGCATCCGCGTATTCCTCGAGCAAAAACTGAACGCTCCCCGGGAATGCTTCATTAGAATTGGCGATATCACGCAGTAGTTCAATTTCAGAAGTAACGGAGTCGAGTTTGCTCTGGTGACTCCGGATCTGATCTTTAAGCGTATCCTTTTGCTTATTCAGTTCTTCGCGCTTTTGACGGTCTTTTTGCAGTTTTTCCTGCTGTTCGTCGCGCTTTTCTTTCGCCTTATTGAACTTTTCCCGCACCAGCTTCTTTTCGCCGCGAAAGTTCATGATCTCATCTTCAAGATCCTCAATTTCTTCGCGGATACGTATCAGATCGCCTTCGGTATTTTCCAGACGCGACTCAATTTTTATCCGCTTTGTCTGCAGGTCGTTTAAATCCTGGTTGGCTTGTGAAAACTCCCGTTCCAGCTTACTCAACGCTTCCCGTTCCTGTGAATACTCCCGCTGAATTTCAGAATATCGTTCCTGGGAGTTCTCGAGATTATGTTCGGCTTTTTCCAGGTCATCACCAAAAGATTCCAGCTTCTTTTGACTGCTCTGAAAAGCCTCGCGCAGATCTTTAAGGTCTTTCTCGCTTTGTTCAATGTCCTTGGTGTACTGCTCAATTACGCTTTTTTCATTACTTATTTTTTCTCGTGTAATTTCGAGCGTTGTTTCAGTGTCGCGAATCTTTGAATGTAACTGACTTACGCGTCGTTGAGCTTCCGACTGTTTTTTCTCTTTTTCGTTGAGTGTCTCCCGGGCTTCTTCGGCCTCTTCCTCAAGTTTTTCAGCCTTGGCCAGAATCTCCTTCTTCTCCTTGTCAGCGTTTTCAATTCGCTCTTTCAGAGGTTCCAGCTCTTTTTGTATTTGTTGATACTCGTGCTTATTCAGCGCTTTGTCAAGATGCTCAAGTTCTTTTTTATATTCTTTGGCCTTTTTTGCTTTTTCAGCCTGCTTTTCGAGCGAATTCGCTTTTTTGCGAACCTCTACTAAAATATCTTCGACACGCTGTAGATCGGATTGCGTCTCGTCAAGCTTGCGGAATGTCTTCTTGCGCTTTTCTTTATAACTGGTTACACCAGCCGCTTCCTCAAAAAGTCTGCGGCGATCATTGTTTTTATCATCCAGAATCTCTTCAACCATTTTTAGCTCAATCACCGAATAGGCGTCCGAACTCATACCGGTATCCATAAACAGCTCGGTGATATCCTTAAGACGACAAGAGGTACCGTTGATAAGATACTCACTTTCACCGGATCTGTAGAGCCGCCGTCCAATGGTTACTTCGTTATATTCTGTTGGCAGCAGACCTTTATTATTAACAAAAGTGAGTTGAACTTCGGCCATGCCCAGGGCATTCTTTTTGGCTGTACCATTGAAAATGACATTGGCCATGCTCGAAGAGCGGAGGAGGGTAGGACGCTGTTCGCCAAGCACCCACCGCATGGCATCCACAATGTTTGACTTGCCGCAGCCATTGGGACCTACAATAGCAGTGATGCCTTTATCAAACGAAACATTCGTCTTATAGGCAAAGCTTTTGAATCCCTGAAGTTCAAGTTCAGATATATACATGTATTAATTTCCAAATGGCAAGCTTCAAATTACAAAGCTTAACTGATTTTGATATTTGGATTTTGTCATTTGGTTTTGAGCGCTACACCGTCATTATTTCTTCTTCTTTCTTTTCCAAAAGAGTATCGACACGCTCGGTATATTTATCGGTCAAATTTTGAATCTCTTCTTCAGCTTCATAGCGGGAATCTTCAGGGAGTGATTCTTGCTCGACCTTCTTTTTAACTTCATCATTAGCGTCGCGCCGTGAATTTCTGATCGAAATGCGAGCATCTTCAGCTAATTCCTTAACCCGTTTGACCAACTCTTTACGGCGTTCTTCAGAAAGGATGGGAAGTGGTACACGAATGATGTTACCGTCATTGTTGGGATTTAACCCTAGTCCGGCCGACATAATAGCTTTTTCAATATCTTCCAGGGCTGATTTGTCAAAAGGCTGAACCGTCAGAAGCCGTGCTTCCGGAGCACTTACGCTGGCAAGTTGATTAAGCGGTGTCTTTGATCCATAATAATCAACTTTAACGCCCTCCAGCAAAGAAGGTTTGGCTTTTCCGGCACGGATATGAGAAAGTTCTGTTTTATAATATTTAACAGCTTCGGCCATTTTTTTCTCGGTACTATCAATAATCGTCTGTAACTCTGATGGTATCATAATCCCTAAATTTATTGATCGTCGTTTTTAGGTTGAAAAGCTAAAAATGAATTTAAGAAATCTGGGATTCTTCCCAAACTACTTTAGAGCCAACGCTGCTATCACCGTTCAGGACTTTCTTGAGGTTACCGACCTTATTCATGTCGAAAACAATAATAGGCGTTTCATTTTCGCGGCAAAGCGTAAAGGCTGTCATATCCATTATATCAAGCCTTCTGCTGAGTACTTCTTCGCCGGTTATGGTTGGGAACTTCTCAGCATCGGGATTCTTTTCAGGATCGGAATCAAAAATACCATCTACGCGCGTTCCTTTGAGAATAACATCGGCCTCGATCTCAATAGCTCGCAGTGATGCGGCTGTATCTGTTGTAAAATAAGGATTACCGGTTCCGGCTCCGAAGATGACTACACGTCCCTTTTCGAGATGACGAGTAGCACGCCGCCGGATATACGGTTCGGCAATTTCTTCCATCCTGATAGCTGACATCAATCGCGTTTGAACGCCCATACGTTCAAGAGAATCCTGCAGGGCCATGCTGTTGATCATAGTTGCCAGCATACCCATATAGTCACCTTGCACGCGGTCCATACCCTCGGTAGCTCCTTTCACGCCACGGAAGATATTACCGCCGCCCACTACAACAGACACCTCATAGCCTTCATCATGGACGGATTTAATTTCTTCAGAATACTGCGTGAGGACATCCCCATCAATCCCGTGTCCCTGTTCACCTAGTAAAGCTTCTCCACTTATTTTAAGTAGAATTCGTTTGTAATCTTTTGCCACGTTAGTACCTTTCTTAATCCTAAATTGTCGATGTTTGGAAATGCTTTTTCTGTAATCCCTTAAGCATAAAAAAAAGGCTACCGAATTGGTAGCCTTTTTTGCGAATCATATTAGGAATCTTCGCCAAGTTGAAGTCGATGAAACGACTTCACCAGCGGAGTATCATTTTTTTCGAGATACTCTTTAACAGACATACTGTTATCTTTTACGAATTTCTGCTCCAGCAGAACATTTTCTTCATAGAAACGCCGGAGTTTGCCTTGTGCTGCTTTTTCGGCAATTTCTTCAGACTTGCCTTCTTCCAGAAGTTGCTCTTTGGCAATTTCAAGCTCTTTTTCCACCATAGAACTGTCAACGCCATCTCGTGTTACAGCTACTGGATTCATAGCAGCTACTTGCATAGCTATATCTTTTCCGACTTCTTCATCACTAATGCTGTTTTCGAATTCAACGAGTACACCCAGCTGGTTACCTGGATGAATATAGGAGATGAAGTGACCATCAGATTTGGCCAGTACAACCCGGTTGATTTTAATCTTTTCACCGATTTTGCCTACCATATCTTTCAGATGGTTTTCTACAGTAAGCCCGTTCACTTCTGTTTGAAGGAGTTCATCAACCGATTCCGTTTCGTTTTCAAAAGCGACATCCAGGAATTGCTGTGCTCGATCCTGGAAATCCTCATTACGAGCTACAAAGTCTGTTTCGCAGTTGATTTCCAGCGCAACAGCTTTTGATCCGTCATCACTGACGCGGGTTACAACAAGTCCCTGATTTGCTTCTCGGTCGGCTCGTTTCTCGGAAAGTTTTTGTCCTTTTTTACGCAGAATTTCAGTAGCCTTTTCAAAATCGCCGTCAGCCTCCTGCAGGGCATTCTTACAGTCCATCATGCCGGCTCCGGTCTGTTCGCGTAGTTCTTTTACGTCTTTTGCTGAAATACTCATTGTGGAGTTACGCTATTTAATTTTGTAGTTCTGTGTTAATAATAGAGAATGCTATGTTTTATTCTTCTTCGTCGGAAGCGCTTTCTTCAGAAGAACTCTCTTGAGCTTCTTTCTGATTCTCTTTTTTATTCTTGCGACGACGGCGCTTGCCTGTAGCCTTAACTTTTTCTTGTACTTCTATATCCTCTTTTTCAGCCTTCTTAGCATCCTGAGCTGCTTGCTCCAGCATCTCTTCATCGCTGTGAGCTTCGCGCTGCGCATTACCTTCAATAACAGCATCTGCAATTTTAGAAGTAATCAGCTGAATACTTCGGGCTGAATCGTCATTGCATGGCACAATGTAATCCGGAATATCGGGATCACTGTTCGTATCAACCATTGCAATAATTGGAATATGAAGCTTAACGGCTTCGTTAACTGCGATATCCTCTTTGATCGTGTCAACAACGAAAACTGCTCCTGGCAGATGTCCCATATTAGCAATGCCGCCAAGTGTTTGCTCCAGCTTGTCGTGCTCTCGCTCAAGCATGAGTGCTTCTTTCTTCGTAAGGTCTTCAAACGTACCGTCTTTACTCATACGGTCGATCTCCTCCATTCGGGAGATACTCTTCTTAACCGTGGTAAAGTTGGTAAGCATACCGCCCAGCCAGCGATGCGTTACATAAGGCATTCCGCATCGGATGGCTTCGGTTTTGACAATATCTTGTGCTTGCTTTTTGGTTCCTACAAAAAGAATAGTCTTTCCGGCACGGGCAAGTTTGGTGACTTCATCCAGTGCTTCCTGGAAAAACTTTTGTGTCTTTTTGAGGTCGATGATGTGAATCCCGTTACGTTCCATAAAGATGAAATCCTTCATTTTGGGATTCCATCGACGGGTAAGATGCCCAAAGTGGGCACCGGATTTCAATAGTTCTTCTAGATCAGGTGTAGTAGGCATAGATTTGATTTATTTTTGAGTTAGTCCTCTATGCAGGTCATCCCCGGCGCTAACCCTGTCTCACGGAATGTGGACAAAGCACTCGGCGCACTGAGTCTCTGCATATGTGTGATTGAGAATAATTGTGATTTTGTGGAAAAAGAAAACGTACGTGCGAATATTAACGCTTGGAGAACTGGAACTTCTTACGAGCACCAGGCTGACCATACTTCTTACGCTCAACCATACGGTCATCACGTGTAAGCAGGTCGTGCGCTTTTAATACATCATGCCACTCTTCGTTGTGGTCATCAAGAGCGCGGGCCAGCGCATGCTGAATAGCACCGGATTGGCCGGTGATTCCTCCGCCTCGTACCGTTACCTTGATATCAAATTGTCCTTCAGATTCGGTAACTTCGAGCGGCAAAGTCGCAAGGTTGCGATGTGCTTTTGTGCAAAAATACTCATCCAGCGGTCGTTTGTTTACAACAAATTCACCTGACCCGGGCTGAATATAGAGTCGCGCCGTAGAAGTTTTTCTTCTTCCGATGAAATTTTTCTGTTCCATTCGTTATTAAAGCTCGATTTTTTCTGGTTGTTGTGCTTCTTGTTCATGAACCGGTCCGGCATAAATTCTGACATTCGTCATCAGTTTGCTGCCCAGTTTATTGTTTGGCAACATGCCTTTTATGGCTTTCTTGATAACTTCCTCAGGATGATGCTCCAGCATTTCTTCAGCTGAAGTAAAACGTTCACCACCGGGATGTCCGGTATAGCGAAAATATTCTTTCTGTTTTAATTTGTTGCCGGTCAATTTTACCTTTTCGGCGTTAATAACAACAACATTGTCCCCGGTATCCATATGTGGGGCATATTGAGGTTTGTGTTTACCTCGCAACAATGTTGCCACCTTAGAGGCTACTCTTCCGAGAGCATGATCTTCGGCATCAACAAGAACCCAATTCTTTTCAATATCGCTCGCTTTTGGGGAGTAGGTCTTGTAACTGTTAGTGTCCACGATTAAAAGTTGTTTAAAATTGCTTTTGCATGAAGTCTCGAAAAATAGGCTTATTTGAATCCATTTGCAATGGTAGAGTAATTAAAATTTTATTTCTGCTTTTTGTTGTTTTTTAGCCTGTTAAAACCAGAAATACAGATGTCCAGTTCATTTTATTAAAGAGTTTCATGTATGAAATTGAGTCAAAAATCCGTAAATTAGGTGCGCTAAAATTAAGTCTGTCAAAATAGTAAACCCATGAATAAAGAGAATAAATTTTTAGAGACTAAAATCCCATTTGATACCGGAGCCGGAAAAGCCAAGTTGTTTAGCCTTAAAAAATTAGAAGATTTGGGTTATAGCAATATTAGCAAGCTACCTTTTACGATTCGAATACTCTTGGAATCGGTGCTTCGTGAAAATGATGGTTACACCATTACTGAGGATGATGTTACGAAGCTGGCAAATTATAATGCCAAAAATCCGGAGGGAGAAATTCCTTTTAAACCTTCTAGGGTAGTGCTGCAGGATTTTACCGGCGTGCCGGCAATCGTTGATTTGGCTGCGTTGCGTTCTGCTATGGAGCGTATGGACGGGAATCCGACTTCTATTAATCCGCAGGTGCCTGTCGATCTGGTGATCGATCACTCGGTACAAGTTGATGAGTTCGGGCAGGAATATGCTTTTATGCACAACGTTGAAAAAGAGTTTGAGCGAAATCGAGAGCGCTATGAGTTTTTGAAGTGGGGACAAAAAGCATTTGACAATTTTAGAGTTGTGCCTCCGGGACGAGGAATCGTTCACCAGGTAAACCTTGAGTATTTGGCCAAGGGAATGTTTACTCGTACTGAAGAGGATGGTACTGTTATAGCCTATCCTGATACATTGGTCGGTACTGATTCGCACACGACAATGATTAACGGACTTGGCATTCTGGGATGGGGCGTAGGCGGTATAGAAGCCGAAGCCGCTATGTTGGGACAGCCAATCCATATGCTAATCCCCGAAGTTGTGGGCATGAAATTGACCGGTAAGCTGCGGGAAGGTATTACAGCTACGGATTTAACTCTGACGGTTACCCAAATGTTGCGTAAGCACGGTGTTGTTGGCAAATTTGTTGAATTTTATGGTGACGGACTTAGTAACATGAGCCTTCCAGATCGCGCTACTATCGCTAATATGTCGCCGGAATACGGAGCGACAATGGGCTTTTTCCCGATGGATGAGGAAGCTATGCGTTATATGCGCCGCACTGGTCGCGACGAAGAGCATGTAGAAATGGTCGAGCGCTATATGAAAGAGCAGGGATTGTATCGGACTGATGATACGCCCGATCCTGAATTTTCCGATACGCTGGAGCTTGATCTTGGCGATGTGGAAACTTCATTGGCAGGACCAAAACTGCCGCATGATCGTATTGCACTACCCAATATGAAGGAAACATTCGAAAGCAGTCTTACGAGTGATGATCCCACCATGGGCTTTAACCTGGCACAAGAAAAGCTTGCTAACAAAGGGACCTTTAAGAACGGTCAGGAGATTGAGATGGAGCATGGTGATGTCGTGATTGCTGCTATTACATCCTGTACCAATACTTCAAATCCGAGCGTGATGTTGGGTGCGGGTATTGTAGCGAAAAAAGCGTTGGAAAAAGGATTGCAAGTGCCTCCTTATGTAAAAACCTCTCTCGCACCGGGATCGCGCGTGGTTACGCAATATCTCGAAGAGGCGGGACTCACTGACTATATGGATCGTCTCGGATTTAACCTGGTGGGCTACGGATGCACAACCTGCATCGGTAATTCTGGTCCGTTACCCCAGGCAGTAGAAAGTGCTGTTAAAGAAGGGGATCTCATTGTTGCCGGTGTACTGTCGGGTAATCGTAACTTTGAAGGACGTATCCATCCCTATGTAAAAGCCAATTATCTGGCGTCGCCGCCACTGGTTGTTGCTTACGCCCTGGCTGGAACTGTGGATATAGATCTGGAGCATGAGCCAATTGGTAAAGATAAAGATGGCAACGATGTGTATCTAAAAGATATATGGCCCACTTCAGAAGAGATTGCCGAGCATCTCGACAGCGCGATTCGTCCTGAGCTATTCGAAGAGCAGTACGGAGACATTTTCGAATCAGAAGAATGGGATGAAATCCCTGTAGGTGGTGGAGAGCTTTATGAATGGAAAGAGGAATCAACGTACATTCAGGAGCCGCCTTTCTTTATGGATATGGGCGAAAATCCCCATCCTATTACCTCAATCAATGGTGCTCGCGCGCTGGTTAAAGTTGGGGATTCAATTACAACTGATCACATTTCACCGGCCGGGAATATTCCCATTAACAGTCCCGCTGGAAAATACCTGATGGAGCGTGGAGTTGAACCGAAAGATTTCAACTCATACGGATCACGTCGCGGAAACGATCGCGTTATGACGCGCGGTACATTCGCGAATGTGCGATTCAAAAATCAGTTGGCACCGGGCACCGAAGGTGGATATACAACCTATTTCCCTGATGAAGAAGTGACAACTATTTTTGATGCAGCCATGCGATATAAAGAGAACGATACGCCATTGATTGCTTTGGCGGGCGATCAATATGGTACTGGTTCATCCCGTGACTGGGCAGCCAAGGGTACTATCTTGTTAGGGGTTGAAGCGGTTATCGCCACATCATACGAACGTATTCACCGCTCGAATCTGGTGGGTATGGGCGTCTTGCCGCTGCAGTTTAAAGATGGTGAATCGGCGGATAAATTAGGTCTGGAAGGTTCAGAAATATTTGATATCCATCTTACGGATGATCTGAAACCGCGCCAGTTGGTAAAGGTAGAGGCCAGGAACGAAGCTGGTGAAACAATTTCGTTTGAGGCTGTTTGCCGCATCGATACACCTGTCGAAATAGACTATTATCGCAATGGTGGCATTCTACACTATGTCTTGCGCGATTATTATAAAACAGAAAAGCAGGTAAAAAGCTAACAGTATCTTCTTGTTTTAATTGTTCTTAGGTCCGGCTGAATAGCCGGGCCTTTTTAATTTTGAATAATTTATTTTTACTTATGTAAGAAAAATATTAAATATATAAATTGTTTTAGCGAAAAATTATTAGGCAAATTCTTTATCAAGCGAAATAAATATGGCACTTTCGAATCAAGGCCAGGTTGAAAAAAATCTGCTATATGACGAAAAAACCAGCAGCAATTTCCAGGTATTATTAAAAAATATAAGCACCCTCAATGGGGCCGTAGAGCTGCGCTCACTATTACAAAAAAGTTTAAGAGTGGTGCAAAATGTAATGAATGCAGAAGCAAGCTCTTTAATGCTCATCGATGAATCTACAGGTGAACTTGTTGTAAGCTTGCCAACAGGACCTGTTAAGAAGGAGATAACGGGAGAACGACTTGAGAAAGGAGCAGGAATTGGAGGATGGGTAATTGAGAATGAAAAGCCCTTTTATACCAATAAACCCAAAGAAAGTGACATATTTGCCGGTGAACTTTCTGATGAATTCACTACAAAAAATATTATTTGTGTGCCATTGGTTGATAACCGCGGGAAAATATTTGGGGTGCTGGAGGCTATAAATCGTCAGGATAAGAGAGGATTTAGCGATCAGGATGTACCGGTGTTTCAGGCTTTGGCTGATCATATTGCTACGGCTATTGAGCGGACACGTGAGCTGGAAAAAGCACAGAAACAGCTCCAGGAAAAAGAGATGATGTTGACAGAAGTTCACCACCGTCTCAAAAATAGCCTTTCTACAATTACGGCACTCATCGAAATGGAGTTTAGCGAAATTCAGGATGAGGATGCCAAGCAGGTGCTGCAAAAAACGTGCTCCCGTATCGAATCTATGACCGAGGTACATAATCTGCTATATAATTCGGGATTAAATAGTGAAATAAGCCTCGATTCCTATATCGAGCGATTGGCAGAAAAAATTGGTAGTACGATAATTCATCCATCCCAGGATATCAATATAAATGTTAAGGCAGATAAGATTCGCCTGGATACTGAGCGGGCCATGAGCTGTGGATTACTACTGAACGAGCTTATGATGAATGCTTACAAGCACGCTTTTAAAAATCAACCAGAAGGAAATATCCTGATTAAATTAATACAGCCCGATAATGAAAATATCATCCTCGAAGTTTCCGATGATGGTGAGGGAATTGGTGATAAACTCAAACTCCAAGATTCCGAATCTACAGGTGGCTGGCTTATCAATGTTTTGCTACGACGTTTGGAGGCTGATGTGAATATCGGCCTTGAAAACGGTACGACCTTCCTCGTTCAGTTTCCGAAATAATTTTTTTAAATGACCCACTTTTCAATACCCCGCATCGTAAATAGCTGTCTCATAAGTTGTGACAACGGAGTGTTAAGCATAGCCCAAATCAGGCTATTTCTAAACGCAGGGAAATTTGCTTTACGCCCTAGTCGCATATTTAGTTCTCCTCGCTTGCCTGCGTTTATTGCTGCTTTTCTGCGTCGTTCTTCGAACCGCTGAAAAACATGAGCTTTTTCTTGTCCATTTGTAAAAATGTCATTGAAGCTTTGAGCCAGATCCCAGGCACCCAGCCAGCCCAAATTCATGCCTTGCCCGCCTATAGGACTCACTACATGAGCTGCATCTCCCACTAGTACTATACGATTCTGTACTATAGGATTGGCTATAAGCTTTTGAACGCCAAAGCTGCTAAGCATTGTATTTTCAGTGCTGCTTAAATCGTGATCAATACGATTTTTTACCCGTACTTCTAGCTCTTTTCGATTGACTGATGAAAAATATGATTGTGTTTTCACTACCCAGCGCCTCTTATTGTCCAGCAGGGGAAATGATTCGATCAATCCCTCATCACAGAGGAAGATAGCTGCGTCCGATCCGAAATCCGTATTGTCGGTAAAATCTCCCATTACATAGGTATCGGGATACTGCTTGCCCTCAAACGAGATGCCGGTCCGTTCGCGGACAAAGCTGTTTTTTCCATCAGCACCTACAAGATATTGAGTTTTTACAGTATGCTGTTCTTCTTCTGATTGGTATTCGATCTCTACGTGATCTTTCTTTTCTGAAATACCGGTGACTTCAGCTCCTCTGTGTAAAATGTCTGAGGAAAAATCTGTAAGCTTCTGCTCCAGCAGGTTTTCCGTTTGGTGTTGCGGCAGAGCTAAGATATAGTTAAACGGCTGCGGACAATCCCTGAAAGAAATTGTGCCCAGTTTACGAGTATTTGCAAATGCGTGACCGTTATAAATCTTGACTCCTTCTTCCGTAAATAAATCTGCAAAGTCCAGCTGTTGAAAGAGCTCCAGTGAAACAGGATGGATGCCCAGCGACCGAGAGCCGGGTCGAACAGTGTTATTTTTCTCGAGGATTATTGAAGAGATCCCTGCTTTTTCAAGACAAATTCCAAGGAACAGCCCTATCGGTCCGCCGCCGACAATAGCAACCTGGTATGTATCGGATCTGCTATTCATGAGGATACATTAATAAAAGTCGAAAAGGGAACATCGATTCTACTTGCCAATTATCCGGGGCAACTTCGGAGAGTTCAGAATAGGTATAACTTCGTTTGATGGAAGTTAGGCCATCCTCGGTAATAAATGAGCTGCGAAATATCAGCCGCGACAGCAAATTAAACAACAAATATGCCCAATCGCTGCGATGGATATCATTAAAAATTATTGCTTTACTGCTCAGCGTTTTAGCCTGTTCCAGAATGTCAAAAAGCTCTTCTCGGTTCAAGTGATGTAGCAGATGGTTGGAAATAACAAAATCATATTGCTGCTTTGACGGGTCAAGGTCAGATGCGTTGCATTGCAGAAATTCTATATTTGGGGGACGTTCCAGTTCTTGCACAAAATTGAATGCGCGTGGATCAGGATCGATGGCTGTAATAGTAAGATCAAGGTTGTCATCTGCTGCCCACCGGGCTAATCTTATGGGGATGTCACCACCGCCAAATCCGATATCGAGCAGTGTATTCGGAGTATCTGTTTGCAGCAGCGGACGTATTTCTTGTTTGTATATTCTTCGCCATTGTGAAATTAATGGATTTACTGTGCTGAATTGACGGTAGGTGTTTCTAAGTTCATCGGGATCACAGTTCGGATCATCCATCCGCTCTTGACTGGTTGTATCTCGTTGAGATAGAAACAGCGGCATTAATATCCCCGGATTTTCTTTAATATAGCACTTTCAATAGTAAGTCCAGGTCCAAAAGCCATTGCCAGAACTGATTCCGAATCTTTTTCTGTCGGTTTCTGCAGCAGATCGGCAAGTACAAAAAGGATAGTTGCGCTACTCATGTTACCATAGTCGGCTAGTATTTTTCGGGATGAGAACAGCTGGTTATCCTTCAGCGCAAACGTGTGTTGTATTTTGTCGATTATTGCCCGACCTCCGGGATGGAGCGCCCAATAGTCAATTTCCCCTGATGATTGGGCATAATCATCAAACAGCGGCTGTACTGCTTCTTCAATATTTGCCTCGATAATATCGGGTACATAGGTTGAGAGTACCATATCAAAACCCGTGTCCCCGATGGTCCACGCCATATCCTCTTTGCTTTCTTTCGCAATGGATGTTGAAAAACTATCCAAAGCATAATTGTTGGCTTGTTCAGATTTGTGGCTGCTGACAATCATCCCGGCAGCACCGTCGGCAAACACGGAGGCAGAGATGAGCTGATCAGTTCCTTCAGAGGCTTGCAGGTGAATACTGCATAATTCAAGACAAATTACTAGTACTTTGGCATCCGGCTGAGACTGACAAAAGGCTTTTGCCATTTTCATGGCCGGAAAAGCAGCAAAACATCCCATAAATCCAATATGAAAACGCTGTGTTGAAGGTGATAACTCAAGCCGTTGTATAATTTCAAAGCCAGGTTCAGGAGCAAAAAAACCGGTGCACGAGACCGTAATGATATGAGTGATATCATCATTTTTTACGGTGGGATTTTGATCTATTGTTTGCCGGGCTGATTCTACAAAAAGCTGTTTGGCTTTTTTGGCATACAATTTATTGCGTTGTCCCGTTGATGGATTCTTCATGGATCCATCTTTTTGGAAGAAGAAACGTGGATCGCCGTTTGCATTAAAATCGTGGATCACGGTGTGACGTTTTTCAATGCCAGAGTTGGAATAGATCCGATGGATAATGCGTTCGGTTATTTTTTTATCACTGATGTATTCTTTCATTCGATCCCGTAAAAAACTTTGCTCGTATGATTGATCGGGGACCACGGTGGCTATATTTTGAATATATGCTGCCATATTACACTGATTTGGATTAAACAGCCTGCTCCTATAATACTTTAATTTTGAAGTAAAAATTCCGAAATCCTAATATAATTTTGAGAGGCAACTCTCTTATCGTTCGGAATTGACTTGGAAAAATCTCTCTCTGGTGCTTTATACCAAGAAATGGCCGAATTGATTCTGCTTGTTTTAAAAATATATACAATGGGGTAGATTGCAGTATGAGTATCTTCCCATGCCAAGATGAGGTTGAAAAATGAAGGCATAAATCAGAAGTGCGGGAATTAATTCCCGCGCCAGCAATGAACGGATAAATGGCAGGTTCATGAACAAAGACGCAGACCGTCTCTTCATGCGTTCCGGACCAGAGGTACGGAACGAGACAGAATATAATTTTTTTAAAATTGGAATAAGGCCGGAAGTACAACTTCCTCCTCAAAAAGCACTATTTTCGGAGATAGATATAATAGATTCCTCGTCTGCGCTCGGAATAACGTCAGGTAGGGAAGCTATCTCTTCGCTGATTTGTCAATCTATCCTAAACTGGCACAAGTCTGAACTGTTACTTTGGCAGTTTGAATCAGTTCTATCTGTGCTAATCTGTGGCTGTTCTAATAGACCATTCAACGGTGTTGTTTTGGTTGAGTGTAATGAAGTCGAATCTATCTCTCGAAACAGGTCGCAAATGTGTGAAAGATAGTTCTGCTTTTTAAATGGCTGCTATTAATAACCCACCGATTATTTTGTCAATCGATAAAATCGAATATTATGAAGAATGGCGGCAATAGTAAGGCCGGCGATGAGTCCCATCCACAGTCCCTGCGGTCCAATTTCTCGTACAATACCAAGATAGTAACCAAGAGGCAGCCCAACGATCCAGTAGGCGACAAAGTTGACAATCATTGGCACTGTTGTGTCCTTAAGTCCTCGGAGTGCTCCGTATCCGCTTACCTGCAATCCATCAGAAATCTGGAAAATAGCTGCCATATATAGCAGTCCGATTGCTACACTTTGAACGTCGGCATCCTGCGTGTACATGCTGGTGATAATATCGGGAAACAGATACATGATGACAGCAGTAACGCTCATAAAAAAAGTAGCCAGCGTAATACCAACATATCCACGTCGGCGGGCTTCGCTCATCGATTTTTTGCCGATGGCATTTCCTACGCGAGTAGTAATGGCTGTTGACAGGCCAAAGGGTACCATAAAAGTCATAGCCGAAAAGTTGATGGCGACCTGGTGACCTGCTACTGCAACGGCACTTAAGGAACCCATGAGCAGGCTTACAAAAGCAAACATCGTAACTTCCATGGTTGAGCTAAGACCGATCGGAACACCCACTTGCAGGATTTCTTTCAAATACCTCCATTCCGGCATACGGAAAGATGAAAAAATATTGAAACGTTGATAGGGCGGGTGTTTCATCGTAAAAAGAAGCATCCCCAAAAACATAACATAGCCAACAATGGCCGAGGCATACCCGCAGCCGATGGCTCCAAGTTCGGGGAATCCGAGTTTTCCATACATTAAAACATAATTGGCAATGATATTGACAAAAACGCCAATCAGTGCAAAATACATTGCGGGTCGCGTGACCGACATTCCTTCGTTGAAAAAGCGAAGGGCCATATAGCCTGCAACGCCAAACACACCCCAGGAAATAGCATTCAAATAACCCTGTGCAAGCGGGATAATCGATGGTGTGACATCGAGGAAATGCATAACAAATTCGAGATTGCGGATAAGAAAAAATATGGGGATTGAGAGCATCAGGCTAAGCCACAGCCCCTGTCGCACATTGGTCCCAATTTCTCCCAGATTTCGTCCGCCGACCAGTTGTGCTACAATAGGAGTAATCGCCATTAATATTCCCGCGGCAAGCATCATGAAAGGGATAAAAATCGCCCCGCCGACAGCAACGGCAGCTAAATCTTCGGCCGACAGATTTCCGGCCATGACGGTATCCACAAAATTCATCGACATCTGCAGAAGTTGGGCAATGATAACCGGCAGCCCAATTTTCAGGGTGGTTTTAGCCTCTTCTTTCAGGTTATACTTTTCTGATTTCAAAAAAGCGAGCATCTGGGGAAAATGAGTTTTTACTGTGCAAAAAGTGCGGAAAAATCGGTTCCAAGATAATCGCACATGGTACAAAAAAAGAGAGGCAATAGTAAGGGCAGAGACAGAGTTATCCCTGGGGCAATTTAATGACAAAAGTAGTGCCTTCGCCTTCTACAGACGCAAAGCTTATGCTGCCTTCATGTGCTTCAATAATCTTCTTACAGATGGCCAAGCCAAGACCAGTACCACTGGATTTGGTCGAAAAGTTGGGGACAAAAATATTTTGTCGATCTTCTTCCGGAATACCATGGCCGCTGTCTTCCACTTCGATAAAAACGTGTTGCTGCTGTTTGTAGAGGTTTAGCTGTATTATTCCTCCCTCGGGCATAGCTTCATAGGCATTTTTCACCAAGTTGATTATCACACGCTTTAATTCATCTGCAATGCCCTTTGCATAGATAGAGCTATTCTGCTGAAATCGTATGTTTACATTTTCATCATGCTCATAAAGTTCTGCAACCGATGATAGTAAACTAGTCATATCAACCTGCTCAAATTCTTTATCATTGAGAGGCTGAGAAAACTTTGAAAAATCTGATGCAATAGTATTAAGTGTCTGTATTTGTTCAATCAGGTTTTGTGTAATCTTTTGCACGCGCTTTTTTAGTTCCTCAGGGTCCTGGGAATTGCTTTTGAGCTGTCGCTCAAGATGTTGCACATTTAATTTCATTGGAGTGAGTGGGTTTTTAATCTCATGGGCTACCTGTTGTGCCATCTCTTTCCATGCGGCTTCTCGTTCAGCAGTGGCAAGTTCTTTCTGCAATTTTTTAAGCCGAAAAACCATATTGTTGTACGCTTCGGCAAGGGTACCAATTTCATCATTACTTTTAACAGGAATAGTTGTATCCAGGTTGCCGCCCGAAATTTTATTAAGTCCGCGCTGGATATAAACCAGGGGACGAGTAAGCTGCCGTGAAATAAATGTTGATCCAATAATGAACAATCCGAAAACAAGCAGATAAATAAGGATCAGATAGCTGGTGGTTTCGAGCAGTTGCTGATTGTACTTGGGAGATTCTAAAAACGTAGGAATAGCAATGGTAGCCACAGGTTGGCTTTTTTCATTCAGAATAGAACGATAGCCAATGAGCAGATTTTGTCCTGCCAGCTGAACAGTGGAATAGGCATCGTGCTGCTGCTGGTGAAATAATTCGTGGTATATATCGTACGGTAAGGTAGCTGGCAGTAAATGCTGTTGATAAATTTGAGGCGTCGTAGTCTCAGTAACAGTACGGTCAGCATAAAAGCTGGCATCGGCATCCAGAGGCAGAGTTAATGTGTCCAGTGAAAATGAGGAACCTAGATTTTGGTTATTGCGAATAGAAGGATTCAACTCTATAGTACTTGCAAGCCTTTCTAATTTATCAACTAGTTCTTGACGGACTATATCCTGGTTTTGCTGCTTGATGGCATAATGGGTAGTAGCAATTAGCAGGGTTAAAAAGATAAGCGTAGCCAGTAAAAAACTATCGAGTATACGATCCTGAAACCGTTTTTGTTCTCCATAAAACTTAAAGTTTCCTCTTTGAACCAGTTGCCATATAGCCATCCCGAGGCATCCAATTAGTAACAGGGTAAAGCTTAAACGAAAAAACGAGTACAAAACCAGTCGATAATCGGGCAGGGTAGTGGTTGCTTTGATAGTGGTTTCTTCAGACTCTTTCCAAAGCAGTGTCCGGTATTCACTTTCGTCTGCTTCTTCGGTCATGTAGATTAGAGAATCCTCTTCAAGAGCCTGTAATGCATTATTACTAAGTGTGCGGTATTTGGGAAAATAACCCCCAAATCCTTGTTGTGCCGAATTTATCAGTCGCTCATTTTGAAAACGCTGCATCAAATAGCCTGTGTTCCAGTCTTCGTAAGTAAGCGACGCCATAACAGCACGGATTGGTTTATTAAACTTAGGTCGCTCTTGATATACGGAACCTAAAATCCACGCAATAGGCATTTCTTCGGATGTGCCGAATACGGGAATCCATCCCCGGTAAAATGTTCGATAATCTTCTTGGTTGATAAGCTCCGGAAGTTGAACAATTGGTCGAATAGTTGATTTGGTGATCTGCTCGATATCGGTTACCAACTTAAGGTGGGTAATATTAAAAAAATTCACCCAGTTCGGGGAGTTAAGATTAGTAGCATAATCCGCTATTAAACCCCCGTTGGCATCAACCAATTGTAAATTATAAGAATAGATGTTTCTTTCTGATGTTATTAAGTCTTGAATAGTTTCTGTAAACCTGGATTGCAGAAACGATCGATGTTTTTGCAGGTCTTCTTGTGAGATGTCTCGAAAATTAGATTCCAACTTTGTCAGCAGTTCCCTGGTAAGCTTTTCAGCATTGGGATCTTCTTTTTGCGCATAGTTATTAGCTGTTTGCCAGAGGTTGTCATCTAAATGCTGTAATGATGCTTGATAAATGGCCGGCAGGCTTATGATAGCAATAACCAAACTAGACAAAACAACTTTTCGGAGCATTGAAAGTGAAGATATCCATGAGTTCTTCATTTCAAGGTCGGCCGAAATGGTAGTAATCAAACCGAAAGCAAAAATGCTGGAATAAAAGAGCCAGTTAAAAATAAATTGTTCGGGAATAAACAACTGGATTACAAAAAGGCTGAGGATGAAAGTGGTACTGAGAATGGAAGCAGTAAGCTTGAGATGTTCTTTGGTTATTCGGAAAAGTATCTGGTTTAAGGCGATTAAAATACTTCCGGCACTCAGTGTTGCTAATCCAATCACCAAGTATAAAAAGATAGTACCAATTGCAGGAAAAATACGCAGGTCGAGCAGGGGGACATTACTGGCAACTACATTCTGAAATATTATATCAAAGAAGGTGAGAATACTTATGGCGTTGAAAATGCCGAACAGTCCCGATAGTCCAATGGTACTTAAATACCAGTCGTCTTTAAAAGAATAGCGGTATTCTTTTAATTTGCGGTAGATAGTTATGGCCGCAAATAGTGCAAAAAGAGCATTGGTTAACGTTGAGCTTAATATCTTAGTTGTGGCTGCCTGTTCGCCCGAAAGATCTAATAGTGTCAGAATCCAGTAAGAAGGCATGTTAGTGTAAGCAAAGATACCCCAGCCCATCTCAATAAAAAGAAGCTGAAGCATAAGGGCTTTCCATATTGATAATTTGTCGACTGCAACAAATAGGATACTGACTAATATAATGAAACAGAGAAGTGCGTAAGCTGTTCTCCAAAAGCGGGTATTTTGTTCCCACTGTGCTTTTGTTTGTTTGAATTGATCAGCAGTGGCATATACAACACCTACAGAATCGCCTTCTAAATTTGAGAGTTGTTTTGCGGCCAGAAAATTATCCGGCGGATCACTGAAAACATCGAAGTTAAGGGGATAAGAAGCAGTGAAATCCCGATAATCAAAAAGATTAAATTCAGTACGTTCACCAATTGCCAGCGGATTATTTTGCTTTATGCGTTGACTGGTAAAAAGGTCATACGAAACAGTTCCTGCGCTGTCTTGCACCATAAATGGTACGTGAGTCTCCCAGTAGACAACGTTATTTTGTTTCTTTAGTTTAAGGCTGGATTCGGATTGCCCGGCTCTTTTGGGGTCATCAATATTTTGCAGGCCAAAATTGCTCCAGACAATAGGCTGTTCTTCATGATATAATACAGCACCCCAAAATTGTGAGGATTCATCCAAGAGATTTGCTATATAGCGATGTGAATAATCTCGCAGTAAAGCCGGTTGCAACTTTGCCGCTATCTCTTCTGTATTATCAAGCAGTTCTTGCTGTTTAGCCAGAAAATGATCTGATGCCTTATCCAGACTGTTTTCGATAAGCTGTTGATTGGTAACTTCCGAAGGTTTTACTCCATAGCGCCAGCCTTCCAGAATAAGGAGGATCAGCAGCAAACCTGACAGGGCCCATCCAAAGACACGAAGCAGGCAATTGGTTTTCAGAAACTGTATCATGATCAAGTTATCGGTTCGCCGAAACAATCAATATATGCAATATGAACCGAAATTAAGGGTGAATCAAGTTAGGAATTTCAGAAGCCGGTGTACCATCAAGAATATCAACTATGGCATTAGCCGCCAGCATTCCAATGTCTTCCCTTGTTTGATAGCTTGCACTTGCAATATGAGGCGTAAGTACACAGTTGGGAGCATTCTGCAATCGTGGGTGGACTTCCGGCTCTTTTTCAAAGACATCAACGCCTGCTCCACCAATAATGTTGTTATGTAACGCCTCGGCAAGAGCCGCTTCGTCTACGACGGGTCCGCGTGCGATGTTAATCAAGATAGCATCATCTTTCATGGTCGATAATATTTCATCATCGATCAGATGGTGAGTTTCATCTGTGAGCGGACAGTGCAGTGAAACCACATCAGCATCTTTAACCAGTTCTTTGACTGTCGAGCAATAAGTGGCATCAAGTTTCTCTTCAACAGATTCGGAAACACGATTTCTGTTGTGATACTGTAGTTCCATTCCCAAAGCATGGGCTCGTCGTGCAACGGCCGTCCCGATGCGGCCCATGCCAATAATTCCAAGTGTACTTCCTTGTAATTCTTTTCCCAAAAATCCCAGGGGTTCCCAATTATCGAATCTACCATTAAGCAGGTATTGTTGCGCTTCAAAAAGGCGGCGCGAGACAGCAAGCATCAGTCCGAGTGTAAATTCGGCACAAGATTCTGTTAGAACACCCGGAGTATTGGCCACATGTATGTTGTGGTTGTGGGCTGCCTCAATATCAATATTGTTATAGCCTACTGCGTGATTGGCAATAATTTCCAGGTTGTCGCCGGCAGTTATGACCTTTTCTGTGACAGGATTTGAAAGCATTGACAGTAATGCGTGGTAAGGTGGAATAGTCTCGATTAAGGCTTCTTCATCATTAAAAGTACCTCTTTCTCCGACATCAACATGATAATTTTTTTCCAGCTTTTCGATAACGGATGGAATAATAGGTTCAGTAACCAATACGCGTTTAGTCATAGATGTTAAATACTATAAGGAGTACCGTTAATAATAATTTGTGAGTGTGATGAAAGAGTTTCGCCGCTCAAATCATCATAAATAAATGAAAAGGGAGTAAGTACCTGAGAGCACATTTGCCTGGGATTCCGCCAGGCCTTAAAATCAAGATGAAGTGAATCATTCTCGATGTGATGCGTTATCTCCTCAAGATGAGTGCAGGCATCGGGAAAAGTACCATGAATCAGAAGAACCGTTTGTTGATCATAAGTTACCCGCTTTAGAGAATCGATATAAACCCTTGAAGATTGGGAGGGATTATCCATTGGACTCTCTAACGATACCAGGTTTTCCAGATCCTGTTTCTCAATGTTTTCATCTGATGAGGATGCGCATCCGGCTGTTATAATAAGAGCAGCAAAAAACCAGCAGATGGATTTCACAATTTAGGAGTTGTCTTCAATTTTTCGGATAGGGGCATCATTCCACATGCGTTCCAGTGAATAATAATCCCGCAGTTCTTTTTTGAAAATATGTACTACAACATTTACATAATCAAGAATTACCCACCGGCGTGATTCTCGTCCTTCTTCTTTCCACGCTTTTTCACCTACCTGCTCGTTGGTTTCTTTATTTACATTATCTGCAAGAGCCTTAATTTGGACATCGGTGTTTGCGTGGCAAACAACAAATTTGTCTGCTAACGTAGTAAGTTCATGCACATCAAGTACGATGATGTCTTCTGCCTTTTTATCGAGCAGGGCATTGGTGATAATTTCGATTAGCTTGTCAGAATCTGCAGTTTTTTTATCATTGACGCTTGTAAATTGCTGATCTGCTTGCGGAGAAGTATTGCTCATATAGGATTAATTGAGTTTGAGTGATTTATAATCGGATCCGATCACCACGGTCGCATCCAGGTAAAAATCTTCTGATGCTTCTATAAATACATTTTCTTCGCTAATACCGAGAGCTTCGGCTACACGTTCTGCATTTTCGGCATCGAAGGTGCGTGCTATCACAACAGTATTTTGCATGTCAAAGTTTTTAAAATTACCAGTTTCTACCACATCAAATCCATTTTTTCGCAGGGTAGAAGTAAAATCGTTGGCAAGTCCGGGTACGCCGCATCCATTTAACACTTCAAGCTGGATAACATCGCCTATGAGTTGAGAACTGGTGTCGGATCTTAAGTTATCAATGCGGGGATAAATGATGCGGGTAAAAAGTCCAAAAACCAGCAGTACTAATAACAGACTAAGGAAGCCAATGACCGCATTTAAAGCAAAAGAATTGGATTCGTTATTCCCGTGGGTCATTAATATGGTTTATTCAATCAGAAATTCCGGTCGTGAAATGATGAGTTGAACGGGTTTCGATATAAGCCTGATGCCCATGGGTTCATTCCATACCCCGGGACCTGCTGAAATTGGAGCCGGATATTACTTTTATCACTGATCTCATAGTTCAGTTCAGCATTCCTGATCATAAATTGAGTATTCATGCCGTTATCATTTGGCATAAAATCATTTCCTAAAGGAGAATGCAAAAGTGATAGATCAAGCCTGCCGGTCAGATCCTCCGTGAAAAAGAAGTGCATGGTATTGGTATAAGCATTCATATTTTGCATCTGACCGCCGAAACTTGAAAACATCATTGAATAGGAGTGGTCCATCTGCATATTAAATAAGTTACTCAGATTAGACCCCTCACTTAGATCTTGCTTGACGATAGGTCCTGTTAGTTCTGCACTACTTCCAACATTTTCTCGTAGCTGTGCAGATGCCATTGAGCTAAGTCCAAAAAACAATATGACAATGAAACTAACAGCAGATATGGATGCAGATTTTTTCAACATAATGTTGGTAAGTTAATTAAGCACTGTTGGAACAAATATAACGCTTTAATCATAAAGAAAGTATAATAAACTAACCAGCTAGAATAAAAATTTTAAAAATTGTGGGATGAAGGTTTGTTGTTTAATTCTTGTAAGAGGCGGAGCATATAAAAGTATCTTGCGATTATCCTGTAAAGACCTTCATTCCGTATTCCGAAAGCGCTCGGGAGTAGGAGTGAGTTTGAGAATACGAATATCGAACCCGGAATGATGAATAAAAGAAGGTTGTTAATCTTCGTATTTCAGTATTCCATGTTCTGTGGTTCGAAATTCAAACGGCCTGCTCTCCGAAGCTTTATGCGAAGGAGAGCGGAGGTGGAGGGGCTACTTCGCGCAAGGCTCCGTAGCCTAAAGGTTCTGCTAAAGTAGCCGTTTATTCATCCAGGCAATACCAGATCCTGTTTTAAAATATTTTTCCAGTTCACGTGCTTTTTGCCGGGAATCAACAGCTAAAAAAGCACCTAGCTCAAATGGAGCGTACGCTTTTGTTGATTGGTTTTTACCGTTATTGTGTTCCTTGATCCGTTTCTTTAACCGATCCGTAAGACCAACATAGGTCCATTCCTTTTTAGCACTCTTCAAAATATATACATACCACATAACAAGATTTTATCTCATAAAATAAATGAACATAACGAACGTAACATCTTACTGATACAAACAGGAAATGCAAAATGCTTAATACACAGGCAGAAGAGAGAGCCTGCTCTTCGAAGCTTTATGCGAAGGAGAGCGGAGGTGGAGGGATTCGAACCCCCGGAACCGTAAAACGGCTCAACGGTTTTCGAGACCGCCCCATTCGACCGCTCTGGCACACCTCCGTACAATATTGATATTTGTCCTGCGGACTAAAATAGAGTATATTTGGAACGCTTTGAATCCGACTAAAATACCGGTAAATAAAACCAAATAAAAGGCCATAATTCGATAATGAAACTTACCGATTTTAAATTTGAAACTGATGATTTTAATGTTCCGGAAGAACCTGTACAGCCGCGAGATGCCGCCAAGCTGATGGTTCTGAATCGGGAAGAACAATCAATCAAGCATGAGAAATTTTCTGATATTCATAAGTACTTGAGTGAAGGTGATGTCTTAGTTTACAACGATACAAAAGTTTTTCCTGCACGACTGAAGGGAAAGAAAGAGAAGACGGATGCTGATATTGAGGTATTTCTGCTTCGCGAATTGGTGCCCGAAAATATGCTTTGGGATGTACTTGTAGAGCCGGCACGAAAAATTCGGATAGGAAACAAGCTATATTTTGGTCCCAACTTGATGGCCGAGGTCATTGATAATACCACTTCACGTGGTCGCACCATACGTTTTTTGTTTGAAGGAACGAACGAAGAGCTGTACCACATTTTGGATAACATCGGAGAAATGCCGTTGCCTCCATATATTGAACGCGAGCCCAGGGAGGAGGATAAAGAGCAATATCAAACAATCTTTGCCAAAGAGCGGGGATCGGTAGCGGCTCCTTTTGCGGCTATGCATTTTACGGAAGAACTGGTCGAGAAGCTGGAGGACAAAGGTGTGCAAATGTTGCCCATAACCATGCACATTGGATGGGGGACATTCCGCCCATGTGAGGTCGAAGATTTGACGAAGCATCGCACGGATTCGGAAAATTACTATATTTCAGAAGAAACTTCCGACAAAATTAATGAAGCATTAGCCAGTAAAGAAAACAAGGTAGTTGCCTGTGGTACTACCGCAGTGAGAACAATTGAGACAAGCATCACCGCCAGCGGTATTTCCAAACCGGGAACGGGATGGACTGACAAGTTTATTTTTCCTCCCTACGAGTTTAAAATTACTGAAGGTGTTATTACTAACTTCCATCGCCCTGAATCTACAATGCTGATGCTGGGTGCTGCTTTTGCCGGCTATGATTTTTTGATGGAGGCGTATGAAGAAGCTCAGGAAAATGATTACCGTTTCTTCGCTTTTGGTGATGCAATGCTGATCCTCTAAAACAGTGACTACCAAGACACTCATCATTCCAGCCGCGGGGTCCGGGAGTCGGATGAATAAAGAAATCCCGAAACCTTACCTGGAGCTATCAGGCAAAACTATCCTTGAACGTACTATTCGATCTTTTCTGCCTCTTTCAGGGCTTGAACAGGTGTTGGTGGTGACGCAAGAGGAGTATCTGGAAAAGACACAGCAAATTCTCAACTACATTTTGCCTGATCGTATTACCGGAAAATCTTTAGTCGGAGGCAAGGAGCGGCAGGATTCAATTAATAATGCTCTTGGAGAGATATCGGAAGTGGACTTAATTATCGTCCACGATGCCGTTCGTCCTCTTGTTAAGCTTAAGCATATTGAAGAGTGTTGCCAAGTGGCGTCTCAAAAGGGGGCCGCTGTGTTGGGAATACCTGCCAAGGATACCATAAAACGTGTCGATGATCAACAGGTCGTTTTGAAAACGCCATCCCGAAAGTATTTATGGCAAACACAGACACCGCAGGTATTTCGCCGAGAATTAATTTTGAAGGCTTATAAAAAGGCTATGGAAGATAATTTTATCGGGACCGATGATGCATCACTTGTCGAGCGGCTGGATGAAAAAATTCAGATGGTCGAAGGAGATCAAAATAATTTTAAGATAACATATCCGCTGGATTTAAAGTTGGCACAACTACTAATTGAAGAGGAGCGGAAATGAGTAACCTTCGCATTGGATATGGATATGATGTGCATCGATTGGAGACAGGTCTTCCGTTGATACTTGGCGGAGTAGAAATTCCTTTTGAAAAAGGGTTGGTCGGTCATTCCGATGCGGATGTTTTGTTACATGCTATTACAGATGCTTTATTGGGAGCTTGTGCGCTCGGAGATATTGGCAAGCATTTTCCCGATTCAGATAATAATTACAAAGATATCGACAGTCGTATATTGCTTCGGGAGACGTATAAGCTGATTAGCAAAAAGGGATTCAGCGTGGTTAATATGGATGCTACGATAGTAGCAGAACGTCCTAAACTTTCCTCTTATATACCAGATATGAAAGAGCATATAGCTTCTGATTTAAATGTTGATGCCAGCCAGGTTTCAGTCAAGGCAACAACATCCGAGGGGCTTGGTTTTGAAGGAGAGGCCCAGGGAATGTCCGCACGGGCTGTGGTGCTGTTAGTAGAAAACTAGAAAAAGATAGCAGCGATGATTGATCAATTTCTTCAAGAGATGGTTCAGTTGATAAATACTCTGCCTCCGCTGAGTATTTACCTGGTTTTCTTTTTGGTAGCTTATATTGAAAATATTATTCCGCCCATACCTGGTGATGTATTGGTTGCATTCGGTGGATATTTGGCGGCAGAATCGGTTATTGGTATTGTACCAGTATTAATATTAACGACTGTAGCCTCGGTTATTGGTTTTATGAGTATGTATTGGATTGGCAGTCACTGGGAAAGTCGCATTCAAAGATATGGGTCTCAATATTGGCTACTTCGATTCATACCACTAAAATATCTTACCAAGGTACAGTCGTGGATGCAACGGTGGGGGATGGGGGTTGTTTTGGCTAATCGTTTTTTGGCCGGTACGCGTTCCGTCATTTCATTAACAGCTGGTCTTAGTCACACCCGGATAAGTACCACAATTATTTGTTCAACAATCAGTTCCGTTTTGTGGAACGGTATT
>NZ_JBYEIR010000008.1:0-201237 GCF_058386985.1 Fodinibius sp. GM108
ACCAAGATCAAATGGATCCTGGATAACGTAGACGGGGCCCGCCGGAAAGCCGAAAACGGCGAACTGGCGTTCGGGACCATGGACAGCTGGCTGATCTGGAACCTTACCCAGGGCACCGCCCACGTCACCGATGCCACCAACGCCTCCCGCACCATGCTGTACAATATCAACGAAGGCCGCTGGGATGAGGAGATATTGGATTTACTGGAGATCCCGCGCAGTCTTCTCCCGGAGGTCAGATCCTCCAGTGAGGTGTATGCGGAGACCGAACACTTTGCCGCCAGCGTCCCCATTGCCGGCATCGCCGGGGACCAGCAGGCGGCCCTGTTCGGCCAGCGCTGCATCGAGAAGGGGATGGTCAAAAACACCTACGGGACCGGCTGTTTTATGATCATGAACACCGGCGACAAGACGATTACCTCCGAGAACAACCTGCTGACGACCATTGCCTGGGAGATCGACGGGGAGGTCACCTATGCCCTGGAAGGCAGCATATTTGTGGCCGGCGCCGTCGTGCAGTGGCTGCGGGATGAGCTGGGTATTATTGATGAGTCATCGGACGTAGAAAAATTAGCCGCTTCGGTAGCAGATAACGACGGGGTCTATCTGGTGCCCGCCTTTACCGGCCTGGGAGCCCCGCACTGGAACCAGCATGCGCGGGGGACCCTGGTGGGATTGACCCGGGGATCCAATAAGGGACATATAGCGAGGGCGGCCCTCGAAAGCATTGCCTACCAGACCATGGATGTGATTACGGCCATGGAAGCGGATTCGGGGATCGAGATCAAGGAGCTTCGGGTCGATGGCGGGGCCACGGCCAACGACCTGCTGATGCAGTTCCAGTCGGATATGCTGCAGGCCCCGGTTGTCCGGCCGAATACTCTGGAGACGACCGCCCTTGGGGCCGCCTATCTGGCCGGGCTGGCCGTCGGGTACTGGGCAGACCAGCAGGAGATCAACAAGCAGTGGAAGAAAGACCAATCGTTTTCTCCGCAACGATCCGAAGCGGAAACCCGGGAGCTGCGCTCCGGGTGGGACCGGGCGCTGCGTTCTGCCATGCACTGGGCAACAAATTAGATCTAAAAGGTTTTTAGTTGATTTATGAATCGTTCGGAAATGGTAAACACCCTTAGTGAAACTGAGGGGATGTGGGACGTTATTATAATTGGAGGTGGAGCTACAGGCTTGGGAGTTGCTGTGGACGCAACTTCTCGTGGATATAAAACACTGTTACTCGAGAAAGATGATTTTGCCAACGGCACTTCAAGCAGGTCGACAAAGCTGGTGCATGGCGGTGTGCGCTATCTGGAACAGGGAGATATTTCCCTTGTTTTCGAAGCCCTGAGAGAACGAGGTATTCTCTTCGAAAATGCGCCTCACCTTGTTCGTAAACAACCATTTATGATTCCTCATTATAGCAAGTGGCGGGGGTTCTATTATTGGTTAGGGCTGAAAGTCTATGATTTACTGGCGGGAAAATCGAATATAGGTGTATCAAAACATCTGTCTGCAAAACAGGTTACAAATACTATTCCTAAGATCAACTCGGAAAAACTACGGGGTGGAATACTGTACTATGACGGAAACTTTGATGATTCAAGGCTGGCCATAAATCTTGCGCAAACAAGTGCAGAGCAAGGCGGCACACTTATTAATTACATGGAAGTAACTGACTTGCTTAAATCCGGCAGTAAAGTGATTGGCGTGGAGGCACAAGATGAGTTGACGGGCGAAAAGTATACGATTAAAGGTCGAGCTGTTGTGAATGCCACAGGAGTATTTACCGATAAAATTCTGGAAATGGATGATACAGTGTCAGAATCTGTAATTACTCCCAGCCAGGGGATTCACATCGTAGTTGATAAAGACTTTTTAGCAAGTGATACTGCGGTTATGATACCTAAAACAAAAGACGGAAGAGTTCTCTTTGCAATTCCGTGGCACAATAAAGTAATAATTGGTACAACAGATACCCCTGTTGATACTGTTTCATCAGACCCGGAAGCTAAAGAGGTAGAAATTGATTACATATTAGAACATATTGGAAAATATTTGACCAAGAAGCCTACCCGATCAGATATAAAAAGCGTATTTGCCGGTTTACGGCCACTGGTCAAAAATGGGAATTCAAATGATACCTCAGAAATATCTAGGGACCATTCTTTATTCGTATCCCCCTCAGGACTCGTAACTATTGCAGGCGGAAAATGGACAACCTATCGCAAAATGGCTGAAGATGTAGTGGATCGTATATCAAAGATTACTGGATTAGAAGAAAAAGAATGTGTAACTAAAGAGCTTAAAATTCACGGATGGAAGAAGGCGGTAGACAATAAAGCACCTTTAGATCTATATGGTTGTGACAAAGAAAAAATTAATGCTATAGTTGATGAAAACCCACAGTATGGTAAGCGGCTGCATGAGAACTTTCCCTATATCAAAGCCGAAGTTATATGGGCAGCGAGAAACGAGATGGCTATGACAGTCGAAGATTTTAACTCTCGTCGTACGCGAGCATTGTTTCTGGATGCAAAGGCTAGCGAAGAGATGGCTCCTGAAGTTGCCCGGCTAATGGCCGAGGAGCATGGGCATGATGAGCAGTGGATTCAGGACCAGCTAAAAGCGTACACAAAACTTGCCCGGGCTTACCAGGTTTCCTGAACGGTAGATCTTCAAAACAGAAAGTAACAAAGAAAAAAAGGACATATGAAGGTAACAAAGTATTTTGCACTGGCACTCATATTATTTATTGGCTGCAATTCGAATCAAACTCAGGAGCTGGAGCTTGTCGGTCATCGCGGAGCAACGGGGCTAATGCCTGAAAATTCTGTTCCCGGATTTAAAGAAGCTATGAAACATGATATAAACAGTATCGAATTTGATGTGGTGATATCCGGCGATGAGAATGTCGTGATTTCTCATGAACCCTGGATGCGCCATGATATTTGTCTGGATCCCGACGGAAATGAGATCAAGGAAGAAAACCAGAAAGAGCATCTCCTTTATGAGATGAACTACGACGAAATTGCGCGTTACGACTGTGGATCTATTCAGAGGCCGGGTTTTCCTGATCAAAAGACACAATCATTGTCAAAACCTTTGATGAAGGAAGCAATTGCTGAAATAGAATCTTACAGAATTGAGAATGATTATCCTCCGATAAAGTACAACGTTGAGATCAAAAGCAAACCTGAATGGGATAATGGGCTGCAGCCCGCACCGGAAAAAGTGATCCAGCTGGTATATAATGAATTAAAGAACATGGATATGCTGGAGCGGATTAGTATTTTTGCTTTTGATGATCGGATATTAAATGAATTACAGGAGATTGACTCTTCAGTTTCCCAGGTTTATTTAATACCTAAAAGTAAACCTGATATCTCCGAGAATTTATCCAAATTGACTGCAACGCCGGATGTATATGCACCCAATTACAATCTTGTTGATTCATCTCTTGTAGATGAAATTCACAGGAGAGGGATGCGTGTTATACCCTGGACGGTGAATGAATATGAAGATATGGTTCGATTGGTTGAGATGGGAGTAGATGGAATAATTTCAGATTATCCTAATTATTACAAAAAATTGAGGGATAATTTTTAGTTTATCGGAAATATTAAATCTGCAGGTTAAGGCTGGATAAATTCGGGATGCCAGACTACAGCGCTTTGTGTGCAGTTGCTTTTCGCTGACTAGCTGATAGTAATTTGCAAAACGAAGTCTGCAAGTTTAAAAGATGGATTTTTTTACCACTCAGCGGTGAATGGAATTCTTTTACCCGCCAGACTGGTTTCAAATCCCCTTTTCCAGCAACTGATATTAAAATATTTAGCCATGGTTTGCATCTGAATAAAAATTTTTATAACTAGTCATATGGTTGTATAGACAACTACACCTTAAGCGTGATTCTTCAGTAATAGTAAAGGTTTGGTAATCATTTCTTTAAGGTGGGATGTTTTATTTGCACTCAAAACAAAAATCATAATTGGTCTTAAAACAGGGATGACAATGAAGTATAAAGGCACAAGATATTGTACAGCTATTTTCTTATTCATGTTCTTTATGGTAGGGTTAGGCTTTCAATCTTTCGGCCAAGAGGTCAGTGGTATAGTAACAGAATCAAATAGTGGTGAAACTTTGCCGGGGGTAAATATACTGGTAAAAGGTACTGATATGGGTGCTGCAACAGATCAAAATGGTGAGTACAGCCTGAATGTACCGAGCCTTCAAGATACACTCGTTTTTTCATTTGTGGGATATGCGACTGAAGAAATTCCCATTAATGGTCGTAATCAGATCGATGTTCAAATGGAGTTGCAAACCTATTCAGGAGATGATATTGTCGTTATCGGTTATGGAACTCAACGTCAAGAAGATGTAACCGGTTCCGTTTCTTCTGTTCGAGGTCAAGATCTTGAAAATATTCCCGCTTCTAGGGTAGATGGAATTATGCAAGGGCGTGCAGCTGGAGTAAGGGTTACTCAAGTTAGTGGCGAGCCTGGAGCCCAAAGTGTTATACGTATTCGGGGCAGTAATTCAATTCAAGGTGAAAATAGCCCCTTATATGTTATTGATGGTTCTATTGTTGGTACAGACTTTAACTTGAATAATCTTAACACCAATGATATCGAGTCAATAGATATTCTTAAGGATGCTACGGCTACTGCTATCTATGGTACGCGTGGATCGAATGGGGTTGTTCTAATTACTACTAAAACAGG
Organism: Fodinibius sp. GM108; assembly: GCF_058386985.1. Taxonomy (NCBI): domain Bacteria; kingdom Pseudomonadati; phylum Balneolota; class Balneolia; order Balneolales; family Balneolaceae; genus Fodinibius; species Fodinibius sp. GM108. The sequence continues at coordinate 4,722 of NZ_JBYEIR010000008.1, forward strand.
ACAAGCCGTAGAACCTGGAACACCTCAGATATCATTTAACACCTACAGTGGTATGCAGTATATGATGAATACTGTTGATTTGTTAAATGGGCCTCAGCATGCTGCCTATGCAAATGAGGATGCCCAATTTAGAGGAGCTACAGAACCTTTTGCTGATCCGAACGATGTACCGGATGTAAACTGGATTGATCAAATGACACAAAATGCACCTTTAACGAGTACAGAGATGTCAGTGTCCGGTCAATCAGAAAATAGAGATATCAACTATTACTTTTCAGGTAATTATTTTAATCAACGGGGACTTATCAGAGAATCTGGTATTGAAAGATATAATTTTAGAACGAATTTGGACTTCGATTTGTCAGAAAAGGTAAGAACGGGATTAAAAGTTAATACCTCTCGATTAATTAAAGAGAATAACAAAGTAAATCTTAGTGCTGCTCTTTATCGTACAGCTCTGCCCGAACGTGCAATTTATAACGATGAAGGAGAGTTTACAGCGACTAATCCTGTTTCTGCCAGCGTTTACCGCAATCCAGAAGCAGATATCCAATTAAAATCAGATCATAACCTGACAACCAATATTCTGGGTAATCTTTATCTCGAATTTGAACCCAATGACAACTTGTTGTTCCGATCAACATTTAGTCCTAAAATTAGATATACAAAATTTAACAGGTATAATCCGGGCAGGTTACCTGAGCATTCAATTATAAATCAGGGAGGCGATGGCAGAGTTGAGGTATCTACCAGTACGGAGATTCTAAATGAAAATACAATCAACTATTCGACGAATATTGGTGAAGATCATGAAGTTGATTTGTTAGGTGGCTTCACTTGGCAGACGAGCGAAGCTGAAGCTGTAAATGCAAGAGCTTTCGGTTTTCCCAATGATGCTCTTGAGTATAATGATTTATCTACAGGAGCAGATCCAACAAGAAATGTTGTGGATACCGGATGGGATAGTTTCCAGTTAGTTTCTTGGTTAGGTAGAGCTAATTACAGTTTAAAAAATAAGTATCTTCTTACACTAGTAGGAAGAGTTGATGGATCGTCAAGATTTGCAGGGTCAGATAACGAATATGGATTTTTCCCTTCGGCTGCTGTAGCATGGCAACTAGGTCAAGAGCCATTTATAGAACAGATGGATTTGTTTGATGCTCTGAAATTACGGGCCAGTTATGGATTATCAGGAAGCCAGGCTATTGGATCTTTCCGAACCTTATCCTTACTGGGTGGTACAAGTGCGTATCTAAATAATACTGAGCAACCCGCTGTACAGAGTGGAAGACCTGCAAACAGAGATCTAAAGTGGGAAACAACGGCACAGTTTGATATTGGTTTGGAGGCAAGCTTGTTTGAAGGTCGATTGTCTTTTGAGGCTGATTATTATCGGAAGAAAACAGAAGATCTACTCCTAAATGTACAGATAGCCCGTCAAACAGGTTTCGAAAGCAAATTGCAAAACCTTGGTGAAATAGAAAATCATGGACTGGAGTTTAAAATTAACACAATCAATTTTACCACTGATGATTTCCAGTGGTCAAGCATGTTTACAATTTTCGGAAACCGGAACAAGGTACTTGATTTAGGTGGATCAGAATATATAGATGTTGTTTCACCAACGAGCGGCGGTCCCGGAGGTCGATTGATTGTAGGAGAACCAGTTCCTGTGTTCGTTGGAGTAGAATACATGGGTACCTGGAAATCTCAGCAGGAGATTGATGATTCGGGGCAATCAGCTCAGCAGGTTGGTGGTCCGCGCTTTAAAGATACCGACGGAGACGGTGAGGTGTCTGTAGAAGATTTTGAGGTGTTAGGGAGTCCGCAACCTGACTTTTCCTTTGGTTTCCAAAATACATTCGATTATAAAAGGTGGTCATTGGATGTGTTTGTACAGGGAACATATGGAAATGAAATTTACAATAGCTTGACGCAATCAGCATTCTTCGGAAGACCGGAAGCAAATAAATATAAAGAAACTCTTAACCGCTGGACCCCAGAAAATTCAGATTCCGATGTTCCCAGAGCTGGAACTGTAGCTACACTGGCATCAGTCTATAGTAATTCCAGAATGGTTGAGGATGGTTCTCATCTGAGGTTAAAAAATCTGCAGTTAAATTACAGTATCCCCGTTCAAGATTGGGGATTAACTGGCTTTAAGAACTTAAACGTTTACTTTTCAGGTTCGAATTTATTGTTGATTTCTGATTTCCAGCTTTTCGATCCGGAAGTAAGCCAATATGGGGATAGCAATACAGCTATCGGATTTTCGCAGGGCGAATACCCATACGGCAGGACCTTAACCTTTGGTATAAGAGCGACGCTTTAAGAATATTGAACAGTTTAATCAAACGAATGGATAAAATTATGTTACGTCACATAGATAAAATACTTGCGTTAATAGTTTTACTTCTGGTTTTGGGTGGGTGTGATAATTTTCTTGCTGAAGAGCCGCGAGATGTATTATCCCCTGATACATTTTTTAACTCTAACAAGGAAGCAACAGCAGCTGTAAATGGAATGTATGAGCCGTTGTATGATGGTTCCCTTTACGGTAGTTATGGCGTCAAACGGTTCTACATGTATGGGGCAGATGTGATAGAACCCAGTCGTGAAGGAGGCGGTTCCTTAAACGATATTAATAATTATACACTTTCGGTAAGTCGACCTGCAGGGGCTCGAGGTGCCTGGAATGAATACTATAAGATAATACAGAATGCTAATGTCATTTTGGATAAAGTCGAAGGCAATGAGAATATAGGTCCCGAAGCTAGAGATCAAGCAATAGGTGAAACACTATATTTACGTGCGTTTGCCTATTATAACTTAACAAATATGTTTGGTGATGTTCCCTATTATCGAGAAAATCTCCCTATTGAGGAAACGCAGAATCTCAGTCGACATGACAAAACAGAAATACGTAATGATATGGTGCAGGATTTGCAACAGGCTCAAAATTTATTGCCAAGCAGCTATTCTGCCAGTGAGCAGGGGAGGCCATCTGAGTGGGCGGCAGCGACATTAATGGCTAAAATCCATCTGATACAGGAGGATTGGGAAGCTGCCCGTGACAAATCTGTAGAGATTATTAATAATTCTCCCCACCGATTGCTCGACGATTATGGAGACGTCTATGATTATCCTGATAATGAATTCAATGATGAGAGTATCTGGGAAATTGTATTCGTAAAAGATGAAAACCCCACAATAAATACCTCTCTGTTTTCTCCTCGTCTCAGGGATGAACCTGCAAATGCTTCAGATCGTGACGCTTTATCGGATTCTCTAGAGGCTAGAGGAGAGGGTTTTACCGGTTATGGTTTGGCAGTGGTTAAGTGTGGTTTTGCTGATGAGTTTCCGCAGGATGATCTTCGAAGGCCTCATAATATTGCTGAAAGTTATCTCGGGTTTGACTTGAATTATCCATATATGCCTAAAATGTGGAATTTGGATGAAGAAGTTTCGCCCCGACAAAATCACGGCGAAAATTATATCATTTTCCGATTGGCTGATGTCTATTTGATGGCGGCTGAAGCTGAAAATGAGTTGAACGGTCCAGGGAATGCTTACCAGTACATAAACAGAGTAAGAGAGCGGGCCTATGACCCCAATCAGCCCCTGACTGGTTTAACACAGCAAGAATTTAGAGAAGCTATTTATGATGAACGAAAGTGGGAGCTTGCCGGCGAAGGACATCGAAGAATGGACTTGATTCGTTGGGGTATTTTAGAAGAGGCACTTCAGAATACACGTCATTGTGCATACAATCCTGTACAGAATTTCAAGTCTCATCACGTGCGGCATCCAATTCCGGAAGAAGAAATAGAATTGAATCCCAATCTGGAGCAAAATCCGGGCTATTAATGAAATATCCCGAACTCTGTTCCTAGCATGAAGTATTACAGGGAATACTTTTTTGCAGCACTGTTCCTCCTTTGTGTAGGGTGCGGGGATCGTGAAAATCCGGTTCGGTCGGATCCTGATACACAAAAACCATCGCCGGCTGAACCGGTTAATATATCATTACCAGAGGCCTCATTTACAGAGCCAGATCAAAGAGTAGATGGAAAACGGTCTACAGTAATTTCGGACCGGTTAATAGATCTTGTTGATGCTACGCCTGAAGAGGCTTCGATTTATATATCAATTTATGAATTTAAAAATCAGACACTTGTTGATGCTCTGGAAAGAGTCACAGCAGAGATGTATCACTGCACGTAATGATGGATAGGAGCAATCGCAGCGATAATACTGCAACTGGCAACAAATTAAATGAGCTCGGTGAAGGTGTAGAAATAGTTTGGATCTATAATAATGCAAGTCGTTCGGCCATCAACCACAACAAATTTGTGTTGCTGCCGGAGATCACCACCAGTGAAGGGACTTTGGAAAATGTGATATTTCAGACCTCACAGAATTTTAAAGAATCCGGGAACCGCAAAATACAGGATGGGGTAATTTTATCTGATGCAGATTTGTATGGAGCATACCTGGATTACTGGCATGACATGAAATCTCTGGCCAATGAACAGATGGGAGACTTCGAATATCGTGAAAATGCGGATACAGAAGCCAGTGTAAAGGCCTATTTTCATCCCAAAAGAAAAGATGGTGCTGTTTATGGAAATGATACAGTTGTCGAAATTTTAGATAATATCGATGAGCCGAGTTCTGCGACCGTTAAAATAGGAATGTCGGCATGGACTGATTCGCGTATTGCCATTGCGGATAAATTGGAAGAACTATTATCCGAAGGAGCTGAAATCGAGGTGATTACAAAAAACAGCATAGGTTCCGAAACTTATGACCGGTTAAAAGATCTCGAAGAAAATAAAAATTTATAATATCTCGAATTCCGATCAGCAGAAAATAAATATACATTCCAAATTTATGATGATAGAAGGCCTCTGGAATGAAGATGATACTCGTGTGCTACTGACAGGATCTCAAAATTTTACCATCAATGCTCTTAGAAATAATAATGAGGCGACTTTATTATTTATCGATCATGAGCTTTATGATCAGTACGAAGCCTATTATGAAGAACTTAAAAATTTACCTGCTATATGTTGCCCTGCAAAAAAATCAGGGGTAGTAAATTGACTATAAAGTCAGATGATGTTCTAATGAAAAAATTAATTGTTAACTGTTGAATAAGAGGAGTTCCCATTATGAAAAAGTATCAGCTGCTGTTCGTTCTTTCGATTTTTCTTTTTATCTCTTGCTCGTTAAAAGGGCAAACTGATGATTCATCGCCACCTAATATTGTGGTTATTTTAACTGATGATATGGGATATGCCGATGTGGGAGCTTTTGGTGCCCCGGAGATCGAAACTCCCCAGATAGATAAGCTTGCCGATCAGGGGATGAAGTTTACGCAGTTTTATGCTGAAAACCTGTGCTCACCTTCACGGGCTGCACTCTTGACTGGTAGTTATGCAGAACGCGCAGGGGTATCAACCGTTTTTTGGCCGGATTCCGATACGGGATTAAATCCTGAAGAAATTACTATCGCTGAATTATTACAGGATGAAGGGTATACAACAGCAACAATTGGTAAGTGGCACTTGGGACATAAAGAGCCATTTTTGCCTACCAGCCAGGGTTTTGATTATTACTTTGGTCTTCCCTTCAGTAACGATATGGGACCTAATGCACGACCTGCCAAAGGTCCCTATGATCCGCTGCCGGTAATGCGCAATGAAGAAGTTATAGAACGGGGACCGGATCAACGACAGTTAACCAAGCGATATACCCAAGAAACGGTTGAGTTTATTGAGGAAAATCAGGACGATCCGTTTTTCGTTTACTTGGCTCATACCATGCCCCACGTGCCTTTGTATGCAAGTGAGGATTTTCAGGGAACTTCCAATTTTGGTTTGTACGGTGACGTCATTGAAGAAATCGACTGGAGTACCGGACAGGTTATGGACAAGCTGGATGAGCTCGGCATAGCTGATAATACGCTGGTGGTGTTTACGTCAGATAATGGACCATGGCTCCAAAAAGGTAAAGAGGGTGGATTGGCCACTCCGCTGCGCAATGGCAAAGGCACGGTCTGGGAAGGTGGTCACCGTGTACCTACGATCATGAAATGGCCGGGGCAAATTCCCGAAAATACGACGAATGAAGCACTGACCACCATCATGGATTTGTATCCGACGATTGCACATATTGCCGGAGCTGATCTTCCGCAAGATCGTGTGATCGATGGCAAAAATATACTGCCACTTATGAAAGGCGAAGTCGAGGAGTCTCCTTATGAGGCTTATTTCTATTATCGACTGGGCGATCTGCAAGCCGTGCGAATGGGGGATTGGAAGTTACATCTTGAAGGAAAAAGAAGGGATTATAATAATATCCATTATGATTATTCCAGCGATTTTGTATTTCAGCAACAAGAAGAGTTATACAATTTGGCTGAAGATGTTGGAGAGCAGCGTAACTTAGCTCTTGATCATCCTGAAATTGTTGAAAAGCTTAAAAAGCTGGTAGAGGAGCATAAGAATGAGATTGAGGAAAATTCACGTTCACTCGGTTCTGTCGATAGTGATTAAACGTTGAACGATAATCTCATTTTTGCTTCCTTGAAAAAACTAATATTGCCGGTGCAGATACTTACTTGCACCGGTCGATATTTTGTGTGCTCTTTGGATTGATAAAAAGAATTATACATTAACGTTAAGCTGGCAATTAGTTCATAATAAATGAAGATAAGATTATACCTTTTTACTTTATTGATAACCTTTTTCGTATTTACCCAGATTGGGATCTCTCAGCAGAAAAGGGGGGAAGCCCAACAGTTTGTAGAAGGATATGTGTATGAAGATGTAAATAAAAACGGGGAAAAGGATCAGGATGAATCGGGGATATCCGACGTGATGGTTTCAAATCAGCGGGAGGTCGTTTTAACGGATGAGGACGGGCGTTATAAGCTGCCGGTTAAAAGTGATGCGATTATATTTGTAACAAAACCAGCCGGCTATGCAGTAGATCAAAATGAAAATAATTTGCCCCAATTTTATCATATTCACCAGCCCGGGGGATCGCCAAACCTGCAGTATGCGGGATTGAAACCGACCGGTGAACTTCCCGAGCCATTAAATTTTGGATTGATTCCATCAGAAGAAAAAGAATCGTTTAAAGCCATCATTTTTGGTGATCCCCAGCCGCGCAATAACGAGGAGCTTTCATACTACAGGGATGATGTGGTATCCGAGCTTGCTCGTGTTGAGGCAGATCTGACGCTGGTGTTGGGAGACATAATGTTTGACGATCTCTCCCTGTACGACAGGTACAACAGAATCATGAAAACACTGGACTTGCCGGTGTATAATCTGTTTGGGAATCACGATATAAACTTTGATTCAGAAGGAAACGAACATGCCCGGGAAACCTTCAAAAAGCATTACGGGCCAACGTACTTCTCAATTGAATATGGTGATGTACTTTTTATAGCGCTTAATAACATTGATTACCTTGGACCCGATGAGGATTCCGCTCCGTATAGAGGTTATATCGACAGTAAGCAGTTAGAGTGGATAGAGAATACGCTGGAACATATTGATAATAACAAGCTCATTGTGCTACTCTCGCATATCCCTATGTACTCCAACGGTAGTAATAGTAAAACACAAAACATTGTTAATCGGGATGAGCTGCTTGGATTGGTTGCCGATCGCGAAAACTTACTGTATTTAAGTGGTCACAGACATAGAATCTTCCATGACTTTTTGGATGATGAGATCGATCATGTAACACCAAACAGTCTCCACCATATGGCCCTGGCAGCAGCATCGGGTGCATGGTGGAGCGGTCCAAAAGATCACAGAGGAATTCCTGTTACGCATCAGCGGGATGGAGCGCCCAATGGATACCATATTTTTGAATTTGATGGAAACACCTACAAAGAACGCTATAAGGGGGCGGGGCACGCCAAAGATCATCAAATACGAATCGAACGTCCTAAAAGTCATGTAACCCTTAAGGAATACAAAGATTCCGAATTCATGGTTAACGTGTTTAATGGAAACGAACGCTCGAAAGTGGTATACAGAGTTACTGGAAAAAGTGAATGGAAAGAAATGGAGCGAATGGAAAGAGCATATTCTCCTTATTTTAATGAAATCATGGATGGAGAAAGGAAATCCGCTCATACACCTCACTTTTGGACGGCAGAATTGCCTGAATTGAAGAAGGGGATTCATAAAATAGAAGTATTAACACAAGATATGTATGGTCGGGAATACCAGGAAACAAAAGTAATCGAAATAGAATAATTTTCAGGATAACTGTTCAATTTCAAAGCATTACATAAATAATTAAAAGGGGATCATTATGGCAGAATTTTCTGAACTTTGGGCAATCGGGATGATACTGGCGGCTTTTGCAGGAGGTGCTTTTGGCAGCTCGTTAGGGGCTCTGCCTGCATTTATTTTTACCGGTTTTTTAGTGATGGCCGGAGAAACGGCAAGTATATTAAGTGGTGACTTTTTAGAGGTTATAGCTATGGATGCTGAGCTGGCAAACTCTGCTTCTATCACCGGATCCCTTGGATTTGGTCCGGTGTTTGGACCCCATATCAGTTTTGCAGCCGGGGCGGCGGCTTCGGCATATGCTTCAAAACAAGGCTATATGGACACCGATTTTCCCTATCATGAAGGCAAAAATATTTTGTATGCCTTTGGCCCCAAACCGGATGTCATGTTTGTAGGTGGGTTATTTGGTGTTCTTGGTTATTGGATTACGACCATCTCCGCAACGCTGTCCCTGCCCTGGGATCCTATTGCCGTGGCCGTAGTACTTTCGGCGTTTATTCACCGGCTGGCTTTCGGCTTTCCTATCATAGGTGAAGCCAAAGAGGGGCTGCTGAATATGAAACCGTTCGAAGAAGGTACCAGGCGCATCCGGGAGGAAGAAGAGCCCGGCAAAGCAGGAGAAAGCAGGCTCACTGTTGAACCGTGGCTGGGCCACCAATACAAGTGGAAAGATGTCTCGATGCTGGGTTTTGTTGTCGGTATCCTGGCAGCTTTTATCACCTATAAGACCGGCAGCGTTTTTCTCCCATTCGGGATCAGCGCGGCCACGCTCCTGTTTTTGAACTGTGGCGTTGCCAATATTCCGGTGACCCATCATATCTCCCTTGTTGCCAGTACAGCGATTGTTGCTGCCACAGCAGGTGAGTACGGACAGCATCCGCTATACCTGATGTTATTGCTTGGCAGCGTTTTTGGGATTATTTCTGCCCTTTGCGGAGAGCTCATTCAGCGGATCTTTTACGCCCACAGTGATACGCACCTCGATCCGCCGGCTGCAGCGATAGTTATGGGCACATTTTTGATAGCGGTGTTGGCTATGACAGGAATATTTGCGTCCAGTGCCTGGATTCCTGTTCCATAGAGGGATTAATCACAATTGATTAGTTAGTTGCTATCGAAAAGTTTCACGGGGAGGGAACGCCCGACGCGTTTCCTCTCTTTCCATCCGGCTGTCGGCTGTGATCGAAAGCTGTAGAACCGCTTCTTGCGGAGCTTCTTGATTCAAAGGCCCTTCTATATCCCTTGCAAAAATACAGCTTAATGGTGTAAGTGCGGATTGAATCAGCCCGGAATTACTTAGCGCCTAATTTGGTGTAAAAGTGGATAAACAGTGGAGCATAAACAGTGTTGAATTTACCGGACTGTAGAGAATAAAATAAGTTTTCCAAACAGTGAGAGAAATGATGTTTTAATTACTCCTTCCAAACGAATAACTGCTAATTGAGTCTGTGAAGCACGTTATTTGTCATTCGCAATTCGCGAAATGCGAATAAATGTTAGAATGGGTAAAACTATCATAAGTTAAATTGTTTGTAGATAGCTGTATTTAAGAGAGAAACCACTTCTTTGAAAAAGAACAAAATTAGTAGTATTAATAGGAAAACCAGTAAATGGGACTATTAGGGCTTTGTTTATAGTCCCATAACCACCGTTTAAGAAAGAGTGTTATTACTTAAAGTATAGAATAAAAGCGAGATCTATGAGAGACGAACATGAAATATTTTCTGATTTAGAAAATTTATGTACCTCTCTTGGTTATTGTCATGTGCTGGCTTTTGTAAGCTATCGAGATAGTTTAATTCGTTATGCTGAAGAATTGTCCGAATCTGTTCTACAGGAGTTTCATTCAAATGATAAATTGATCAGAACAGAGATATCTAATCTAATTGGTTTGATGATAAAAGAAGAAATTAACCAAAAGATTCCTCCTCCTGATAGAATTCAAGAAATGGTCGATAAGACTTACGAATTATTGCATGAGTTGCATCAAGCAATGGCTACTCCATTTTTTAACAGTTTGAAAGAATCTAATTTGCAAGAATTTGAGCCGTTTACTGAGGGAGCGTCTTTTAGAGAACCGATATTTTATGCAGGAGAATCGGCATATTATTTTCAGTATCGTGATTTAGCACCTAAGAAATATAAATCTGATGATGACTGGTTGGTTAAAAATAAGGGCTTTACAACTGAGGAAGCATCTGATGTAATCCAAGCCCTTACTGATGTTCAAAAAGTAAAAGCTGAAAATTGTAAGGAGTATTTAAGAGGGCTGAAATTTCAGGAATGGACATTATTACCTGTTTTTAAGTTTACCGTAGATGATATTGTCGATAAATGTAATAGAAAGGAACAAACTATAAGAAATGTTATAAAGGCTTTTTCTATTCCCAGAGGTAAAAACAATGATAACTTTGAAGCTCTTGATGATTTTAATCTTGTTAACGCTTATCCAATAATCCCATTGAAAGATGATCAATATTTATTATTTCAACCCTATAAACTTGTGGAGGCTTTTTATGAAAGTCCATTTTATTGGATGCTTAATGATGAAAAGTACAGAGACAAAGCGGTGGAAAATAGAGGAGAATTTACTGAGGATTATTCCGCAAGATGTTTAAGAAGAGTCTTTAATAAGAATTGTATTTTCAAAAACGTAGAAATAATAGATCCGGCACGTAATAAAAAAGGTGAGATAGACGTACTTGTTGTTTATGATGGAAGAGCAATTATTGTACAGGCAAAATCTAAAAGGCTCACAATTGAGGCTAGGAAAGGGAATGATAAAGTTCTTAAAGAGGATTTTCAGAAGAGTGTACAGGATTCCTATGATCAAGGCTTTTCATGCTCAAAGTTAATTGAAGACTCTGAATGCAAACTCCTGAATAGTAATAATGAAGAGATAAGTATTGACAGGGAATTTAAAGAAATCTACATTATTACTGTTTTATCTGATCATTATCCTGCATTAAGTTTTCAAGCTCACCAATTTTTAGAGTATAAAAAAACAAAAACGATATTAGCGCCATTTGTAGCTGATATTTTTTGCTTAGATGTAGTTTGTGAAATGCTTAACTCTCCACTTCATTTCCTTAGTTATATTAATCGAAGAGTTAAATATGATGAGAAAATATTACCGAATAATGAATTAGCTATACTTGGGTATCATTTAAAAAGAAATCTATGGATAGATGACGATATAACTTTAATGCATTTTGAGGATGATTTAACTATTGAACTTGATCTTGCAATGACGGCTCGAAGAGAATCTATCCGAGGGCAACTCTACACCAGAAGGAATTCTTACTAGATATAAAGATACAAATTATGGAAAGTTAATCAGAGAAATTGAATCTAAGGAGCACGAGCAAATTATAGATCTTGGTTTCTTTCTATTAAAATTAGGTGATGATACCATTGAGCAAATTAATCAGGGAATAGATTATATCACTAAATTAACGAGAGGTGACAATGAGGTTCATGATTTTACACTTGGTATTGGTGATAGTGGATTGACAGTGCATTGTAATAATGATGATATGGAAAATGCAGCTAAAAGATTAGATGCACATTGCGCTTTAAGAAAATATTCACTCAAAGCAGAATCATGGTATGGCTTGTGTATAGATCCATATAGTAAGTCTGTCAGGTTTGGCGTTAATTTGGAATATCCTTGGAAAAGGTCAAAAGAAAAGGAAAAAATTTTAGAAGAATTTCCAGAAACTAATAAGGGAGATGATCTGAGAAGTTTATTTAAAAATAAAAAAAGGTCGGAAGAAATGATCCATGCCCCTGTGGAAGTGGTAAAAAGTTAAAGCACTGTTGCTTAAGGAATTAAGCTTATATGACGAGTGAAGAACTTGCGTTATTTAGGTGATGATACTAATAATATTTGTACCAATATTAGTAGCAAATCCCTGCAAGTGACTTACAGAGATTAAAGTACGCCTGAGAGGATTCAATTCAAAAGATTTGTAAAGAAAGTCAAGTTAATTAGCACCTAGTGCCCAAGGGAGGACTTCCCGAATAAAATCATCGAGACAGGCTTCTCGTCCTCGTGTGAAATGCTGGAAATAAAAAAAAGCCACACCCAGAGGATGCAGCTTTTTCGATAGCCAGTGCCCAAGAGAGGACTCGAACCTCCACGGGGATAAACCCCACATGCTCCTGAAGCATGCGCGTCTACCAATTCCGCCACTTGGGCTCAACTATGCTAAAACTTTGTCGAGCTTGACCTAATTCAATCTGCCCGGCAGCCGGATACCAATTTATCCTCCGAAGCTTTACGCGCAGGAGGGTTCCGCCGCTTGGGCATAAGCATTAAATCCTGCGCCAGCAGCAAGTCCTCCATAGCTTTAACGACGGAGGGCGCCGCTTGGGCATAAACAAACCAACAGCTCATTTTTAGCAGGCTCAAAATATAGCAGTTTTAAAGACTAATTTGAAATGTCGGTCGTAATTTTTTGCTGCTCTGTTTTGCAAAAATGGGCCAAATAAAAAAGCCCACTCAAAAGCGGGCTTTTCAAACTCTGGTAAAGAATTTGTCGGATACTATTTGTAATCCAGGCTAGTAACGTTTGTAGCGCTCAGGCCTTTTGGTGTTTCTTCAACTTCAAACTCAACGGCTTCGCCGTCTTCAAGTCCTTGGTTATAATCCAGGTTTTCGACATTATTTCTGTGGACGAAGATGTCTTCGCCGCCTTCGTCAGGTGCGATAAATCCAAATCCTTTTTTCGTGTCGAAAAATTTTATTTTTCCTTGTTTCATAATGTATAACTGTGTCTTTGTGTACACCTAATAGTTGTTTCTTGATGAAAGGAGTTGAATTAACGCGTCGTTTCAAACGAAATACTTAGTAGGTGGGTAATTAAATATAACAGTACAAGGTACGGCTATTCTGGCAGAATACCTATTATAAACTTTCAATAGTTTAGGAATAGTTCTAATCATCCATTTTGAATTTATTCCTGCTATCCTATTTTGGGGATGTTTTAGCAAATAACAACATTACAGGTGAATTTCAGGAATACCAAAACAATCGGGTTTTTGTTGGGATGCGTAATTTTTGTCATCCTGATGTCTGTTCCGCCACCGGAAGGCCTTTCATCCGAGGGATGGCATACGGCGGCTGTTGCTCTGCTTATGGCCACCTGGTGGATTACGGAGGCGATTCCAATAGCAGCTACAGCCCTGGTTCCGATTGTCGCCTTTCCGGTATTGCAGATATCCGGCATTGACGATACGCTGACGCCCTATGCCCATCCGCTCATTTTTCTGTTTCTGGGTGGATTTGTGATCGCCATAGCCATGGAGAAATGGGATCTCCATCGGCGCATTGCCCTGAACATTGTAAATTTTGTCGGCACCGATCCGCATTCCATTATTATCGGATTTATCATTGCCTCGGCTTTTTTGAGCATGTGGGTGAGCAATACGGCTACAGCATTAATGATGCTGCCGATTGCACTTTCCGTGTTAAAGCTGGTGAATAACAATTCCGAATCCCATCAGGAGTCTGCTCACTTTGATTTATGTCTGCTGCTGGGCATTGCCTACGGATGCAACGTAGGTGGAATGGGCACACTGATCGGCACGCCCCCGAATGCTTTGCTCGCAGGATTCATGGAGGACAGCTATGGCATCGAAATCTCATTTGCCAAATGGATGCTATTTGGTATTCCGGTACTGATCGTGGCTTTGCCGGTTCTATATTTTGTGTTAACGCGCTGGGTATATCCTGTCACTATTGATCGACTGCCGGGCGGCAAAGAACTGTTTGCTCAAAAAATGGACGAGCTTGGTACTATAAGCACACCCGAGATAAAAGTGGCTATTGTTTTCAGCATCACAGCGCTATTGTGGATATTTCGTCCCTTGCTCTCGAGTGCAATTCCGGGCCTGTCTGATACCGGTATTGCGATTGCCGCCGCTCTTAGTCTGTTTCTGATTCCGGTCGATACGGCTGATCAAAGTTTTCTCCTGAAATGGAATGATGCCGAAGAACTCCCGTGGGGCGTGCTCATATTGTTTGGCGGAGGATTAAGCCTGGCTTCTGCCATCAGCAGTACCGGACTGGCCGAGTGGATTGGCGGAGGGGTAGAGGTACTTTCAGGCTGGCCTATATTTTTACTGCTCTTATTGATTATCACACTTATAGTTTTTCTCACAGAAGTAACGAGCAATACAGCAACAACAGCTGCTTTTCTGCCGATTATGGGATCGGTAGCGGTGGGACTAGCTTTGGAGCCTCTTTTATTTACTTTGCCGGTAGCCGTGGCGGCCAGTTGTGCTTTTATGCTGCCGGTGGCAACGCCGCCGAATGCGATTATCTACGGCAGCGGGCGCATTCACATTCCCGAGATGGCCCGGGCCGGTGTATGGCTGAATGTCGTTTTTATTCTGCTCACCAGCCTCTTTGCGTATTACCTAGCCCCGCTGGTTTTTGGGATTTAATTAGTCCGCTCTCATATGTATTACAAAATATATTGGTGGTGCACCTTTCTTCCGCACACCATTCCTTATGCCGGAAGAGGGGAACCGTGAAATTGGCAAGCAAAATCTCCTCCTTTTCTCTCGTTCCGTACCTCTGGTGCGGAACGAACGGATATACGCTCTGCGTCTGGTTCATGGATTCCGGTACGGCGAAGAGTGTTAAAGTACAACTTGATACTTATCTGATAGACTATTGGCTTTAAGTAAGTGAGGTGTAGAAAGAGCAAGAGCGGGAGTACAATTTCACGGTTTAAAAACAGGGGGTCCGGTCCCGAAAGCTTTCGGGATGCGATTCCCCCGGGACTTTTTTGGTTCGTTCCAGTGATTTTCTGGTCCCGACTGCTGTCGGCGGTTTTGGTCACAAAAAATGAACAATGCATTTCTTATTTCAGTTTTACTGGTCCAAAAATCTTTTGGGGTATCGATACAAGTGGATAAATAGTTGGATCAATCCACAGTTAAAGGCGCAAGGATCCTTCCCAACTGAACGAGCTGTGCACCTGATCCGGTCAGCTGTTGGAATGATCCTTTTTATACAACCGTATGAGCTAGCCCGCCCTGTTTTCAAAAATTGATTTCATCATTTCCCGATAATTGTCCGTTAGCTCCACATCCCGACGGGCCATCATAGCCTCCATGGCATCAAAAGCTTTTTCCAGCCGATAAGTTTGTATCACATTAGAGCCAACCCAGCTGAACGACGGAATAAACTTAGGCGGGAAATCATTCGAAAAGATATTACAGCTGACCCCGCACATCGTACCGGTATTAAGCTGAGTATTGATGGCTGTTTTTGTGTGATCTGCTAAAACAGCGCCAAAAAACTGTTGCCGGGTCTCTATTTCTTCACGGTCTTCCCAGCGGGTGATGCGAATGGTACTGTAATTGTTTTTCAGGTTCGAAGTATTGGTATCGGCCCCGATATTGCACCACTGCCCGATCAACGAATTGCCCATAAAACCATCATGAGCTTTATTAGAGTAGGAGTGAAAAATACAGTTGTTGACTTCGCCCCCCACCTTGCAAACCGGACCTACTGTGGTATCTTCATAAATTTTAGCTCCCATTTTAATAGTGCTTCCCTCGCAAATAGCTACTGGTCCGCGGATATGCGACCCAGACATAATTGTAGCATCCTTGCCAATAAAAATAGGCCCCTTTGTAGCATTTAATACGGAACCCGCTTCTATTGTAGCACCTTCCTGAACGTAAACTTTTTCAGGTTTTTCGACAGCTATACCTTGAAGAGCCTGTCTGTTTTCATCGGACTCGACTCCCATAAGTTCAAGGTCCCGAACAATTTGGCGGCCATTAAGCTGGAACAAATCCCAGATATTTTTGATAGAAAGAAAATCAGATGTTTCAAGGACAAACAGGTTGTTAAAGTTGGGAGCACCATCTTCAATCCACTGTTCGGAGGTTTGTCCATCAACACATGCGGCAATAACAGTATCATCACATTGCAGATATTGGCCCGAACTCAATGAATTAATTTTTTCTAAGAGATTATCAGCAGGGAGGTATCGGCTGTTGATCCAGATACAGTTTTTGCTTTGATCAACAGTACCAGATTCAAAAACGCCGGTAAGTTCAGGACGTAAAATTCGGCTGGGATTTGCGGTTTCAAGCGCGTGCTCCCACTTTTTTGAAATATTGAGAATGCCGACACGCAAGTTATCAACCGGACGAGTTAGCGTAAGCGGATGAAATGTTGATAGCAGATCATCTTCAAAAAAACATAATTGCATGAATTTGTATCGTCTTTATATTTTAAAGGTTGTTTCAAAGTATCTGTCAGAATGGTAAATTTGGGTATTCAAGAAAAACTTGTTAGGAGAGACAGTATAATCACCATCTAAATCAGTTAAAAGTATATATTTATGTGCGGAATTGTAGGATACGTTGGAAATAATCAGGCCAGCGATATAATTGTAAAAGGGTTGGAGCGACTGGAATACCGGGGATACGATTCAGCTGGCATCGCTTTGTTAAATGGACGAATTGACATCAAGAAAGGAAAAGGCAAGGTTCAGCAGCTTAAAAACAAACTTAAGGCTGACCCCACTGAAGGATTTATCGGGATCGGGCACACCCGCTGGGCTACGCACGGTGCACCTAATGATGTGAATTCTCATCCCCATGTCAGTGGATCAGGAAAGATTGCGGTTGTCCATAACGGAATTATAGAAAATTATAATTCTCTGAAAAAAGAGCTGCAAAATAAAGGCCGCACCTTTAAAACAGAAACCGATACAGAGGTTATTGCCCAGCTTATCGAAGAAATTTATGAGAATAGTAATGGGGACAACGTTACATTTGAACAGGCCGTGCAGATGGCTCTGCAACAGGTTGTCGGCACCTATGGACTGGCTATCCTGAATATTGAAGATCCCGATCAGATTATTGTGGCCCGAAAAGGTTCACCACTTCTCTTAGGTATTGGTGACGGCGAAATGTTCGTGGCCTCTGATGCATCTCCCATTGTAGAGCATACCAAAAAGGTAGTGTATCTCGATGACGGAGAAATGGCGATCGTTACAAAAGATGATTATGAGGTTAAAACAATTGAAGATGAGCCGCTGACGAAGAAAGTGCACGAGCTGGCCATGAGCATTGAGGAGATCGAAAAAGGCGGTTATCCGCACTTTATGCTCAAAGAAATTTTCGAACAGCCGCGAGCGATCTCGGATTGTCTGCGCGGTCGGCTGGATGTGAAAAATCACCGCGTGCAGCTGGGCGGTATTGCAGATGTGTTGGATAAGCTCGAAAATGCCGATCGCTTGATTATTGCCGCTTGCGGCACGAGCTGGCATGCCGGACTGGTGGGAGAATACCTGTTTGAACACCTTGCTAAACTTTCTGTGGAAGTCGAGTATGCATCGGAGTTTCGTTATCGCGAGGCACTTATTGATGAAGATGACGTGATGCTGGTAGTTTCCCAAAGCGGTGAAACGGCTGATACCCTTGCAGCGTTACGGACAGCCAAAGAACGCGGTGCATTAACTCTCGGTGTCTGTAATGTTGTGGGATCAACTATTGCCCGCGATACCGATGCCGGCGTTTATACTCATGCAGGACCTGAGATCGGGGTTGCATCAACTAAAGCATTTACAACACAAGTTTCGGTTCTTGCTATGATGGCGATAATGCTGGGTCAGCGAAGAAATAAGATTGATCCGGAATACGCCAACAGACTTATCGAAGAGCTGGATCGCATTCCGGGAAAAGTCGAGAAGATCTTAGAAAACAGTGAAAAAATTAAAAAGATTGCCGAGCTGTTTACATATGCGCCTAACTTCTTGTACCTCGGAAGGACATATAATTTCCCTGTGGCTCTGGAGGGAGCGCTCAAGCTCAAGGAGATATCTTATATCCATGCCGAAGGGTATCCTGCAGCGGAAATGAAACATGGTCCCATTGCTCTGATCGATGAAATGATGCCGGTAGTTGTTGTTGCTGCTACGCATCACACCAATGAAAAAATGATCAGCAATATTGAAGAGGTTAAAGCTCGGAAAGGACGAATTATTTCGATCACGGGTGAAGAGAACGAGGAGGTAATCAATCTTTCGGAGTTTTCCTGTCCTATCCCCGAGACCGAAGATTGTCTTTCTCCGCTTCTGACAACCATTCCGTTGCAGCTGCTTTCCTACTATATAGCAGTCAATCGCGGTTGCGATGTTGATCAGCCGAGAAATTTGGCAAAAAGTGTCACAGTAGAATAGCATCTTATGCTGTTCTCAGTTCGATCTAAGGAAAGAGCCACAAAAATATTGCTATGCCTCTGAAGGGAGGCATAGCAATATTTCTCTTGTTGTCAAGCTTCTGCTTGGGAAAGTAAGTAGCTTTTACGGATGAGTAGATCGAGATGACAATCTCGATCTATTTTCCCTTTTGGGAATAGTTGTTATATAAAAATCCTCCCGTCTGTAAATTGCAGTTCCTATTCTTTTTCGACTATCGTAATGATGGTTTGAATATCCGAAGGTGTCTCAGCGATAACTGCGAACCTGTCACTGCTAGCGTAATTAAAATCCCGGTATCCATTCTCTACAACATTAAGAAGTTCTTTTACCTTTTGAGGACTGAATGTGGGTTCTCCATTATTGTGGAATTGTCCCGGTAGTTCTTCGATATCCACCTCATCCAGATTAAATTCCGGATTTGCGCGAAGGGACCAAATCACTACCTGGAATTCAAGCCATGTGAGCTCCGGATTTTCTTTCAGCAGTTCTTCCTCAATATTAAACAGATAATTGAGCGGCTTCCACTTTTCTACCCGATAGGTGGAATAAAGCGGGATGCCAGTATAAGTTCCGCCATTGTGATCGATTGATCTCCATATATCGATGCACCAAGCTTTTTTGCTCCCGTTTTGGATTACATTATTCGGTTCTATATCACTAAACTGAACATCAAAATAAGCTTCATCACCATTCATGTTCACCGTAATAGTTGCATTTTCTCCACCCGATATCAATTCCACTTCTTCAATAGGATCCAGAGATTCTTCGAGATCCTTTTCATCTTCTGGTCCTGTTGAATTTTTCTTGCAGGAAATATTGAGAAGTAAAGTGATTATTAAGATGTATGGGAGATAATTTAAAAATGACTTCATAGTACTCTCTCTATTAATTAAACATTACTCTTAATTACAATTACAAAAATTAAGCCAAATAGATGTGTTGCGAATACAAAGGCGTTCTAACGCATCCAGGCATCGAAAAAAAATAGTTTGTAATAGGTAATGCGGAAATAAGGTAATAGTACAGCCAAGATTGGGTAAAAATTACTCGGTGATTTAATATGTATCTTAACTATAATAAAGTCATAGCACTCAGTACAGATCCTGATTTATTTCAGTCTGTTTGGCTGTTTCCCTTTTTATTTATACTGAATTAGTGGATAGCAGAAAAAGTGACTTTATCGCATTGGACCGAAGTATCCTCGAATGGCGTTATAAAAATTGCTTATAAAAAGAAAAGATTATCCCTACATTTCTATGTCTATGGATACGATTAAAATCAAGAATATGGTTTGTGATCGCTGCGTAATGACGGTACGTCAGGTGCTTAAAGACTTAGGTCACAAAGTAGAATCGGTAAAGCTGGGTCAGGCCGAAATATCAGAACAGCTTGACGAAGAGCAGCTTAGCGCGGCTGATAAAAAGCTGCGCGAAAAAGGATTTGAGCTGATCAAAGAGAATAGCAAGGCCCTTGTCGAACAGATAAAGACGGAGCTTATTAATTATCTTGAGCATATCGAAAAAGAAGAGGAGCCTAAAAAGCTTTCGGAATATCTTTCGGAAAAGCTTCATCATAATTACAGCTACCTGAGCAATCAATTTTCGGCGCAAGAGGATTTAACGATTGAACAACATTTGATTCATCTGAAAATCGAGCGGGTCAAAGAGCTTTTGTCGTATGAGGAGATGACGCTCAGTGAAATTGCCTGGAAGCTTAATTACAGCAGCGTGCAGTATCTTTCCAATCAATTCAAAAAGGTTACGGGAGAGACGGTCAGTCATTTCCGCAAACATATGAATGCCGGCAGTCGTCAATCCCTGGATACCATCCGGTAGAACTTTACCGCAGAGTTACATGGAGGGTATTATTTGCCAGTAGTCCAGTATTGACCCAAAAATTTTACACAATTATTTTATGTAATTATAACGACTGCATCAGGGTTACTTCCTATGTTTGGGATGAATTGAAAACCAAAGAACTATTTTTGCTATGAAAAAGACCCTGAAAATTGAAGGAATGCACTGTGCCGGTTGCGCAAACAGTGTTGAAGAGGCCCTGTCAAAAGTTGAAGGTGTGAAAAAAGCATCAGTGAATCTGGCGACAGAAAAAGCATTGGTCGAGTTTCAAAATGGAACTGTTGATGATGCTGTACTTAAAGAGGCCGTGCAGAGTGTGGGTTATGATATCAAAGAAGAGTCTGAAGAAGATGAAACTGGGGATGATATCACCGGCCGGAAAAAATTAGAAGCGGCACGTAACAGAATGTGGTGGGCGTGGGGACTCACCATACCAATAATTTTGTGGATGCTCCCTGAAATGATCGGCGGTGTGGCCGTGGGAGGTGAGATTGTTTATCACGCAATGATGATTCTGCTTGCATCTGCAGTGATATTCTATCCTGGCTGGCAGACACTGAAAGGGGCATGGAAATCCTCAATAAACCGATCGCCCAACATGGATGTGCTGATTGCAATGGGTTCTCTTGCTGCCTTGGGGACAGGTTTTGTAGCGCTTTTTCACACTTTTGGAATGGCACCGCCGTTTCACAGCTTTGCAGGTATCGGAGGCATGATTATGGCTTTCCACCTGACCGGCCGCTATGTCGAAACAAAAGCTAAAGGGCGGGCATCCGAAGCAATAAAGAATTTGATGACCCTTGAAGCCAAAGAAGCCACAATTATTCGCAATGGCAAAGAGATGTCAATACCAGTTAGCGATTTAGAGGCCGGAGATGTGATGGTTGTGCGTCCCGGAGAAAAAATCCCGACCGACGGCGAAGTGATTGATGGAGAAAGTAGCGTGGATGAGTCTTTGGCTACCGGAGAATCGATGCCGGTTAACAAATCCAAAGGCGATGAAGTGATTGGAGCGACTATCAACAAAAACGGTACGCTTAAAGTGAAGGCTACCAAGGTAGGGAAAGAGACATTCTTGAATCAGGTGATTCGAATGGTGGAAGAAGCTCAGGGATCCAAAGTACCTATACAGGAATTTGCTGATCGTATTACCGCTATTTTTGTACCGACAATCTTGGCATTGGCTGCGATCACGTGGGCTGCATGGATGATATTTCCTGAATTTTTTGGACAGATTGCTGTGTGGGCATCTGATTTCATTCCCTGGATTAACCCCGGCATGGGAGAGGTGGCTCTGGCATTTTATGCAGCTATTGCTGTACTGGTTATTGCTTGTCCCTGCGCATTGGGATTGGCAACGCCCACTGCCCTGATGGTAGGGACCGGCCTTGGTGCTGAAAACGGCATCCTTATTCGACAGGGAAAGGCCGTAGAACTTTTACGCGAAGCAGATACCATTGTGCTGGATAAAACGGGTACCATTACAAAAGGAGAGCCGTCGGTAACTGATTTGATTAGTTTATCCAACACAGAAGAAGAGTTGTTGCGTTTGGCCGCATCTGCGGAAAAAGGTTCCGAGCATCCTATTGGAGAAGCCATTGTGGATTTTGCAGACAAAAGAGGAGTTGAACTGCACAGAGCTAGTGAGTTTGAAGCAATATCAGGAAAAGGGATTCGGTCCCGGGTTAATGGCACCGAAATTTATATCGGTACACCAACATTATTTAAAGAACAGGAAATCAGTGTGAACGGTGAGATTTCTGATAAGCTTCAACATCTGGAAAGTCAAGCCAAAACTACAGTGTTGGTTGGTGTTGATGGCAAATGTGCCGGACTAATTGCCGTAGCGGACCCGATAAAAGAGGATAGCAAACAGGCAATAGCACAACTGAAATCGATGGGATTGACACCTATAATGATCACTGGTGATAACGAGCGGACAGCCCGTGCCGTGGCGGAGGAAGTTGGAATCAAGGACGTGATTGCTGGCGTGCTTCCCGATCAAAAATCAGATGAAATAAAGCGATTGCAGGAGTCCGGCAAGAAAGTAGTTATGGTCGGTGACGGAATTAATGATGCACCCGCACTCACGCAGGCAGATATAGGCATTGCCATTGGAACAGGTACTGATGTGGCAATTGAATCCGGTGATATTGTGCTGGTAAAAGGAGAGTTGCTTTCAGTTGTCCAGGCAATGAAGCTCAGTGGAGCTACGTTCAAAAAAATTAAACAGAACTTATTCTGGGCATTCTTCTATAACGTGGTGATGATACCGCTGGCAGTGGTCGGAATGATGCATCCATTGTTGGCAGAAGCAGCCATGGCTTTTAGCTCAGTGAATGTTGTTTTTAATTCGCGCCGATTACGAAAGGCCGACCTTTCCACAAATTCACCAATCGATGTGGATAATTTTGTGGATAACTCTATTTATTAAAAAATTCTAATAAAATTTGTAACAAAAAGGTGCCTTGGCACTCTTTGTAATACATTCGGGAAAGAAAAGATAATAAAAATCTAATTTTTTGATGTGGATAACTTGATATTAGATCAGGGATTTTTTATTACAAGTATAGTCTTTTCCGACTAAATGTAATGCTACAAAGTTCTGGGGATATACTAATGAAGGATTGGAAAACACTTATATTGAAAATAACATTATTGGTCTTAGTCGGGATCGTAATGCTCACCGGCTGAACGGCAGCTGATATACAAGTCAAAATCAATATTCTATTGCACTGAGCTACTTTGCTCGGCAGGGGTATAGAATGAATAAATCCATATATCATTATGGATAAGCAGTCAATTACAGATCTGTCTTACTTACGCGAAATTGCCATGGGTGATGAAGAAATCATCATTGATACTACAAAAGCATTTCTTGAGAATACGCCCGCAGCACTCGACAGAATCAGTGAGTTTTATGACGATGAGCAATGGGATAAGCTTTATAAAGAAGCTCACAGAATTAAACCCAGCCTGAAATATTTGGGGATGAGTCGTGCCAGTGAACTTGTTTTAGAGATAGAAAAACAAGCAAAGTCCCGTAAGATTTCTGATGATTTGGAAAGAGATATTGAAGAGTTTGTAAGCATATGTTCTAAAGCACTTGATGAGCTTTCAGAAAAACTGGACACTATTTAACCCTCCGAAAACAATTCACCAAGTTGCTCGTATAAGCCCTAACGTAACCTGAAATTAAGCGGACAATATCATGGGCTGGATCTGGACACTACTTGTAAATAGTATTGGTATCTTTATAATTGGCTATCTGCTTCCTGGCGTGAAGATAAAAAGCTTTTTTACCGCTCTGGGAGTGGCTATTCTTCTTGCCGTCGTGAATACCCTGATAAAACCCATCCTGATTTTTCTAACTTTTCCTATCACACTTATCACCTTTGGATTATTTATTTTGGTGATTAACGCATTAATGTTGATGCTGGTGGATGCTATAGTAGAAGGGATGGAGATAAGACACTTCGGCTGGGCTTTTCTTTTTAGCCTGTTACTTTCAATACTGAATTTGGGCTTCTTTTAGTTAAGCAACATTGGCATTTTCGGGAAGAGGAAAGAGGTTTTTATCCTCTTCATTGACTTCAAGCGTATAAATTTTGGCGGGCGGTAGATTTAGAAATACAAATTTTTTAGTCTGTCCAAACTTTTTGACAACCTGTTCTTCAAAATCGCTTTTGAAATTGCGGAACTTCACATACTTGAAATAGCTGATGTAAGCATCAGAAGAGCATAAGTTGAGCTTTTTTTTCCATATTTGCTGGCTTATTTCTTCTGGCATGTTTTCATAGGGAAGGCTCGAAAAAATGAAATTGTAACAGTGATTCGGATTGAAATTTATAATATCGGTGTGATGGATATGAACATTGGGCTGCTGGTACTTATCCTTGATGATCTGATAAAACTTTTTATGAATTTCAACGATATCCAACCGGTCTTCCGGCCGTAAATATTTGGTAATCTGTTTGGTCAGGGGACCAGTACCGGCACCGACTTCAAGAATGTTGAGAGGAGGACAGTTACTGTTTGAGAGTTGTTGCTTTAATTGAGCAACAAGGTCTTTTGCTAAGAATTTTGAGCTGGGAGCAATTGCTCCAACTTTCTTGAGATCTTTCAAAAAGTACAGCAGGTGTTCCAAGACTTCCTCCGTTTTATAAATTATCAGCAAAAAGGTAACAAAGCTTTTGCAATATGGCTAATAACGCTTATAGTTATCACCTGATCTTGATAACTCCTCAACACCAGCGATATTTTATTCTATTTAATTTCATCTATAAGAGCTAATCAAAAATATTTTTTTACATCTGATAAGAAAAATGATCTTGAATCATTCAGCTGCAAGTTTAACATTAGTTGTCGCAAGTAATCAATCTAAAATAAATAAATCACTATGAGTTACTCCATATTTCGGGGGTTCAAGGGAATTGGTTTGTTGCTACTGAGTGTAATACTCTTATCAGCGTGTGCCAGTTCCGAACAGGCCCAAGATCGTTCATCGGAAACTCCATCACAAGACAGAGGAGCGGATAATGGCATAAAACCGTATAGCGAAGTTATTACAGATGAAGCTGAAACTGACGAAGGATTATTTGATGTCCATTTGATAGATGAAGATTATTTCTATGAAATTCCTGATTCTCTGCTCGATCGAGAGATGTTGTTGGTTTCTCGCGTTTCCAAAACGCAAGATGAATTGGGGTATGGCGGCGAAAAATTAAATACACAGGTCGTTCGATGGCAAAAGAAAAACGACCAGGTATTGCTTCGACATATATCCTACGAAAATGTGGCAAGTGATTCATTGCCGGTATACGAAGCAGTTCAGAATTCGAATTTCGAGCCGATTATCGCCTCTTTTGACATTGAATCCCTGAATAAAGATTCTGCCGGTGCTGTAATTGATGTTACGAGCTTATACTCTACGGATGTGCAATCAATGGGATTGCAAAGTTATCAGCGTGAACAGTACCAGGTTCGTCGACTGGATACCGATCGGTCTTTTATCGAACATATCAATAGTTATCCGGAGAATATTGAAGCCCGGAGCTGGATGACGTATGAGGCAGGTAATCCCCCTTCAAATGCCTCAACAGGAACGATTTCTATGGAGATTAATCACAGTATGGTGCTGCTTCCGGAAGAGGAGATGGAGCCGCGTCCTTTTGATCAACGTGTAGGGTATTTCAGTGTTCAGCAAACAGATTATGGTACCGATGCACACAAAGCCGAAGAGGTACAATATGTAACGCGATATGATCTGGTTCCAAAGGATAAAGAAGCATATTTGAATGGCGAGCTGGTTGAGCCGGTTGAACCGATTGTCTATTACATAGATCCGGCAACGCCCAAGAAGTGGCGTTCATTTATGAAACAGGGTGTTGAAGATTGGCAGGAAGCGTTTAAAAATGCAGGATTTAAGAATGCAATTATAGCAAAAGATCCACCCTCTGCAGAAGAAGATCCCGACTGGAGTCCGGAAGATGTTCGGTATTCGGTGATACGCTATTTTGCTTCCGATATTCAAAATGCTTACGGTCCGCATGTCCATGATCCGCGTACGGGGCAGATTCTTGAAAGCGATATCGGCTGGTATCACAACGTGATGAACCTGCTGCGCAACTGGTATTTTGTGCAGACAGCAGCAGCCAATCCAGATGCACAAACGGTTCACTTTGAGGATGAAGTGATGGGTGAACTTGTACGGTTTGTCGCGGCACATGAGGTAGGGCACACGCTGGGACTTCCCCATAACTTTGGATCCAGCTATGCCTATCCGGTTGATTCACTCCGGTCGCCGTCGTTTACGGCTGAGCATGGAACGGCTCCCTCAATTATGGATTATGCCCGTTTCAACTATGTAGCACAGCCTGATGACGGAGTAGAAAGCTTTGGCCCGGCCATTGGTGAATATGATAAATGGTCAATCAAATGGGGCTATACCTGGTTCCCGGATGAAATGAGCCAGGAAGAAAAGATGGAACAGCTTAATGAATGGACTCGTGAGCGAGCTGATGATCCACGCTATTTTTATGGCAGTAGCAGTAATGATCCGCGTTCCCAAACCGAAGATCTTACCAACGATGCCATGCAAGCAAGCGAGTTAGGTGTTGCTAATCTTCGTCGTATCACAGATAACTTGCTGGAGTGGACCGATCGCGAAGGCGCTAATTATGATGAGCTCGAAGAATTGTATGGCCAAATTGTTGCCCAGTGGAGTCGCTATACAGGGCACGTCCTCAATAACATCGGTGGTGTTTATGAAACGGATAAAACCCATAGCCAGGATGGACCTGTCTATGAAGTTGTTCCCCAGGAGCGACAAAAACGGGCAATGGACTGGCTGGCCGATTATGGATGGGCTTCCCCTTCATGGATGTTGAACTATGAAGTCTTGGACCGTATCAACGAAAGTTCTGTTGTGGATGATATACGAAGTCGTCAGACTAGTCTCCTTAATAGCGTTGCAGACCCTGGTATGCTGGGACGCCTGATAGAGTGGGAGGCTCGTTCTGACGGAGATACATACACACCTTTTGAACTTATGGACGATCTGCGCAATGCAATCTGGCGCGAGCTTGACGACAATAACCCTGAAATCGATGTCTTTCGCAGAAATCTACAGCGTGGATACATTGAGCGGATGGAATACCTGATGACAGAGGAGCCAAGTATTCCTCCACAATTTGCACAGTACTTTAGCATCAATGTGGATGTAAGTCAGTCAGACATCCGCCCGATAGTCCGTGAGCAACTGCGATTGCTGCAAGATTCGATAAGTAATAGCATAAATCAAACCAATGACAGAGCTACACGTACTCATTTGATCGATGCGCAGGAACGCATTGAGGATGTGTTAAATCCGAATGGTAATTAATGATTAATAAATTACTTATTTAAAAGATTCAGAGCCCCGGTGAATACTGGGGCTTTTTAATTTTGAGAAGGTTATCCGATGATTGAGGAATTAAGACAGCGGCAAAAATCTATCTTTCTTCAGTTGTTCCGCGGAGCATAAGAAACCGCAGAACTATGAACAAGAAACAGAAGAATATCGTAGCTTCATCTATATCGATGTTCTTAATTCCTTGTTCGGTGTTCCCATTTTCCGTCTGGTTGCTTTCATAAGAGCAACAACATCCAATACTACTCTTGGTTTGTCATCCCGATCCCGAAGAGTTTCGGGAGAGGGATATCAAGCGTAGATAAGGCTATAATTTTTACAGATGCGAGACTTCCAATACAGTTGAGATTCCTCATCATTCAGAAAAACACTGAATTCTTCGGAATGACATGAAATAGAATTGTAGAACTAAAGCAGGGGAAAATCAGGTGCCATTCTGTGCAGGTCTGTGGCCACTTCTAAGGAACAGAAGAAATAATGAACAAGAAATTTTATCTACTTCAATGTTCTTAATTCCTTGTTCGGTATTCGATATTTTCAAAACATCTTTTAACATGAACCAGTTGATTAAAAATGTACGATTCAATAGAATAGTTGCCAATGTATATCAACTAAAAATTACAAGGGATAAATATGGGATGGACAATCTGCTGTAAACGGCTGCTAAAAATATTTACGCTAATCGCGTTTGTTTTGTTGACTGTTGCTGATTTACAAGCTCAGCAATTGGATATGGAGAAACTCAAAGCCATGGAGCCGCGCAACATCGGGCCGGCGGGGATGAGTGGCCGCATCACTGCTATTGATGTCATTCGCGATAATCCTGATGTGATTTATGCGGGTGCAGCTTCTGGAGGTATTTGGAAATCTGAGAGCGGTGGCGTGGATTGGAAACCTATTTTTGATGAGCAGGGCGCCCATTCTATAGGCGACATTTCCATATTTCAAAAGAACCCGAGCATTATCTGGGTTGGGACTGGTGAAGGAAATCCACGAAATAGTGCTAACATGGGAGCCGGTGTTTACAGGAGCATTGACGGCGGACGAAGCTGGGAATACATGGGATTGGAAGAAACCCGTACTATTCATCGGATAATTGTGCATCCCGAAAATCCCGATATTGTATATGTCGGCGCGCAGGGAAATCCCTGGGGAGACACCGAAGAGCGCGGCGTTTACAAAACGACTGATGGTGGTGAGACATGGGAAAAGATTTTATACAACAATGATCGCACCGGTGTTGCTGATATGGTGATGGATCCGTCGAATCCCAATAAAATATTTGTTGCCATGTGGGAATATCGGCGCTGGCCCTGGTTTTTTGAGTCCGGCGGTGAAGGATCTGGATTGTATCGCACACTCGATGGTGGAGAAACCTGGGAAGAGATAACAGATGAAGATGGGTTGGCCGAGGGACCATTGGGACGTATTGGTCTGGCTATAGCTCAGAGCGATCCTGATCGTGTCTATGCATGGGTAGAGTCCGAAAACAACGCGCTCTACCGCAGCGATGACGGTGGCTACAGCTGGCATAAAACAGTGGAGATGTCGGAAGACGACGCTGTAGGTAATCGCCCGTTTTATTATGCTGATATCTATGTTGACCCAAAAAACGAGAATCGCCTGTATAGTTTGTATTCTTTTCTATCGGTGAGTGAAGATGGTGGAAAATCATTCGAAAGTATCTATCCCTACTACAATTATATTCACCCGGATCACCATGCATTCTATATTCATCCCGACAATCCATCATTTATCATTGATGGTAATGACGGTGGATTGAATATTTCCCGTGACAGAGCCGAGACCTGGCGATTTATAGAAAATCTTCCTGTGGCCCAGTATTATCACATCAACGTGGATATGGATTTCCCTTATAATGTATATGGCGGCATGCAGGATAACGGTTCCTGGCAGGGGCCGGCCTATGTGTGGCGTGATGGCGGAATCCGGAATGCGTATTTTCAGGAAATTTACTTCGGGGATGGATTTGATGTGGTGGTCGATTCCAGCGATTCCCGATATGCTTACGCTATGTCTCAGCAGGGTAATGTGGGACGTGTGGATTTACAGACAGGACACTCCAGTTTTTCTCAGCCTACTAATCCCGGGGGCGAAGATCTGCGGTTTAACTGGGATGCTGCCATTGCCCATGATCCTTTTGATGAGGAAACTATCTATTATGGCAGCCAGTTCGTTCATAAAAGCACCGATCGCGGCGATAACTGGACCATTATTTCTCCGGATTTGACGACTGATGACTCCACCAAGCAGCGACAACATGAAAGTGGTGGTTTGACGATTGATGCCACCGGTGCTGAGAACTTTACTACGATTACTGTTATCACTCCCAGTCTTTTACAGGAAGATGTGATCTGGGCAGGTACTGATGACGGAAACATTCAGATTACCCGTGATGGCGGAAATAACTGGACCAACGTTGCTGAGAATATCGATGATGTGCCGGAAGGCAGCTGGGTTGTTCAGATTAAAGCCTCTCGTTACAATGAAGGAGAAGCTGTTGCTGTGATAAATAATTATCGCCGTAACGATTGGACCCCCTACATCATGCGCACTACCGACTATGGAGAAAGCTGGGAAAATATTGTATCGGATGCAGGACTGGAAGGATACGCTCTTTCTTTTGTACAGGATCCCGTTGCTTCTGATCTGATGTTTGCCGGTACGGAGTTTGGCCTGTATGTGAGCATTGATGGAGGCGATAGCTGGACGGAATGGACAAATGGGTATCCCACCGCATCAACCTATGATATGGTGATTCATCCCCGTGAACACGATCTGGTAATCGGAACATTTGGACGTTCGGCCTGGGTATTGGATGATATTCGTCCGATGCGCGAGCTTGCACAAAACGGTGTCGAAGAATTGGATAAAGCAGTTAATATTTATCCTGTTCCTGATGCTTATTTGGCCGAAGAGCGACAGGCTACGGGTACACGTTTTGCGGGCGATGCTATATATAGCGGAGAAAATCGCCCTTCCGGTGCCCGGCTGACATATTCAATTGCCGAGCTGGTCGAAGATGAAGATGAGGAGGAAGATGAAGAGCTTGTTGTGGAGATATTTAACAGTCAGGGCGATAAAATTCGTACGCTTAAAGAGAAGCCTTCCCATAGTGGTATTAATCGCATGACATGGGGATTGAACGAAAAAGGAGTTCGCGGTCCAAGCCGAAGAATGCCATCTGAAGATGCTCCCGAGCCTTCAGGACCTGATGTACTGCCCGGGAAGTATAAAGTTAAAATGACCTATGCGGGTGAATCAGACTCTACAACAGTAAACGTGCATTTCGACCCGCGGATTGAATTCAATATGGCGGATCTTCGAGCCAGACGTGATATGCAACATGAGCTGATGAAGCTCCGTGAAACGGCTGCTACAGTGACAAATAAATTGCATAAAGCCAATGACATGATTGAAACGGCTGAGAAATTGCTTAATTCCGAAGATCATGAAGGACTGCAGGAGCACACCAAACAAGTAAAAGAATCTATTGCGGATCTGCTGGATGAGATGTTGGGTGAAGAAGATGACCGACAGGGGATAACCCGAAATCCGGAGCCTTCGGTTCGTACGCATTTGAACGCACCAGGACGTCATTTGAGCAGCGCAATCGGAGGTCTCTCATCTACAGAGCGTAAACTGATGAAACAGGCGGAAAATTCTGTAAATGAAATCGTGACACAGATCAACGAATTCTTCGAAAATGAGTGGAGTGAATATGTTAAGAAAATGGAAGGAGCTGATCTGACACCCTTTCAACAAATTAAATTGGTAGAAATGGATTAAGCGGTTGTACTTCTCGTTGTGCTGCTTTGCTGTACAACGGAATATCGAATACCGAACAAGGAAATATGAATGTCGAAGTGCAGAAACCTCAGTATTCTGCAGTTCCTTGTTCATTATTCTTCGGTTTAATCTCGTTCCGATGCTCCGCGTCGGAACTACTTGTTATGCTCCGCGTAACGGTTTAACGCTTCTTTAGGGTATAAACCAGATGTAGGATAGGACGCGAAAATAGTTAGCAATATCCGGACAGAACACAGAGCGTTCATTTTGGCTTCAGCCGCAGAGCAGCTGAAGGGAGATAAATGGCACCTGATTTTTTCCTGTTTTAGTACTACCATTTTTTGTCATTCCGAAGAATTCAGTGTTTTTCTGAATGATGAGGAATCTCAACTGTATTGGAGGTCTCGCATGAAAAAATTATAGCCTTATCTTCGCTTGAGATCCCTCTCCCGAAACTCTTCGGGATCGGGATGACAAACCGGGAGTAGTATTGGATGTTGTTGTTCTTATCAAAGCAACCAGACGGAAAATGGGAACATCGAACAAGGAATTAGGAATGTCGAAATAGCTGAAACTTCAACATTCTTCGGCTTCTTGTTCATTATTCTGCGGTTCTTTCTTTGGAAGCAATCTTATCCCAAAAAACACTAACCGCTACACCAACGACAATAACGACCGCTGTTCCAAGGGGATTCAGCCATAGATACTCAATCCCTTTGGTAAATCCGTCGGGGATATCATGCCACGGCATTAGCAAACGCCAGCTGCCTGTTTCAGGATGCTCAAACAGACGATCGAAAATAAAGACGGTACCCATTCCAGTAACAAGTCCTGTAAGAGCCCCAACGCCATTGGCTCTCTTAACCCAGAGCAGTAGCACAAATACGCCTAATATAGATCCGTAAAAATAGCTGCCGATTTTATTTACCAATTCAATGATGGATCTGGTTTCCCCCAAAGCAAGGGCAGCCAGCGTAGCTAGAATTCCCCAAAATACCGTCGTCCAGCGCGATGATTTGAGATACCATTCCTCACCTCGGTCTTTGGAATCGAGTCGCTTATACCAATCAACAATTGAAATTGTAGCCAGTGCATTAAGCTCGCTGTCTATGCTGGATAAAGCTGCGGCAAAGATGCCGGCAACAATCAATCCGATGATGCCAATAGGAATTTCATTCAGGATAAAGTAGGGCAGAATATAGTTGGTATCATTCAAGCTGGATCCGGTGATTTTCTCTTGTCGCTCCAGTTCTTGTTGACGGATGTCGTTAAGCCGGTTATCAGCCTCTCTAAGCTCTTCGGCATAATTTGCAGTCTCATTCTCGATCAGAGCCATGGCAGCATTCTGGCGATCACGATATGCCGACTCATACTCTTTCTGAAGCATTTCGCCGGTAAGTTCTATTTGTTCATCTTGTGCGACAGGTTCTACACTTCGAAAAGTTATAGGGGCAGAGCCAAAAATGTAGAACACGTAGAGCATTGCTCCCAACAGCAAAATAAAGAACTGCATCGGTATTTTGGCATAAGCAGAGAGGAGCAACGAATTTCGGGCATCGTTGAGGGATTTTGCCGTGAGATAACGCTGTACCTGGCTTTGATCAGTTCCGAAATAGGAGAGCATTAGAAAAAGAGCGGCAATTACGCCGGTCCAGATGTTATATTTTTCACTGATGTCGAAGCTCAAATCCAGTGCTTCCAGTTTTCCCAGCGTACCTGCAAGATAGAGCGATTCGGAAAACCCCACATCTTCGGGCATTTGGTAGTGAATCCAGTAAAAACAAAAAGCGAGCCCGAACATCATTACCGCCATCTGCTTTACATCGGTGCGAATAACGCCGCTGATGCCTCCTACCATCGTATAAAGCGTTGCTGTAATACCTATAATCAAAATGGTAGTTGAAAGAGGTAGGTTGAGAAGTACGGCCAGCACGTACGACGGCGCGGCAATGATAATACCGAGCCCCAATCCGCGTGACATGAGAAACAAAAAGCTCGTAAACAATCGCGTGGAGAGCCCGAATCGCTCTTCGAGCACTTCGTAAGCGCTAAAATTTTGCAATTTATTGAAAAAAGGTACAAGCGTGGTACAAAGAATAATCATGGCGAAAGGAACCGCCAGGTAGATCTGCACAAATCGCATATCCTCGACGTATGCTTGGCCCGTGGTGCCAATAAACGTAATAGCTGAGGCCTGTGTGGCCATCACTGAAAGTCCCATCGCCCACCACGGCATGGAGCGGTTAGCTAGGAAGAAGCCCTCAATATTTTCACTCTGTCTTCCCCGGCGCGTCCCATCCCAGATGGTGTAACCCAAAAATGCAATAAGAATCAGCCAGTCGATCCAGTGCATATTGATCTAAATTGGCAGGTTAAAAAAGTAGGTAAAAACGCCCAGTAGTATGATATATAGCACACCGATCCCGAAAACGAGCCAATAGTTCGGTTCTTTTTTTGAGTTTGTTGATGATTTATCTGACATTTTAATCGAACTATATTATTAAACAGTCTGGAGATAATAACGAGTAATAAGTGATGAGTAAACGAATAAATTAACTCGTTACTTATTACTTGTTACAAACAGCTTCTAATACTTCAAGCAAAGCAGCAATATCCTCATCATCATTATACACATTAGGCGCGATCCGTACAGCCGATCCCCGAACAGAAACATGAATGTTGTTTTTATCAAGCTGCTGCTGCAGTTTTTTTATAGGGATGTGGTCTGGCAGTCGAATTCCAAACATGTGATTGCCGCGCCATTCCGGATCTTCAATTTGGTAACCATATTCAGGTAATCCCTCCACCAGGTCAGCGGTCAAATTTTGGCAATAGCTTTGTATGTTTTGGGGATTCCATTCCAGGATCTGCTTGAGTGCTTCAATCATCATCGGCACCAGAATAAAATTACTACGTTCTCCCATATCAAAGCGCTGGGCGCCGGGCTGGTAATCTGTCTCATAATCTACCAGTCCGCTGAAGTCTTCGCTGTTTTTGCGGACGATCCAGCCTTCTTCGAGCGGAGTGCCATTTTGCAGTCGGGGAGCAATGTAGCTGAGTGTCATCGCATACGGACCCATCAGCCATTTGTATCCGGCGCAGATAAGAGCATCGGGTTGAATTTGCTGCACATCAATAGGAAGAGCGCCTACCGATTGCGTACCGTCTATGACAAAATAAGCATCATTTTCACGGGCTTTTGATCCGATTCCCTCAAGATCAAAAAGTGTGCCGTCTGTCCAGTGTATATTACCGAGAGCGACGAGAAGTGTATCTCGACTAATGGCATCAATCAGCTGTTCATTCCATTTTTTGCCGCGGCTATTTCCATTTTCAGGTGGATCTATGACCCTGAGTTTACAATCATGTTCATCACAAAAGCGTTTCCAGGCATATACATTGCTGGGAAATTGTTCACCGGTAATAACAATAGAATTTCCCTTCTCCGGATCGATATTTTTAGCTACACTTGCCAATCCATATGAGACAGCCGGCATAATAGCAATGTCTCCGGGGTTGGGAGCATTTATAATCTGTGCAAAGAGATCACGGAGTTTGTTGCTGTCTTCAAAGAAAAGATCCGGAGTCGTCTCCCAGGGTCGATTTTTCCCCTTAATACCCTCAACTCCTGCTTGCTCGACAGATTTCAGCAGGGGAGAGAGATAGGAGCAGTTGATGTAATGATGATTGTCGGGCAGAGAAAATAGGTGCTTTTGGCAATCCATGATACTTGTTGAAGGTTAAAATGTTGCATGTTGAAGGTTAAGTGATCAGGCTTAGATCTACAAATCTGTAGTGGAAATGCGCACTTAAATTGCAACTTTTAACGATCAATCTTCAATTTTTAGCTGATCCGTAATCCGAAAGCTTTCCGGTCCGAATTGAAATAGTACATCAAGAATACAGCACCAGGGTTCAAAACCTTCGAAGTGTTGGTGGTATTTCGGATGTTCAAAGTCGGGGTCGGTTTTCTGCTCGGCCTGACGCTGATAATGACGGCTATCGTATTCCTGGAATAGTGCATCAGCTTCTAAACATTGAGCCAACAGATCAGGATTAGAATCATATTTCGGAATTTCGCTGGCAAGTTCGTAATCGATGCTAATATCCATAAAGCGAAACAGTCGTTTTTGGATATAGAGAATAAATTCCATCAGATAGGTATAGTCATAAGCCGATTCAAAATCGGCTTTGATTTCGGGCTCGTAAAAATCATAATAGATGCTGTTGCGGTAGTTGTATTCGATGGTGCGCAGCAGCGGTGTCACCCAATCCTCGGAGTGATCCATACGCACGTCTTTGATTGCTTTCTTGCGGTCTTCGGTGCGGACGGGAATATTTATCCACTGGGTACCGTCAGGGGTGCGGATCTGTGCCCGGTGAATTCGGCTTTTGCGCGACCAGCGTTCGACATCCTGCAGAAAAATGCGATCCGCCTGCAGCATGGCCGCCAGATCATATAGATTAGGAGCAAACTGAGGCGTTAAAAGAGCTAGTTTCATTGATGCGTTATGCGTAATTCGTGATGCGTAAGAACGGTTTAGTATCCCATTATACAAAATTTGATGTTATCGGGATATCGGAGAGTAAAAATTTGATATTGGTCGAATAGTCAATGGAAGTTTCCTGAACTTTATATGATCTCCTTCGTTCATTGATCATAGTTAGCAATAACTTCGCAATTTTTGTAAGTATTTTAATTCTGTGATAAGCAACTTCGTTACCCAATATGTGACGACTTTTAAAATACCAATCTTTTGCTTCTCGGGTAGATCCCAGTGCTATCTCATAGAATCTTGCTTGTTCCTTTTTAGAATTTCTCGAATATCCCTCACAAATATTTGCACTAATTGAACCAACTGAACTATACAGCTGGTCTGAAAGTGAAAATAGTTTCCCTTCAATAATTGGTGCGATATCAATCCAACTTAGATCTGCCATCTATAAAGCAATGCGATAAACCTTAAGACTCCAAACGCATCTTCTTTTATATCAGTGGGAACATCCTCAATCCATTTATCAAAATTCATAACTAGTAATTTAATAACTTTTAAGTAAGACCGTTTGATAGGTCGTTCCTTACAAAAGTTTGGCTAATTATCCACGAATTACGCATTACGAATCACTCGTTAAGCATTAGCACTAGTGCGGCATAAGCCTTATTTTTGAGGCAATTGAACAGAAATTATTTAACTCAAGAAGTAAGGTTTTATGGAAGGTAATGTACGCGTACGTTTTGCGCCTTCGCCCACTGGATTGCTGCATATCGGTGGACTGCGAACGGCCCTGTATAATTATTTATTTGCCAAAGGAAATAACGGGACATTTGTTTTAAGAATTGAGGATACCGATCAGGCTCGTTATGTAGAGGGAGCTGAAGATGATATTAGAAGATCGCTGCAATGGGCCGGAATGGAAGTTGATGAAGGACCTGAAAATCCCGGTGATGTTGGTCCGTACCGGCAGAGTGAGCGCAAAGATATTTACGAAGAGTATGCCGAGCAGTTGATAGAGCAGGGGCATGCGTATTATGCCTTTGATACACCCGAAGAACTCAACCAAATGCGGGAGCGATTGCAGAAATCAGGGAATCCATCGCCGAAGTATGATTCTATTACCCGTATGTCTATGAAAAATAGCCTCACACTACCTAAAGAAGAGGTGGAACGTAAGCTTGAAGAAGGCGAAGATTACGTTATTCGTCTGAAAGTACCGCGCCGCGAGGATATACGTTTTGAGGATGAGATTCGCGGTTTTGTTTCTTTCGAAAGTAAGGGGCTCGATGACCAGGTGCTATTGAAATCGGATGGTATGCCCACCTATCACCTGGCGAATGTGGTTGACGATCACTTGATGGAAATTTCGCATGTTATTCGTGGTGAAGAATGGCTCAGCAGTACACCTAAACATATGCTGATGTACGATTATTTCGGCTGGGAGCCGCCAAAGATGGCGCATCTTCCGTTGATTATGTCACCCAGCGGTGGCAAGCTTTCCAAGCGAAAAGCCGAGAGTGAAGGTATCCCCATAAATACGAAGGATTACATAGAACAGGATTTTGAACCCGAAGCACTGGTGAATTTCCTGGCTTATCTTGGATGGAGCCCCGGTGACGATTCCGAAATCCACTCTCTGGATGAGCTTATCGATATGTTCTCGCTCGACCGTGTGAGCAAAGGCGGTGCGGTATTTGATTATAAAAAGCTGATCTGGTACAACGAGCACTACTTGCGTGAAAAACCGGCCGATGAACTCTGGCCGCGCGTTCAGAAAATTGCGAAAGAGCACGGACTCAATCCCGATGAGGAATATATGAAGCAGATTATTCCTCTGATGAAAGAGCGGGTGAGCAAGATTGAAGATTTCATAACGATGGGACGCTTTTTCTTTGAAGATCCTGAAGAGTACGAAGATAAGGCCGTCGAAAAGTGGAGCGATGATAGCGAAGAACTCCTGGAGGCTTACGTCGAGAAAATAAAAAAGCTTGATGAAGATGAATTTGAAGCAAAAACACTCAAGGATAAAATCAAGGAAGTAACCGAAGAGCATGATGTTGGCTTCGGTCCGGTAATGATGCCGCTTCGCGTGGCTGTTTCTGGCATGGGATACGGTCCCGATCTGACACCTACAATAGAGCTTCTTGGCAAAGAAACAACGATTCGCCGGATTAATACAGCTATCGAGAAGCTTAGTTAACGCTTATATAACGATATAAAATCGGACCAGATTTTTCAGAGACTTTTATAAAATCCAATTGTGTCATGCTGAACTTGTTTCAGCATCTAGGCAATATAGCGTTAAGGATTATAACGTTGTTAGTTGCAATAGACCCTGAAATAAATTCAGGGTGACACAGGATTTTTGTAGCCTTTCTATAGGAGAATCTGATACATGTCATGAAGAGTTTATGATATTACCCTAAAAATCCCTCTATCCTACGGCATGCTTCCTCCAATTCCTGCTCTTTTTTGGCGAAGCAGAATCGCAACAGGTACTTACCATCATCAGGATTGGTATAAAAAGATCCACCGGTGACTGAACCTACCCCAGCTTCTTCAATCAATGTTGAACAGGCTTCTTGATCGTTGGCAAAGCCAGGACGATCCCGCAGTGGTTCAAAGCTTGCAAAAACATAATAAGCACCTTCCGGCCAGGGGACATCGAAGCCAACTTTTTCAAGGGTTTGGCAAATACGGGATCGTTTTTTGGTGTAGTCCTGAAGTAACTCCTCATAATACTCATCGCCGGTAGGATAGCCGTCCGCCAATCCATACTGCAGTGGAGTGGGAGCACAGATATAAAACAGATCACTCAACAGCCCCATCTGTTCAATAATATGCTCAGGACCGACAGCATATCCCAGGCGCCAACCGGTCATATTAAACGTTTTTGAAAAACTGGAAAGAGTGATCGTCCGTTCATACATATCGTCCAGAGAAGCGAGAGAAACGTGAGTGTGATCGTCATACGTCATATACTCATAAACCTCATCGGTAATGGCATACAGATCATGCTTAGTCAAAAGTTCACCCAGGTGCCGAAGTTCCTGTCGCGACCATACTTTACCCGTCGGATTGTTGGGAGTAGTAATGATAATTGCTTTTGTTTTGGATGTGATAAGCGATTCCAGCTTATCAAAATTGATATTCCACTCTGGCGGATCCAGGATCATCGTTTTCTGCGTTATATCCCGGAGCTCTAGAATTTTGCTGTGATATCCGTACAGGGGTTCAAACAAAATTACCTCATCACCGGGATTAAACAGACCAAAAGTGGCAGTGACAAATGCGCCGGTGGAACCGCTGGTAATCAAAATATTATCTGAACCAGGGATTGGGATTTTGTTAAAAGACTGGACTTTGTCAATAATACGTTGTTTAAGGGAATCAATTCCGCCAAAAGGAGCATAGATCGACTTGTCATTGTCAATTGCTTTTTTAGCTCCTTTCTTAATGGCATCAGTCGTTGGCATATCACAGATGCCCTGACCCAGGTTAATTCCATCTACGGCTTTGACACGGTCAGTGATTGAACGGATATCGCTTTGGATGAGTGCTTCTGTTATGGATGCAAGTGGCTTCATAACTGTTTCTGATCAATTAAAAAAGGCGATAAATTCTTTAAAGGAATTTATGGAATTATGCAGAGTACATAGTTCCTCTGTGTCTACCTCTGCGTAACTCTGTGGTTTACCATAATTAAAATTTTACTATGGAAACCTGAATATAACATCATGGTTTATTTAGAATTATCAAACTTCCCGGTGCTTTTTCCGATTGACTATGACTGTGTTTTAGAACGTGTAAAAAAATCTGGCAAATTATTGCAGAGATTGTATTTTCTATGATCAATTGTGCGTTGTTGTAGATCAGCAAAAATTAATCAAATATAAGTTCGATGAAGCGGAAAGCATTTTTTATCATTGCCGGACTCCTTTCAGTCTTCCTGTTGATAAATTTTGGTTTTGCTTCGCCGGATGCTGCCCAGGCAGCTGAAGAGTCAGCACAGTCAGGGATTGAGATCGGCAGTTGGCTTAGTATTTTGCCTCCTCTTGTAGCCATCGGCATAGCCCTTATTTTTCGACAAGTGCTTTTCGCATTGTTTCTGGGAATTTGGAGCGGTGCTTTTTTAGCTGGAGATCTCACCTTCGGAGGCGTTTTCAACAGCTTTTTTGATACCTTGAGTGGATATATCGTACCCGCCGCTGCCGACGAAAGTCACATGAGCATTATAGTATTTACCTTGTTGATTGGCGGTATGGTTGGCATTATCACAGATAACGGCGGCACACGCGGAGTGATTAAAGCTATTACCCGCTTTGTGAGAACAAAAGTGCAGGGACAACTAATGACTTCGCTGATGGGTTTTGTCGTGTTTTTTGATGATTACGCCAACACCATGGTCGTAGGCAGCACCATGCGTCCGCTCACCGACCGGTTGCGGATATCGCGTGCCAAACTGGCTTATCTTGTGGATGCAACCGCTGCTCCAGTGGCGACAGTTGCTTTGGTCAGTACCTGGATAGGAGCAATGGTTGGATTTATTGCGGATGCACAAGCTAAGATGCCCGAGTTCAATGAAGCGGCCTATTCTGTGTTCATCAACTCGTTGCCGTATAATTTTTATGCCTTTTTTACGCTGCTTTTCGTCATTCTTATTGCCTGGTCAGGACGCGATTTTGCCACCATGCTGAAAGCCCGCGTTAATCTTTATAAGGCCAAGCATAACCCCGAGCTTGATACTTACAACTTGTGGAAGAATAAAATTGAGGATGATGAAAAAACAAAGAAAGTATCCCACTGGGCGAATGCAGCTGTCCCTATCCTGGCTCTTGTCTTTGGTACTATTGCAGGTTTAGTTATCACCGGAGAAGGAAGTTCGATACAGTCAATCATTGAAACGGCTGATTCATACAAAGCATTGCTCTGGGGTTCCTTATTCGGAATTACCGTTGCCATAGTTATGACACTGTCGGGCAAATTGCTGGAAGTTGATGATATGATAGAGGGCATGCTTGAAGGTATGCACACGATGTTCGACGGACTGCTGATTCTGGTGCTGGCATGGGCATTGAGCACAATTACGGTTGAGCTTGGCACAGCTGATTATTTGATGAGTGTATTTGGAGAAACCTTGAATGCTTACTGGTTGCCGGCCATTGTATTCGTCCTTGCCGGGCTCACTGCTTTTGCCACCGGATCCAGCTGGGGAACGATGGGAATTTTGATGCCGCTGGTGGTACCGCTTGCCTGGGA
The DNA here is from genome assembly GCF_058386985.1 of Fodinibius sp. GM108. Classification (NCBI taxonomy): domain Bacteria; kingdom Pseudomonadati; phylum Balneolota; class Balneolia; order Balneolales; family Balneolaceae; genus Fodinibius; species Fodinibius sp. GM108. The sequence continues at coordinate 45,609 of NZ_JBYEIR010000008.1, forward strand.
GATCGGAAATAATACCGGCCTGGAATATGCAATGACGGCCGAAGTTATCTATGCAAGTGTCAGTGCCGTGCTGGCCGGATCGGTCTGGGGCGATCACTGTTCACCAATTTCAGATACCACTATTCTCAGTTCCATCGCCACCCAATGTGATCACGTCGAACACGTCAACACTCAGCTACCTTATGCAATGATTGTAGGAGTTCTTAGCACGGTGAGTTTGATTGTAGTTCTGGCATTCGGAATTCCGGCATGGATTATTTATCCGGTGGGTATCGCTATTATCATTGCTATCATTTTCCAGTTTGGAAAGATTCCTGATCCTGAAGAATATGCCCCCGAAGGCAAAGAGGCTGCCAGTACTTCGCTGGACTAAATGCCGTTGGAATAGCACGAGCGGACGCTCGCGCTATGATAAAAAAGTACAAAACTTATGGCGCAAGCGTCCGCTTGTGCCATAAGAATTATTAGAGGGATTAGTACAATTTTAAGTAAACTCATTAAGATGAGTAGGAAATATCAGATATATGACCAAAGCTATCCATACTTTGTAACCTCTACAGTAGTTAACTGGATTGATGTCTTTACCCGCAGAAATTATAAGGATGTAATTATTGAGAGTCTTAATTATTGCAGAGCAGAGAAGGGGCTTTTGCTTTATGCTTATTGTATCATGACTAATCATATTCATCTGATTATCGGGTCAAAACAAAAGAAGATTGGAGATATTATTAGGGATTTTAAAAGCTTCACCTCAAATGAACTTAGGAGAATAATAGAGAGTGATGTACAGGAGAGCAGGAAAGAATGGATGTTAAATATGATGTATCACGCAGGAAATGCAAAGTCCGGTAACAATGATTTTCAGTTATGGCAGTATCATTTTCGACCAATCGAACTGAATTCCAATCGACTGGTAGATCAAAAAATAGACTACATTCATCAAAATCCTGTGAAGGCTGGATTCGTAAGTAAACCGGAAGATTATTTATACAGCAGTGCTAAAAATTATGCTGGGTTACAGGCTGTTATCGAAATAGATTGTTAGTTGATTGAATAGCACGAGCGGACGCTCGCGCTATCACCAACCTTTCTCGTTCCGAAGCTCCTGCTTCGGAACGGTCCTGAAGAAGTTTTGCTTACATTCCCAAGCAGGAGCTTGGGAATGAGATGAAAAGTACATCTCGTCGCAATGCTCTGCGTTGCGACGGAAGGATACGTGACGACGAGCATTGTCACGAGATAAAAAGAAGGGCCAGTTTAAAAACCGGGGTCCGGGGTGAATCGGGGAAAGGTGCTTCAGTATAACGACTAATGCGGAATAGCTATTCCAGGTTTCCTGATATAGTCAGAACAAAATCTGCGATTCCCCCGGGACTTTTTTGGTTCGTTTTTTGGTCACAAAAAATGAACATGCAGTACGCCAAAAGGCAGAAAAGACGGGTATGGTCGAGCCCGTGACATCTCAGTTATCAATAATAAATTCGTATCGACTTTCCTCATCTATCTTCAGTGTACCCGCTTTAAATCGCCGCTCGGCAAAAGTTACCGTTCCATTTTTATCAATCAGTAAAACAGTAGAGCAGCGAGTGCCATAATTCTCACCTTTGATAAAGATGGGAGAAACCTTTTTCTCGAGCTCACTGGGAATTCCGGTGTCGGGCAGTTCGCTCTCCGGAGCCTCTCGGTCATCAGTAAGCAGTTCAAATAAAGCATCTGTTGAAACATTACCGTCTTCCACGATGTTGCGTAATCCACTCTTTGCTCGCTGTACTTTCGGCCAGGGAGTATTCAGCAGCCGATTGCTTAAGCCATATAAACCCGCATCGAGCATCTTAATTTTTCTCTGTTGATTTGAATAAAATCCCAGCTGCTCAACGGTTCCGGTCAGCAGACTAAATCCCATATACTGATCTGCTTTTTGATCAACTTGCTGCAAGTAAGATTTCGGATTGCCATTCTGTATCAAATAATCCAGAACCAGAAAACCACGGCTCGGCGGGTTAATCTTATCGATATTGGGATCGCGATAATTTGTTATTGCTGAAAAAGCACCCCGTTTATTGATCCCCATCCAGGTACCGCCGGCTTTAAGATCTTTACCGGCTAAAACATCCGGATTATCATCCCAAAAGCGCGCAGCACGGGTAGGACGGTCATAATTTTCATCTCGGTTGGCGGCGAAAATCAATTCATAATCGGGGTGCTCCCTATAAGAAAAAGTAATAAGACACATAGTAAAAGCTTCAATAAACTCGTTAAATAATGCAGTGATATAAAAACGAGAGCAACATAATATTAATTCTCTAAACATTTTCACATATTCTACGTGTCCATTAAAGAAGCAAAAATTTTAAATAAGCAGACAACTGGTGAGTCCAACATTCAAAAAGAATATATTTTTTGCTGTAGGATTATTATCAGCTGTTTGGTTTTTTGTGGCCTATCCATCCCAGGATCCTCGTTCACTCATTGATATAAGCAAGACTGATGTAGAAGAGATTGAGCGTAATGCGAGAGAAAAACTTGAAAGGCTTGGATTTAACAGCTCCAATGTAAGATTTAAAATTCGTTTTTACAGCAATCAGACACTGTTAGAAAATCTGCAGGAAAAATTGGGACGCGATGGATTGATCACGCAGTTTCGTGAAAACGAATTTCCTAATTTAGCACTCTACTATTGGGATGTACAATGCTATTTCGGAGAAAGTAAACAGGCCATCTCTGCACGTACGACAGAGCAGGATTCACCAAACCGAATTATGAGCGACCGTGGTGATATAAGGATGCGTTTTGATCCGACCGGTGATTTTCTGGAATTCATAAATATTAATAATCTTTTACCGGTGAAAAGAGTAAATCGATCAGCACTAGTAGCATCTTTTGATACGCTGGCTGACTCTGTTTCACAGATACTGTCTTCGTATTCAGATGCAGTATTAACACAGGAATTTCTTGTTGATGTACAGGAAAACTGGAATCAATTTGACTTATCTGATGAAAAGCGAATTGCCCGTCTCAAAAAAGCTCTTCAAAATAAAGAATCATTCCGGTTGTCAATCCAGGATGTCTTTAATATGGCCTCATTTCATCTGCAACAGACTGGATGGAATACAAGCGGACTGGAGCAAGATACGGTTCATTTCGGCAGGATGAACGGCGATAATACCGTTGAAGCGCAATTTCATACAGCTGATTTATCATTCGACCAAGAGCTTTCACTGAGTGTTCGTCTTACAACTACGGGGGAAATGGTTGAGATACAATCTGATTATGAAAGTCAGACGAATGGAAGTAATGGCAGATTTTGGGACACATTGAAGCGCGCACTTTTATTTTTGTTTGCTCTGGTAGGAGTGGTGCTATTTTTCTACAGAATCCGCGCCAGGGCTATCGATACACAACCGGCTCTGATCGTATCAGTCATTGCCGGATTGGCCGTTTCTCTGGTGGTTATACTGAACCTGCTGCAGAATACGAGCTTTTTTACCGGAACTACTGAATGGGCACAGGGTGCTGAATTCCTTATGAGAACGGGAATAGCGGGGGCGGTAGCATCACTAGTGTTCTTTGTGTTTTTCGCTATTGGTGATTCCATCACGCGTCAGCATTGGCCACAAAAATTGAACATGTATGATTATATACGGCAAGGCATGATTTTTAACAAGCCGATCGGATATATGATTGTACAGGCGGTTACCCTTGCTTTTATTCTGGCTGGTGTTTGGACGGTTATTTTATGGCTTCTGCCACAAATCTCTTTTCATATTCACCATGAGGTATTTTTGAGTCAGCAAGCGGCATGGTCGCCGGTATTCTTGATCCTCAGCAATGGTGTTTTTTCTCTGGCACTGGTGATAGGTGTATTTTTAGTGCTGGGGGGACAGGCTTATGCACAAACTGGCAATAAGTTTATTTCGGCTCTGATGATGGTTTTGGCCTGCGGAATCGTTGTTCCTTTTGCCGGCTATTTGGAGGCAAATGGATATCAGATTATCGGGGGAATTTTACTGGGTGTTTCCTTAGTGGCTATTTACCTGCAGTGGAACTTCCTAACGTTGTTATTGAGTCACTTTTTGTTTTCAATCTTAACGGCAACTACTACGGGATGGATTACTGTGGGGTCAATGGATACCCATATTTTTATAGGTGCAATGATATTTTTCGGAATCCTATTAATAGGCGGATTCGTGGCCATAAGCCGAGGAAAGGAGGAAAAAATACTGCCCCGGTATGTACCTGAGTATGTAGAAGAGTTGGCTCAGGAAGAACGTATCAAGCAAGAGCTCCAGATCGCTCGGGAAGTACAACAATCCTTTTTGCCTGTCCGGACCCCCGATTTTGATTTTTTAGATCTGGCGGCTATTTGTAAACCAGCTTACGAAACTGGCGGCGATTATTACGACTTTATAAAATTAGATGATCATCGTGTAGCCGTAACAATTGGGGATGTAAGTGGTAAGGGGATTCAGGCTGCATTTTACATGACATTTATCAAAGGTATTTTGCACAGTCTTTGTCGTGAAATTGATTCCCCGGCTGAAATCCTTAAAAAGACTAATCGACTGTTCTGTGAAAATGCCCCACGGGGTGCATTTATCTCTCTTGTATATGGTATTATCGATTTAGAAGAAAAAGTATTTCACTTCGCCCGTGCCGGTCATAATCCTATTCTTCGGGTAAACACAAGCCAACAAGTTGTGGAAGAACTGCAGCCGAGAGGAATCGGTATAGGACTAACCGACAACTATATTTTTGATGAAAATATCGAAGAGGTTACGTTGAACGTAAATAAAGATGATGTGATTGTACTTTATACAGATGGAATTGTGGAGGCATTGAACAGCAATCACAAGTTTTATGGTTCACAACGATTGAATAACATCTTACTTAAAAATAAGAAGAAGTCTGCAGCTGATATTTTGGAAGAAATTTCTTTTGACGTAAGATCGTATATTGCCGATGCTGAACAGCACGATGATATGACGATGTTGGTTATGAAATGGAAAAATAATACCGAAAAGGATCACTGATCAGGTACTAATCAAAAATGAAAAAACGTTGTTAAAGAAAAAGCGGACAGAATTAATGAGAATTTTTGTATTACTATTGGCCGGGTTAATATACACGTCACCTGTACAGGCACAATCGATAAATTGGACTTCGTTATCTGAAGCACAAGAAAGAGCTGTCGAGGATAATAAAAAAGTTATGATTTTTGCAGAAGCTGAATGGTGCGGCTATTGCAAAAAAATGTATGAGGAGGTTTTTCCGGAAAAATCTGTACAAGATAGCTTGCATAAATATTTTCATCCGGTCCGTATTGATATAGAATCGAATAGCAAAACAACGTTTAATGGTGAAGCATTTACGGAACAAGAATTGTCCAGATACTTTCGGGCTACAAGTACACCAACCACAATTTTTGTGAATGAAGAAGGAGATGTCATAGGAGCTCAACCTGGTTATTTGCCTGCTGAAATCTTTGATAAATTAATGGCATTTGTGGGTCGGGATTTGACCGGGACAATCTCTTTTGAGAAATACCTGGAAAAGCATGGAGTAGAAATTGACTAAATGATGTGAACATCTTTTACTGGAATCTAAAACTGATATTGATATATTTGCAGTGAAAAAGGATCACGCAATTTGATAAAATGGTATTAAGCCAAGCCGTAGAAGATTATTTGAAAACCATATATACGATTGAAGCCGAGGGCGATAAGGCTACAACAACAAATATCGCCGATTCTCTGGATGTTTCATCAGCTTCAGCTACCAATATGGTCAAACGTCTCTCAAAAATGGGGCTGGTGGACTATGAATCATATAAAGGAGCTTCATTAACTAATTCCGGAAAGAAAATCGCACTGGAAATCATTCGTCATCATCGGCTCCTGGAGCTCTATTTGCTGGAGGTGATGGGATATTCCTGGGATGAAGTGCATGACGAGGCCGAGAAGCTTGAGCATCATATTTCCGAGCGGTTTGAGGATAAAATTGCTCAACTGTTGGATGATCCCACCCACGACCCACATGGTGATCCCATTCCCACAAAAGAGGGATTGATGCCAGAGATGGATGCCAAACCGCTCGTTGACGGTGATCCCGATCAACAGTATATGGTAAGCCGCGTTAAGGATCAGGATCCCGAATTACTGCGTTATCTCGAAAAGATCGGTTTGCTGCCCGGTATTAAGGTGGAAATTAAAGAAAAAGCTCCTTTTGACGGACCAGTGACACTGCTTGTAGAAAATAACGAACAGGTGATTGGACACGAGATGGCTAAGAACATCTTTATTGCAGAGATATAATTAATTCTGAGATTCCTTCTGATTTAAAAAAGTTTGAAAGGTTTGATGCCGATATGATCCCGTTGCTATATAATCAAGTACCGGACGAAGTTCTTCTGCTTCTACAAATCCCGAGAGATGCAGCAGGTAATCACCGTCAGAAGATAATAATACAACAGTTGGTACTGTTTCGGCATTTAATCTTTGGGCCAATCTAAAAGAAGTAAATTTTTTCCCCTTATAACGATAGCTTTTGTTGTGCTCATCACGGTTAAGACGGGTAATGATAAATTGATCATCCAGCCCCGATGCTAGGGCCGGATAAACTTCTTGTTTCATTTTGCGACACCATCCACACCACGGGGCCCAAACATCCACCAACACAGGACGATCGACTTTATCTGCCTTGATTAGTGCTTTCTCAAAAGAATACCAGGGCGGCTCTTGTGCATATAAATCTGCACTTGTCATAATAGCTAACAGTGAAAATACAACCAGCAGGCTCCCGATATAACTTATGATTTTTCCTTGCATAAACTTACTTCTTACTATTCGCATTCTTTTTCATATGGTTCTGCGGGCTATCTTATTACTAAAGTTTTATATCACAGAGGAAGCAGAGGAAAAAACGGAGTTGCACAGAGATTTCTGTGATCTCTGTGATCACCTCTGCGGTTATAGACTTTTCAGTGGAATCCGAAGAATCACGGAATTAGCATAAGTTTTCTGTTTCACTTCGCAATAATTATCTAAGATTTAATCGTGCACCTACTGAAAAAGTACGGCCAATAATGGGTCCCCAGGTGTAGATCGTATCAAACTGGTCACTAAAAGGATTCGAAGCATCTATCAGCGGACTACCCTGGGTGTAATCAAAAATATTTTCTGCTGACAGATATGCTTCGAAGCCGATACCGTTTTCATCATTAACATTTGTAAACTCTTTAGTAATTTTAAAATCGTGAGTAGTATATGTTGGTGACCAGCGTTCGCGGCCGAAATCTTCTACATAGTTGTCTGGCATACGCTTGGGTCCCACTATATTTCCGTTATAACCAAATTTGAGATTCCATTGAGACAATCGATAAGTAGTGCCGAACGATCCCATGAAATCCGGGGCATAGGTGAGAGCCCGGCGTTGTCCTTCTTCTTTTGTAAATACATCCATCAGCGTAAAGTTCGCATTATAGTTGACGGGTATGGCTGTAAAGTTTTGATCCAGCTCAATTGAGATGCCACGTGTAAGGGAATATCCTTCCAGATTTTCATAGACGATCAGGTTGGGATCTTGGTCATAATCAGGAATAATTTTATTGGAAAACCGCGTATAGAAACCGTCAAGGCTTACCGTTAGCGGATTTGTTCCGAAGGGAATGATGTGTTCTATATTTGCAGTAATACTTTTAGAACGTTCGGGATTCAGATCCTCCCGGAAAACCACTTCTCTTGATCCTGTCAGAGCAGCATGATCTTCAGTAAAGACGTTTACAACACGAAACCCGGTACCTCCACTCAGCCGCATTGTAGTTCTGTCAGCGGGACTATACTTGGCAGAAAAACGCGGAGCCGTGACAAAGCCGTGTTCGGAATGGTGGTCTATGCGCAAGCCACTCAACAGCGTAAAATCACTGAGTTCTAGTTCACCCTGTGTGAAAACGCCGGGGATAAAACGCCGATTCGTACCGTCAGAAGTGGCGGGAGTATTATCATTGTAAGTTTGGTAGCGAAAAGTTGCTCCGCTCAAAAGCCGGAAGTTATCTCCAAGAGGTTGGTCCCACGTGGTCTGACCATAGACAATGTTCTGGTCGGCGACGTAGTGCTCAGTCCCATAGTAGCTGTTTTGATCGTGATAGGTAAAGGCCCCGCTGAAACGTAACCGCTGATCGAATCCAGCCGGACGGTAATCGGTCAATAATTCGGCGCGACGGGTATAAATAGATTCTCCGTAAATACTTTCAGATCCGCGAATATCGTTTGTAAAAGCCCGCACTCCACCGGTACGATCCTCATTATAATATTTGGCAGCTATGTTTAATCGCTGTTCTCCATCCGGGCCCTCAAGCGTCCCTTTTCCAAAGAGAGAGAGACCCGAGCGTTTTACCAGATCATTGAAGCCATCGTCATTATTATCAAAATAATTATCCAGTTGAATAAGGTTACCACTTATAAAACCTTTGAATCGCCCGATTTCTGGTGAGCCGGCCACGTTGATGTTCGCCTCTTCGGTGCTCTTTCCATAGATTTCAGCAGAAAGACTGGGGGTAGTCGCAGGATTTTTTGTGATGACATTGACTACACCTCCGAGTGCTTCGGTCCCGTAGAGTGTGGATTGGGGACCTTTAATAACTTCAACCTGATCGATAATTGAGGGACTGATACCGTTCAGTCCGTACACACTAGCCAGCGCCCCCATTATCGGCATACCATCAATAAGTACAGCAGTGTTGGGACCTTCCACACCGTTGATACGGATCGCATTTGTGCCACAGACCCCACAATTCAGCTGCGTTGAAAGTCCGTTGACATTATCAATAAGATCCATCACATTGGAACTTGTCTTACCCTGTTGAAGCCGCTGTGGTTTAACAACCGACACCTTGACCGGCGATTCCTTGACATAGGTTTCTCTCATCATCCCGGTAACAACCACTTCGCCAAGTTCTTCAATAGTAGTGTTCAGTGAAATTTGCAGCTTAATTCTTTTCCCATTTTCCACTGTTATTTCTTTTTCATAGGCAGAATAACCTACTGCGGAAACAACTAACGTATATTCTCCGGAAGGCACATTTTTTATAACGAATATCCCATTCTGATCGCTTGAGGCCCCTCTCTGGATCTCTTTGAGAGCTACATTTGCTCCCGTAACTACTTCACCATTACTGGTTATCTCACCTTCGACAACTCCTGTTTGTGTCCATCCCAAAGTAGGTACAAGTACAGCTATTATAGCACCAAACAGCAGGCTCCTATCTATAATATTCATTCTGTTAATATATTTTTTAGCCTTAACTAAATTTAAGTTAAGGAATAAAAAATAATTAGCCAAGGCTAAAAAAAATTTTGTAGCCTGGATCGATATTCCAGTCATCAGACTAGAAAAAACAATCTGATTTTTGCCCCTCCTTACTCGTAGGGAGGGACTGCAGGGTACTTCAAATAACAGATGTGGACCTTATAAGAATAATATGGAAATGCATCCATTAGCGGTCTTTTACCGGAAATTTCTAACTGGTTGGGGGCAGAACTAAAAATACAAGTCATACCGAGGAGCCTGCGGCGAGGTATCTCAAATGGATTGAAAGGCTCACAATCTCTCCGGAACACAGTTTGTATCAACATTTGAGATTCTTCTTCGTTCTCCCGACAGCGGTCGGGATCACTCATCAGAATGACAAAAGGGTAAGAAGTTCCAATATCGGTTTGTTGTCACCTGTAGCCAGGCAGGTTTTTATCTTATTCCGAAGCTTCCTTCGGAATGCACTACCGGAAGCTCTGCTTCCAATTATCAAAAAGAGCGTAGAGATAGCTTCTATTAAGCCGCTACGGGAGTCTTGGGGCGTGCTTTTTTGATCGCCTCCCTTTTGCTATTTCGTTTTTGCCAGATAATAAAGCCGGTAATCGATAGAATAGCCGGAGCCAATCCAAAAAAGCAGTAGAGTATCTTTATAGGTATTCCGCCCCAGTCTCCAAAGTGAAGGGGATACGTGAAGCTTAAAAGATGAGTGCTGGCAGGTTTACCTTTGATAAAATAGGAATTGGTTTCGGACCCGTTTTCGGGATCATACTGTACATAATTTGAAAATTTGTAGTGGATCGGCAGATCCGTATCCATATGCCCGTATAACGTAATACTTCCCCCGGACTGTCGCGGCATGCCGATGTATGAAGGGTCAAATCCAGGATATGTCTGTTGCGCTTTATCCACAAGTTCGTCAATGGAAGTTTCTACGGCCGGAGGGTTAGGCACTGGCGCCGGTTCTTCAGCATTCATATTCGTCTGTACAATAATAAGCAGGATAACAGTGCCGGTTATGGCGGTAACCAGGTTAAATATAAGAGCCCACACACCAACCGAACGATGCAGTTCTGAAGATCCTGATTTCAAATCCCTAAACCGGGGACGGATTTTGAATGTTAGCACTTTCCATATCGCTTTGCGATAAAACCAGAAGCCGGTAATAAGTGAGCAGATAAACATAAAGCCGGCGATTAATAAAATCACTTCCCCGATAAAACCTGCATGTAATGTATAATGGAGCTTTAGCATCCAGTATGAAAAGGTATCATAACTGTCGAGATCACGCAGGATTTCACCTGTTGCAGGATGGATGTACAGATAGCGTCTATTATCGGGCTGACGAATTTCAGCTTCGATAGTTCTGTTGGCCTGCTCAGGAATATGCGTAAAGCGGACATCCCGATTGGGATGTTTTTCTATAATGGATTTATATGCCTTATCAAGAGAGACGGGTCGATCAGAATCCGGTTGGTGGATGACATCTTGATGTATGAAATGCTCTATTTCATCATCGAAAACTAAGATTGAGCCGGTTAGTCCCATTATCAGGATAAAGATACCGGCAAAAAGTCCTAACCATTTATGTATCGAAAGAAGAAAGCGTTTGCTCATTACAATAAAAAAGCTGTCGACCTGCTGGGAGGCCGACAGCTAAATGGTATGTTGGATTAAAGTTGTACTTTGAGCGTGGCATTTACTCGAGCACCGGGAGCTTTGGAGTATCCGGTACCGAAAAATGCGCCGGCCCACTGTGAAATTGCTGGATAATAATTCGCATTGAACAGGTTTTGTACACCGACGCTTAGTGATCCAAACGGTAACTGATAGCTGGAGGTCAGGTCGAAAACCGTATACGAGTTTATGTTGTTCTTATAGGGATCAAAATCACCGTTTTCATTTCGTTCAAATCGTTCACGTTCTCCAGAATGGAGCATGCTTATTTTGGCATTCAGTTCGGGGGTGAATTGATACTTGGCATAAGCGGTGAATTTCGGCGGTGAAATACGGCTGTTAACCAAAAACTCATCAGCAGGATCGGTATAGCTGCCATTGTTATTGTTGTCGGTTCGTCCCTCGGTCAGAGAGTACGTGGCACCTATTCCAAGTTTGGAAGTTGGTCGTGCGTTTGCGTTTACTTCCACGCCGTAAACAATCTCAGGCGATCGTACGATGCCCAGGTTACCGTTTTCGTCTTCCTGGTAGGAGGATCCCAGATCCGATGTGCTGACAAATCCGGAAACAGAGCCCCGGAAGATATCAAACGAACTATTTACGCCGAGTTCATAATTTTGAACGATGACGGGTTCCGGATCAATCCGCTGTACGGTTGTTGGTTCTGTTGCGCCCCGCAGCGTACGTCCGAGATCAGCTACTGAAAATCCTTGTGAAACACTTACGAATGGATTAAATGCACTGTGTTTTTTATAGCTGAGTCCCAAATTGTAGGTAAACGCGCTGTAATCCAGTGAACCGCCTTCTACCTCTACTCCACCACGAAAACTTCCATCCGGATTAACCATCTCTGCCGTAGTGTAGTCAGGCACGTCTATATTGAGGGCTTCGAATCGCATCCCGCCTTTGAAAACCCAATCATCAAAGAATGTAGTTTTGAGTTGCAGGTAAGGTGCAAAACTGCCCATGGCCATTTCCGGGGTTACCGCTCTGCCGTCCAGTAGCCCCTGTTGGGTTTTGTCGTTGAGCAGATCAAGGCCATAGGTTAGAGAACCCTGAATCTGATCAGTAAGCGCAAAAGGTGAATTGAAGTTAAAACGAAGCCCGTATTTTTCTGATTCCAAATAACTTTGTCCACCATCCCGGTAAACATCGTAGTAGGCAAAAAGGGTTTCGTAATCTTGCATATAGGCCGTGGCATTTAGCGAGGTTTCACCCAAAATGTTAAGCCACTTATATTCAACCCGTGCATTATGATTTCCACGTGTTCCCTGCGGTTCGCCGCGAACTTCTCCTTTTTCCGCAGTAGCTTTTTGATCAGGGTAGCTGCCGGGAACAGTAACATAATCTGTTTCTTGATCACTGGAGAAAAAGTTGTACATCACTTCAATTTGATGTTGTGGGTTAATGTCATACCCCACCTGTCCATAAATGTTATAAATTGACGCATCGGAAAGTCCACCTTGTCCCTGCGGATTAGGCGGGACAATATCGCCGGTAGCATCTTTGTAAAGTCCCTTTTCTTCAAAAGAACCTTTAAAGTTGTAGCTTAAGTTGTTATCTCGGCCCACAAACTGCTGTGAAAAGCGGTAGCCAGTGCTATTATTTGGTGCAGAAAGTGAAATGTTGGACCCCATCTTGCTGATTGACTCAAAACCACTTTTTTGGGGTAGCGCCGTGATGTAATTAATGAGTCCACCGGTAGCACCATTACCGTAAATAGCCGTTGCACCTTTAATGACTTCTACCCGACTTATGGCTCCTGCATCAATAGTTAGCAGGTCTCGACTTACTGCTCGTAGCGGTGTTGACTGTGGAATACCGTCGATAAGAACCAGGTAATCACGGCCGCGCAGGTTCTGTCCCCAGTTACTTGCCGATTCTGTTGACTGGGCAAAACCCGGGACCTGCTTGGCAAGCATATCATTGAGATTTGAGCTTAAGGTAAGTTGATCATTCAATTCTTTATCACGGAGAATATTGACTGAAGCAGGCACTTCATCAATAGATTCGATATTCCGGGTTGCAGAAACGATCAGTTCGTTCATGCCCAGAATATCCTCTTCCAGCTGGACAGAGATAGTGGCGGTCGCCCCACTACGAATGGTTACCTCCCGTTCTACTTCACCATATCCAACAGCTGTAATTTGAACGATATGAGATCCGGCGGGAATTTCCTCGATTAAAAATTTACCCTCGGCATCGGTGGCGGCACCAAGTGTTGTTCCTTCAATACCAATGTTGATGCCGGGCAGTGGTTCATCAGTTTCTGCTTCTGTAACCGTTCCTTCTAATTGCCCAGTTTGTGCGAAAGTGAGAGCTGTTATACTTAGAATTAATCCTGTAGTAAAGAGAAATACTTTTAATGAATTTGTGACAAGATTCATGATTTCAGTTAAACATTTGGGTTTTAAATTACTCTTAACACGTGGTATTTGGAACTTTGTTGATGCCATTCTCACCAATCAAAGCCTGAAAAGTCATTTATTTAGACTGTTTTTAAATTATAGGCCGTAAAGATAATTTAGATTTGGTCTAAACAGCAAGTATAAATCCGGATAATATTTCAAGTCATTCTGTTTCAGTCTGTGTATGCTTTTCCAGCGCTTTCTTTGCAGAGAGAGTCAAAAAGTCACTGATCTTTGGATGAGGTAACAAGAACGGCCGCTCCATTTGAAATCGAGTCCCTCCAGTCGCTCGGCTATGGCTTGTTCGCGCCCGCCGGAAGAGATGACTAGCAGGCTTTTTGGATACCAACTATACTTATGATAGCAGCTACAGAAGCGTAGAGAACTGAAGAATATCGAACAAGGAGTAAAGACTCTCGAAGTTATCAGCACTTCGTAATTTTATGCTGTTAACTCCTACAACAAATCATAAGTAAATTCGTGGCCACAAAGCAGACCCGCGTTCTATCTTCTTAACACAGAAACACTAGAGCACGGGTACGAAAAATATCGAGTGATCAATGATGAATGTAGAAACTACGGTAAGTTCTCTCCGCTTTAAAAATGATATAGATAAATTATTAACCGTGAACATCCGCTTGGTCTGTAAGATCCGCGTTCTATTTTCTTTCATTATTCTGCGGTTCCTTGTTCGGAGTTCATTATTCTAATTGTTTCAGCAGTTCATCAACGGCCTTTTTCAGCTGTTCATCTTCTTGATTTCGATAATCCGGTGGATTAATAATCTCAACATCAGGTACAGCGGGACCGAGTTCCATATTTTTATCTGTGGCTTTAACAAACCAGCCTCTGAATGGAAGCCGCACGTATGATCCTCCCATTAAGCCTGTACCACCAGTAGAGATTACAGCGCCAAAAGTTGGCTCTCCGACCAATGTCCCAAGATCCAGGTTTTTGAAAGCGTGAGAAAATATCTCGGCGTTGGAGTAGCTGTTTTGATTTGCCAGGGTGATGGCGTTTTTGGTCCAGCTGGAGAGCGGTAGCCGTTCGCCGTAGGGATAGTGACTGCGAAATTTTGTTTTGTTCTCCTGAAGATTATCCGTAGCACCACGCGGTACGGTGTAGGCGTGTTGTTGGTATTGCAGCACGGTAAGCAGGTAGTCGGTGGTCCAGCCGCCGCCGTTATAGCGCACATCAATGACGAGTCCGTCCTTACCTTCACCGGTAGCTACGAGTTCGCGCTCAAAACGTTCAAAACTCGGCCAGTTCATGCCTTCCACATGTACGTATCCGAGCCGCCCGTCTGAATATTCTTCAGTCAGCTCTTTACGTTTCTCAACCCACTGATTATAGAGCTGATCATTCAGACTTCCGGTAGGTTCGATGATAACTTCCCTGCTTTCGCCTTCTGCATTTTCAACCTCAAGCAGGGTAGGAGTATCTACTTTATCAGCAAGCAGGCTGTAAAAATTATCTGTTTCATTTACTGCTTGTTGATCAACCGCTGTGATTATGTCACCGACATTTATTTTGCTCATTTCCCGGTCAGCGGGAGAGTTCGGAACTACTCGCTCAACACGTGCACCTTCTGAAACCATTTTCACTTCTATGCCCAGCAATCCGGTGCGGATTTGTTGTGTTTCGGCGCGTTCGGATCCGTAAAAGCCCATATGGCTGGAGTTGAGTTCACCGAGCATCATATTCATTACGTCTTCAAAATCACGGTCCGAGGAGGTGCGGAGTGCCCAGGGCCTGTAATGATCGCGCAGCTGCTTCCAGTTTTGTCCATGAAAATTGGGATCGTAAAAGTTGTTGTTCAGCTGTCGCCAGGTTTCTTCAAAGATCTGCTCGCGCCGTTCTTTATGATTGATCTTCATTTTTGCTGCAAAGGGCAGGTTTTCGAGCCGATTATTATCCAACGTAAGCCGCCCCATTTTTCCACCGCTCTGCATAAAGTAGAGTTTTTTAAGCTCTGGGCCGAAACGAACGCCGTTCGGATTGATTCCGCCTTCGGTCAAGGCTTTCAATTCGCTGCCGTCCCATTTAATCTTATAGAGATCTTCATCAGCCCCGTTGCCTACGAAATAAAATGTCTGACCGTCTTCGGAAATAGCAATATCCGATTCATCGCCGGGCATTGAGGTAACTTGCTGAAGTCGTTTATAAAGTCCGTCAAATTCTACATTTATATTGACAGTATCTTCGGGAGATACAATTTCGGGCGTTTCGCTTTTGTCCCACTCCAGCTGCTTTCGTTCCCAGTCGCGCTTATTCAGCCAGGCAAACCAGATATCATCATCGCCGTTATTGCGGTTGGAGATAAAAGCAAGTTTGCTTCCATCGGGACTCCAAACCGGATCTGTGTCAGGGCGGGGATGCTTGCTGATGTTTTCGGGTTCGGTGGAGTTATCAGCAGACTGAATATAAATTTCGTGGTTGAAATTAAGATCGGGCATAGAATAGGCCAGCCATTTGCTGTCGGGACTCCACGCCACATCGCTGGCTTCTGCCCATCCTGTATCGCGCAGGATGGTTTCTTCACCTAAAGAAGTGCCATCTATGTCTGCGACGATAAGCTGACCCCGTCCGCGGTTAAAAGCAATTTTTTCGCCGTCAGGTGAGACGGTGGGATTTCGATCAGAATCTTCGGTGGAGGTAAGTCGGTTCACATCATATTTCAGGCTTTCAAAAAGATCATGCTTATCCTCATGGGCAGATTCAATGGTATATAGATCATACTGTCCTTCTCTGTCACTGGAAAAAACTAGTGTCGAGTCATCAAGAAAATTCACATCCCGATCGCGATAAGGATGATCGGTGATTTTGACTGAACGTTGTTTGCCGGGGTCGTTGTGTTTGATGAAAATTTCGCTCTCTATGACATAAGCCAGCCAGTCGCCACTCGGTGATACGGCAAACTCCTCGGCGTTTTCTGTAAACGATTTTTGCTCAATATTATAGAACCGTTCATCCTGACTCACTTCCAGATGGAGCTGTTGAGGGGCACTATTTCCGGATTCCAACGTGTATAAGCCGGTTTTGTGTTCAAAAGCTATCGTGTTTTGATCATCAGAGATGTCAAAATAGCGGACGCCGTCATCCTCAAAATTGGTAATGCGCTGTGGTGTGCTGCCCAATTTTCCATTTTGGGTGAAGCTGACCTTGTAAATATTATATGTACCATTGCGATCACTAATAAAATAGAGGCTGTTACTGTCTGCAAAGGTGGGATACATATCATTACCTTCGAAATCAGTGAGCTGCGTATAGGAATCGCTTTCTCGGTCGTATACCCAAATATCTTTATTTGCCGGTCCACGATAATCTTGTCGATATTCGCCATTTGATCCTTTTACAAAAACGAGATAGCGGCCGTCGGGAGACATGGTAGCCATCATCCCGAAGGAGTCAAAGAAACGATCTGGTGTACCTCCTTCGGCAGCTACTGTATGAATTTCAGGCTCCCACTCCACCTGATTAAAGACGCGGCTGGTTGTAAAAAGTATGCTGTCTCTTGTCGCCCAGCCAGTAAGTTCATCATCCGTTGAATGGTACGTAAGCCGCTTTATTTGGCTGCCGTTTCTATTCATGACAAATATATCGTCGTTGCCATGACGATCGCTGATAAAGGCAATCTGTTCTCCGTCGGGACTCCATTGCGGACGTGCGTCATAGGCCTCATGCACAGTCATGCGCCATGCACGTCCACCTTCAGCAGGCACGCTCCAGATATCTCCCTGATAAGAAAACACAATTGTAGAACCATCAGGGCTTATTGCCGGAAATCGGGCAAATGGCTCGTCGGGTTGGGCTGATACGTTTATAGCTAATGATAGCCATAGAATACTGAAAACCAGAGTAATCTTTTTCATAAATCGTAACTGTTCGTTTTAAAAGATAGTAGCCTTTGTTGATGAACGAACTTATAAAAGCCGCACGTACTTATATTTGCCACAGTATGTAAGAGATTTGTTAAATAAGCAAATAATCTAATTGGGATAAGTATTAAAGCGCCCAGTCAAATCCTATTTATTTGCTGTTAAGAACAAAATTTTGAAATCGTAAAACCAATCGTTCAGCAGTCGTTAATTGCTGTATTTCTTCTCTCACTTGAACTGCAATTTTAGGATGATCTGTAATAATACCATCAATTCCCATTTCGATCATTTCGGCCATTACAGATGTTTTATTTACAGTCCAGGCATAAACCTTCATGTTTTGCTGTTTGGCAGCAGACAACAAGTTTTTATTTACCACTCGATAATTTAATGCCAGTAATTCAACCGGAAGTTGCGTAAGATTGCCCAGGGCATAAGCTGATACATATCCCACAGCAACTTTGGGGGCAGCACCGCGAATCCGGGCCACATGTTCTGCATTCATCGACATTAACACCACCTCGTTTTCCATTTCCTTTTCTTTAATTTCAGAAACAACGTGCTGTGTCAATGCTTCACCGGATTGTTTAAGTTCAACCAGTAATTCAATGCGTCCGCGAGTAGCGTCTAAAAACTCAGTCAGAGTATTTATGGTTTTTGGGATCTGCGGATTTGTTCCGTGTTCAGCTACTAGTATCTCCTGGATTTGTTTGTAGCTGGTATTTGCTATACGAATCGAGCTGCCTGCCTTTCGCATAAGATCCAGGTCGTGAGTCACTATAATTATACTGTCGCGGGTTAGCTGGACATCAATTTCGGCAAAGTCAGCACCGGTTTTCAGCGTACTGTCGAGGGCCTGCAGCGTGTTTTCAGGGGCGGGAGGCGGACCGGCGCGATGTGCTGCAATTCTTATTTCTGTAGAAGGATTAGAATGAGGGACCTGTTCAATCATATAGCCGCTTACCAGCATGCTGGCAACGAACATAAAAGCAATCAGGCTTAAAAAATTTACAGGGCGTAGGATGCTTTTAGCATAAGCAGTAATTTTTTTGAATTTGATCTGAGAGGGCGGTGCTTTTTTTGATACCTCAAGATCCTTGTAAAATAATCGGGTGATCATTGCGGAGATATGCGAAAAGCCCAGAAAGGTGATAATTGCATCAATGATAAACGTACCGGCAATATACACTGCCGATGCTAAAGCAATTAGTCGCAGGCTTTGAAATTGGTAATCGATCCAGCTGACAAACTCAGCCGAGATAAAAAAGATAAGAGTATCGGCCGTTATCCTGAGAAAAATCCAGAAAACGATGATAATCGTAATAGTTTGCAGATATTGTTTGGAGAGTGCTTTATCTATTTTCCAGGCATAGGAGATAGACTCTCGTATTGATTTGTGTCCGTTCAGGTAAACTGGAAGTGCCAAAAGCGATCTTGCAACCAGGTAACATAGTGCCAATCCCCAGATGCAAATCCATATAATTGCTGAAAGAAGAGCTATATGCCATTCGAGAGGCGTTTGGGAGAGATAATAGTTAATGTCATACGTATTAAGGAATAGCTCATAAATTAATCCCAATCCTGCTGCCAGAGGTAGTGCTGAGACTAATCCCGCTGCAACAATGAACAGGCAGAGTCGAAATAGCCGAGGAATGCGGCCGATGATGCGTGTGAGGAGTGTTTTGAGGTTTATTTCCCGACCGTATAGGTCTTCGGTTATTATTTGAAATAGTCCGGCAAATTGGAGGGTCCATCCCGCAAGTATAAGCGAGCCGGCAAGTAAGATGTAGCTTGCTCCTACGGGCGAAAACAGCCATGAAATTAGTTCTTCATTGCCGATTACAAGATGGCCTCTCCGAAAGAATTGTAATCCCAGAATGGCCGAGGATACAGGAGCCAGAATAATGGCAATGAGTATCCAGATGAGGATCGTCCATATGGCCATGGGTTTCCATAAATGTATTACTCTTCGCCAGGCCGGCCAAACCGGTGCGTACTCTAAAATTTTGCCAATGGAATTTTTCATGACTGTTATAATAACCAATCATGCAAAGGAATGACATGAGCGAAATATTTTGACAGGAGTGGATTTACACTATTATTATCGTTAATCAGATTTCGTTTTTTATGCGCATATAGCGTATTGGTTATACGCATTAATAGATACCAGAATTATGAGCAAGAAAACGTTAAACTTATCGATAGAAGAAGATATAAAGCGCAGAGCCAAAAAGATCGCTAAGAAGCGGGGTATCAGTGTCTCTCAATTTTTTGAAGAACTGGTTATTCAACAAGAAGATCCTGATGAATATACTCCCAAACCCGGCAGTGCTGCATATAAGTTGATGACACTAATTACTGAATCAGAAAAAAAGGAACACTACGATTATGATGAAATTCGCTATGAAGCTCTAAAAGAAAAGTATGACCTTGAATAGGATTCTTGTAGACATAAATATCTGTTTAGATGTCGTCCTGAACCGCAAGCTATTTGTAAAGCGATCTACAGAAATAATTGAGCGGTGCGAGGAGAAGCAATTTACCGGTCTGATTGTAGCTCATAGTTTTGATACTATGTTCTATGTACTGAGTAATGAAATAGGAGAGGAAAAAGCCTATAAAGGTATTCATTACGTTCATGAAGCTTTTGATATTGCTAATATTACGGGTACTGTAATTGATGATGCCTTGGCACTTAATTGGTCGGATTTTGAAGACGCTATTCATTATCAAGCTGCCCTGCATGCTGACTGTGAAGCTATCGTGACTCGAGACGGTAATGATTTTAAAAGTGCCGATCTGCCGGTTTTGAGTCCCAATGGATTGTTGGATCAGTTGTAGGCTGAGGAAAGGTGGTTCCATTTGCCGTTTTCCGTCTTACGTCTGCTTTGCCATCCCTCTGACGTTTCTCATCTCACATTCCATTTTACTTATTTGTTTTTCCCAAGCAGATTGCGAGCCGGGCTGTTACTATTCTCTTTAGCAAAGATAAGCTCGAATTTTTGATTCCCATCATTATTTTCGGGCCAGAGCAAAGTTCCATTTAGCTGCTTTAAGAGAGGATCAATTAAAATATTGTGTAGCGATTGTTCTTCTCTCAATTTACTGGAATTTTGAACAATGTTTTTTCCCTCAATAATAATATGTACCTGATTGCTATACTGTCGAAGCTTTATCGAAAGCTCTTTAGGATCTTTGTTTGCAGATTCAAAAATAAGAGAGAGCAATTCGTTAACAAGAAGTCCGCATGGTATAGACTGATCTATCTGCAAGCAGACATCCTCGTGATTACCATTAAGATTTATTGTATTTGAATACTTCCCGTTTTGAATATTCGAGTTCGAAATAAATTCTTCAAAAAAATTGTTGATCGGTATTTCGTGTAAATTACCGTTCTGGTAGAGCACCTCGTGTATGGAAGCAATAGTCAGAATTCGGTTTTTAACATTGGTAAGCTGTTGATTCAATTGTGAATTTGTTGAATCAAAGAGCTGAATCTCCAACAAACTGATAATCAGAGCCAGGTTATTTTTAACGCGGTGATGAAGTTCTGCCAGTAAGGTTTCTTTCTCACGAAGTGCTTGTTCGATTTTCTGCTGATATTCTGCCTGTTCCGAGATATCAACATATATACCATATATGGCAATAATTTCGTCGTGGAGTTCAATAGGAACTCCGCCGATCAATACTGGCACTTCTTTTCCATTTTTGGTTAAACGAACACTTTCGGTCTGTATATTTTGTCCCTGCAGGGTGGTCTCTGTGACAGATTTGGCTTCATCTTCCTTGCCTGAAGGTATTATCAGTTCATTGATATTTTTGCCTATAGCTTCTTCTTGTGTATAATTAAATATATTCTCAAAGCTCTTGTTGATTTGTGTAATGTTATTATCAGTATCTAAAATGGTGATACCGATTGGGGCGTTTTCAAAGAGCTGCTCAAGCATAAGCTGAGTTTTTCGATTCTCCAGTTCAGCCTGTTTTTGTTCTGTGATGTCTATACCTGATCCTACTACAAAGATTTCACCATCTTGTTCAAATCGATTAGCCTGGATCTGGTAATCGCGGATTTCTCCTTCTTTAGTAAGGATCTTTGCTTCCAGTGACAATTCTCCTTCTTCTATACATTTTTCTATTTTCGATTTTACCATAGACTTGTGTTTATCAATCACTAAGTCGTCTGCACTTTTCCCTGATAATTCTTCGGAAGTATAACCCAGGATAGATACATAACTGTTGCTCCAGGGAATTAGTTTACCCTCTTGGTTAAGTACAAAAAAGATCCCCGGATTACTATTCAGTGCCGATTCGGTGAACTGTTTGTTCTTAATAAGGTCCTGTTCAATCTTCTTGCGCTGACTGATATCGCGAAAGGTTGTAATGGCTCGCAAGTTTCCCTGTTTGTTACGATAGGTCCGTGACGAAACTTCAGCAGGGATTAGTGAATGATCCCGGTGAATAAAGTTTGTCTCGATTTCAAAGCTGCCGGTTTTATTTCTTTTTTGCAGGGCTTCTTCATAAGCAGGGTCATCGGTGTCTACTAATTCGTTAGCAGAACGACCAATTAGTTTCCGGCGGCTCCAGCCGAGAATGTTACTTGCTGCAGGATTTGCATCGATAATTTTTCCTTCGCCGTTAGTAATGAGAATGCCGTTGAGACTTTGCTCAAATTGTATCTGATAGCGATTCTGGGTTTCGCGCAGTTTATTTTTTGATTGGATGGAGACAGTAACATCTTCATGGATCATGATAAACCGGGTATTTTCGGCATTGCATGGTCGGAGCGTTAAGGAAAACCAGAACGTATTGCTTTGGGTTTGCAGAGGGTACGTAAGGGTATAGGAATCCGTGGTGCCCTGCAATACTTTTTTCATACCCAAAAGAAATTTCAGGGCATAGTCATTACCCAGTTCTATAGCTTGCTGAAGAACTTCAAAATAGTTAGTGCCAATATCAGAGCGTTTTATTGCAGCACTTTTTGTGTTGAATGATTCCCAAGCTTTATTGGTCTCAATAATGACACCATTTTTATTGATGATAGCAATTTGAGCTAACAGGCTGTCAAGTAATTCGGAATTCAATTTAGATGTGATGACGTTGTTGATTTGGTAGTTTGTTTTCTGAAGAAAGGAAATAATCAACAATTATCAGCTCTTATGTAACACGTGAAAAGCTTAAATTTTAACTTGATAGAAAGACTTAGAGATTAATAGGTGTTTTCTGTAATGATACACTGTTGGCCTTTAGCTACTTTGCTAACGGCGTTGAGCAGTTTGTTTTCCGAAACTCCAATTTGTGTGTATCCCGACGCTCCAGCTTTAAGCAGCGGGTCAATCAAAAAACGGCGTTGATAGGAATTTAAAACCAACAGGGGGAGCGCAGAAAATTGTGAAACCAAATGTTTAATAATTTCCAAAGGCGGATCAGAAAAATCCGCTAAATTGGCAACTATAATATCGTACAGCGATTCTTTCTGGCTCTCACCGTCTATTTGTGTTTTTGAAATTTTCCATGATGATTCAATAAGTATTTCCCATCCATCAGTAGATGATAGCATTTGATATATAGTTTCAGTTATAACAGATTCCCGGCCAACGAATAAAATGTTCATTACTCTTTTTCAGTTATTGTTTCTTTTAACGTAGGGCTTTAGCAGGACTAGGGATATGGAAGGAAAGACCTATTTATTTGGGTAGGTACAAAAGCGTAGAGATTAGAAAGAGTAGAAGCTTATTCAATTTCTACCAAATTGTGTTTAATCGCATACGTTACTAGGCCGGCTGTATTCTTGGCACCGGTTTTTTGCAAAAGATTGCGGCGGTGGGCGTCAACGGTTCGTATACTAATATAGAGCTCGTCGGCAATCTGCTGATTGGTATATTGTTTAACAATATATTCGAGTATTTCCTTTTCACGGTCGGTAAGTTGGGCGGGATCTGAAGTGGAATCTTTGGATTCTCCCTTAACAAGATCCCTCATCACACTTTGTGTGGCTTCTTTGCTGAAATAATGTTGCCCTTCCAGAATGGTTGTGATAGCTTCGAGAAGCTCATCTCTGTCAGAACTTTTCAGGATATAGCCCGAAGCCCCGGCTTCGATCATTTCACGGATATGCTGATCTTCATCCAGCATAGTAAGAGCAAGGACCTTGATATCGGAATGTTCCTCTTTTATCTGCTCGGTGGCTTTGATGCCATTTGTTTTGTGCATGTTGATATCCATAATAATGATATCCACATCATTGTTTTTACAGGCTTCTACTGCTTCAGCGCCACCTTGGGCCTCGGCTACAATATTAAAGCCAACTTCATCTTCGAGCAGTGTTTTGATGCCGTCCCGAACAATCGTATGATCGTCAGCCAATAAGATATTAACACCAGCCATCAGGCCCCTTCATTTGTAAGCAAATTATTAATTTCCGGAATAGTAATTGATATTTTCATGCCAGATCCCCTTTCAGATTTAAAGTTTATTGATCCCTTTAAACTATCTACTCTCGTTTTTACACTGCGGATACCAATTCCTCTATTTTCTTGCAGTTCATGCATTTTGACGCCTTTGCCATCGTCTGCAATTAGTATTTTAAGTTTATCTCCTTTGAGTTGCAACTCTGTTTTGAGAGTTGAGCATTCCCCATGTTTTACAGCATTGGAGAGTAATTCCTGAAAAATGCGATAGATGTTTATCTCAGCTTGATTTTTAAGCTGTAAATTTTGGCAGTTGTGATCAAAACGGAAGGTGATCTCGGTGCTGGATTCCAAATCCCGAATTAAATTTTCCAGGGCAGCGATAAGTCCATAGTCGGCGATGGCTTTCGGCATCAAATTATGTGCAATGCCCCGCGATTCTTGCAGTCCGGTCTTAAGAAAAGATAAACCGGTATTAAATTGCTTTTGGCGTTTATCGGAGAGCGTATTGATATCTTTTTTTATCGACTGAAAATTCATGTTGGCGGCTACCAAATATTGAACGAGCCCGTCATGCAATTCGTGCGCGATGCGTTTACGCTCGCGATCTTCACCTTCAATAACCGACTGGATGACTTTTTCCTGCAAAAGTTTCTGTTCAGTTATATCATGTACCAGCGCCAATCGAAAAGTATTTTCTTTGTATTGGATATTGGCAGCAGTTATTTCCACATGGATTAATGTTCCATTTTTCTTAAGATGTCTCCACTCTCCACTATATGTTTTTTTACTGCGATGTTTTTCTACATCCTTTTTTAACTTCTCGACATCCTCGGGCGGGCGAATTTCCGTTAGCGTCATATCCAAAAGTTCACTTTCAGAATAACCGTAATGGTTAACGGCCGCTTTATTTACTTCCACAAATTCCAGTGTATCAGGATTATAGATCCACATCGGTTCCGGGTTGTCTTCAAAAATGTGGCGGTATTTCTCTTCCGATTCACGCAGTTTTTGTTCTGCCTGCTTTTGCTTGGTGATGTCATTCAGCGTCCCTACCACTCGTTGTGCCTTACCCATTTCATTTCTTATTATTTTACCGCGATCGATGATGTAGGCAGTAGATCCATCTGCCCGAAGAAACCGGTACTCATGTTGCCAGTATTCATCATCACTCTTCAACACTTCATTGAAACTCTCAGTAGCTTCTTTTTTATCGGCAGGATGAATATGCTCTATCCATGAAGAAAGATCATTGCTAATAGACACTCTTTCGTATCCGAATAATTTTTCGAAACCTTCGCTCCACCATAATTTTTCGTTGATCGGATCAAATTCCCAGATAACATCAGTGGTAGTATTTGCAACAAGCTCGAACCGCTGCTTTTCTTTTCGCAGCTCTTCTTCTGTTTGTTTAAGGTCAGTGACATCCAATACCGTCGTAAGCATAAGATTTTGTTCATACAGCGGTATATTTTTTATATCAACAATTTTCTGTTCCCCTTCCGGTGTAGTAATGGTTAGTCCATCCCATTGCATTTGATCAGGATTACCGCTGCCAATATCTTCGAGGAACCTGTTTTTGACAATCTCCCGGTAACGCTCATCGGGAAACACTTTTTCAAAAAAGCTGTCGATATTATTCAGAACCTCTTTGGGCCATCCGTAAATTTCGGTGAATCTTTTATTCATCAAGGTTAGTTTGCCCTCATCAATGGTGTTAACGGCTACACCGATAGGCAGATTTTCCAGAGCTGTTTCTATAAAGGTATTTCTTTGCTTTAGCTCATTTTGGAATTTTACTTGATCGGTTACATCCTGAACAATGCCTAATAGTTTACTTTGCCTCTCTTCCGTAGAAGGAATACCGA
Source organism: Fodinibius sp. GM108 (assembly GCF_058386985.1). NCBI lineage: Bacteria > Pseudomonadati > Balneolota > Balneolia > Balneolales > Balneolaceae > Fodinibius > Fodinibius sp. GM108. The sequence goes on from NZ_JBYEIR010000008.1 coordinate 71,150, forward strand.
TCGCTCTTATATATTTATGATTTCCCTTGTCAGTTTGTAACTCTAAATCAATGTCAAAAGATTTCCCTTGCTCAATAGCTTTATTGATCGCCTTATTATGTTTAGCGCTGGTGCCCTTATAATAGTGGTCGGATTGGAGTTTTTCGAAAGAGGGGGGACCTAATTCAGGATCACGTTCAAAAATTTCAAATAATGTTTGGGACCATGTAATTTCTCCGGACGAAATATCAAGTTCCCAGTCACCTATATTGCCTATTTGTTGAGAACGCAGTAATCGTTCTTGTCTTTTTCTAAGCTTCTGTTCAGTCTCTTTCTGTTCTGCTTGTTTGGTCGTAAGCTGGTTGTCATGCTTTTTAATCAGATAAAACAATCCAAAGCCGGTGATCAATACATAAAACCAACCTTTGTAGGTCTGGAGCACTGCAAAATAACTAGGATCGGAGACAAAAGAATCCAAAAGATAATCACTAAGAGTAATCCACAATCCTGCTACAATAACATAAATCAATGTTATTCTAAGTGCTGTAAAGGTGAAGACTTTTGAATGATCTGACACTTGTATTCCCTCTGTCTCTGTGGAGAAATCTATGATATAACCAATATGTTAAAATTTTCTAACCAAAGGGAAACGTCTGGGAAGGTATAAGAGGGGATAATGGATTTTCAAAGGTTGATATGGCGATTCCAATCAGCCGGTGTTACTATTCTTATCCTTCAATGTTGGAGAAAATTCACGCAGTGGCATATTGCCTTTTGTATTTGGAGTATCAACATCTCGTTCGGCCATAAGCTCATAAACAATGCGATCACTGCGGTAGTATCGCTTTTGATAGTAAATAGGTTTTTCGCCAACTGTGAGCGATAAACGATCTATGAGCAGCAGGGCAGTGCCGGGGTCTACTTTCAGAGACTGGGCCACATTATCAGGCGCATTTTCAGCTTCAATCCGGAAGTATCCTTTTTCAACAGGGATGTCAAAATCCTCTTCGAGGATATTATAAATAGTTTCGTCCTGAAGGTCGTAACCCTCGATAAGCTGACCGTAAAACATTGGCAGCCAGGTGATGTCAAAAGCGATTGGTTGATCATCCCCAAGCCGCAGGCGATCCAGGCGAACAACAGTGCTTTCCGCATCAATATTTAACAGGCCAGCAATTTGATCGCTGGCTGTAACGGTACTAAGCTGCAGAACTTTGGAAGAGGGCGCGAGTCCGGCGTGTCGCATATCCTCATCAAAATCAGTGAGGTATATAAAGGACTGGCTGGCCCGATCGTCACAAACAAATGACCCGAGTCCCTGTGATCGATAAATCAGCCCCTCGTTTTCCAGCGTTTGCAATGCTTTTCGAACCGTTACACGACTCACATCAAACTTTTTACATAATTCATTTTCCGAAGGCAATTTCTCATCCTTTTTAAAATTGTTGTTTTCAATCTGATCGCGCAACCACTGCGAAATCTGTTTGTGACGCGGAGTTCCTTCTTTTAACATGGCTATTTATCTTACTTAACTTCCTTTGTTGTTGGTTGAAAGGTATAGTATATTACATGTAATTACAAGTTGAATTCCTAATGGATTTGAAGATAATAAAACTTTTTACCGCTTTTGGAGTTTTTAAAGGCTAACAAATTATACCTATTACCATGATAAGGAATAAATTAGATTTGTTGTATGTACTTGTATTGACAAGTTTAAATTTATCTATTACCTTATTCACAGATTTTAAAAGCTGAATGAGTTATCAACTTAAATGATGAATGAAATTATGATTGATCTGTTATATGAGCCGTGGCCGTGGTATGTGGCCGGACCTATTATTGGTTTAACAGTCCCCATACTCTTATTGCTGGGAGGCAAGATGTTTGGTGTTTCTGCTAATCTTCGTCACACCTGCGCGGCTTGTAATTTCGGCAATGTAGAGTTTTTTAATTATGACTGGAAATCAGCCGGGAGATGGAACCTGACATTTATGTTGGGAACCGTTATTGGCGGTTTCCTGGGTGGATATATTTTTGCTAATCCCGAGCCGATAAATTTGGCGTCATCGACTATTGCCGAGTTGCAGGCGATGGGGATCCAGGATTTCGACGGATTGGTGCCCGCTGATCTGTTTGCCTGGGAATCGCTTGCTACAGCTACAGGGCTTATCGTATTAGCTCTGGGCGGTTTCCTGGTTGGCTTCGGTGCCCGCTATGCCGGCGGATGTACTTCCGGCCATGCTATTTCGGGTTTATCCGACCTGCAGCTGGCGTCACTCTTGGCTGTAATCGGCTTTTTTATCGGCGGGCTGCTGATGACCCATTTCATTTATCCACTGATTTTATAATCAATAACATGTAAGAGTTTTTTTTGCATTTATCTGCCGAAAATCCTCACACATTTGGTGAAAATAAAAATTTAAAATGCAAACGCTGTCAAGCATTTGAACTGCTGACAGGACAATAAAATAAAACACCAACTATGAAATTTACTGAATACCTCAAATATTTATTAATAGGCACAGGGTTTGGCTTTATATTAGTCAAATCAGAAGTCGTTTCCTGGTTTCGAATACAGGAGATGTTTCGCTTCGATTCCATCCATATGTATGGCATAATTGGACTGGCTGTAATAGTAGGAGTCATCTCCGTACAGCTGATCAAACGTAATAATATGAAGGATGCAAAAGGAAACCCCATTTCAATACCACCCAAGGATTCTTCCCAGGTTACACGCTATATTGTAGGAGGCAGTATATTTGGATTGGGATGGGCTCTGCTTGGTGCGTGTCCGGGACCGATGTTTGCCCTGTTGGGCAGCGGCTTAACGGTTATGGTTGTACCTATTGCCGCAGCTGTTGTCGGGACCTATGTGTATGGATGGTTACGACCGAATTTACCTCACTAATGAGAAAGAATATTTACTAACCTAAAAGAATAACACTATGTATTTCAAACAACTCTTTGACGAAAAACTGGCACAGTATGCATATCTGGTCGGATGTCAAGCCAACGGTACAGCCGTGGTAATAGATCCCATGCGCGATATCGATCAATATATCGAGGCAGCAGCTAAAGAAAATCTGACCATAGTTGCTGCTGCGGATACACACATTCATGCCGACTATATTTCCGGACTGCGCGAATTTGCCGAACGGGGCGTAAAAGTGTACGCGTCCGACGAAGGAGATGAAGACTGGAAGTATGAATGGTTATTGGATAGTGATTACGATTACAAACTGCTCAAAGACGGTGATACCTTTAGTATCGGTAATATTTCCTTTAAGGCTTGGCATACACCGGGACATACGCCCGAGCATCTAAGCTATTTTATAACAGATGGTGCCGCGGCTGATGAACCGCTGGGTGTTGCTACCGGGGATTTCATCTTTGTCGGTGATGTCGGACGTCCCGATCTGCTGGAATCTGCTGCCGGACAAAAGGATGTTATGGAGCCCTCGGCGCGGACTCTATACAAGTCGGTAAAAGAGTTCAAAGATGTGCCGGAATATTTACAGGTATGGCCGGGACATGGGGCAGGAAGTGCCTGTGGTAAAGCACTGGGTGCGGTTCCTGAAAGTACGGTCGGCTATGAGTTACGTTATAATAATTCGCTGAAGTCGGCTACCTCCGAAGACAACTTTGTCGATTTTATTTTGGAAGGACAACCCGAGCCGCCGATGTATTTTGCTCGTATGAAGCGAGACAATAAAATGGGTCCGAAGTTACTCAATGGTATTCCACAGCCAAACCGGTTAACACTTGGACAGCTCAACAAAATTATATCAGAAGATAAAGGCACGCTGTTGGATACCCGGTCTCGCGAAGCATTTGCTAATGGACATATACCAGGATCACTGCTGGCAACGCTCAATAAGTCATTTAACACTGTAGCCGGCTCATATATCACCGAAGAGGAAACTATCTATTTGGTGGTGGAAGCACATAGAGTCCGGGAGGCGGTGATTGATCTGATTCGCATCGGACTCGATAATATCGCCGGATTCGTTACGCCCGCCGATCTGGAGATGTATGCCGATCAGGGCGGTGACCTCCGAAAGATTGATCTGGAAACATTCGAGACAGTGAGTGAGAAAAAAGATGATCCGCAGTACAAAGTGCTGGATGTGCGCAAGGCCTCTGAATACCAAGAAGGTCATGTAGAAGGAGCCTTGAACTATGCGCATACCCGCCTGTCAGAGAATCTGGATAAAATTCCCAAAGACAAAACTCTACTGGTTCATTGTCAGTCGGGCGGACGCTCTTCGGTGGCTGCAGCATACCTGGCCAAACACGGGCGTAAGGTAGTAATGATTGACGATGAGTTTGAAAACTATAAGCAGAAAGCCGAAGTAGTTTAGCAAGTTTCCGTCGGATGAGAGACCATCCGGCGGATTTTTATCAGTTGGGAGCCACATATAAAACTCCCAATTATTGAAAGAATAGCAGTACTATGAGTTTTTTATCAAAATTATCACAGTTTATTCCGCTGCTCGGCTGGATTAAGGACTATTCAGCCAAGCATTTTAAAGGCGATTTTAACGCTGGTCTTACCGTTGGTATCATGCTGATTCCCCAAGGGATGGCGTACGCCGTACTGGCCGGACTCCCACCCATCTATGGGTTATATGCTTCCATCGTACCTTTGATTTTATACGCCTTTTTTGGCACTTCCCGCCAATTGGCCGTAGGACCTGTAGCAATGGTTTCGCTGCTGGTGGTGGCAGGAGTGGGAGAAATTGCCGAAGTCGGCAGCGACCGGTTCATACAGCTGGCCATAATGACCGCCATGGGCGTGGGTGTTTTCCAGCTCTTGATGGGATTGTTTCGAATGGGATTCTTGGTCAACTTTTTGTCACACCCAGTTTTAAGTGGGTTCACCTCAGCCGCGGCATTAATTATTGGAGCCAGTCAGTTTAAGAATCTGTTGGGGATCGATTTACCGCGAACCAACTACGTGCACGAAATTATAATGGGAGTCTTTGAAAAAGCAGCCAGTATCGATCCCTATACCGCTGCAATCGGTATCGGTTCAATTGTACTGATTGTCCTGATCCGAAAATGGAAGCCAACATTCCCGTCTGCTCTTGTTGTTGTAGTACTTGGGACTGTGGTTACCGCAGCTTTTGGATTAAATCAGCAGGGGGTAGCGATTGTAGGTGATATCCCTCAAGGACTTCCATCGTTCGAGATGATCTCATTAAGTATCAGTGACTTTCAACAGCTGTTGCCCACAATTCTGGTTATTTCATTGGTAGGATACATGGAATCGATAGCCGTAGCCAAGGCTATTGCCAATAAACACAACTATAAAGTGGATCCCAACCAGGAGCTGGTAGGGCTTGGGATTGCGAATATCGGCGGTGCTTTATTCCAGTCATACCCGACAACCGGTGGGTTTTCACGTACAGCAGTTAATGATCAGGCCGGAGCACAGACAGGCATGGCGTCGATCATCAGCGCGGTTATTATTGCTCTTACCGTGTTGTTGTTGACACCTTTGTTCTATTATCTGCCGATGGCCGTGCTGGCTTCTATTATTATTGTGGCCGTAGCCGGGTTGTTTGACGTCGAAGAGATGAAATATCTCTGGCAAACAGATCGCAAAGATCTGGCGATGCTGGCAACTACTTTTATTGCTACCCTGGCACTTGGTATCGAAGAAGGAATACTAGTGGGTGTGGTTCTATCGCTGGTAGTTGTTATTTACAGTTCAGCGAAGCCTCACAGTACAGAATTGGGTCGGCTCGGTAAAACCAAGAACTTCCGCAACATAAAAAGATACCCGGAGGCCAAGACCAACGAAAAGGTGCTTATCTATCGGTTTGACTCCCAGCTGTACTTCGCCAATGTAACGCATTTCCGTGATACGCTTGATGATCTGATTACTTCTCGTGATAGCAAGCTTGAGTTGTTGATCCTTGACGCGTCATCCATTCATGATATAGACTCAACCGGCATCCATGCACTTCGGGATCTGATTGGAGACTTGCGTGAAAAAGATATCAAGTTATTTATTGCCGGTGCAATCGGTCCCGTTCGCGACAAGTTGAAAAAATGTGAAATTGTAAGTGAGATGGGCAAGCACAACTTTTTCTTTGATGTCGATGATGCCCTGTCAACGTTTTATTCGGAGTCTGATAGTAATATTACAGAAGAGTACGAGTATTCACCCCTGCAAACCAACAGTTAGTTTTATTATGAATAATGCACTCGGACTCAAGGCCAATTGGAAGCAGTTTTCGCTGTTGGTGCTCATAAATGCTTTTGTGGGCGGGATGGTAGGACTCGAGCGAACGATTCTGCCTGACATCGCCGAGACGGAGTTCGGTATCGCTGCCCGGGCTGCTATTTTCTCTTTTATTATTGTGTTCGGAATTACAAAAGCATTGGCCAACTATTTTGCCGGACGTTTTGCCCAGCAGTACGGCCGCAAGAAAATGCTGGTCCTCGGTTGGCTTTTTGCGCTTCCGGTCCCATTTATTTTGATGATGGCCGACAGCTGGAATGCTATTGTATATGCCAATATCCTGCTCGGCATTAACCAGGGACTGGCATGGTCAACCACTGTTATCATGAAGATTGATATCGCCGGTGAAAAAGATCGCGGTCTTGCCATGGGGCTCAATGAATTTGCCGGTTATGTAGCAGTGGCAGTTGTGGCATTTTTTACCGGATGGATTGCCAGCGAATACGGATTACGTCCCTATCCCTTCTATATTGGGATCGGAATGGCAGCCGTAGGATTGATACTGTCGGTATTTTTTGTCAAAGATACTGCTCCCTGGGTTAAGCAGGAAGCAGGTGCTAGTGATCAGCAGAAAAGCAGCGAAAGTCTTTTCTGGAAAACCTCCTGGAAAGACACGAATCTTTTTGCGGTTACGCAGGCAGGATTGACAACGAACCTTACCGATGGTTTGGCGTGGGGAGCATTCCCGCTTTTTTTAACCGCTGCGGGACTCGATTTATACCAGGTGGGCATAGTTACAGGAGTGTATCCTGCATTTTGGGGAATCTTCCAAATTGGTACAGGCAAACTGTCAGATTATACCGGTCGCAAGCAGATGATTGTTGCGGGGATGCTGTTGCAGTCAATAAGCTTACTGGTATTTCCCATGCTAAATCAATTTTACGCATTTGTCATTGCTTCCGCTTTTCTTGGATTAGGCACTGCGATGGTGTATCCGACATTTTTGGCCTCCGTAGCCGACCTGGTGCATCCGCATGACCGGGCCGAAAGTGTAGGTGCTTTTCGACTCTGGCGTGATTTAGGATATGCTTTTGGAGCGTTACTGGCCGGTATTATAGCAGATTATCTGAATTTAACGAGCGCAATTTTGTTTGTAGGTGTGTTAACGCTGATATCAACTCTTTATGTTTTTATACGGATGAATAAATTGGATCGGCCGAAAGAATATTATCAACAAGTAAAAACAAAAGTTTAAGTAACATGGATAAGACAGCAATTATAATTGCCCTTGTGGTGATTACCGCGTTCATACTTTTTAATTTACTATCAACGAACGACAGCAAGACGAAAAAAATGGATATAGCAGTACAGAATATTAAAGCCGCTGACTTTCAGCAGCAAAAAACAGAGCGTCCCGGAGTTATCATAGACGTGCGCACGCAGGAAGAATATGACGAAGGACATCTGGCAGAGGCAGATCGTCATCTGAATCTGCTGAACGGAGATTTTGAAGCTTCCCTGGATTCACTGGATAAAGATAAAACCTATTATCTCTATTGCCGATCAGGTAATAGAAGCGGACAGGCGGCCGGGCTGATGGTTAAAAACGGCTTTGAAAATGTCTATAACATCGGCGGTTATCAGGATCTGGTTAATGCCGGCGCGGAAAGCGAAAAATAAAATAGTAACAAAGCGCCGACACGATCAAACATTATTTCCTTTTCCATCAGCTTGGTTTAGATTTATAAACCGGCCTTGAATTGTGTGCTGAAGCCAAAGGATGACGTTTGTAGATTGTGTACCGGTGATATCCCGAAAGTTTTCGGGACTCAAAACCCCATTTTTAAATCCTGGAATCCGGTAGCCAAAATACTTTACTGGCGGAAAGCCTGCTGGGGAATGATAAATAACTCTCACTTAATTACTGTTAAGGCTTTCGAGCCAGTAACCTAACAACATTAGCTGTCCCTGTATGATGTTCCCCTTCATGCAAATTGATTTCCGTAGCATCAGCTTCCAACACCTCTAGTTCGTTGAAATCCTGAAGCAGATCCAAACTATAAAGCATTTCAGGATCCTTAGGACCGCCGGAATCATTTTCAATTTGGTCCTTCGTAAAAGCTTCCAAAATGATATAGCCACCTGATTTTAACCCATTGATCAACTTTTTGTGGATATTGCGCCGTTTTGATGAATGCAGCTGTGCATAAACCAGAGCAATAGCCTCATAAAAATCTTCTTTGACCTCAAAGTTCTCATAGTCGCTCAGATAATAATTTAGCGATACATGATTTCGCTTAGCCAGCTCCTGCGCTTTCTTTCGTCCCTTTTCACTGATGTCAAAAGCATCGACCGACCAGCCTTCTCGCGCAGCATAAATTGCATTGCGTCCCTCACCTTCGGCCGGCAACAGCAGTTTGCCCGGTTCTAATTTATCCAGTTGTTCTTTGAAATAAAGATTTGGTCGGGTACCATAAATATAATTTCCGCTCGAATAGCGGTCATCCCAGAACTGTTTGGCTTCTTGTGCTGTTCGCATAGCTCATCCATTTTTCTTTTTAAGAAGTAATTTGAGCGCTAATTTTATTCCTGCTTAAAGTTATTAAATTAATATGTTAATACCCGCAGATAGCACAGATAACGCAGATCTAATAATCCCTTCTCGGAAAGTATTATGCATATTCGATAAGGGCGATCTCCGTAATCCCAGTCATCTGCGGGAAGTATTTCGGATCGTATATAACCCTTCATACTCAATTCGTCACATTAATTAATTTTCATGAATTTGAAGCTCAAAATTCCACCGGCTATCGTCACATTTGTCATTGCTGCTGCAATGTGGTGGATAGCTGAAAATATTTCTTATGAATGGGCTACTTTTGATTCTGTTTTAAGAGTAGAGATCCTTTTTCTGGGAATTGGAGGTATTCTTGGGTTGACAGGATTAATTCAGTTTTATCGAAGCTCGACATCTATTGATCCGCATAAACCGGATAAAACCAGCAAATTGGTGACAGACGGCATTTACAGTATTTCCCGTAATCCCATGTATTTGGGACTGCTGTTTATTCTGGCCGGGTATGCATTCTACCTTGCCAACCTGTTGACATTTCTGTTGCTTCCGCTTTTCGTTGAATATATGAACCGCTATCAGATTATTCCCGAAGAAGAGATTATGGAACAAAAATTCGGAGATGAATACCTGCGGTACAAATCCGAAGTCCGCCGGTGGTTGTAGGGATAACCGCAGAGTTACGCAGAGATTTATAGATTTAATTATAAGCATCCTGTCCTGTGAAACTCTGTCGTACCTCTGTGGTCTCAGCGGTTAAACAGATTGAGCTGTCCTATACTCCATTCTGCAGAATTAGAAAACTTATGGTAGCAAGTTTACCAGTGTATAGTAGAAAAGGAGTCGCAGGGCAAACCAAAGAGTTCGTGAAAAAACATTACCCCACCTTACTCTGTGCAGCTCTGCGAACACCTCTGTGAGCCCTCTGGGGTAAAAAAATTATTCCTGCACCAGCTCCCGCATCCACTGGGCAAAATTAGCCGAACTGTAGTCGGCAATACCTTCCTTTTTATAGATAACTTGACCTTCTTTTGAGATAATATAGGTGGTTGGCAAATATTCACTTCGAAAAGCATTGGGCATGGGTGATGCGGAGAAATAGTAAGGCATGGAAAAATTCTTTTCTTTCATAAAATCCACGGCTTTTTGTGGCTCTTCATCCATGGAAAGCAGAATAAAACGGATATTATCTTCGCTGCTTACGTTTTCGTAAAGCGTTTCGATCGTTGGCATCTCAGCCACACAGGGCGGACACCATGACGCCCAAACATTTACGAACACCACATCGCCTTTAAAATCACGAAGCGAAATTATTTCGCCGTTAGAATCTTCCATTTGGAAGTTAAAGTCAGCGTTGGATAGCTGTGGTCCATCTGTAGTGGATAACTCAGACGTATCTGCATTAAAGAGACCGGTCCAGAGCATGCCGCGCTGTAAAGTTCCGAGCACCTCCGTATGCCATCCGGTTGCATAAAGAATAGCACCAATAGCGAAAATGACGCCCCATTCTGTAAGGCTTCTTTTCCATGTTTGATTTGTTTTATTTTCCGTCATTATAGATGAATACGATTAGTGAAAAATTCGATAGGTAATATTTACAGAAGGATAATTCGAAAATTGAAGAAAAGAAGTTACTTTTGCCTTCTAAAATTATATCAAAAACAGATGATTATGAAATTTATCAAACACTTAAGCTGTATATTTTTCATTCTACTAATGGTTAGCCAGACTGGTTGGTCTCAAGATCAGAAATCCTCACTTTCTGCTGTCGATTCACCCAAGCTGGTAGTGGGTATCGTAGTGGATCAAATTCGCTACGACTATATCCCGCTTTATTGGGATAAGTTCGAGGATGACGGCTTTAAGCGATTGGTCAATCAGGGATTTAACTTCGAAAATAATCATTTCAACTATTTTCCGACCTATACAGGCCCGGGCCATGCTTCCGTTTATGCGGGTACAACACCTTCGGTTCATGGCATTGTAGGTAATGCCTGGTACGATCGAAACATCGATGGGAGCATGTATGTAGTTTCGGATTCGACCGTATCACCGGTAGGTACCGATAGTGGAACTGGTAAGATGTCACCTGAAAATCTTTTAAGTACAACTGTAACCGATGAGTTGAAAACGGCTAGTCCCCAGAGTAAAGTTATTGGCATTTCTATAAAAGACCGCGGTGCAGTGTTACCGGCGGGACATCTCGGAGATGCAGCCTATTGGTATGAAAGCGATACGGGAAATTTTGTGAGCAGTTCATGGTATGTTTCCGAACTACCGCAATGGGTGCAGGATTTTAACCAAGAGGGATTAGCTAAAGAATTTTCCGAAAGCACTTGGGAGACGCTGCTGCCGATTGATCGGTACACCGAGAGTAATGAGGATGATACGCCTTATGAAGGCACTTTTGAAAACGAGGATGCTCCCGTTTTTCCACATGACCTGGCTTCGAATCGTGGTGATGGTTATGGTATCGTGAGTTCTACTCCTTTTGGTAATACGCTGATAGCAGAGTTGGCAAAGGCAGCAATTGACGGTGAAGATCTTGGATCGGGCAACGCTACCGATTTTCTGGGTGTCAGCTTTTCTTCTACTGATTATGTAGGACATCAATATGGACCGCATTCAATTGAGTTGCAGGATACCTACCTGCGACTGGATCGCAATATCGCCGATATGCTTGATTATCTGGATGAGCACGTTGGAGAAGGCAACTACTTGGTATTCCTGACTTCAGATCACGGAGTTGTGGACGTGCCTCAGGAATTGATCGATAAAAATCTGCCCGGTGGATATTTTGACAGCAGCACTACACTTGAGAAATTAGCATCCTATTTGAAACAGGAATTTGGCGATGAAGATTGGGTTGAGGATTACGCCAATCAGCAGGTCTATCTGGATCGCGATTTAATTGATCAGCATGATCTTTCTCTTAAAGTTATGCAAGATAAGGCGGCGGATTTTCTGCTACAGTTCGATGGCGTAAAATCCACCAATACGGCGCACAACTTTCAGTACAAGAACTTTGATAGCGGCCAGCAGGCGATGTATCAGCGCGGATTTATGTACGATCGTTCGGGCGATGTGTATATTCAACTGAAATCTGGCTGGCTGGATTCTAGTTCCCGGACGGGTACGTCTCACGGATCACCCTATAACTATGATACCCACGTACCTCTTATCTTTTACGGGTGGAATGTACCGCAGGGCAGTACATCTCGCAAGACTACTATTCCACAGATTGCCCCTACTATTTCCAATATGTTGAATATCGCCCTGCCAAGCGGCTCCGAAGCGGATATCCTGCAGTTTAAGGAATAATCCTCATCGGATGACTGGGGTCTGTCATCCGATGAATGAAAATAGTTACTAATCTTCGTCGGACGACTGGATTTGTCGTCCGACGAATAGAAGTAGTTTTAGTCTCCTCACCCGCCCGACCGCAAGCCCAGCGGCCGGACGGAATTAATCCCGTCAATTCTGAATTTTAACAGGCACAATAATATTTTTCGTGCCTACATGCGAAAAATCCAGTTCCACAGAAACTGAATCGCCGACAGTTAAATCATCTTTCAGATTCATAAGCATGATGTGAAGACCACCCGGTACCAGTCGAAGTTTATTTCCCGAGCCGATTGGTTGTTCCCCGGCGGGACGCATACTCGAAGTTTCATTGCCAGCATCGTATGATTCGTGCAGTGCTGCTTCATCAGACGCTTCGCTGGAAACACTTAACAGTGTGTCATCAGTGGCTGTGCCGTTAGTGATGACCATATAAACGCTGCTATTATCTCCTTTGGCACCCGGGCGTGCCCAACCGTCTGCGAATTCATATTTGCCAAGAACTACGTTGGAATTACCACGCTCATTTTCTGATTCGGCACTACATCCCCAAACAAAAGCCAGGCACAGCAGGAATGACAGCACGTAAAAAATGTGTGATTTCATTAGTTGCGTAAGGTTTGGATATCTTCGGTTACGTATTCAGGTGGAATACGATGAGCAGGATACTCTGCGCGGATGTCAGCATCCTCATCCATCAGGTAGATTGTATTGGAGTGACGCATTGCATAGTTGCTGCTATCGTGACCCAATGAATCAACTATTGTTTTTTCGGCAACAATATCCAGGTCATCTAGTAAGTCATTGATAGTAGCCGTATCACCGGTAAGCATCGTAAACTGATCATTCAGCTGATACAGGTTTTTGTACTTTTTCAAAACAGAAGGTGTATCACGTTCGGGATCAAAAGAGATTTCAATAAAGTTAACGCCGGCGGTATCCTGCAATCCTCTTTGAATATTGGTCATATTTGCAGTAATAGTGGGGCAGATATCAGGGCAATTTGTAAAAATAAAGGTGATGACAGAAATCTCTCCCTGGAAATCCTGTGGGAAGTCAACCTGTGAACTGTCGGCATTGAGCAGGGAATAACTATCGCCGCTGAGATCGTAAATCACATCCGATTTACCGCAAGCAGCAAGCAATCCGGTAACAAGTAGCGTTACAAGAAGAGATCTGAGGGCGGTAGTCATTGGCTGATATTTGTTTGTTAATTACAGGGGCTGTGAGCGTGTTCTTCACACGGTTCAAATTCAAATTCGAGGGTTGAATGATGTATGTTAAAATCGGCTCCCAATAACTCCTTCAAAGCTGATTTAATCGACTCCATCTGATTCATGTCATCTTCATCAATAACAACATGGCTTTCGAGCAGGATATTTTGCTCATCGAGCCGCCAAATATGCAGATGGTGCACATCGAGCACACCTTTAACCTTGGTCATCGATTGACGTATCTCCGGTATTTCAATATTAGCCGGAGTACTTTCCATCAAAATGTTGATAGTTTTGCGCAGCATGTGATAGCTATGCCACAAAATATAGCCGGCAATAAGCAGTGTGAGTATCGTATCAATAATATAAAGTTGATACTGGATGATCAGGAAACCGGCCACGATAACCCCGACTGATGAAAATGCATCCGACAGGATGTGAAGGTATGCACTCCGGAGATTCAGGTTTTCATCTGAACTCCGATATAGTAGAAAAGCCGTGATTACATTGCCCAAAAGACCAATGATGGCGACTACAAACATTACCATGCCGTCGATGGGCTGAGGATCATAAAAACGCTCAATACCTTCTTTGATCAGAAAAAGGGCAATGATTACCAATGTAATCAGGTTGATAAACGCCCCGACTATCTCGGCCCGCTTGTAGCCAAATGTCTTGTCACGATTGGCTTCTTTCTTGGATATTTTTCGTGCCACTAAGCTGATAGCCAGCGAAGCCGTATCGTTAAGATTGTGCAACGCGTCAGAAAGAAGTGCCAAACTACCTGAAATCAGTCCACCTACAAATTCTGCAGCAGTAATAATAAAATTGAGGATAATCGAGATCCATAATCGACCTTCGGTCTGGTCGCCTGCGTGATGGTGGTGCGCATGATCGTGCGAATGTGCCATGAATTTGACAGTATGTTAATAATCTAAGGAAATTTATTCCTGTAATTTTTGTCAGAGCCGATTATAGCAAACAAAAATTAAGAAATGATGAATAATTTATGTTCGTCAGGTTCTGCCCCTTGCTATTGTCAGTATTTAATTATCAGTATCTTACAGTATTGAGCAGCTGAAAGCTGGGGGCTGACAGCTTATTTCTTAACATCTTTAATAAATTTTGAAAGCCAGTTAGGTGAATAATATAAGTTACACCTTCATGGTTCAAAACTTGAAGCTTCTTGAGTGCTGTTATTCTTTTCCCATTCATCGAGTAATTGGCGCATGATGATACGTGCACTTTCACGAGTTACCGCGTCTATTTTGTCACGGGGAGCTTCGTCACTAATTTCATAAGTTACCGCATCGGCACCAAACGTATGAAAAATCCAGTTTTTAGTTATGGGTGAATTAGGGGGAAAGGGTTCAACCTCAATCGGATAGTCCGGGAATTCACCCTGCAGAATATCAATCCACTCATAAGTAAAGTCGTCCGGGAAGGTTTCTATATCCCTATTAATGGGATAAAAGATATTTTCATCAGTTGAATGAAAGTCGATGCCGTAATAAACTCTGCGGAGCGAATCTTTCTTAATCGGTAACAGATCGTCCCGTATGGCACGCGGTTCTGGCTGATTGAAATGCTGCCAGTCGCGATTCAAGTCAACGCCCCGGGCATTATAGCGCCAGTGGCCTAGCTGCACGCCGTCGGGGTTGGCAAAGGGATAAGCCCAGACCTCGAACGTGTTGCGAAACTCCGCAGCCAGTTCACTGTCTGAAGCCAGCTCTTCAATAAATACTTCGGTGGCCAGACTTCCCGTCACTTCCGGCGGATGCAGACGTCCGGTGATAATCAATACGCCCCGCTTTTGCGAGGAGTTGATTTCCGAAATCTGCATCTTTTTAATGGGATAATTCAAGTGGGAGTAGCCTACCCTGTTGAGCGAGACCCAGTTCTTTTCTGACAGTGAATCAGCCCATCGATTAAAGTCATCAAACGTAAATAATTCTTGCGCTGAGACCCAGAGCGTATCGTCGTTCAGATCAAGCGAAAGGGTGGCAGTACCATCCGATGTATCAGTCTCATATCTGTGAGGGTCAATAGTGTTCCACTGTTTACCATTGGTACTTAACTTTGGAATGTAACGGTGATCTCCATTTTCATATTGCAGTTTTAAATCGATCGTATCGTCGGTATCGCCCCATATTTTAAAAGCATACCACGGACTGTTGTTGATCGCATCCCGCTCTGGTTTAATGATGATGCTGTAAAGCGAATCTTCAATCCGGTAAAAATCACTTAGACGCGCCCCTTCAAATTCATTACTTACCCAGATATTTCCCTCATTTACCCCAATTGTTCGTTTGTAGTGGGGATTTAATTCTTTATCCGTGGTTTCCGTGACACCATCGGGATCATAAGAATAGCCAGAAAACTCTTCCGTTGATGTGCAGCTTGCCAGAAGCATAGCAGTGAGTACAGGAAATAATAGTAGGCAGAAAGTATTGGATTTTATGATCAGCAATAGTTGAACACCTGTAAATTTAAAGTAATTTTGAGTTAACGAATGTACAATTTGATCAGCATAAAATCATTATTGTATTTCTATTGTTGTCAAAACTAATTTTGATGATGAGTTCCGAAACTTTATTATTCACTTACTTTCAGTGTGGTTGTAAATAGATTAAGCATTTAAGCAAGAAGACGTTTGGCAAAAACCACTAAAATTCATTTAAATATGGATTTTAGAGTAATATTAAACTTTTACTCTCCAAGTTTGTTTGGCTTATTTAGATGATCTTTTATTTAAACAAGTTCCGAAAAATAAATTCATCTTTTAGTGCGGCATTTACTTCATTTTATATTTGTATGTCTGGTTGCATTATGGATTATGCAACCCCAACAGGTACAAGCACAGATACAAGGTCAGGATCCGGATATAATGCCGCAGATTTGGTCTGTGAATATCGAGGGAAATAAAGAGTTTTCCGATATAGTTTTAAAGCGGCAGATTTCGGCCGAATCTCCAAGTTTTTTAGAAAAGCTAAAATTTTGGGACCGGGAAGGTTTCGAATTTAATGAAACGGAGATAAAGAAGGATGTCGTTCGTTTGCGTAATTTTTATAACCGGCGTGGATTTGTAAATGTAAAGGTTGATTATCAGGTGCGAGAGGGCAACAGGGAGTGGAAAAGAAGAGTGACTTTTAACATCGAAGAGAATATGCCGGTTCGCATCCGTACATTGAGTTTTGAATTTGAGGGAGACAGCAACAACATCGAAGAAGTATGGCAGAATCGAGCTTTCCAGAGAGCTCAAGAACGGCATGTCTATCAAGAAGGTAATCGCTACGAGAGGATCAAAGAGACCGAGGTTATTGGAAATTTTACTGATGTCTTTAAAAATCTGGGCTATGCCTATGCAAATGTAAATATTGATGCTTATGTAGATACTTCTCGGTTGGCAGCTAATGTTGATATAAAAAGTAGCCTGGGACCAAAAGCCTATATCGATAGTGTAAATGTGGTAGGGGCTGAAACGATATCAAAGGAATATATTTTACGTGAAGCCGGTATTGACCGTGGTGAACAGTATAGTCTGCAGAAGTTACAGGAGGCGCAGCAAGAGTTATTTAATCATCATTTATTCCGGTTTGCTACAATTAGTATTCCCGAACAACCGCAGGATAGTACCCTAACGTTACTGATGCGAATAAGAGAGAGAGAAAAGAGATCGGTTGAGATTCAGGGCGGTTTTGGTACCGAGGAAAAGCTGCGGGGCTCGGTAAGCTGGACAAATAGAAATGTAAATAATTACGGACATCGCTTTACAACAACCGGCCGGGCTTCGTTCATCGAACAATTTGTCAGCTTCGATTACCTGTTTCCCTATGTTTATAATACCAAAAGCAGTATTGCCATTCAGCCCTTTGGTCAACACTTGTTACAAGAAAATTTTGAGTTGTTACGAGCAGGAGTCACTAACAGCTTTATTTACCGTTATAATGAAAATTTCACCTCGTCGGCAGCCTACGAATACACTAAAAACCAAGAGCTTTCACGTCAATTTAATGCAAGCTTGCCCGATACGGCGCTCGAATATGATCTGTCCTCTTTTCGTTTTAGTGCATACTACGGGCAAGGTTACGGTCGCCAGCAAGAGGGATGGGTGATTCAGCCGTCGGCTGAAGCTTCAGGTGTGTTTGGATTGGCTACTTTTCGATTTCAAAAGTTGGCAGCTGATGTCCGACGGTTTACCCGACTCGGTAGCAGTACGATGCTGGCTAAGCGGGTGCAGGCAGGTGGTTTGTTTAATGCACCGACCGATTCGCTCCCCCATAACATTCGATTTTATCTGGGGGGTACTAACTCGGTTCGCGGATGGTACCGCCAGGATCTGGGTCCCAAAAGAGCCCGCACCGATAGTGATGGATTTAGAAGATATGTGCCACTGGGTGGCAGAGCTATGTTTTCTTTTAATCTTGAAATTCGACAGGATTTGAACTTTTTAATTGATGGTTTTGGAATGGCCGGTTTTTTGGATGGCGGACAAGTCTGGGAGACGTGGCGGGAGCTGGATGGGCGCCCGCTTCAGTTTGGAGTCGGTGGTGGCTTTCGATATCAATCGCCCCTAGGACCTGTAAGAATAGATATTGGTTATAAACTTAATCCTACTGAGGCAGACCTTAATAGGTACCGGGAACGTGATTTTGGGAGCGCCTGGGATCGAATTGGAATTCACTTTAGTATAGGTCAGGCATTTTAATGAATCAAAATTCACAACAACATAGCAAAGGTTGGCGGTGGCTCCGCGGAATAGGATGGACGCTGGCTGTTTTATTGTTGTTGATTCTATTGCTGCGATTATCATTGAAGACAGCTTTCGTTCAACATTGGGCGAAAAATTATCTTGTTTCTACAGCAAATAAGCAGCTGAATGCCACATTAGCGGTCGATCGATTATCTGGCGATTTGTGGAATGAAATAACGATTTCCGGGATTTCTCTCACTCAACAAGATACTACTGCTAAAATAGATTCGGTGCATGCCGCATACAACCTTTGGGCCCTTATCGACGGACAAATTGAAGTATCACAACTGGGAATTTATCAGCCACAGCTACAGCTTCGTCAAGAGGGGGAGCAATGGAATGTACAGCAAATTCTGCCGGAGACGGCCGAAGATACAAGTGAGGATGGGGTGGCTATGGACTTGGCTATTGATGATCTGCATCTTCGCGGTGGATATATTTCGGTGCAATCTGATAGTATTCCCAAAGAATCATTTTTTACCATAAACGAGTTGGGGATTTCCAGCAGCTTGGCCTTTGTTGATGAGGATTACGACCTCAATCTTCACGACTTATCTTTTCAACTTTATAATACGCAGCTGGACGATCCCGTTCGATTTGAAAGTTCGGGATCAGCTGATCAGAACCGGATTACGCTCGAAAGACTGGTGCTGGCCACGGGTAATTCTGTGCTCCAAACCTCAGGCTATGCCAACCCTACTGATTCTACGGTTCAAGTTGATTTTTCGGCAGATCCGGCCAGCTGGCAGGATATTGCCAGCTATGCCCGCGATTTTCCACTTCGTCAAAATGTGCAAGTAGATTTGGGACTGCGGGGGAATCCCGAACAGTTTACCATTACGCTGGCAATGCAGGCACCGGGACTTGATTCATTTGAGGCGGCCGGTGGTTTTCAATGGAAGTCAGGAGTGATATTACAACAGCTGAATCTTAGCGCCGACTATTTTGATGGTGAACAACTGCTGGCTGATACCACTTTACCTTCTCTGGCTGATTTTGATGCCGAATTTTCCGGTTATATAGATGTTGCGAATTATCAACAGGGGCAAGGCGATTGGAAATTTTCGGCCAGCGATATTTCACAGAAACCATATCGTTTGGATTTGTTAGCGGGTAGCGGATCTTTGAATGAGGAGTCGGCGACTATTGATGTGGAAGCTCACCGACAGGATCAACAAATAAAAACCAATATCCGGGCCGGCCAAATATGGTCGGATCTGCCGTCGGTGAAAGCCAATATATCCGGCTCTAATATTGATCCCGAGTATTGGATGCAGGATACTACTTTGGCAGGCAATATTTCATTTCAAGCAGAGATATCGGGCCACGGTTGGTATCCACAGGAATCTCCGTGGAAATATTCGTTAACAATGGATAATAGTCGTTTGATGGGGCAACGTATCGATGGTTTTACAGCAAAAGGCAGATTTAATAAAAAAGATGCCACCCTGGAGGCAAGGCTACCGATTGGACAAGGAATGATTGCGCTACGCGGTAATTTGCGGGATATGACAGGTAAAGCAGGCTACAATTATAATATCGAAACCCGGGGAATTGACTTGGGTCCACTTTTAAATCAGAATGATTTCTCTACTGCCCTGAATTCGAAAATTGAAGGTAACGGCCGCGGGTTTGATCCGGGAGCAATGCAAATTAATACTGAAATTTCAGTGGACTCTTCGCTGGTGAATGGAGAGCTTATCCGGAATTTGTCGGCTGATCTGTCAGTCAGAGATAGTATAGCTGTGGTTGAGGATGCACAGTTACAAAGTACGATGGCAGAAGGTTCATTTGATTTACGGTTCAACCTGCTCAATCGCTTTGATGCGAAAAATGAACTGGCACTTGATCTGTCGCTGAAGGATTTGAATGCACTGGCACCGTTGGCTGATGTTGAGCATCTACAGGCTGAGGGCAATATTTCAGGAAAATTAACGCCCGCGGAAGATGCCAATCTCCGTTTTGCGGGGAACATTAATCTATCGGATATTCAGTATGATGAACTTTTTGTGGCAGATCAAGCTCAAGGGTCACTGGATCTTCGCAACGGTCAAAATATTATTTATGCCGCCGATCTGGATTTAACAGCTCCATCGTTTTCGGGTGTTCAGCTTCAGGATCTTTCATTGGTAACCGAGGGGAGTCATAGTAATGGCAGAACTCGTGGTAGTTACGAATTTCAACTTTCAGGCTCCAATGAACAACGCATAGAACAAGAAGGCAGCTACGATATTACGGGTGATACGGTCGAGGTTCGTACTGTTGCTTTTAATTTTATTAGCGATTATCGAGCGCTTACTCTTGAAAGACCATTCGAACTACTGATCCAAAATGATACGCTCAGGATGGATACTATGCGCGTATCGTCCGGCGACGGTGCCTTTCTGGAAGTAGGAATACCACTGTTGACATCTAACGAACAGCGCGGATTTGTCGAGGGAGAAGCCTTAAATATGGAAGTAATACAAAGCAGTTTGCTGGGAGAATCATATTTCGAAGGGATGTTTTCGGGACGTTTCGATATCGTGCGCCAGGATACAGGCTTGAATGCTAGTGGACAGATATTGCTATCAGAGGTCTCTTTCGATGATACCGGGCTCGATTCAGTGATGATTTCCGGAAATGTAGACGACGAACGGCTGACAGGAACATTATCAGTTCGGACTGAGAGCCAAGAGCTTATGGCCGGTGAAGCTGACCTGCCGTTTAAGCTGGGAGATCCCGAAGAATTCCCTGACTCCTTCTTTGCCGATTCGGTGAAGGGTTCACTTCGGGTTCATGAAATCACTATTGAGCGTTTCCAAGCTCTTTTCGCTGAAGCAGGCATAGAAGAAACCAGTGGTATATTTTCATTCATTGGTACACTGGATGGGACAGCCGGAGATCCTCAATTTTCGGCGGACGCAACGCTTAAAAAAGCAGAACTGTCCGGGGTTGCTGTGGATTCTGTGACCGCCGGGATGGATTATAACCATGAAAATGCTGCCCTTCAGTTGAATGCTTCAGTAATGTCATTAAAACAAAAAGCTGCGGATATCAGTGCTCGCATACCACTCTTTATTGATATGAAGACGTTCCAGGTTGATTTGCCGCAGCAAAATGACAGTATTGCTGTTGATATAGAGACAAATGATTTTAATCTAAAAGCGCTTAATGATTTTGTGGATCGTTTTACCGTGCGTGAAGTTGCCGGGCGGCTAAATGGAACGGTTCATGTTACCGGAGCGATGGATGACCTCAAAACTGATGGACATCTGGAGCTTTCGGGGGGAGCTTTTCGGTTAATTCCTGCCGGAATTAGAATAGATAAAATCCGATCAACTGTTGATCTTGATCCCAACCAAATACGCCTTTCGAACTTCTCGGCCCGGAGCGGAAATGGTAATCTAAAGGCAAGCGGGGTAGTTGAGCTGGAGAAATTGGTTCCCGGTGATCTGAATATTAAGCTAAAAGCAGAGAATTTTCGAGCTGCCAATACGCAGCAATATAATGCAATTATTGATTTGGATGCCCGGGCTCAGGGAGAAGTAATGAGGCCCAAAGTTACGGGATCGCTTAACTTTATAAGTGGTTTTCTGACCTTGGATAATTTTGGCGAAAAATCGGTTGAAAGTGTTGATCTTGATACAGTTGAGAATGGGCCCGAGGTGAGCTTGTATGATTCGCTGGCACTGGAGATGGATGTGAATTTTGATCGGCGTTTTTATATTCGAAACCAGCGCTATCTGGAGATGGAGTTTGAACTAGCAGGGCAGTTGGACCTGGTCAAGGATTCAGGAGGTGAGCTAGAGCTTTTTGGTACGATGAATGCCCCTAGTGGTTATGCTCGTCCCTTTGGCAAAGAATTTGAGCTGGAAGAAGGAAGTGTGATGTTTAATGGTCCGCCGGCCAATCCGGCGTTGGCAATACGTACTCGATATGAACCTCCGCAGCCCGAAGAAGAAATTATTATTTGGTATGTCATTGAGGGAACTGTCGAGAATCCGCAATTCAAATATGAAAGCCAGCCGCCGATGGAGCTCGAAAATATTATCAGTTATACAATATTCGGTCAGCCATTTTATGCCCTGGATTCATGGCAGCAGGTAGTGGCTGGTTCGGGGGAAAGAACAACAGCAGCGGACGTAGCACTGGATGTGCTTTTAGACCGTGTGGAGACGTTGGCTACGCAAAAGCTCGGCATTGATGTCGTAAGAATTGATAACACACACGTCGGCGGAGAAACGGGTACGGCTATTACCACGGGCTGGTATATTAATCCTAAAGTATTTTTTGCCATACAGAATGTGCTTACCGGCTCGACCCCTGATACGGGATTTCTGCTGGAGTATATGTTACGCGAAAACTTAAAGCTGATAATTCAGCAGGGAGATGACATCCGACAGGGTATAGATCTAAAGTGGAATTATGAGTATTGAGTTTTTGGGTCGTATTGCGTATTTCGTATTGCGTATTTTATTACTAATTGGATTACGGGAGTTATGAAATTTAAAAATTGGGTTAAAAATGTTCCGGATGATATGACCGGTGATCCTCTGTGGAAAATGAAAGTGTATCGATATGCTTTGTTTCTTGTGGATATTGCATGGGAGGACGTGAACCATTTATCGAAGAATAAGCTGTTGCTTTCATCATGTGATCAACTTTATAGGTCCGCGGGATCAGTAAGTTCAAATATTTCTGAGGGATATTCCAGGAGATCAAAATTGGATCAAGCTCGTTTTTATGAGTATGCTATGGGATCCGCACGAGAATGCAGAGGATGGTATTATAGTGTAAGACATTCCTTATCGGATGAGCTTTTTGGATCCAGACTTGCGTTATTAACTGAAATAATTAAAATGCTGTTACGTGTCATTCCCAAAACGAGAGGCTCCAAAATTAAAGAACCGGATCTAACGTACAAAATTCCAGGAGATTTGGATGAGTTTGATTTTCCATTATCAAGTATTTAACCAAAATACGCAATACGAAATACGTAAAAAATAAGATTTAGTGATGTATAACGAACAAGATCAGGAATTAGCAAAGAAAATTTTAGAATTCAGCTGTGAGCTGGAAACGGGACAAAATGTGATGCTGCAGCTGGTAGGACTGAACGGCATCGGTTTGTTGCGGGCCTTGGTAGCACATGCGCGGGCCATGGACGTTAATCCCTTTATACAGATCGAAGACACTGAAATCCGCCGCATGCTTGTGGAGAACGGGGATGAGGAATTCTGGAAAAATCAGACCGAAGTAGATCAGTTGCCCTTGATGAAGCAGATGGATGCTTTTGTGGGCGTTCGGGCAGCGCTCAATATTTATGAGCATGCCGATGTCAGCAAGGAAGCCAACAAAGCCTACGCCGATTATTTTGTGGATCCGGTGCATTATAAAGAGCGCGTCAACAATACCAACTGGGTGGTACTTCGGTATCCGTCGGAGGCGTTTGCCATGAACGCAAAGATGCCTACGCAGCGTTTCCGTGAATTCTATTATAAAGCTTGTCTGCTGGATTATTCTGAGCTGGCTGAAGCTATGCAGCCGTTGCAGGATCGCCTTGAAAAGACGGATATGATTCGCCTGGAAGGTGAAGGCACTGACATCCAATTTTCTGTCAAGGACCAGACGTGGATCCCCTGCTTTGGCAAGCGAAATATCCCCGATGGTGAGTTGTTTTCGTCACCGATCCTGGATTCCGTAAACGGACATATTTCGTATGCTCCCAGTGTGTATCAGGGAAAGCCTTTTGAATACGTGAAGCTGGAGGTTAAAGATGGTGAAGTAGTTGATTTTGATTCATCCAATAATGAGGCGCTGGAAGAGATTTTAGATACGGATGAGGGGGCGCGTCGGTTCGGAGAGTTCAGCTTTGGTCTTAATCCCGTTATCGAAGAGCCGATGTACGATATCCTGTTTGATGAGAAGATCTACGGATCAAATCACCTGACGCTCGGCAACGATTATGAAATTGCAACCAATGGCAACGAGAGTAATATTCACTGGGATCTTGTTTGCATCGGCGCGGATGTGTATCTGGATGGAGAAAAAGTCCGCGAGGGACGCAAGTTTGTGGCTGATGATTTAAAGGGATTGAATCCTGAGAATCTTTTATACTAATCAGTTGGTTCTAATTATTAGAAGCAGAGCTTCCAAACAGACATCCTGAAGCGGGATCTTCGGGATGAGATGTTGTGGTTTATTTTCATATCCGCAAGCTCCACCACCAATCTCATTCCCAAGCTCTGCCTGGGAATGAAGCATCTCCAAGCTCCTGCTTGAGAGTAGTGAGATAGTTTGGAGTTCCTGATAAAAATTTTTCAATTCTTATCAAAGAATTGTAATAGAATTAGGACATGAATTCGGCTTCATCTCGTATAACATTTGTTAGTTGCTGTATGTTGGCATTTTTGCTGATGCCAGTGAGAGTCAGTGCTCAACAGTATAGTAATAGCTCAGCCTGGACCGGAGATTCCACAAAAATTAAAACAGAGTATCTTAACATCGATTTTAAGACTACGAAAGAACTGAAGTCGATCGAAAATGCCAGCCAAACACCAAAGGGTATTGAGACATCTGACACTGCTCAACAGGCTGTTCTCCTTTCTGAGGAGATAACGGTTCCGGTAGACAGTATTGCTCCGTTTTTAGCAATCGGCAGCCGGTGGATACAACGTAAATCCACAAAAAAGCCTGAAGATATTCAGTTTCAAATTAGATCTTCGGCGGATCGCGAGCAGTGGTCGGAATGGATGTCTGTTAAGAGAGATGAGCATCTGACGACACACCAGGATACGGTGGTGGGAGCGCTGCAGTATCTGTCTGAGATGACAAAGTTTATACAGTTTAAAGTAGTGCTGACCGAGTCGGTTACCTTGGAATTGTTACAACTCTCATTTACAAGTCCCGGAGTCACCCCATCGAAAAAACTCCAGGAGTTAAAAGAAAAAGCTGCCCAATATCCTGACCGCCAAAAGTCAGTAGCCGGAGATTATCCAATGCCCGAGTACGAAACGCGAACCGACTGGGACTGTCCGGACGGTCAAGAGCCGAGCGGGTCGGTGTCACTAACTGATGTGACTCATCAGATCGTTCACCACACAGCGGGAACCAATAGTTCATCAGACTGGCCGGCCGTGGTTCGAAGTATCTGGGATTATCATGTAAATACGAATGGTTGGAGCGATATCGGTTATAACTGGCTTGTTGATCCTAATGGCATTATTTATCAGGGACGAGGATGGATCAACGGCAATGACGAAGTGCAGGGGGCTCATTTCTGTGGTAAAAATTCGAATACGATGGGTGTTGCTCTGCTGGGAAATTTTGAGGAAACTACTTCCTCTCCGGATGCCTTAAGCAATCTCGAGGAGTTGCTGGCATGGAAATCCGACGAAAAAAATATTGACCCTGTTATCCGGGATTTTCATTCGTCGAGCGGATTGAATCTATACACTATTAGTGGACATCGTGACGGGTGCAGCACACTTTGTCCGGGTGAAAATTTATATGTACAGCTTGCCCAAGTCCGAGAAAATGTAAAGACAAAAATTGGTGATATTGATGAAGTAGAAGCGGAGGTTGCCCAGTTGAACAATTATCCAAATCCATTTTCGGAATCAACAACAATCAACTTTGGCATAGAGAAACCTGGCAATGTACGTATTACAATATGGGATATAACTGGCAGAATGGTTTTCGAAGTTACAAATCAATTCTATGAAGCCGACAGCCATTTCGAAACCTGGAATGCATCCGACTTTGCATCGGGTATATACCTTTGCCGATTAGAATTTGAAGATCAATCGATAGTACAAAAAATGATTTTGTTGAAATGAGCGTTAACTTCTGATAATCAGTAAATTCAGACAATATTTTTCAGCTAAAATAGTTCAATCACAGCCATGACATCACGAGATATAAACCGATCTTGAAGTCTCTTTCTGATCCCATTCGTTGGAACATCTTACAGCTGTTTGGCATAGTTAAGACAATAGGGTTTTTTAAAAAATAGCAAATTTAGGGAGGATACTTACATGAATGATGAGATTCGCAACAGAAGCTGGTCCCAAACTGCACTTGGTCCTGTAGAGCAGTGGCCGCATAGCTTGCGCGTAGCAATAAATATTTGTTTGGCTTCACAAGCCCCTTCCTGTATTTGTTGGGGAGAGGAGCTTGTATTTGTTTGTAATGATGCGTGGAGAAATTTGTTCAGAGAGAACTATTCTATTCCTTTGGGGCAACCGGCACGAGAAGTATTGAAAGATGATTGGGAATTATTTTATTCCCCGATCAAGCAGGTTTTTGCTGAAGAAGAAATGACGAAAGTTGATAAACAGCCCCTTTCTTTTTCCGGTGAAATAAAGCGACAATTTGATTTTACGTTTAGTCCTATTCCTGATGAAAATAATAAGGTAGGTGGGGTATTTATAACCAGCACTGAATCTTCAGAGCTAAGCCAGATTGTTGAAGAGCTTCGCAAGAGTGAAGAAAAATACCGCACGTTATTTGAATCGATGGATGAGGGGTATTGTATCATAGAACTCCTGTTTGATGAAAATAGTAACACGGACGATTTTCGTTATTTGGAGGTGAATGCATCTTTTGAGGAACATACTGGCGTGAAGAATGTAGAGGGGAAAAAAGCGAGCGAGGTTTTACCTGAACTGGAAGATGAATGGTTCGATACCTATGGTAAAGTTGTTACGACAGGGGAGTCAGTGCGTTTTGAGAGATATTCTGAAGGGATGGAGCGCTGGTTTGATGTGTATGCATTTCAAATCGGAGATCCCCGGGAACATAAAGTTGCTGTTCTTTTTAATGATATCACCGATCGTAAGCAGGCTAATATTGAACGTGAACAACTGCTTAAAGAAATAAAAGCAGAGAAAGAGAAGCTCAGTAACATATTTAAACAAGCTCCTTCTTTTATGTGTATTCTGGAGGGACCAGATCATGTTTTTAAACGAGCCAATGACCTTTATCGCCGACTGGTAGGTGATCGAGAGATCATTGGCAAACCTGCGAGGGAAGCTATTCCTGAATCTGTAGAACAGGGATTTATCGATTTGCTGGATGATGTTTATGAGACGGGTGAACCGTATCGTGGTCAGGGGGTGGAAGTTGTTTTGCATAAAGATGGAGGAGGTCCTGAAAAGCATTACCTGGATTTCGTGTATCAGCCGCTTCGCGATCCCGATGGAGAAATTACAGGTATTTTTGTACAAGGGATTGATTTAACGGAGCGTCAGCATGCCAAAGAACAGCTTGAAGAGATAAATGAAACACTGGAAGAACGAGTGGAGCAGCGAACGAAGAAGTTGCGATCTTACCAAAAGCAGCTCCAGTCTTTAGCATCAAGGTTGAACAAGGCCGAAGAAATGGAACGTCAGCGTTTGGCCTCGGAACTGCATGATAAACTGGGACAAATGCTTACTGTTGCTAAGATGCAGGTTGATGCTTTGGAGTTTACCCACTTCCCGGATTCTACTCCTTCTGACGTTAAAGAGCTAAAAAAGGTAATCAGTGATGCTCTTGACTATAATCAGAATCTGATGTCGGAATTAAAACCACCGCCTGCTCTTGATAAGGAAGATGTCACTGAAGTATTGTACTGGACGATACAAAAGATGGAAAAGCAGGGACTCGATATTGTGGTAAAAGATGATGGCAGTCCAAAGCCTGTTGAAAAAGAAATACGTACAATTCTCCACCAGTCGGTACGGGAGTTGCTTTTGAATGTAGCCAAACACGCTGATACTAACAGTGCACGAGTGGAATTGAAGCGTATTAATGATCAGGTACAGGTTACCGTAGGAGATAAGGGTAGTGGTTTCGAAATGAAGGAAAATAGGCCTCAACCTACTAAAGAGGGTGGCTTTGGTCTGTTTAATATCCAGGAGCGAATGGATTGGCATGGGGGTGATTTTGAAATCAATTCGGAACCGGGAGTGGGAACAACTGCTACACTGCTGGCTCCTCTGAAAACCAAGGACCAATCAAATATACCGGTCGTTAATGATGAAGAAGAGTTCGCGATTTCATCTGGAAAAGAATATAAAGTAGAACTGGACCGGGAAATCAAGGTTATGCTGGTTGATGATCATGATATGGTACGACGCGGACTTCGCCAATTGATTGAGAAGGAGGATGATCTGATGATTCTGGCAGAAGCGTCTGACGGTCAGGAGGCAGTAAATTTAGCCCGAAATATGAAGCCAGATATTATTGTTATGGATGTAAATATGCCTGTGATGGATGGTATTGATGCCACACAAAAAATAAAAGCTGATATGCCGGATGTACGAATCATTGGTCTTTCACTTCATGACAGCCAGGAAGTTATAAAAGATATGCAAAGTGCCGGGGCTTCTGCTTATCTGACAAAAAATGAAGCTTTTGAAACGTTATGTGCCACCATTCGCAAAGAAATGGCAACTGCGAAAAAAAGTAAGTAGGACCGCCAGTTCTTTCTGAGCTCGTTTTGGGTTTCTCCTTCATGTCTCATTCCAAAGCTCCAGCCTTGGGAATGCACATACCCCACAAAATTACTAACGCGGGAACTGATTCCCGCGCTAATGACTTTTCATGAGCTCCCCTGTGAACACTATGCATAAAGAACTCTCCTTGAAAAGAAAAAAGCCGCGCACCAGAGGTACGCGACCAGATTTTTGGGTAGAGATACGTAACCAGATCGGTTATTAGTCATTGAGTTGTGCTATCAGGTAAAAAATGAACCGCAGAACAAGGAATATCGATTGATGAATTAAAATAGATCAAAATTCGATGTTCCCTGTTCGCTGTTCTGCAGTTCGTTAGCCTGCCCAGGCTTCGGCATCGTCATACACTTCGGCAAATTCGATACTTTCGCCGTCTTTACTAATCGTTGCTTCAAAATGAATTTCAGCTTCCTCCTCACGCTTGATCAGCTCGGTAGCCAGCTTATCGATAATCTTTGTCTGGATAAGCCGCTTTAACGGACGAGCACCATACACGGGATCGTATCCGCGATCGGCCAGCCAGTCTTTAACGTTATCCGAGATAGAAAGTGTGATATCCTTTTTCTCGAGCATCTTATGGACTCGTTGCAGCTGAATATCCACAATTTCGCGGATGTGTTCTTTCTCCAGCGGATGAAATACAATCACATCGTCGACGCGGTTTAAGAACTCGGGACGAATCTGTTTTTTAAGCTGATCCATCAGCTGATCTTGCAGCTTGTTGTAGACTTCATCCGTAAATTCGCCTCCGGTCTCTTCAATTTTTTCAGAGATCAGATGCGAACCGATATTGCTGGTCATGATGATGATTGTATTCGTAAAATCGACTGTAACACCTTTATTATCGGTCAGCCGACCTTCATCAAGTACCTGAAGCAACATATTAAACACATCGGCATGAGCTTTTTCGATCTCATCCAAAAGAATTACCGAATACGGCTTACGTCGTACAGCTTCTGTCAGTTGACCACCTTCGTCATATCCGACATATCCCGGAGGCGCACCAACAAGCCGGCTGACGCTGTGGCGCTCCATGTATTCACTCATATCGATACGCACCATAGCGTCTTCGTCATTAAAGAGGAAATCGGCCAGTGAGCGAGCAAGTTCCGTTTTACCCACGCCCGTTGATCCGAGGAAAAAGAATGAGCCAATCGGACGCTGGGCATCTTGTAGTCCGGCGCGTGAACGTCGTACAGCATTCGATACTGTTTCAACAGCGGGATCTTGTCCTACCACGCGCTTATGCAGTTCTTCTTCAAGATGTACCAGTTTCTCACGTTCACTTTGCAGCATCTTGCGTACCGGAATACCCGTCCAGCGAGAGACGATATCGGCAATATCTTCATACTCTACTTCCTCTTTGAGCATGGCGCGGTCAGCCTGTATTTCTTCCAGCTTTTCCTGGGTTTCCTCCAAATCTTTTTCCAGCTGATTAATAGTGCCATATCGCAATTCGGCTACTTTCTCATATCGACCTTCGCGCTCTGCTTTTTCAGCTTCATTACGGGCTGTCTCAATAGCTTGTTTGAGATCGCGCGTTTTCTTGATAAGGTCGCGCTCGTTATCCCACTGGTTGCGCATGCTTTTGCGCGTTTCTTCGAGATCTGCGAGCTCCTTTTCAATATTCTGGATTTTTTCCTCATTTTGATCTCTTTTGAGCCCTTCGCGCTCAATCTCGAGTTGACGAATTTGTCGCTCAATCTGATCCAGCTCTTCAGGCATGGAGTCGATCTCCAGTCGCAGTCGTGAAGCTGCCTCATCAATCAGGTCGATAGCCTTATCCGGCAAAAACCGATCGCTGATATAACGATGTGATAGCTCGGCCGCTGCAACCAAGGCGTCGTCTCGTATTTTAACGCCGTGGTGAAGTTCATATCGCTCTTGCAATCCCCGCAGAATCGAAATGGTATCTTCAACTGAAGGCTCATTGATCAGCACCTTCTGCATGCGTCGTTCCAGAGCGCGGTCTTTCTCGATATGCTTCCGATATTCATCCAGCGTAGTAGCGCCAATAGCATGCAGCTCACCGCGAGCCAGTGACGGCTTAAGGATGTTGGCGGCGTCCATAGCGCCTTCAGTAGCACCGGCGCCGACGAGGGTGTGAATCTCATCAATAAACAGAATGATTTCTCCTTCGGAGTCCTGAACCTCGTTGACAATAGCTTTAAGCCGTTCCTCAAATTCTCCGCGGAATTTCGTGCCGGCCATCAGCGCACCCATATCGAGCGCCACAATGCGTTTTGTCTTCAGGCTTTCGGGCACGTCGCCCTTGTTAATACGCAGAGCAAGCCCCTCGGCAATAGCTGTCTTACCAACGCCGGCCTCACCGATAAGAACCGGATTGTTTTTGGTACGGCGCGAAAGAATCTGCATTACACGACGAATTTCCTGGTCGCGTCCGATTACCGGATCAAGCTTGTTCTTTTCGGCCTGTTCATTCAGATCGCGTCCATATTTTTTAAGCGCATTGTAGCGGCTTTCCGCATTGGGATCATCAACCTTTTGTGAGCCCCGGACATCCTCAAGCACTTTCAGAATATCGTCTTTTTTAACCCCTTGTTGTTTCAGCAGGCTGCCAGCCTCACCTTTCGAGTCCAGCATACCGATAAGCACATGTTCCGAGCTGATATATTCATCGCCCAGCTTGTCGGCTGATTTTTGAGCATTGTCGAAAACCTCTTTTGAATCATTAGACAAATATTGCCCAGAAACCGATGCTCCCTTTACTGTCGGCAGTTTATTGATACGCTGCTCGAGCTCCGATTTCAGTTGCGGAAGCCGAACGCCCAGTTTATTTAAAATAGTGTTGATGACGTTATCGGTATCCGACAGAAAAGCCATAAGCAGGTGAGTGGGACTCACCGCTTGATGATTGTTATTGGAGGCTAATTCTACTGCTGCTTGAACAGCCTCCTGAGCTTTAAGTGTTAGTTTATCCAAGTTCATAACAGATCATATTGCTTTGTGAGAAATTTCTTTTTGTTATTTCAATAGTATTGTTGCCAATTTCATACCTAACCATAAAATATGTCTAAATTTCAGTATTACAGACTGATTAAACTGACGCTTTTCGGGGCAAACTGCAATATTGGTAGGTAAACTGTCAATTCTCGGCAGGAGGGAGTCTCTTTGGCAGGTTGGTGTCAGGATGCGTTAACTAAATTTACAGGATATATACGGTCAGGATTAAAAGTGAGAGTACATTTTTCTTGACTATGCAGGAAACTAGGCTTTCTTTTCGTTCCTTTTTTGCTTATCCAAAAAGGGCACAGAACAACGAGACCTATAACGGCAAGCATGACAAAGCTGTTTCTTCCGCCTTTTGGCTTGACCCAAAAGGCTCGTAAAAGGTCAAGGCTGACGAAAACTATCCCATCAGGTTCCGCCGGTGGTTCGGAAAATAATTTATACTTGATCCGTTAACTCACGGATCATCGGACAGGAAATTATTTTAAGCCTCACCACCGTCTCCACCTAGCCAGATGGTCTACTTTTCTAAGGCCGGGGAAATCCCTGTTCTTGTTTATTTCAATCTTGTTAATCTTCACTACAAACTAGATGCATTATTCGGTGTAGATTTTACGGTTTTTTAGCCGGCCTTAGAATTGTGTGCTGAAGCCAAAAGGATGCGGTTGTGGATTTTGTACCGGTAATAGACGAATACATGTTACCAGAAGGAAAAGGACCATTAAAATTCACGCATCCTACAGGCAGAAGCTAAGTACACAATTCATCAGCCCGTCCTGTGGAATGCTACAAAGTAGCCCTCCGATAAATCGGAGGATTCCACGGAGGACCTTGATTTTTTAGTCCCTTTTGGATCAAGCCAAAAGGGACAACAGAGATCGTCTATTAGTTCTATTTTCAAATAGAATAATAAGATTAAAGACGTTATTATTTTCGTTTCCAAGCTCCAGCTTGGGAATGGCTGTCATACCCAAAATACGTTACGAAGCAGTAGCTTCGTAACGTGTGAGGTGTTAGTTTTACTTCGATTAACTCTGTGCTCTCTGCGGTTCTATGTGGTATATATTATTATTACTTGAATTTGAAGATCTAATTTTATGTTTTGCTAATAAATTGAACCAGAGTAAAAAGCTATGAAAGAGACAACGTTATCAGATGTAACCATTGAGCTAAAACGAGGAGATATTGCCAACCAGGAAGATGTTGATGCCGTAGTCAATGCGGCCAATGCAGAACTGCGTACCGGCGGTGGTGTGGCTGGTGCTATTCATAAAGCGGCAGGGCCCGAACTGACAGAGGAGACGCGGCCGATGGCGCCGATAAAGCCCGGCGAAGCCGTTATTTCGGGCGGACATAACCTGCCAAATAAATACATTATTCATTGCCTGGGTCCGGTTTATGGCAGGGATGAGCCCGCAGACGAATTACTTGCCAACTGTTATTCAAATGCGCTGCAGCTGGCCGAAGAACATCAAATCGAGCGTATCGCTTTCCCATCGATATCAACGGGGGCATTCGGTTATCCGATGGAAGATGCGGCACGCGTGGCTTTTGAAACGATAAGAGAAAGAGCCGACGAACTGACATCAGTAAAGCTTATACGTTTTGTACTCTGGGGCGAAGATGCGATGGCCGCTCACGAAAAAGTGATGAAAGAAGTTTATGGGAATAACGAATAATGACAAGGAATTATGAATGTCAAAATGGGCACATCATCATTCTAAATTCACCATTCGTACTCTGCGGTTCCCAAGGTCAGCTGCCGTAAATCTCATTTAATACCCCTGCCAGACGAATCCCGCCTTTAAGCAGTTGACGATCCAGCAGATCACGATTTTTATACTGATAGCGATAACCGAGCTGATGATCATCCGGCAAATCATAGACTTGATCGCGCAGTGCCATCGCTTCATAGGCCCAGTCGAGTACTCCTGAGTCTTGCCATTCAGCTATTTGCTCATCAGTCGGATGATTAATCGCATCCGAAAATTCAGTATAGCTCAGTTTGGTATCATCAATCATTTCACTGTCCCACACGCGGTGTAGATTGGATGGCTCATAAAACCATTCCACTTCTGTCTGATTGCCGCCGCGATCTTTACCTGTGCCTACATGCAGCGGCTGATGGATATCCCCAATCAAATGAATAAGCATTTTCAGTTTCTCTTCCTCCTCTTCGGCCGAAAGGCTGCCGCTCTTCAGCTCATTAATAAACGTTCGGATCGCATTGATCAGATCACCATTGGGATTTTTCTCCGTTTCTTCATAGGTCATTCCATCGGGAATTGTCACCCAGTGCCAATCGTGTGTATGATCATAATCAGGATCCGATCGAATCTCATCCATCCATGTACTGGCAATAGCTGTTGAAGTCGGACCCAGCACGCGATCTACTGCTTTACGGGCTTCTGGCGTCAGATGCTCCGCTGCGATCTCACCCACCACACGATGGCCTGTTTTCCCCCAGAGTTGTTCGTTTTGTAAATCTTCGACAGGGAATATAAGCAGTGCTGCAATCAGGAGGATAAAATACATAGCCATTTCAATTATATTGATGATTTTGTGCGGAGAAGAATATCACTACTTTTTAATAGAAACGTAAATAGTTTTTGCACTTTTAACATCGGTTCATGGATATGTACGAGCTGCTGGATATCGGTTTTATCATCTTTCATACCGTACTTATCCTGTTTAATCTTTTTGGCTGGATCTGGCAATCAACCCGTCCGTGGAATTTGGCCACTCTTTTGCTAACAGCGTTTTCATGGGTTTTCCTGGGGATATGGTACGGATTTGGCTATTGTCCTTGTACCGATTGGCACTGGCAGGTACGCCGCGAGTTGGGCTATATCGATATGCCCAACTCCTACATCAAATTTTTAATTGAGCTGTTCACCGGATTTGATGTTAACGCTGCTCTTGTTGATACAGCAACGGTCGTGCTGTTTTTCCTGGCGCTGATGGCATCGCTCTACGTCAACTATCGGGATTACACTTATCGAAAGACTCATTAATGCAGTAAATAGCCTCACTGGTTCTGCACACTCTGACGCGTGAGACAGCCTCTGAAAGAACAAACATGCCTGCCTATCTCGTCCAGACGCTCTATTTCAAGATATAAAATAAAAAGGTCAGAGCGGGCGCTCCGGCCGTTTAGAATCTGGGAAATTATTTATTAGCCAACTGCTTAAACAGCTTTTTTTCTTCTTGGGAGAGTTTCTCCGGCACCTGGACCAGAATACGTACAAACAGATCTCCTTTTTTGGATGGATTTCGGAATTCTGGCATACCCATGCCGCTGAGACGGAAAAGTTTGCCGCTTGAAGTTCCGGCCGGAATGTTAAGTTTAGCTTTTCCACTTAAGGTTTTAACTACCGTTTCTCCACCCAATACAGCGGTATACAGATCGATGGGATGATCGTAATAGATGTTATTGTCTTTTCGCTCATACCCTTCGGGCATATCGACCCGGACTGTCAAATACAGATCTCCGCGGGCGCCGCCACGTGTGTGAGATCCGCCTTTCCCTTTCAGCTTTAGTCGCTGTCCATCTTTGATTCCGGCAGGAATTTTAACTTTCATCTTTTCACCGGCTACACGAACTGTTCTTGAAGTACCGTTATAGGCCTCTTCCAGAGAGATGGTAACTTCTGCTTTAATGTTTCGTTTTACCTCATCCTGTTTTCGGGCGTTGCTTTGATACCTGCGACCCTGCGTTCGCTGTTGCTGGGCTTGTTCAAATGGACTTCCGCCCCCTCCGAAGATGGCTTCAAAGAAGCTGGAGAATCCACCGCCCCTACCGCCACCGCTTTCACGCCGGCTGCGGGCACCGCCTCCTCCAAACAGGTCATCTAAATCAAATTGATAGCTTTGTTGACCGCTGAAGCCGCCGCGGCCGCCTCCCTGGTTTTGACGGGCATAGTCGGACCAGTTAAAACCATCCGCCGTACCGCCGGCACGTTGGTATTTTTTCCAGTCTTTACCCACTTTGTCATATAGTTCTCGTTTTTCGGGGTCACTCAGAACCTCATATGCTTCTCCGACCTCTTTAAACTTATCCTCGGCCGACGGATCGTCGGGATTTTTATCAGGATGATATTTAGCCGCTTTTTTACGATACGCCTTTTTAATTTCATCCTGAGAGGCGTTTTTGCTGACACCGAGTATGTCGTAATAGTTCTTGTATTCCATAAAAGTTTTTAACTACTACAGTTAATTCTTTGCTATCTAACAAAAAAGCAAATAAAGTGCCACGTGAAAAAAGCTAACGTTTTGTCAAAGATTTCATCAAATTTCGTCAGCTTGTCATAAAAAAAGCCCTCCTTTAGCCGGAGGGCTTTTTAATTAGGACTGTGTCTTTGAAATTAGAGTTCAAAGGCGATCAGCTGACTTGTATTATTAGTCAGAACACGAAGCAATATAACATCCTCATTTTGTTCAATTGCACTATTTACCATCTCTTCGAAATCTCTGGCATCAGAGATCGGTTGACGATTTACTTCAGTGATTACATATCCCCGACGAAGTCCCTGGCGAAAAGCTTCGCTTTGTTGTGAAATATCTGTTACAACAACACCTTCTTGATTTCGATCAAGTTCCAGCTTTTGTGCAATTTCAGGAGTTAGATTTTGGATACTAAAACCTAACTGCTTTTCCATACTTGGTTCTTGCTGAGGCTGCTGGGTATCCATTGCTAAATCATCCGGCAGCTCACCAAGTGTAACGGTAATTTCCATCTCTTCTCCGTCTCGAATTACGCCAAGTTCAACCTCGGTTCCGGGAGATGAAGTGGCAATTTCTGTGCGGAACAAACTCCAATTTTTAACAGGTTTCCCATTCACACTGTGGATGACATCGTCTTCTTGAAGACCTGCTTTATCAGCCGGTCCGCCATCTTCGACACTCCCTACAATTACACCATGTGTTTTGTCGAGTCCCAGCGCACGAGCCATTGTATTATCAACTTGTCCACCATCAGTAATACCTAAATAACCGCGAACAACGCGTCCACTTTCAATAATTGATTTCATCACGCGCTTGGCGATATCAGCCGGTACAGCGAAACCGATCCCTTCGTTACCGCCGGAGCGAGATGCGATAGCCGTGTTAACACCGATGAGCTCACCATCCATATTGATAAGTGGACCACCGGAATTACCCGGATTAATAGCGGCATCGGTTTGAATAAAGTTTTCGTATCCGCCGCTGCGTTCCAGGATACCAATTGTTCGATCTTTGGCAGAAATAATGCCCATAGAAACAGAGTGGGCCAATCCGGTTCTGAGCGGACTACCGATGGCCAATACCATTTCTCCGACTCGGGCATTTTCACTGTTGCCCAGCTTTATAACATTCAGATTATCGGAATTGACCTTTAATACAGCAATGTCAGTGAGGGGATCGGTGCCGACTACTTCAGCATCTAATCTTCGGTCGTTATATAACTGTACTTCTACCTCATCGGCGTCTTCTATCACATGATTATTGGTAAGGATGTATCCATCCTCTGATACTATAACGCCGGAACCTTGTCCCTGACGCTGAAATTCCTGAGGTTCTTGACCCCGCGGATCCCGAAAGAAACGAGAAAGGGGATTAGGTTGCGTTTCAATAGTTTTTGTAACTGTAACGGTTACAACAGCCGGTTTGGTTTTTTCAGCAATATCTACAATTGCATCATTAAGTTCCGCAATAGTACGTGACGGAGCCTCATCGGCTTGTTTAGTAGTTTTACTCTCCGCTTCTTCGATTTCAACTGTATTGGAAGAAGAGAAATCAGGAAGCGAAAATATTGATGCTTGATTGGGCTGAATATCTACGGTATAAAAGCCAACAAGTAAGACCGCAACGAGTACCCATAGCAAATAAGACGAGCGAACTTTTTCCATGATAAGATTCGATTTAAGTCACTGGTTATTTGTTTAATTCCTGACGTTCAATAAACAGTTGCTAAAGGTTGATTATTGTGTGCAAATAATTATAAAAAGAAGAAGCGGAAGCTCTTTTTCACGAGAGCTTCCGCAAATTATTGGGGAAAACCAGCAGATGTTAGCTAATCTCAATTTGCTTCTTTACTTTATCTTCGCTCTTGTCGATAGAGATGTTAAGCAATCCGTTTTCGTATGTTGCGGATATACTTTCTTCATCCACATTATCGGGCAGTTGGAAAGAGCGTTCAAAAGAGCCGTAGCTGCTTTCCACACGGTGATATTTCTTGCCTTTGTCTTCTTTTTCAAAGCTGCGTTCACCGCTGATAGAAAGTCGGCCGTTTTCCAGGCTGATATCAATATTATCTTTATCCATACCTGGCAGTTCTGCGGAAATCAGAAACTGATCTTCAGTTTCTGAAACGTCGATACTGGGAACGAATGTGTTACGACGAGTTTTAACAGCATCGTTAAAAAATTCGTCCATGATATCGGAAAAACGCTTTGACATAAGATCACTCTCGGGTCGATTATATCGTGTTAAAGCCATAATAAGTACCTCACAATGGTTTTTGGTTAAAAATCGTGTTTCAAACAAACTCACTTTTATATGAGCAACACGTATGCCAAGACCTTTTATAAGGTATAGTTCTGACAATCAGCCAATGTGGTATGCGCTTTTTTCAGGATGGGATTAACCGAGCTCAAAAATGTCATTGCCTCTTTCGTCAAAGCGTCATATAACTGTATTTGTGGCAGTTAGTTGGCAGGTGATAGTAACTTTACTGCCTACTGCAACTGTATTCAGCCTACTGTTAATTATAGCTTTGATTCCACTCTTTAGCGATAAGAAACGCCAGTTCAAGGCTCTGCTGGTAGTTGAGGCGCGGATCACAATAAGTCTCATAATTCTTGTGCAGTTGTCCTTCGTGTAATCCGTTAGCTCCGCCTACACATTCGGTAACATTATCGCCGGTCAACTCTAAATGAACGCCTCCAAGATAGCTACCCAGATCTCTGTGGATAGCAAACGTTTTACGTATCTCAGAGATAATATCATCAAAATTTCGGGTTTTGACCTCGCTTTCGGTTTTAAAAGTATTGCCGTGCATAGGGTCGCAGTTCCACACTACGGGCATGCCCTCATGTTTTATTCTTCGGATAAGATCGGGAAGTCCCTGTTCCACTTCATCTTTTCCGAATCGGGTGATAAGCATAATCTTGCCATGTTCATGGGTAGGATTCAGACGCTCGATAAGTTTAATCGTATGGTCCAGATCATAGCCGGGACCAATTTTAATGCCGATTGGATTACGGATGCCGCGCAGATATTCCACGTGGGCACCCTCGAGGTCGCGGGTGCGATTTCCGAGCCACACGAGATGAGCACTGAGGTTGTACCAGCCGTCACGACGCGGTACGCGCTGTGTAAGTGCAGAGTCGTAATGGAGATTCAATCCTTCATGAGAAGTATAAACATTGATCTTCTGAAGCGTATTAAACTGATTGGGCGTAATCGTCTCCATAAAATTTACGGCCTTCTGGATAGAATTCACCATGGCCTCATATTCATGATAGTACTCATTTTCCTTCATGAAGTCGAGCTCCCAGTATTCGGGATGATGCAGATCCGCGAACCCTTCATTAGAAAGAGCTCGCAAGAAATTAAGCGTGGATGCCGCCTTGTGATAGCCTGTAAGCAGTCGCTCGGGATCGGGCGTACGATCCTCAAGCGTGGGATTAATGCTGTTAATCAGATCTCCGCGATAATTCGGAATCTTTTCACCATCCACTATTTCGTAATCTCGTGAGCGTGGTTTGGCGTACTGACCAGCAATACGTCCCACCCGAACTACCGAGGTCTCCATTTCATGAATCAGGATGAAGCTCATCTGAAGCAATACCTTCAGCAGGTTTACGATCTTTGGAGAATTGCAATCCGCAAAACTTTCAGCACAGTCGCCGCCCTGCAATAAAAATGCTTTGCCGGCACTGACATCCGCCAGTTTTTCTTTTAGAGCGTTAACCTCCCATGAGGTGGTAAGCGGGGGATTGCTCCGCAGCTGCTGATAAACCTGTTCCAGTTGTTCCTCATCGGGATAGGTAGGTAGTTGTTTTACCGGATATTTTTTCCACGATCGTGGAGACCAGTCGTTAGGATTTGCGACTTCAGGAGGCACGGTTTTCTTTGAGTACATTTGAGTAGTTTCTGCTTACGTTCTTATAAACCCCTAAGGATAGCGAAATATAAGGATAGGAGCAATGCTGGAATTTCTCGCAAGTTGGGAAATGAATTTATAATAAAGTAACGGCTAGCTTAAGGGTTCCAAAACAAAGACACCCTCTTTATTAATATATCCGTATTTGCCTCCCAGTTGGACCATCGCCATACCGTCCTGGAAATTCCAGGCGTTATCATAAATAGGGTCAGAAATCATATTTCCCTGTTCGTCGATAAAGCCATACTTGCCGTTAATAGCAACCCGTGCAACTCCCTCCTGGAAGTCAAAAGCCTGGTCAAATTTTGGCTCCACAATAAATTGTCCCCGCCGGTTTATGTATCCGTATTTCTTTTCTTCAAGATTTTCTTCGTTTTCAGGCATAGCCACAACCGCTTTACCTTCAGAAAAAGGTTCTGCCTCTAAAAATTGGGAAGAGATAATGACGGCTCCGTTTTCATTAATATACCCCCACTGCTGAAAATTAAGCTGGACAGGGGCCAAGCCTTCAGAAAATGATTTTGCCTCTGCATATTGGGGTTCTATGACAATTTCACCATTGCGATCGATATATCCCCATTCGTTATGTTCGGATGTTTGAACGAGCGCAAGGCTGTCGCTGAAGTTTTTGGCAGATTGGAACCGAGGTTCGATTTCATACTTTCCATCCCTGTTTATGAATCCCCAGTCGCTGTGTCTGTGATCCTGAACAGCAGCTAGTCCTTCGCTGAATCCGAAAGCCTCATAAAATTGGGGTTCGATCTTGAATTCGCCTGATCTGTTAATAAAACCGTACTCTCCATTAATATTGACGAGCGCCAGACCATCCTGAAACGGACCCGCACTATCAAATTGCGGCTCAATTTCGATTTCTCCATCCTGGTTGATATATCCTATCGATCCCAAAAAATTGACGGCTGCCAATCCCTCTGAAAACTCATAGGGCCACGCACGGCTGTTTATAAACTTGAATTTCGCCGGGATTTTTGTGTTTAGATTATTATTTATGAACCCCACCTGATCATCTTCCACATAGGGGTATAATTTTTCCTCGGATGAAAAGTCAGTAGTTTTACATGAGACCAGAATTAGACATATACATATAATAGATATTAGAATCTCTTTTGGTGCTGTTGGAGACATGATATAGTTCTGATTTTAGTTATAGAAATTCACTTTCTTTAAACGGTGCAGGGACGAGGTTGTTCCTCTGGTGCTATACTTTATACGAATCAGACGGAACGGATTTTCCTTCCTCTGTTAAACTTTTGTAAACGATTGCTATAGCCATTGTAGTGATCGGATATGTCAGGATAATCCCGACCCCGAACAGTAATATACCCGCCAGGTTAAGGGCAATGACTACTGCACCTAGTAAAAAGAGTTCCAAGGTGAGGTTTTGTGACAA
The DNA here is from genome assembly GCF_058386985.1 of Fodinibius sp. GM108. Taxonomy (NCBI): domain Bacteria; kingdom Pseudomonadati; phylum Balneolota; class Balneolia; order Balneolales; family Balneolaceae; genus Fodinibius; species Fodinibius sp. GM108. The sequence continues at coordinate 112,205 of NZ_JBYEIR010000008.1, forward strand.
ATAATAACTCTTTTGCAGAGCGGTAAAGGAAGAAACGTCCTCTTCAAGGATGAAATAGGGATAAAATTGAAATCGAATGGCAATAAAAATCCCGGGAATAACCAACAGCAGTAAACCTATGACAGTAGCAATACCGTATAAAAAGCTTGCTACAAAATAGCTGAGAAAGGGACGAAAATTATTGAACATGTCTGCTGTTTCAACATGTTCATCCTGCACCAATAAAAGCATGATCTTTATAAAGCCCAGACTTAAGAAGAGCTGAACCAGCGTTATCAAAAAAGAAATAAGCTGTGCCTGGGTATTTGGTTCTTCCGGAACTCGTGCCATAAAATATATTTGTGGCAAGATTGCAAGCACAAAGAAGGTGAGCATTGCTCCGATAACAAACGAAGCATACTTTTTAAACTGATGGAAACTGAATTTGAAAAGAGGAACTAAATCAATTGAGTTTTGAGCCATGCAAAATTGAATTAAAACAGCTTAAATTCAGTTATAAACGGTATTTTGCGAGTTGAAATCTTTTAAGTATTGCAGGCTTCAAAAGATACGATTTATCCGTATCTTTAAAAGTTTAATTGAACCAAAAAATTAGTATTACCTTTGCGAGAAAACATAATCATCCGCGGCGCGCGCGAACACAATCTCCAAAACATAGATCTTAACATACCCCGTGAGCAGCTTGTGGTTGTAACTGGTATTTCGGGATCGGGTAAATCATCGTTGGCCTTTGATACAATCTATGCTGAGGGACAACGTCGATTCCTGGAATCTCTTTCAGCCTATGCTCGGCAGTTTTTGGGGATGATGGAACGTCCCGAAGTAGACTTTATTGATGGATTGTCTCCGGTCATTTCTATTGATCAAAAAACGACCAATCGGAATCCGCGTTCGACGGTGGGTACGGTCACCGAAATTTACGATTTTCTGCGCCTGCTTTATGCGCGGATTGGGGTACCGTATTCCTGGAAGTCGGGTAATAAGATGGAAAAACAGACAACCGATCAGGTGATATCCACGATCATGGATATGCCGGAAGGTACCAAAGCCTATTGTATGGCACCGGTGGTTCGCGGCCGAAAAGGACATTATCGCGAGCTGTTTGAGCAGACCATGAAGCAGGGATTTGTTCAGGTGCGTGTAGATGGCGAGTTTATGGATCTGGAAGAGGATATGAAGGTTGACCGCTATAAAAAGCACGATATTGAAGTGGTGGTCGATCGGTTTGTCATCAATGAAAAGAGCGAAAAACGCATTGCTGAAAGCGTGCGCCTGGCCCTGGAGATGGCCGAGGGTAATGTGATTCTTGCGGTTCCCAAAGAAGAAGAGGGCGAAGTTATATTTAAAGATCACCTGTTCTCCCAAAATCTTTTTGATCCGGAAAGCGGGCTGGCCTACGAAGATCCTGCCCCCAATATGTTCTCATTTAACTCTCCCTACGGGGCGTGCCAGAACTGTGATGGTCTCGGCTATACTCATGATGTGGATCGCAGCTTGGTTATTCCGAATAAAGAACAGTCTATCGAGGAAGGAGCGATCCGTTATCTTGGTGAGCCACGGGATATTTTTGCTTTTAAACAGTTGCATGCGGTACTGAAGTCGATGGATTTGGACTTTGAGACTCCCATCAAAGAATTTTCTGAGGAACAGCTGAACCTGCTTTTCGAAGGCGGTGGTGATAAAAAGTATGATGTCAGCTATGATTTCCGCGACGATAGTGTCACCTACAAGCACTCCTTCAAGGGATTGAGCAACATGATCCGCGAAAAATATGACGAAAGCAGCTCCAAGAAACAGCGCGACAAAGCAAAGTCGTTTATGAGCAAAATAGAATGCCCCGAATGCGGCGGCGGGCGTTTGAATAAGGAGGCGCTTTCGTATCGGATTGATGATTATACCATTGATGAGCTGGTAAACATGGATATAAGCACGTTGCGACATACGCTTAACAATCTGGATCTGAATGAGCGCCAGCAGAAAATTGGTAGCCAGGTGCTGAAAGAGGTGAGAGATCGCGTAGATTTCCTGCTGAATGTGGGGCTCAATTATCTTACGCTCGATCGCGAAGCTCAAACCCTTAGCGGCGGCGAAGCGCAGCGTATCCGGCTGGCCACGCAGATTGGTACGCAGCTGGTTGGGGTCCTCTATATTTTGGATGAGCCCAGCATCGGTTTGCATCAGCGCGATAACATCAAGTTGATACAATCACTCGAAACGCTGCGGGATTTAGGAAACAGCGTAATTGTCGTGGAGCATGATCGCGAAACGATTGAGTCGGCTGATTATGTGATCGATATGGGACCCGGTGCCGGCGAATACGGCGGTGAAATTGTAACTGAAGGTCCGCCTGAAGATCTTGATCCGGATTCAATGACCGCTAAATTTCTGAAGGATGAAGAAACCGTACCTTATCCTGATGAGCGACGAGAAGGTAATGGCAAATCGGTCATGATTAAAGGAGCGCGCGGACATAATCTCAAAGAAGTGGATGTGGAAATCCCGCTCGGAAAGTTTATATGTGTGACAGGCGTCAGCGGTAGTGGGAAAAGTTCTTTGATCAATCAAACGATTGAACCGATTCTGTCTACTGAATTTTATAACTCGAAATCGGTACCTTTACCGTATGATGAAATTGAGGGTATCGATAATCTGGATAAAATTATTTCCGTGGATCAGAGTCCGATCGGACGAACCCCCCGTTCCAATCCCGGGACATACACCAAAGTTTTTGATCATATCCGGAAACTTTTTGCCGAGCTGCCGGAATCCAAAATTCGAGGATACGATCAGGGCCGATTTTCTTTCAATGTAAAAGGCGGTCGCTGCGAAGCTTGCAATGGTGACGGCGTGCGAAAAATTGAGATGAACTTCTTGCCGGATGTCTATGTCGATTGTGAAACGTGCAACGGCAAGCGTTATAACCGCGAGACGCTGGAGATCTATTACAAGGGCAAAAATATTTCTGATGTGCTGGATATGTCGATCAAAGAGGCTCATGAGTTTTTCGACTCAGTTCCGGCCATTAATCGTATTTTGGGTACACTCGTGGATGTGGGGCTTGGTTATCTGCGACTGGGGCAGCCCAGCACTACGCTATCTGGTGGCGAAGCACAGCGGATTAAGCTGGCACGCGAGCTGGCAAAAGTAGGTACCGGAGACACATTGTATATTCTTGATGAGCCTACCACTGGTCTTCATTTTCAGGATGTGCGTATGCTTGTTGATGTTTGCCAGCAGCTGGTGGACAAAGGAAATACGGTTATCGTCATCGAACATAATCTTGATCTTATCAAGGCGGCCGACTGGATCATTGACCTTGGTCCTGAGGGTGGGGCAGAAGGCGGACAGGTTATAGCCGAAGGAACGCCCGAAGAAGTGGCCGAAATGGACGACAGTTACACCGGTCAATTTCTGAAAGAGGAGTTTGACCGGGAGAAAGAACAGAAGATAACGGCGTGATTTTCCAAATCTCTGCTGTGTATTAAAGAAGGCTTTAAACCGGGTGTCATCCTGAATTTATTTCAGGATCTGGAGCAGAAGTTATAATTAAAAGCTTCTAAAGAACAATTGCTTACAGATGTTGAAACAAGTTCAACATGACATGTGTTGGTTTTAAAAGCTCCCCGTATTAGACAATTTTATGAAAGTATCTGTGATCGATTTTGTAAATCATAAGTTGATTCTTGGCACGTTTTTAAATTATTACTTGGTATGTTAAAGTAGTTTTCTTCATCTTACTGGTAATCTTTATCTAAAGTGAGGTCATTATGAAGTTCTTCGCAAAATGTGTTGCCGTTTTTATTGGTTTGACGATATTACTGATCCTTGGAAATGAACTCCTGCTGGATAATGAATTGCCGTTTGGCGGGGTGTTCTTGCTAAGTACATTTTCAAGCTTACTGCTGACTATTCTTTATGGCTGGATTGATGCGGTTTACATCCAAAGACGTCAGCCTGGATTATGATTTAAACACCTATGGGAGGTATTTATGAAAGTAGCTAATAGTTTAATAGGGGTAGAAATTCTTCTAATCCTATTATTTATGGGATGTACATCTACCGGAGAAGTGGCAGAATCCTCAGGTAACGACAATAATTCACGGATACAGGTTGAGGATTCCTCAATAGATTTAGCTAGTTATCTAAGAAAAGTACCTGGCCTGATGGTACAGGGAACAGGTGACGATGCAAAGGTTTTAGTCCGTGGAAGCCAATCTGTGAATTCAAATAATCAGCCTCTTTTTGTAGTGGATGGAAGCCGAATGGGACGCTATTTTTTTAGGATAGCCAATTCGATAGATGTTAATGATATTGAGAGTATAGAGGTGTTAAAGGGAAATGAAGCCTCTTCTCGCTATGGTATGGAGGGCAGTAGTGGAGTGGTTGTCATACGCACAAAGAAAAATTAACTATTTGCGGGTTTTTGATGTTAAAATAAGATTCCGTTTTTTTCGAGCAGGCAATTAGTGTAAATTTAATTTCGTTTGTTCCACTCTTACTTTCTCCCTATTTTCCGCCACTAATGCAATCACTTCGCACACATATTGCCCGTATTATTGTGGCGGTCCTCGTATGGACCGGCTTTAGCTTGTATATGGTGCAGCCTGTTCAGGCTGATCATTCACCCCAGTCTTTTGCAAATTGGTTAACGCAGATGGCAAAATCTTCGGACAGTGCTGATTTGCAGAATGAGCTGAATAACCTGCGAGAGTCACCCGGTCAGCTTGAAAATACAATTAAGGAAGCTTCGCAGATCGTAAGTCGTAATAATGGTAACTTCGATTTTTCTTTTTCGGAGGCCATGGCTTCACAACACCTTTATCAGTTGCTGTTTCTTGAATGGAGCCAGTCCCAGGCAGAAAATGCAATGGCCGGCACGCCTGCAAAGCATATTTCAAAGCTGTTTGTTTCGGCAACAATAGATAAGTTTGGCGTTGGTAGTTTTGTGCCTGGTACAATAGCGTCATCCGATGTTACATTTTCAGAGAATAATCAGTTTTTTGACCGGAAACAGTTTTTTAGAGTGGTACTAGAGCCCATGGTAGACAGCATTGCTATTGGAGCTCCGTAACGCATCCCTCTTCTTTCCTCTATCTTTGTGCCTATGCGTAAATAACGGGCACAGTTTTTTAGCAAAACTCAATTCTAAATTTTTTAAATCGATTTATTATGAAAGGTAATGGTACAAAAATAGGATTTATTGTCGCCTTTCTGGCAATTACAATCTACTATCTGTGGCCAACAGTCGTACACATGTTGGAACAAAATTATATTGAAGATTTGCCAGAGGCTGAGCGCGCAGAATATGTAGAAGAAAATGCCCAGCGACTGCAGAATTTGCGCGAAGAATCGCTTTCACTCGGTCTTGATCTGCAGGGTGGAATGCATGTAACACTGGAAGTTGGTACTGCCCAGTTTTTGAAAGAACTGGCTGGCGATAATGCCGACGATATGCTCATATCTGTTATTGATGATGCCCAACAGATAGCTCGTGAAAACAATACCGACTTCATTGATGAAATGGTAAATCTGTTTGAACAGCGGAATCCCGATGCAAGACTCAGCCGCTATTATCGCTCTGATACCGAAAACATCACGCGGCGGTCAACAAACGAAGAGATTCAAACATACCTCGAAGATCAGCGCAATTCTGCCGTCGAACGTGCTATGGAAATTATCCGTACTCGTGTGGACCGCTACGGGGTAACCGAGCCCGCTATCTTTGTACAGGGCGAAAATCGCGTAGTTGTTGAGCTGCCCGGGGTAGCCGATAAGCAGCGAATTCGCGACCTGTTGAAGGGGACGGCCCGGCTTGAATTTCGACTGGTGGGACAACCCGATGAAATAAATAATGCACAGGAGCGGGTTATCGATTATTTCGAACAGCAGCAGACCTCCTCCGACACCACTGAAATGGCACAGCAGCAATCACAGCAAAACCCCCTGCTCGAAGTACTTAATCCGCGGGGACGTTCGGCCTATGTCTTTGGGTATTCTACCGGGCGCGATACCGCCAGGGTCAATGAGCTGTTGCAACAACCCGAGGTACAAGAATTACTGCCGCGGAATATTGAACTGATGTGGGGGGCTACGCCCTTTCAGCAGACTCAACAGGGGCAAGACCTGTTTGAGCTGATTGCCGTGCGGTCAGAAATTGAACTTACCGGCGAAGTTATCGAAGAAGCCAGTGTAAACTTCGATCAAAATACTAACCAGCCGCGCGTTTCCATGAACATGGATGCCGAGGGGGCTCGCCGTTGGGCACGTATTACCGGCGCTAATATCGGCAAACCTGTAGCTATTGTTTTGGATGGCTATGTGTATTCCTATCCAAATGTCGAAACCAAGATCTCTAACGGCCGTTCTTCCATTTCCGGATTGGAAAGTGTGCAAGAGGCCGAAGACCTTGTGAATATTTTGCTGTCGGGTGCCTTGCCTGCTCCGCTCGAAATTATCGAAGAGCGAACGGTAGGGGCTACGCTCGGCGAAGAGTCGATACAAGCTGGTTTTTACTCCACGCTGATAGGACTTATAATCGTGGCAATTTTTATGATCGTTTACTATCAGACCGGAGGTGCTATTGCCGACCTTGCACTGCTGCTCAACATTATATTTATAATGGGAATTTTGGCAGCTTTTAAGGCAACACTCACATTACCCGGCATTGCCGGTATTGTACTTACGATCGGTATGGCGGTAGATGCCAACGTACTGATTTTTGACAGGATCAGGGAGGAGCAGCGAGCTGGCAAAACCATCCGCGCAGCTATAGATGGCGGATATTCCAACGCCATGAGTGCGATTATGGATGCCAATATTACCACTTTTTTCGTGGGGATTATCCTCTACAGCTTCGGCGTTGGTCCCATTAAAGGATTTGCCGTTACGCTAATGGCTGGAATTGTAGCATCATTATTTAGCGCAATTGTTATCACGCGTGTAATAGTGGATTACCTGACACGCGATAAATCAGCTGAAATAAGCTTCGGTTAATAAACGAATTTAAACTTATTAGAATACAGGAATTTAATTATGAGATGGTTCGAAACACCTGATTTTGATTTTTTGAAAGCCCACAAAATTGGCTATGTCATTTCAGGCATACTCCTTTTTGCGGCGATCATTGGGATCTTCACCAAAGGCCTGCAATACGGTATCGACTTTAAGGGCGGTAAAGAGTTTGTCCTGGAATTTGAAAATCCGGTTGATGTAATTGATATCAGGAGTGAGCTCACGGAGCCGCTTGACGGAACACCGGTTGTCAAACTTTACGGTTCGCCCGAAGAGATCCTAATACGAACTGATAACCCACAGGATATTTCAGAAGTCCAGTCGATCATTATGGACACGGTTTCTGAAGTTTATGCAGACAACCCCGCTACCGTAATTAAAACGGATATTGTCGGGGCTCGTTTTGCGGAAGATTTGAAACGGGGAGCAATCAATGCTATTATATTTGCATTGATCGTCATCTTTATTTACATCTTAATCCGGTTTAAAGACTGGACCTATTCGGCGGGTGCCGTAGCGGCTCTGTTTCACGACGTTCTTATTGTAGTTGGGGTTTTCACATTCTTCGCCGAGATTGCCCCCTTTAGTATGCAAATCGATCAATCGATTATTGCGGCATTTCTAACAATTGTGGGTTACTCACTAAACGATACGGTGGTGGTTTTCGACCGTATCAGGGAAAATAAGCTTTTATATAAAACCATGGATCACGACAAGATGGTTAACAAAAGCTTGAACGACACGCTCAGCCGTACGGTTATTACCTCCGTCACCACCTTTTTTGTGGTAACCATTCTATTTATATTTGGCGGAGAAGTTCTTAAAGGCTTTTCCTTTGCCTTGATGCTGGGCGTCATTATTGGTACTTATAGCTCATTATTTGTAGCCAGCGCTACCGTTGTTGAGATACAACGCCGAAAAGAAAAAGCTTAAACTTTAACTCCTAATACTAACTAACAGGAGACTTCAAATGAATTTTAGTGTATCAGAGCGTTATAATTGTGTCGTTATTAAATTTAAGGGAAATGTGATGGGAGGTCCCGACGCAGTCAGCTTGAATGAAAAGCTGCACGAGCTTATCGAAGAAGACAAAACAAACATTGTTGCTGATCTCGGTAAAGTTAAGTTTATGAACTCTTCAGGACTTGGTATGCTGATTGGCGGTTTGACCACCATGCGTAAGGCGGGTGGAGATCTGCGTCTGGCTAACGCCACTGATAAAATTGAAAGTCTGTTGGTTATTACAAAGCTCATAACAGTTTTCAAAAATTTCAATTCATTGGAAGAGGCTGTAGAGTCGTACGCTGAGTCCGATTCTGAAGAAGATTAATCCGCTTAAATTTAAATTTAGAAAAAAGGGGTATAACCCCCCTTTTTTTGTGTGGTTACTTGTTATTAGTTATTTGGATCAGCTATTGGGAATAATCAAGTCTTCGGGAAAACTTATTACCCTTTACAATAATTGTAAATAGAAGGTCCAACCTAATACCAATAACCCGTAACTGATAACCACTAACTAATATTTATGTCAATTCGTGTTGTTGTAGGTGCTCAATGGGGAGACGAAGGCAAGGGGAAAATTGTAGACCTTTTAAGCAAAGAAGCTGATTTCGTTGTACGATATCAGGGAGGGGCTAATGCTGGTCATACCCTTGAATTCGATGAAAAGAAAATCGTGCTGCATCTGATTCCTTCCGGTATTTTTAACGGGGATGCAACATGCGTGATTGGCAATGGCGTTGTAATTGATCCGCATGCACTGCTGGAGGAAATTAAAGAAGTAGAAGTACTTGGCGGTAGCTTGCAGGATCGCCTCAAGATAAGTAAGGCAGCGCATGTTATTCTGCCGTACCATCAACTTTTGGACCAGGTAAAAGAAGAACATCGCGGTGATGATGCTATCGGAACTACGGGACGAGGTATCGGTCCGGCGTATGTGAGCAAAGTTTCACGCGTTGGTATTCGAATGTCAGACCTGTTCCATCCAAAGCAACTCCGCGAAAAAGTGAAAGCCAATATTGCGGATATCAATGAGGCTCTTCAGCATATATATAAGCACGATCCCATTGAGGCAGAACCTATTGTTGATGATCTGTTGGAGATCGCCGATAAGCTTTGTCCCTATATTTCAAATACCAGCGCTTTGCTGCATGAAGCTATCGAAGACGATAAAAATATTTTACTGGAAGGGGCACAGGGCAGTCTCTTGGATGTGGATCACGGCACGTACCCCTTCGTAACTTCTTCATGTCCCACAGCTGGCGGCGCCTGTACCGGTTCGGGAATTGCCCCCACTGCTATTGATAAAGTGATGGGTATTTCCAAAACCTATTGTACACGTGTCGGTAATGGACCTTTTCCCACAGAGCTCGATGGTAAGCTCGGAGAACAACTTCGTGAAGCAGGGCAAGAGTTTGGAGCTACCACCGGTCGTCCCCGTCGCTGCGGATGGATTGATCTGGTTGCATTGAAATATGCGGTCCGCGTCAACGGAATGAATGAGCTTACACTTACCAAGATCGATATCCTGAATGGTTTTGAAGAGATAAAGCTCTGTACAGAATATATAATTGACGGAGAGTCAACGGACATATTCCCTCTGGACCTGCCTGATATCGGTTCTTTAGAACCACAGTATGAGACGCTGCCAGGCTGGCAAAAATCCCTTGAGGATTGTGATAGTTTCGAAGATTTGCCCACCAACGCTAAAAAGTATCTGGAGTTTATTCAGGACTATTTGGGGATTGAATTGACCATTTTATCCAAAGGACCAAAGCGTTCTGAAACGATTAGGGTTTCGTAAGATACTTTCCAGAGATTAGATTTAGCTAAAAAAGCTGACAAGATCGAATATTGTTAGTACACTGTCGGTATTGACAGATAATTTTTAGCAGATTGGGGATGAGGCCAGTTAACTTACAGTCATGAAGACCTTCGAAATTTCATACCGGCTCACACTTCAGAAGGAAGAAGATATCGATGAAAAAATAGAAGGTATTTGTCTCGAGCAAACAGTTGAATTGCCACGAAGAGTACTTAGCTCTGAAATACAAGAAAAGGTTGTAGGGAAACCGGTTAGTATAGAACAGCTGAATGAACAACAGTATAAAACGACTATTGCATGGCCGCTAGAGGATGTTGGTGAAGATATCTCCCAATTTTTAAATTTGCTATACGGAAATATTTCGTTGCAGCAGGGTATTCAGGTTATCAGCGCTGAATGGGAAGCTTTATCCTCCGAAGTATTTAACGGACCACAGTTCGGCATATCTTCAATTAGAAATAAATATGAGGTTACCGATCGTCCATTTTCTGCAACAGCTTTAAAACCTCTTGGCACCTCCTCTGATGGGCTGGCAGAGCTGGCTTATCAGTTTGCTGTAGGTGGTATCGATATCATCAAAGATGATCACGGACTGGCTGACCAAGAGTTTGCTCCTTTTAAAGAACGGGTTAGAGCTTGTTCAGCTGCTGTTCAACGAGCAGCCAACGAAAATGGGAGGCGGGCTTATTATTATCCTAATATAACAGCGTTTGCACCTGATACCATTGAACGATATAAAATAGCTGCAGCACTGGGAGCTGATGGTGTACTGATCTGCCCGCATATTTCGGGACTCGAGACAATGCACCGCCTGGCCCGAATGGAGATCGACCTGCCGATAATTGCTCATCCTGCGTTTTCGGGCAGTCTAATTACTACTGCTAATCAGGGCTTAGCTCCTGGTTTTTTATATGGACAGCTTTGGCGGGCGTTGGGAGCAGACTTCGTTATCTATCCCAATAAAGGTGGGCGATTCTCGTTTACTACTGCTGAATGTAAAGGGATTAATGAAGCGGCTCGAAGTGGTCAATCACCTTTTAAAGACTCTTTTCCTATGCCTGCTGGTGGGATGAAAATTGAAGACGTGTCAAAATGGATAGCCAAATATGGAAATGATACCGCGTTTTTGATTGGCGGAAGTCTGTATGAACATCCGGATGGAGTTCAGACAGGCTCACGACAACTTCGGACAATATTAATGCAAAGCTGATATTTTTTATGGCTGATAGTTCTAAAGTGATAAAGAGCGATGGTTATCAGTGGGAAGATATACCTCAAAAAAAGTACAAGGATGATAGCAGTACCTATAAAGGAGTTCATCGGTATACATTATTAGGGGAGCAGCCGGATGAACAAGCTCTTAATTTTCAGACTCGTTACTTTGAGATTGAAGCCGGCGGATACACCTCTTTTGAGTATCATCGTCATCCGCATTCGGTGGTGGTCATCCGCGGTTCAGGCACAGTTATTTTAGGGGATTCTCTTCATAAGCTTTCTCTGCATGATGTCGTTTTTGTCGCTCCCGGTACGCTGCACCAGTTTCATGCCGACAGGGGAGAGCCACTGGGATTTATTTGTACCGTAGATCGCTATCGTGATCGCCCCTCTTTGCCGGATGAATCTACAATTAAGGAACAGATTTCGACAGACAAAGTCCGCCAAAAGGTCCGTCAATAATTTCCGCAGAAAATTAAAATTAGATTTGAAATATATAGTGTCAGAACGTTATATTTGGTCTCTTTGAAAAGCGGGAGTCTTCCTTACGAGAGCTAAGGAGGATAAGAGCTTTTTTTCTTTGACTTATTAGCGGGAGTAGCTCAGCGGTAGAGCATCTCGTTGCCAACGAGAAGGTCGCCGGTTCAAATCCGGTCTCCCGCTCTCATAAAGCCTCTGCAGAAACCTGCAGGGGCTTTTTTTATTTAGGAGTACTCTTCAAAACATAACGATTTGGAATTCTCGTTGACCAACGAGAAGGCCGTCCCGAATCCTCGGGATCTCCCGCTCTCCTTTGCTCAAGGCTACGAAGAGCGAGCTTACTTTTAAGTCCTTGCAGTTTTCTGCAAGAGGTTTATTATTTGCCTATCACCTTCGTCGTACGACTGGTTATCTCGTCCGACGAGTTATTAGCACAAACCCCACGTCCGTTCCGAACCCCATGGAACCTACACTCCTCTTGAGGGGAAATTTCGTTCTTTTTTGAGGCCCTTACAGTTTTCTGTAAAGGATCTTTCTCTGATGAAAGTCTCCTTATCTCGTTCAGTCGCTCTGCGGCTGAACCAAGTTTTTAGGCGCTCCGCGCCCTAGCCCTCTTTCTTAACTTTTCAAAATATTACGTAGGGCCTGCCAATTTTCTCTCTATTTTATAATACATATGGAAGCATCATGATAAGATGAGCAAAGCAATTCCATCCATAGCGCGAGAATTAATTCCCGCGCTAGTGGTTTTTCTTTCGAACAATCAGGTTGATTCTGCTCTTGTTTCCTATTAATGTTAACGCAAGACTTTATTCATACTAAATCGGGAGTTTATGAAATCCAGGAATAAATCCACCGAATTGTTGAACCAGTACATTGAGAACGAAAATCTTCGGCAACACTGTCGAATGGTGGCCGCAGCGATGGAGGCTTATGCAGAATCGCTGAACAAAAACTCAAATGAAGTTGATCGGTGGTGGACAGCCGGACTGCTGCACGATCTTGACTGGGAGAAATATCCCGATGAACATCCCGCTAAGGCCGTGGAAGATATTTTGCCGGAAGCCGGGTATCCCGAGAATATTATAAAAGCCATAGAAGCACACGCGCCTGAACGGACGGGTCGTGAACCACAAACCGAAATGGATCGCTATCTGTTTGCCTGTGATGAACTGTCCGGCTTTATGAATGCCGTTTCCTTGGTGCGTCCCAATGGTTTTGCCGATATGAAAATAAGTTCGGTCACCAAAAAGCTGAAAGATAAAAGCTTTGCTGCTGACGTTCCCCGCGATCATATTCAAAAGGGCGCTGAACTGATCGATACCGAACTTAACGATCATATCTCTTTTCTAATCGAGGTATTTAAAGAAGCCCCTTAATTTAATTAGTTAGGATTTCAACCTTGTCGGCCGACTGGTTACATCGTCCGACGAGTATTAGCACATAGCGCAGGAATTATTTCCCGCGCGTCAGTGATATTTTTATCACCTATAATGGGCTTATCATCTTTTCAACATTATTCTTGGTTATTCACCATTCAAACATAATATCTACCCTTGATTTTTGTTATCAATTACTGCCTGATTTTTCTTAACTTTGAGGGCACGGAAATCTTTATCATCCACAAGATTCATGACTGATAAGCCACACGATTATTGCGGTATATTCGGAGTTCAAAATCATCCGGATGCTGCCCTTCTTACCTATTATGGTCTGCATGCACTTCAACATCGGGGACAGGAATCAGCTGGTATTGTCACCTCTTATTTTGATGAAGAAAAAAATCGATGGATAATGCCTGCACACCGGGATTTTGGACTGGTGTTGAATGTTTTTGATGATCAGGAAATCTTCGAAAATGAGTTGAAAGGACGTGCTGCTATCGGACATAACCGTTATTCCACTACGGGTGCGTCAAAGAATGAAGCTAACATCCAACCCTTTCGAGTTCACTATCATAAAGGCAATATCAGCATAGGCCATAATGGTAATTTGGCTAATGCCAAGCAGCTGCGCGATCGTTTTCGTGAAGAGGGCGTGTTGTTCCAGACCACATCAGATACAGAACTTATTCTTCATCTGATTTCCCATAGTCCAAAAGAAACTCAGCTGGAGCAAGTGCTTGATGCGCTGGAGCAGGTGGAAGGAGCTTACAGCCTGGTGATGCTTACCGACGATAAGCTGATTGCCGTACGAGACCCCAATGGATTTCGTCCGCTGGCACTGGGTAAAGTTGACGGATCGTATTGTGTTGCCAGCGAAACGTGTGCGTTCGATATAATCGACGCTGAGTTTATTCGTGATATTGAACCCGGAGAAGTACTGGTGATCGATCAGAATGGTGATTCCGATTCGGAGCCGGAGTCATATCACCTGGAGCCGGAATATGGTACGGATACCAGCCAGTGTATTTTTGAATATGTCTATTTCTCACGTCCCGACAGCAAGATTTTCGGTGAAAATGTGGACAAGGTGCGGAGAAATCTCGGGCAGCAGCTTGCAAAAGAACACCCGCTTAATGAAGTGATCCAAAACGCTCCGCCCGATAAAAAACCTATCGTGATATCAGTGCCCGACTCGAGTAATACCGCAGCGCTTGGTTACGTGCACGAGAATCAGAAACTTGGACATGAATGCAAGTTTGAAATCGGACTGATTCGAAATCATTATGTAGGACGTACCTTTATTTCACCCGGACAAAAGCAGCGCGAGCAGAAAGTGCGCACCAAGTTCAATACCGTACAAGGGGTAATTGAAGGACGTTCGGTTATTATTGTGGATGATTCGATCGTGCGCGGTACGACATCCCGTTATCTGGTGGATATGATTCGAAAAAACAATCCTGCCGAAATTCACTTTTTGGTCAGTTCACCGCCGATCATCAGTCCCTGTTATTATGGGATGGATTTTCCAGATCCCAAAGAATTGATGGCCAACCGTTTTGATCGGGATATCGATGCCATGGCAAAAGAGATAGGCGTTGACAGCCTCCGTTACCTGTCGCCCGATGGGCTGGTGAATGCTGTAAAAGAGGCGAATGTATCCCCAAAAGGATATTGCACGGCCTGTTTTACAGAAGACTATCCCGTTCCGGTTAATTTTGGCGCTGAAAAAGAAGGCAATGAAATTGTATAACTAATGCAATTTAAAAAAGCGAACTTCCTTAAAAGTGCACCTTCTTTGGATGATTGCCCCGAACCGCATTTCCCCGAAATTTGCTTTGCCGGCCGATCGAATGTGGGTAAGTCTACACTTATAAATGCCATCATGAATCACAGCGGACTGGCTCGGACCAGCAATGTGCCGGGGAAAACACAGATGATGAATTATTACCTGGTGGATGACAAAACGTATTTTGTAGATCTGCCCGGTTTCGGATATGCACAGGTATCCAAGGAAGAGCGAGAGCGATGGGGGCAGGATATTCGCGACTATTTGTTGCAACGGCCTACTTTACGATTAGTTGTGCACTTGGTGGATATCCGCCACGAACCCAGTGAGCTGGACGAGCAGTTTTTTTACTGGCTGGGTTCTCACCGTATGCCCTTTATTGTAGTACTGTCAAAGGCCGACAAAATATCTTATAACAAGCGTCAGCAGTCCAAAGCCCGACTAAAACGGATTTTGGATGAAATGAATATCGAAGTGCCTGTCACTGTCAGTTCTGCAGAAGACAAGATTGGAATTGATGAAATAAAAGAACTAATTTCTGAATTTGCTGAAGCCTGAATACTAAATATAAAATTACCAATGTCATTTAAAGTACTTTTACTCGATAATGTAGATGAACGCTGCGAAGAAGTTTTTGATGAGCGCGGCATTGAAGTAACTCGTAACCACAACCTCAGTGGGGAGGCACTCTATGAAGCAATTAAAGATTATCACGGTATTGTAGTTCGAAGTTCCACTGATGTGACGCCAGAGGTGCTGAGCGCTGCTAAAAACCTGAAAGTAGTAGGACGTGCCGGTGTGGGAGTTGATAATATAGATATCGAATCTGCTACGGCACACGGCGTACTGGTTATGAATACGCCCGACGGTAACACTATTTCTACGGCCGAGCATACCTGTGGCATGATTTTGGCCCTGGCACGGAATATTCCACAGTCAGTTGATAAAGTGAAAAATGGCGGATGGGACCGCAAGAAGTATATGGGTTTCGAAGTCCACAGTAAGACACTTGGTATTGTGGGATTAGGAAAAATCGGTGGCGAAGTAGCAAAACGGATGCAGGAATTCGGGATGACCGTTAAAGCGTATGATCCGTTTGCTTCGGTTGAAAAAGCCGAGAGTCTAAACGTTGAGCTTATGGAATTGGATGAGCTGTTGAGCACAGCGGATTTTCTGACGGTGCATACGCCGCTTACGGAGAAAACGAAGAATATGATTTCTGCGGATAATGCCGATCAGCTTAAAAAAGGTATGTTTCTTGTAAACTGTGCCCGCGGCGGTATCTACAACGAAGAGGACTTGCCTTATTTAATAGATGAGGGGTACATCTCAGGGGTAGCGTTGGATGTATATTCCAGTGAACCGCCTACAGAAGAACTATACGAAATATTGAAGCATCCGAATATCATATCAACTCCGCATCTGGGAGCATCTACGGAGGAGGCCCAGGAAAAAGTTGCGGAGCAGATTGCCCATCAGATGGCGGATGCACTGGAGCAAAAAAGTTTTAAAGGAAGCCTGAACGGGAAATCAATCTCGCTGATCACCAATAAAGAAGTGCAGCCTTATTTGATGCTGGCCGAGAAACTGGGGAATGTGGCCATACAGTTAGCGCCCGAACATGCCAGCGAATTTTCATTTGAATACAGTGGAACCTGCACGAAGTTTTCGGATGTACTGACAGATTCCATCCTGAAAGGAATTCTTTCACATCACGTAAGTGAAGCTGTAAACCTGATAAATGCCCGCCACTATGCCGAAGAGCGCGGCCTTAATATCAGGGAGACAACTTCCAGCAAGACCAAAACGTTCAACGATTTAATCACGATAAAGCTGGGAGATGACGCAGAATATCAGGAAATATCAGGCACGGTTTTCGGCGATGGCGATTACCGTATTGTGGAAATTAATGGCTTTGGTATTGAATTACGCCTGGAAGGTGATATCATTATGTATCAAAATGTGGATAAGCCGGGCATGCTGGCAAGTGTGAGTGGAGCTCTGGCCGACCAGAATATCAATATTGCGTCGTTGAGTCTCGGTCGAACGCAGAAAGGAGAAAATGCCATAACGGCTGTGTCTGTCGATACCAATCTAACAGACGATGAGCTGCAGCCACTCCTGGAGCTGGATGGTGTGAAAGCACTGCAATACGTGAGCTTGCCCAACTCTGAGTAAGGGAATTATTTTTGAGTGAATTAATTAAACTGTTCACTGTTAACGACAACTGATCACTGAATATGCATATCGATCATATTGGTATAGCTGTGGAAGATCTGGAGGCAGCGATTAAAACCTATGAACGGCTGCTGGATGGAGAGTGCTATAAGCGTGAAATGGTTGAGGATCAGCAAGTAGAGACCGCTTTCTTCAAAACCGGTCAGTCAAAAGTAGAACTGCTCGGAGCTATGTCGAATGATTCCGTGATTGCCAAATATGTGGCTAAGAATGGCGAAGGTATGCATCATGTGGCTTTTGAGGTAGATGATATCCATGCAGAACTAAGCCGGTTGCGTAATGAAGGATTTACAGTTTTAAATGAGAAACCCAGGCGCGGAGCAGATAATAAATTGGTCGCATTTCTACATCCCAAAGATAATCACGGGGTGTTGATTGAGCTTTGCCAAGATATTGATTGATGCAGGTACGTCAACCCCAGTACCAACCCCTCTTACGTCTCCCCTTGCTAAGGGGAGAATTTTAGTGCCGTATCGAAGTGTTTTACCAGTGTATTCTGATCTGTGCGAAGCCACCGTCGAATCGGCTGGGTTCATCCCGATGGGGACTTGGCAGACCCCATCCGCTGTAGAGATCGCCGTCAATATCATATGAGACCCCTACCATCAGATCAATCATCTCCTGTTTGTGATAGCCCAGCTTTAATGTAAGTCGCTCATTGTTGCCCGATACCTGGTCGGGATAGTTGCGCCGGAAATCGCGGTTGATCGTATTGCCTTCTTGTTCACCTAACACAAAACGGTGATCCAGATTGAATTCAAATCCGCCCTGGAAGCCTTGTCCGGGACGTCGATAGAGCAGCATGCTTTTCATGAGCAGCCTGTCTTCCCGAAAGTGGAATGGGATCCAGTCATCAGGGACTGATGACCCCCAAAGCTGATCCCGATTGTACTCATACCAGGTCCACTGCTCCACGCGCAGCCGCTTCCAAAATAATGTTGAGATGTAGGAACCCAGTCGATTGCTAACTTCCCGATTGGCAAAATTCAGCGGATACTGCGAGTCGGGCGAATCAGGATGACGGAACATTTTATTAAATTTTCGCTGGAAAATGACTCCCGTTGTAAAATTAGGACGAAAATATTCTACTAATCCGCCCACATAATGTACCTGCTCGCGGTTGGTGAAAGTGGAATCGGGAGTGGCTTGTCGCGTTACATCGGCTTCACTTTCAGGTTGAATGCCGGTCTTAATTTCAGCACGCAAAAAAGAATGTTCCGGTGATGTGGCGCTGATAGAAAACAGGTAAGGTTTTTTACTGTATTTTTGTTTGATATTGTAATCGCGATCGCTGTTGGTAATTAGCGAATGTACAATGTTATTGGCCCAGTCGAGGGCTGAAACTTCTGCTTCCAGTATTCCGGTGGATTTATTGCCCAGCCGGTAAAAGAGGCTGAAATCCAGATCATCTTTATATGTGCTTAGGGTATGGCGGGCACCGATAGTGTGATAGTCTGATAATTTTTTACGATAAGTGGGATGAAAGAAAAAGTTTTCGGTACGCAGATTTTCTTCCTGTACGCCATTGATGTCGAAATGCCCGTTGCTGCCCACCGGGACCGTCGTTCTAAACTTGTTTTTGATGACAAAATTTTGATAGTCAAGGCTGCCGAACGAGCTTTGAAAGGCATTATCTGAATTCCAGAAATGATAACTTTCTATCGGCGTGTGCTGGATGGTAAACATGTCCAGATGATATTCGTAATCCATCTCACGGGTAAAATAGCGGAACAGTCCGTGCTGGTAAAAACGTCCACCCTCATATCCCTGTCGGTGAAAAATATTTCGTTGGATGTCATTCGTCCAGTCATCCAATGTAGCATGTCGGATATTATCATTTTGAGCGTAAAGCTGATTACTGGATCCCAACCACAGCAAAAGGATAAGCGTAGGGAATAAATACTTCCCAATATTGGATATGTAGCGATCGTATTTTGGCAATGCTCCTAATGGTTTATTTTTGTGGTTTATAGTATAGGTAATGAAGGAAATAGTTCCAACGCTGTTTCTGTAACTCACAGATAGTTTTAATAGAATTGAGGTTGAGTTTTGGCGCCGACAGCCCTATCTTTGAATTCGATAAATCGGGACGTGGCGCAGTCAGGTAGCGCACACGACTGGGGGTCGTGGGGTCGCTGGTTCAAATCCAGTCGTCCCGACTTTAGAACAGTCCTCTAATGGCTTTTGAATGCTGTTAGAGGGCTTTTTTATTTGGAGCCAATCTCACTTGAAGTTGATCACAACTTGGATTATCATATTATATATTTTAATAAATAAATTATATATGAAATATCCCTCGTTGACGGCTAAGCAAAATGATTTTTTTGACTTCCTTGTAAAGTACGTCAGGGAATACGAACAGTGGCCGTCCCACCAGGAACTAATGGATGAGTTTGGTTTTAAATCCCCCCGCAGTATTACTCAACTGTACGAAGCGCTTATCAAAAAGAATTATCTGGTAAAGACCGACTGGGGCGAATATGATTTTCATCCCGTACAGAAATTTAACCTGAATGAAGAAGAGGACCGCGAGGAGCAGGGAATTCCCATTGTGGGATTAATTACCGCCGGTGGCATGCAGGAGGCGGTGGAAGAAGATTTGGGACAGGTGACATTAAAATCTATTCTGCCCAATTATGAAAAGATGAAAGCAGTCGTTGTTTCCGGAGAGAGTATGCGGGGTGCCGGAATTAAGGATGGAGACATTGTACTCCTGGCACAGACCGACATGTTTGATGGTGATATCGGGGCCGTGCGATATCGTGGTGAAACGAGCCTAAAGCGGATATACAGCACACCAAACGGGATGAAGCTGAAACCCGCGAATAAAGACTACGAGCCGATCTATATTGAGCCCGGTGAATTTGAGGAAGTCCATATTATCGGCAAATATGTGGGGCATATCAATGAAAAGGGACTGCATAAGGTGTAGCTTAACCCGGTTTTTCAATCATCATCTGATCATCCAGCTCATATAATACCCGCCATTCAACAGCTTGTACATCGTATACCAGATCAAAGTAACGATCTTCTGTTGTGCGCACCACAAAATGAATTTGTGTAGTGGCTTTTTCTTCTTTCCCTTTTCGATGAGGACGCGTAGCCCGAAGCTCGGCAATTTTATGTTCACCACCTGTCTTACGCCAAAAGCGGATTGGCATTACTTTTCGCTGTCCGACTAACGAGCGGACGCCAAACGCTTTGTCATCAGCAAAACTTTTACAGGTAACTTGCACGTTGATAGGTTCATCAATAGGAATTTTATTGTCACTCATATCGCTTTATAAATTATATATTTTTACTGTTATTTTATATATAAATTGTGATAAAAGTCAAGCGGTAGAATATGGTTAATATTGATCCCGGGACCTATGATGTAGATGAAAATGTCCATAAGATAACGGACTATCGGTGTGTTAGCCGAGATATGCAGCACAAGTCAATCGAGCCACGGTTGTATCTGCATTTGGATATGAACTGCTTCTATGCCCAGATCGAGCAGCTTTGCTATAATCTGTACGGCATGCCGGTTTATGTAGGCGGATGGTACAAGCCCGATGGCACACCCCGCGGCATTGTGGCTACATCGAGCTATGAGGCTCGGGCTTTCGGAGTGAAGACAGGCATGAGTGCTTATGAAGCCGAGAAGCTGTGTCCTTATCTGATTGGTGTACAAGCCGATTACAAAAAGTACCAGGGGATGAGTTATCTGGTGATGGATATTCTCCGTGATTTTGCGATGGATATTGAAAAATATAGCATGGATGAATATTTCATCGATATTAATTTTTTGAAAGATAGTCCCCGAGAGGAGCTTGAGAAATATGCCTCAGAGCTTAAAAATAAACTGTATAACGAGCTTCACCTCGTCTGTTCTATCGGAATTGCCCGATCGAAAACGTATGCAAAGCTGGCCAGTGACCTGAAGAAACCGGCAGGTATCACTATAATTTATGATGAGGAAGATGCTCTAAAACAGATCCACCCGCTGGACCTGGATGAGGTGTGGGGAATTGGAAACAGGCGGTATGCCAAACTAAAAAAAGAAGGATTAAAAACGATTGCTGACGGACTGGATCGGGGATACCAGCTGTTCCAGAAGCAGTTCGGTGAATATTTTGGAAAGATTGTGTATGAAATGATTGCCGGTAAAGATCGGGCAAAAGTGCTTACCGAAGGTTCACCGCCGCCTGAGTTGCTTAACTATATGCACACGTTTAGCGACTGGACGAAAAATCCCGACCGGGTAGAAGGGGAGATTATGAAGGGGGTCCAGCAGCTTTGCTATCGGATGCGGGGCTACCAGGTAAAAGCGGATAAATATTTTTGCTATCTTCGCGTGCAGAGCCAGGAGTGGTCGGGCGATAAGTTTCGTTTTAATACGGCGGGCAGGACCAATCTCGACGATTATATATACCGGGCATGCATGAGCAGGGCACGAGCAAGAATCAAGCGGTTACTGGTTAACGGATTTGCTATTCGCGGAATAGGACTCGGAACGTTGGAACTGGACCGAAGTAAGCAGCAGGAGCTATTTTTCAGCGAGGATGAGAAAACACGACAGTTTTACCTGGCACAGGATGCCATTAATAATGAATATGGAAAAGGCACCATTCAAAAGGCCAGCGCCAAATACAGGGTAGAGGGGAAGACACACTTTTTAGAGCGAAGTTAGTAAAAAGCTTTAGAGATTCTACGGGAAATTCTGACCAATAATATACACTAACAACTTTTCAGCACTCGATTCGTGTACGCCTCGTTGCCCCGTTACTGTTTTTCAGCGACGAAAAAAGTAACCAAAAAAGTCGCCGGCTGTGAAAACTTGGCCTGATTGATCGCCATCTCCGCTAAAATCATTTAACTCGTCCCTTCAGTCCTCAAACAGAAATGATTTTTATACGATTCTGATCAATTTCGGGCGGCCAACTTTTCTAAGGCCGGATGTTCAAGCCCATTGAAAATTGCATCAGAAAGTTCCTTCTTGAGAAGATAGCCGCAAAAACGGTGGGATGGATTTTACTTTTTCACCAAAGAACTACTTAGAAATAAGTAACTAAATTCTAGATATCCGGCCTTAGCGGTGAGACATATAAAAGGCAAGTGCGGGAGTATAACTTCACGGTTTAATATAAATAGGGGGTCCGGGGCGAATCGGGGAAAAGTGTGGCAGAATAACGACTAATGTAGAATAGCTATCCCCGAATCCCTCTTTTAACCAGTACAAAATCTGCGATTCCCCCGGGACTTTTTTGGTTCGTTTTTTGGTCACAAAAAATGAACAGTACAATCCGGACGAGTCATGATCAGCCGATGAGTTTTACCGCACCGCTGTTTGTCTCCCTTGAGGTAGATAACCTTCATCTCGTTACGAAGCTCCAGCTTCGTAACGTATTTAGCCGTTCCCAAGCTGGAGTTTGAGAACGAGATCTTCGAGAGACAAAACCAGGGTTGAAATAAGAAATTGTTTTCATCATTATCAGAGCTAACCCAAGCAATGATATTTTATGAAGATTCAAACTACGGCCCAAATTGAAGCATTGACCATTGATGGCACACCACAAAACGTATCATCAGATCAAACAGTTGATCTCGAATTTTCAGCTATCGATACCGGCGGGGGATTTAAGGATCCCATCCTTGATTTCTCATTTTCTATTCCCAATAAGGATATTGATGCTGCAGAGCAGGACCAAAGACCTGTTACTGTAACAATAAATGATCCCGATGAAAACGATGACCAGTCTTCGTTTTCATGTGAGAGCGAATTACAAACTATCGAGGGTAATCTGCTGGAGATCAACGGCCGGCTGAAAGATGAACAGCTCAGCCGAGAATTGATTGGATTTGTATTCAAACTATTACGTTAACCACTTCGTCGGGCGACTGGTTTTGTCGTCCGGCGAATAGTAATCTTCGTTAAACCACCACCAACTGTTTCGCACCAGAGGTACGACACGAGATAAATCTCTACCTCTTGTGTCATTTCGAACGATCCCGAATGCTTTCGAGAGAAGAGAGAAATCTTTGTTTTTCTTACGGCTGGAATCATCAGAGGTAAAAACAAAGATCTCTCCCGCTGGTCGAGATGACACATTTAGTAGTTGTGCAGCTATTCCTAAAGTAGAAATTGTATTAGGGTAGCTACTGTTGTTGCTAATCCTGAAACCTAAAGTCAAAGGTGAAGAGAATATTGTCTTGTCCCGATGCCTGTCCTTCGTAGCTTTAGCGTAGTTGGACTCTTTGTTAGGGCAGAAATGAAACCTCTGCGTTTTTGGTAAAACGGACGCGGAGCGCCCAATTTTATACAGCCGCAGAGCGACTGGATGAGATGAAAATTGTACAGCCTCAATTATAAACTAAAATGTTCTTCCAACAGCTGACGGCTGCGATACTTAATATATCGATCCTCGACAATGTGGGTGGGACGTGGATCCATTTCCAAAATATCTCGAAGCTGTTCTTCGGCCTCATCGTGTCGATCCATCTCAAGAAGTATTTGGGCATAGAGCATTCGGTTTGCGGGATGTTCCGGGGATATTTTCATCGCTTTTTCAGCAAGTTCGAGTGCCTCATCGTCCGAAGGCCATCCCATCACCAAGGGGATACTGGGAGCATAGAAATGGACTTGGGCCAGGATGCGATATCCACCGCCACCCTGGTATTCGGGGTCCAGTTCAATAATATCTTCACAAATACGTCTTAGTTTCTTGGCGGTGCCGCTGGTAGCTGCTCTCACAAAACCTTGTGTATCTGCCCAACGCCCCAGATTTGCACTGTACCAGAATTTGATGGGCACTGAATCCGGAAAACGCTCCATCATCTCTTCCCCGAGGGTGCGTCCCTTGTCATAAACTTCTTGTTGCTGATCCTCGGACAATCCGGTGTACATTCCTTTGAAATAATATGAGCGAAGAAGGTATGCGGCAGATTGTTCCGGCTTGATGTCTTTATTCAGTGATTGCCGAAATGCCTCTATTGCCTTATTGATGTTGGTTGGATTGGCGCGAAAAGAATCGGCATCGGCGGCGCGTTGTTCATAGAACATTTGTCCACGCTCGAAAATATCCTGGCTCATCAGTGGAGAAACCGAAATCATCAAAAATAGTATCGATGTCACAAAAAGTGTGGGGAACCGACTTTTCAACAAGTGCTGATGATTGGCAATATAGGATGATGAGATAACCAAAAATACACCTGCAGAAACTGCGCCTCTGTTAATTAAATAATTTATAGAAGGTATAATGAAGGATTCTGTGACCGATTGCAATCGCAAAGGTCAGGGTTTAGATAAATTTAATAATGGGAACAAAAAGCAGGATAGATTATTAAAATATATCTAAAGACAGAGAGAGGTACTGTTGTTTAACAATTACAATAAAAGAGGGTAGAGATTATGAGATACGTAGGCTGGTTATTTTCGGTAGGAGGGTTTATAGCGCTTCTCATTACGGGGGTTAATTATATTAATGAATCTGAAAGTTTTAGTTTGCTCGGGGTTGATGTAGCAGTAAGCAAGGGTGATCCCATGCCAATGATTATCTCAGCAATAGTTCTTGTGGCAGGAATTTTAATAATCAGAGCATCGAAAGAATAACAAAATTAAGAGAAGAGGTCGCTATGTTACGCTGGAGTATTACATTTTTGGTCATCGCAATTATTGCAGCGGTATTAGGATTTGGAGGTCTTGCAGGGACTGCTGCCGGCATTGCAGAAATTTTGTTTTACATTTTCATTGTATTATTTGTGCTTTCCCTGATATTTGGTCGGCGATCGGCTGTGTGAATTGGGGGAATAAGATCTCTGACTATCTATTCGGATTCCTCAACCATTAAATTACAACTCAATTTTGAGCTATACCAATATATAGCCTGTAAACAGTTCTCAGAGTCTATTTTTGGAAACGGCAGCCGTAAGGGAATATATACGAGGACTTCGAAAGACCGCGGCTCATCCTAAAGCCTTTTCCCGATAGGTTCTGCTGTAACCTTACTGTTGGGGATCTGGCATTCTATTGTTGCTTTGTCTTTTTTTCTATGAGTGTCAGAAGGTTATCTAGACCAAAACCTGCCTGCTTCGCTGAAGTTTAAAAGAGAAATACTGATTAAAATTCGGAACAAAATTCATCTTTTGATGTTAAAATTTATGACATTCCGTCCTATCTATTCTACATCTGCGGTATTATTTACCCCAGGCTATTACCCATTGTAGAAGATTATATTTGGATAGGAAGTCATTTTTTCAATATGATTGTGTTTTATAATCCCGGTTGGCTTGTGGGGTTAATTAAAACATCAAAAGTGAGTTTTGTTATGTATATCATCGACCACGACAAGCAGATATCCCTGATAAGCGAAATGAAACAGCTTCGAAAGGATTCGAAAAATTTCGAAGTATACTATCATCATCCCTATACCAATCAGATGTGGAAAAGCTTTTTTCCGCTGGCAAATGATGAGGATTTAGGTCCCAAATTGCTCCGACACGAACCTGTACCCACCGATGTCGAAGAGCGGTTGAATATTTGTCTGCGGGAAGAAGATCCGGCTAACGCAATTGGACTCGGTATTGAATGGTCGGCCAAACCAGAACTGTGGTCGTCAATTATCCAGGCCCTGGAAAAGCAATATGTCCATTATAACCGATCGCAGATTAAACTGTTTTTGGATAACCTGCAGCTTGATGAATCAAAGGTTGAACTGCCCGAGCAACAGGAAGAGAGCGAACAGGTTTCTGATCTTTCTCCTGACTTTATCGACAATTTGCGGTGGCGATCACGAAAAATTCGTGTAAAGCGATTTTTTGTCTTGGGATAAGTCAATCGCCGTTGAATGCTATTTAGCTCTGGACTTTTCAGTATTGGAGACTAGATCTGTTGTGTGAAGATAGCAGAGCACTCGGTATGCTTATCTTCTATATTATTCCTTTCTATTTTTGATATCGGTATAATCTCTGTTAACAAACCTTCGTTTATATTAGATAAATTTGGAGTTCAGATTGTTCGATAAAGAAGTTAACTTTAGTCCGTTTGAAATTATATCGAAGCAAAGAATAACCAATGATTCAAGAATATCTTAACTCTGTTGAAAAATTCATTGTAGTTGGCGATCGGGTGCTGATTAAGCCTCGTGATATGGAGACACGTACGAAAAGCGGACTTGTATTACCAGCTACGGTAAAAGAAAAAGAAGAAATCCACAGCGGTTACGTTGTTAAAACCGGACCGGGATATCCTATTCCCTCGAATGAGGTGGATGAAGCTTGGAAAGAGACCAGCGAAACCAGATATATCGGCATGCAGGCCGAAGAAGGGGATTTGGCGATCTTCATCAAGGATAAAACACATGAAATTGAGTTTGAAAACGAGAAGTATCTTATTTGCCCCCATGCTGCTATCTTGCTGTTGATTCGGGATGATATGGCGCTTTGAAAAATTGGTTGTTGATGATATGGAAGTTTGAGTTGGCACGAGGAAAAAAAGTGAATAGAGCTGTCAACTTACAGCACTCAGCTGTTATCTAATAAATTGAGTTGACTACCAACTTAGTGCCTTAGTGGTGAAAAAACGCGTAAATATGCGGCTATTTTAAGCAGAATTGTACTCTTGGTTCAGGATTTATAGATTATTGCAGAAGAAGCAAGAGTTAAATCCATAACAAATCCACAAAGTCATGGATAGACGTCAATTTCTGCGCCGTACTTCACTTGTCGCTGCTGTACTTCCTTTTCAAAAGTCGTTATTAGCTCATAACCAAAATAATTTTACTGCTCTTCGCCGGAATGTCGGGTACTATACCGAGCAGGGAGGCACTATCGGCTGGCTGGCATCCCCTAATGCTACAGCGGTTGTTGATTCGCAGTTTCCCCAGACAGCACAGAACGTTCTTAACGGATTGAAGGATCGAAGTGACCATCCGCTGAATCTGCTGATTAATACTCATCATCATGGTGACCATACATCAGGGAATCCGGTTTTTGAAAATGTAGCCGAAAAGATGGTTGCTCATCAGAATGTTCCGGACCTGATGAAGAAAGCCAATGAAGAGAGTGATGATGAACCAAATACAGCTTATCCTTCAACAACTTACTCAGACAGCTGGCAGATGGATCTGGGAGATGAAATCATCCACGCCAAATACTATGGACGCGGGCATACAAGTGGTGATTCGGTCATCTATTTCGAAAAAGCGAATGTGGTGCATATGGGAGATCTGGTTTTTAACAGGATGAATCCCTATACCGACAGGCCCTCGGGAGCTTCAATGGAAAACTGGGTCCAGATTTTAAATACAGTAGCTGATGAGTATCCCGCAGATGCCATTTATATATTCGGACATGCTAATCCGGAGTATGAGGTGACTGGGGACAGAGATGATCTGGGAGTTATGGCCGATTATCTTTCATCGATTCTTGAGCATGTACGAACAGGAATTGAGCAGGGCAAGAGCAAAGAGGAGATTACCGACAAGGAAATGCTCGAAGGTTTTGAGGATTTTCTGTATGCTGATTTCTGGACTTTAGCCGAAAATCTGGAAGTTGCTTATGAGGAAGTTCAAGAATCCTGATTTGGATATGAATACCAGTATCTCAAAAAAACAAAAAGCAGTTGAGTCTGCTGATAAAGAACGTCGCTGTGTCTATTGTGGTGAACAGGCTCCTTTAGTATGGGTACACGGACACGGGCAATGTGGTCATTGCGGTATTAATGTACAGGAGTGCTGCCAGGGCGAAATGTGTGGTTTTAGGTAGCATTGATCTATATACACAGATGCAGTTTCAAAATAGGTAAAAAGCTGCTTACTGACGTTTGCCGCTATTAGTTGTGAGAGGGTTGGACCCTCGAACCATTACCAAATACAGTTCGGGAGTACAACTCCCTCACAACTATCGGCAAAAAATATCTGTGCAGATCTGTGACCAATTCATAAAAACAACCTTAGTGCTCTGAGTGACTTAGTGGTAAGAAAATCGCGAAGATCCACGGTTATATCACGCAAACGCCTCTTGTTCGATCGAAAAGATGCGATCGCACAGGTTCAATTCCTCAGGATTATTTGAAGCAATGATTAGCATTTTAGCTGATGAGCGAAACTCATCAGCGATTTCCGTGATGAGTGCTCGTCCCGCTTCATCAAGATTCGAGCCCGGCTCATCCAATAGTAAAATTTCCGGACCATGAAACAGGGCAGAGGCCAGCCGCAACCGCTGTTGCTGCCCCGTCGAAAGTTTTCCGAATGGCTGATCCGCAACATGTCCTAATTCTACTTTTTTAATCCAAAAACCAATCGTGGACTCAGAAATTGACTCGTGCCGGAGATCAGCCAAAAATGAAAGATTTTCTCGACAGCTGAGTTCATCATATAAGTTGATGTATGGAGCAGCATAGCCCAGAATGTTGTGGTACTGCTTCTGTGACAAAAGATCGTTATCTTTTTTCCATTTGATCTCTCCCGAAGAGGGACGAAGCAGATTTCCCAGACATTTCAAAAAGGTTGACTTTCCCGATCCGTTGGGGCCGGCAATGCCGAGCGTGTTGCCGCTATAATTCAATGACACATCCGTAAAAACGGTGGTATGTCCAAATGATTTTGCGAGCTGTAAAACGTGTAACGAAATCATAGCCAAAGGTAATAAGGCAGTGATAAATCCCAAATGAAAATTTAAGCAGTAAATTTGAGATAGATTTCAGAAAATCTAAACTAAAATTGCAATAGATAAGCAGGATTTTACATATTGCAATTCCAAAGTTGTATTGCCTCTCATTAGACAATATATTTCCCAATTATGCAACGAAATATTCAGCAAATAACACAGCGATTTGTCGACCGGTTACCGGATAACGATCAATATTATCGGCCGGATAAACTTCGGTCGTGGGGATTTCCACCATTTCTTGTAAACAGGATAAAAATCGAGCTTGAGCGCAATCTCGAGGAATCTTTGATGATTCCCAAATCAGATTGGGCTAACACACAGTCTGATGCTGTACAGCGGGCTTGGAAGAATTTTGTGAATGCCATTCAGGCCGAAGCACGTCTGCCGGCCAGCTATGGTAAAACAGTGATCGAGACCGCCGTGGCCGATATCCTGGAAATGCTGGTACAGCCTCGTAAAAATGTACCAGAAGTAATTTTCGGAAATGATACCCATCTCAGTTATAACGAGATAAGGGAGCGACTGAAAGCGGTCGTAGTGTACCGGCACTTTTCAAAACTCGTTTGTCGGTATATGGAGAAGAAAGAGCGGGATGAACTTTCGAAAGACCGGTGCAAAAAAATTATTGCAAAGGCTGATGAGAAGTTAACGGCACAGTACTCTCCACTCAACTGGGCGCAGATGCTTGAACCACTTTTTAAATTGGTTGATGGAGAGATTGATACCAATTTATTACGGTTGTTTTTCGAAGATCGGGATAAACCACGCGTGGCGCGTAAATTCGATTTGATGAATGCTTCCCTCACCCGTGCGGAACTTATTGAAATACTTTCTTCACCCGATCTGCTGGATTTTCAGGGATACGAAGATGATCAGTCTAACTTATTTAAAGATCAACCTTCTTCTGGTGGATCAACGGGCAGAGAACAGCCAGGGGATACGGAATCACCTAAAAGGAGCCCCTCTCAGCAAAAGGATAGCGGGGATACTCAGAAACAAGCGGAAGGGCCCGATGCATCCGATGATTCTGAAGAATCAAATGAGAACAACCCAACTAAAAATTTTGAAGAATCGGAGTCGCAAGTAGAAGCGAAGGAAGAAGAACAAGAAAAGACGTGGAACAGTTTTTTTGCGGATGAGGAAGATGAACCAGGGTACAAAGAGGAAGAATCCGAAGAAGATGACTCCCTGAATGCCAGGTTTAAGGAGCAATCAGAAGATGATTTTAATTCAAAATCAGAATTTCCCCAAAAGGAAAGACCTGCAGAAAAAGAAGAATTGTCGGATCAGAAAGCCATTAAGCGGGATACTTCCTCAAAACAAACTGATTATCAGGAAGAAACAGCTCCCGCAGAATCGGATCAGACAACAAATGAAAAGAATCAGCCACAGGGTCAAACGCAGAATTTAACGTTAGAAGAAGATGAGGATACCCCCATCTGGATGCGGTATATGAGCGATGAGGAGATAGCAGAGTATGAACAACAGCAGCGCGAAGAGGAGGAAGAGGTAGAAGAAGGATTTATTGACGATCCTATCATTGATCTGACGGAAGAGGATGCTTCTGAAAAAGAAATTGAGGCGTTACAGGATCAGCTTTCGGGAGAACGTAAATTATTTGTAGAAGAGATATTCGGTGGTTCTCAACGCGCATTTGATGAAGCGGTTGAAGAAGTTGCGACTTATGACTCTTGGCGACAGGCCAGTAAATATATCGAGAAGGATATTTTTAAGCGGAATCTTGTGGATATGTATTCCGAAGCGGCAGTAAGTTTTACAGATCAGCTGCAGAGCTATTTTATTGGGAAACAAAATCAAAATTAAAAAGAGACTGAATGACTTCAGACAAAAAAATTGAGCGGCTTAAGAAAAAACGGGAAGATGCAAAAAAAGGCGGGGGCGAAAAACGAATTGAGAGACAGCATGACAAAGGCAAGCTTACTGCCCGCGAGCGCCTGGATTTGCTGCTTGATAAGGATTCTTTTGAAGAAATTGATCCCTTTGTCACTCATCGCAGCGATAAATTCGGTCTCGATGATAAAAAGATTGCCGGCGATGGCGTAGTAACGGGACACGGGAAAATCCACGGTCGTCCTGTGTATGTATTCAGCCAGGATTTTACCGTTTTCGGCGGATCTCTTTCCGAAACACACGCCGAAAAGATCTGCAAGGTGATGGATATGGCCATGAAAAATGGTGTGCCCATTATCGGACTCAACGACTCGGGCGGAGCCCGTATCCAGGAAGGGGTTTCATCGCTCGGAGGCTATGC
This sequence comes from Fodinibius sp. GM108, assembly GCF_058386985.1. Classification (NCBI taxonomy): domain Bacteria; kingdom Pseudomonadati; phylum Balneolota; class Balneolia; order Balneolales; family Balneolaceae; genus Fodinibius; species Fodinibius sp. GM108. The sequence continues at coordinate 143,068 of NZ_JBYEIR010000008.1, forward strand.
CGAAGTTTTTTGGCGCAATAGTATGGCATCGGGAGTGGTACCACAGTTCTCGGCGGTGATGGGTCCATGTGCCGGTGGGGCGGTATATAGTCCGGCCCTGACCGATTTTGTGTTCATGGTTAAAAATACCAGCTATATGTTTGTTACCGGACCGAATGTGGTGAAAACGGTGACCCATGAAGAAGTTACCTCGGAAGAACTGGGCGGGGCCAGTGCCCACAGCACGAAGTCGGGCGTAGCGCATTTCGCGGAAGAAAATGACGCTATTTGCCTGCAGGAGCTGCGTAAACTGCTGGCTTATGTACCACAGAATTGTGAGGAAAAACCGCCGCGGGCGGAACCCAAAGCACCGGATTCCGCCAAGGCCAAAAAGCTTGACGACATTGTCCCGGACAATCCCAATAAACCTTATGACATAAAAGAAGTTATTGGCGGAATTGTGGATAAAGGCTCATTCATGGAAGTTCACGAGCATTATGCCAATAATATCGTCGTGGGTTTTGCTCGTATTGATGGACGAAGTGTTGGGATTGTGGCCAATCAGCCGCTGTCGCTGGCGGGCGTGCTCGATATTGATGCCTCACTGAAGGGGGCACGCTTTGTGCGATTTTGCGACGCTTTCAATATTCCGCTGGTAGCGTTCGAGGATGTACCCGGCTTCTTGCCCGGCACTGATCAGGAGTGGGGCGGCATCATCAAGCATGGTGCGAAGCTGTTGTACGCTTTTTGTGAGGCGACAGTGCCGAAAATGACCGTCATTACCCGAAAAGCGTATGGCGGTGCGTACGATGTGATGAACTCAAAGCATATTCGTGCGGATTATAACGTAGCCTGGCCGACGGCCGAGATTGCGGTCATGGGTCCGAAGGGAGCCGTTGAGATCATCTTCCGCAAAGAGATACAAAATGCCGATGATCCCGAGGCCAAGGAGCAGGAGCTCATTGACTATTATAAAGAGGAGTTTGCGCATCCATATAAAGCGGCCGAGCGGGGATTTATCGATAATGTAATTCTACCTGGCGAAACGCGGGAAAAGTTAATTCGCGCTCTTGAAGTCACCGAAAACAAGGTGGAAAACATTCCTCAGAAAAAACACGATAATCTTCCCCTGTAGTTGAACGTTAAAGGTTAAATGTTGAATGTTAATTCTGTTGAATAAGTTTATTATTAGAGTAGCCAACCTTAAACATTCAACGTTCAACCTGTAACAATGGACTTGTTTAACGAAGAAGAAGCTGGTGGAGCAGAGAGCCGGCAGTCAAAATCTGATTTTGTAAACCCGCACGAGCCCTTGGCCACCAGAATGCGTCCCCGGTCGCTGGAGGAATTTGTGGGGCAGGAGCATATTGTGGGCGAAGGAAAGATGTTGCGGCGGATGATTGAATCAGGTGTTATTGGCTCCCTTATTTTTTACGGTCCGCCTAGCTCAGGGAAAACTACGCTGGCTCATGTGATATCGCGGGAGATCAATGCCGAGTTTACGGTACTTAATGCGGTACTGGATGGTATCAAGGATCTGCGTCAGGTAGTGGAAAAGGCGGAGAAGATTCAGCAGATGAACGGGCGTAAAACCATTTTGTTTGTGGATGAAATTCATCGCTGGAATAAAGCCCAGCAGGATGCCCTGCTTCCCCACCTGGAATCAGGAGTAATAACTCTTATCGGAGCCACGACCGAAAATCCGTTTTATTCGATGGTAAGCCCGCTGCTTTCGCGGTGTCAGCTGTTTGAGCTTTATGATCTTACTGTTGATCACGTGCTCACAATGATCGACCGATCACTTGAGGATGAAGAGCGCGGGCTGGGCAGTAAGGATGTAGAAGTGACCGGCGACGCAAAACGTCACCTGGCTGAATTTGCCGGTGGGGATATTCGCAATGCCATCAATGCACTTGAGGTGGCAGTGTTGTCCAGCGAACCTGATGAAGATGGAGTCATTCACATCGACCTGGAAGTGGCAAAAGAGTGTATTCAGAAGCGGAGCGTGCGCTACGACGGCACCGGCGATGAGCACTATCATTATGCATCAGCTTTCATCAAATCGATGCGCGGATCTGATGTTGATGCAGCTCTCTATTGGATGGTAGCGATGCTGGAGGGCGGGGAGGATCCCAACTTTCTGTTTCGGCGGATGCTTATTCTTGCCTCTGAAGATGTGGGGATGGCGGATCCTCATGCGTTGTCATTGGTAAATGCAGCCCATGAAGCATTTACCAAGTGCGGGATGCCGGAGGGTTTTTATTTTCTTGCTCATGCCTGTATTTATTTGGCACTGGCTCCGAAAAGTAATAGCACAGGCGCCATTTTTTCAGTTCGCAGTGAGATTCAGCAGAACGGCATCGGTCCTGTTCCGCCTCATCTTCGGGATAAAACGGCCAACTCCAAGCAGTCGCGTTATCTCGGTGTAGAAAATGCTTCGGATGATTATCATTATCCCCATTCATACGACCATCACTGGACGCCGCAAGATTATCTGCCCGAGGAGGTACGGGATAAAGAGTGGTATGAGCCAGGCGATATCGGACGTGAAGGTAAGCTTTGGGATCGGCTGGAAGCTATTAAAGAAGCATATGCCGAGGCGCAGAAGAAAGACAATTCTGATTGATTTTAACAGTTAGCTTGTTGTGCCCGCAATCCTTAGGTGACAAACTGGAATTATTTTGTGTCAAAAACAGTATCTTTTAGTCTAGTACGTCAGAAGTCAGACAACCAATTTATGATAGATATAAGAATTATAAGCGGGACCGATCGTCCCAATTCCAATGCGCTTCGCATTTCGAAGTATGTACAGAGACTGTACCGGCAAGAAGGAATTGATGCCGATATTATAGACCTGCAGGATTTTCCTCTGGAGCAGGTAAGTGGGGGAAAATACGGCGAAGAATTGCCGGACGTAGATGAATTTGTTAAACAAGCCGTTGATGCCGACGGATTAGTGGTTGTGTGTCCCGAGTACAATGGTGGTTATCCCGGAATCCTGAAGCTTTTTATTGATTATATGCCGTTCCCGGGAAGTTTGGACAAAATGCCGGTTGCTATGATCGGAGAAGCCAACGGTGCTTTTGGGGCTATGCGCGCGGTCGAGCAGCTGCAGCAAGTGATGGGCTATCGCAATGCTCATATATTTCCAGAGCGTGTTTTTATCTCTCGTGTAAGTGAAAATTTTGATGAGGAGAAAGGTATTAAAAATAAGCTGCAACAGCAGTTGCTGATGTCGCAAATCGAGGGTTTTCCCCAATTTATTCGCGATCTCCAACAGGATGAGTCGCTGATATCTAATTAGTAAAAGAAGTGTAAAGTAGAATGTTCCGAGGGAGTTGTACTCCCGAGGATATTTGTTCGGAGGTACAACCTCCTCACAACTATGAGTTCGGATAAAAATGTAGGTCGGAGCGCTGCTCCGACTGAGCATTCTATAAAGAACGACTGAGTATAACATAAGGTACGGGGATTACTACTCGTCCCGATGCCTGTCCTTCGTAGCTTTAGCTTAATTGGGCTCTGCGTCGGGACACGGGGTAAATGCTCCGCGTTTGGTTATGAGTCCAGGTTGCGAGGTTAGGATTAAAAACGATGCTGAGCGTCAAAAAGATTTCAGCTCAGAGCAGCGGAAAGGAGATAGGAATAGAGAGTTTTTATCTCATTCATAAGCTTCTGCTTAGGGATATAAATAGCTGTTGGAAGCAGAGCTTATTCAAAGATGTTCCGAAGCAGGAGCTTCGGAACGAAGAAAAGGATAATCAGTGCAGATCTGTAGCCAAAATACAACAACCTCGTGCGCTGAGTCTTAGTGGTAAAAAAAGGTGCGAGCGTTCGGTTGTGCCACAACCGTCAACCGTTGCTGGTCGTCCGTCTGAAAGTTTAATCAACTCATCTTAAGCATATACCCCACGCCGTGGAGCGTTACCAGATACTTCGGATCATCAGGAGTCATCTCAATCTTCGAACGCAACTTGGAAATATGCACATCCACCGTGCGGGTATTGGTGCTGAATTCATATCGCCAGACATTTTCGAGCAGGGCGTCGCGGGATACCGGCTCATTGGCATGGGCTACCAGATACCGCACCAGTTCCACTTCGCGCGTCGTAAGCTCCAACTCTCCCTCTTCCGGATGCTCAACGGAGGCGTTTTTCAGGTCAATATGAATAGGATCAAGATCCACCTCGTTGACCGGAGTCATATTCGCATATTTGTCAGAGCGGCGGAGACGCGCCTGGATACGTGCTAACAGCTCTTTGACGCCGAAGGGTTTGGTAATGTAATCATCGGCCCCGATATTCAATCCTGTAACCTTGTCAATTTCCTGATCGCGGGCCGTAAGCATGATGATCGGAAATGTATAATTCATTCCTCTGACTTTGCGACATACATCATAGCCGCTCATCCCCGGCAGCATTAGGTCGAGAATCATTAGGTCAGGATTTTCTTTTTTGACGATATCTATAGCGTTATCGCCCTTTTTGGCTACAAAAACTTCATAATTTTCATTTTCCAACGTATCCTGGAGAGTAAAAACCAAGCTTGGTTCATCTTCAACGATAACAATTTTCTTAGATTCAGCTGACATATTTTTCAGACTCTTCGGTTATTGACTCAGATCTAATTTGATCATTTTCTGCGAGAGGTGTATCGGGATCCTCGACGAGAATGGGAAAAGATACAATAAAAGTGGATCCTTTTCCCGGTTCACTTTCAACTTCTATGTTACCTCCATTTAATTCCACAAGGTTTTTTACGATAGAAAGACCCAGTCCGTGTCCTTTCGTTTTAGCCGTCAAAGAATCTTCAGCACGATAGAATTTATCAAATATATTAGATAGATCTTGCTGTGGAATCCCAATTCCATGATCTTCGACGTAAAGTTCTACCTTGTCGTTATTCCTTTTTAATCGGATGCCTAAATATTTCTCGTCATCACTATACTTGATAGCGTTTTCCACAAGGTTGCTGAGAATAGTATCAAAGCTATTTGTATCGACCATAATAAGTGGAATATCACTGCTGATATCAGTTTCAACAGAAAATCCTTTGTCTTCGATATATTTCTGATGTTCATCTAAATAGCTATATATTTGCTCGCTGACATCTGCCGGTTTAGGCTCTATAAGTGACTGTCCGCCATCTGTTTTTGCCACATCCAGCAGTTTTTCTATCATTTTGCGCAGTCGTATCGATTCATCAAAAATATGATTTCCATAACTTTGAAGCCGGTCCTGATCTTTTACACGTCCGTCAGCCAGATTCTCTCCTGCTGCCTGCATTACTGATAAAGGTGTTTTTAACTCGTGAGTTACATTAGCAAGGAATTCAGCCTGACGTTCTGCCAGTGCCCGTTCTTTTTGAGCAGATCTGAACATAAAAACAAGAGCCCCCAGCAACAGCAGCATAGCAGCCACCAGCACGATTAAATTTTTAACCAATGATGCGTTCGAAGCGGCCACTGTAGATTGATCGGTAAAAGCCACTTCTATTTTCCAGTAATCGAAAAAATCGGGGAAGTTTTGCTCGAACTGAATATTCTCTCGTTTATAGGTTATGCTGGTATCACTGCTGGCAATGATTTCGTTATTTGTCCAGTCGCGCAACCAGACATTCAGCCCCGATTGTTCAGCCGCCCCGAACTTTTCGGTAATTTGGCGGGGTAAAAAGGTATTCCGCAGGTAATCTTGATTAAAGGGCATTATCAAGTAACCAAAGATAGACTGATCGGAGGGGTTTACCAGTGCTATGGTAATACTGCGATGGGAATCAAAAATTACTTTATTATTGTATTGGTACTCGTTGATCAAACTCTTCATTTGCGTGCGGGCAATACCCATTCCGTCGCAAACGACTTCAGTATACTCCGAGTTACGTGAAAACTGATTACTGCTGGAATTATACTGTAGAATTGGATCATTTTGTTGGCAGACATCGGTTTCTGAAGGAACAAAATAAATTCCTTCATACATTTTATCGGCTGCAGCTTCATCCAGCAGCTGGACTACTTCTTTTGTAAAAGCACCGGTTTGGTGAAAGTAGTCTTCCAGACGATTAATATCTGAGGATCCCAAACCATGGAAATCCTTAAAAAAACGATAGCGGAGGCGGTCGGCAAACTCTGCAATTTGCAGTTTTTTATTTTCCCGGTCCGATTCTATGGTGTGTTCCTTGAGAGCATACAGGGAGTATACATTCATACCCGTTAGCCCGAGAATTGTAATAACACCTGCGGCCAGTAAGATCCAGCGAAGTGAGCCGTAACGTTTCATAATAATCAGTTAATCAGTAATAGCTTGGCGATACTGTGAAAGTAAAAAAAATTAAAGGTTTATAAACTTTATTTTTACGGGTTTTAAAACTAAGCACCTGAAAAATAAAAAAAGGGTACATGAAAAGTTAAAGTTATTGTCTTAGGGGGTTTATGATATCCTTAGTCACTTTTATAGATCCTGAAGGAAAATTTCAGAATGAAATAATAGATTACCATCTCTTATAGGGAGGGAGCTAGGGTGGATGGCTTCATCTGTTATCTTTTGTTCACCTTACCTGCTAAAACCGAGACTCTAAGAGTTACTTACTTCTACGTTGCTATAGCTTTTTTTAAAAAGCAGCATCTTTCATCTCCTTCAGTCGCTTTGCGGTTGAAGAACAGTGGACGCTCTGCGTCCATAGAAAACTTCTAACCAATAGCGAACAAACGCAGAGCGTTTAATTACTGTCCCGACGTGGAGTCCAACTACGCTAAAGCTACGAAGGACAGGCATCGGGACGAGTAAAGGAACTTAGCGGTAAGAAGTACCCGTTATTGCTTCCAGCTGTTGTTTTCTCGATTCGTATCAGGGAAATGATTCTCCGGATCAATTTCCACTTGAGTTGCTTCCCCCTCGACTGTGATCGTTGTTTGTGTGGCACCTTTAAGCCATGTTTCAACCGGAATTGTCTCTCTTATGGTAGATCCATCGCTCAGGGTGATTGCAACCGTAGCCGGCATCGGGACCTCTCCGTGATCCTCAATGATTATATGCGTTTCATTATCTGCAGTTGTTACCTTACCTACTGCTTGATCCAGTGTCCACGTTTTATAATACCAGGCTCTCCAGAACCAGTCGAGATCACGTCCTGCAACATCTTCGAACGTGTTGAACAGATCCCAGGGATAGGGATGCTTGTATTTCCAGCGATCAATAAATGTGCGCAGCGCCTCATCGAAAGTATCTTCTCCCAAAAGATTTCGCAGGCTCTCTAACATAGCAGCAGGTTTGGGATACGAGGCAATACCGTAGGCAAAGCCATTATAATGAAAATCTGACCACCGCATTATCGGACCTTCCATATCGGACCCGGCAATTTGCAGATAACTTTGAAACTCCTGCTGATCAAAATCTGGTCCTTCAGGATAATAGGCTTTTTTCGCCTGATTTTCGTTAAAGGTAGTCGTTCCCTCATCCATCCATGCATAACGACGTTCGTTGTTACTTACGATCATAGGTATCCACATATGGGCAAGTTCGTGTGCGATAACTGCATAAAGGGCTTGGGCAGGTTGTCCCTGATACGAACCGATGATGGTCATCATGGGAAACTCCATCCCGCCTCCGATAATACCGCCGCCTTCAACCGAAGTCATATGCGGCCATGGATATTGAAGTCCGGTATAATCCGAAAGAAATGAAAGAGCATGTTGCGTGAATTCTGCACCATTCGTCCACAGAGGCGCCGAGCTGCGATAGATAGCGTTAATCTGCGAATAATCTTCTTGTCCGTCGCCGTCGCGATCACCCACACTGGCACGTGTGGCATCCCAAATAGACTCTTTGGTAGCGCTAAAAGCAAAGTCACGTACTGTATCGGCGCGGAAGCTCCAGGTTATCGGATTATCTCCATTTGATTTGGTAACATTTCCGAAATCATCCTCAGAAACAACATTGACCACTGAATCGCTGGAATATGCCTCCTGCATCCGATCAAAAACTTCATCGGTCAAAACATCTTCAGCATTTGTCAGTTGTCCTGTAGAACCTACCAACCATTGCTCCGGCACAGTAATATCGACATCGTAATTGGCAAATCCGTGGTAGAATTCTGCATTTCCTCGAAACGGGTCCGCCATCCAGCCGATAACATCATCATATACCCGCATTTGCGGATACCAATAGCCTATATAGAAAAGGTTGTCTTCACTATATCCCATGCGTCCCCCGATCCCTTGTTGAGGAATTTTGAAGTTCCAGGCCACTTGTATAGCGATCGAATCGCCGGGAAGGATAGCCTGTCCTGTTCGTACAATGAATTGTGTTCCATTGACAGCATATCCCGTTCGATCTTTTGGTGATTGTAACTCATTTAATTCCTTGTCGCCCACAGCTATCTTTTCAAGGTTAATGCCGCCCGTTACTTCTTGAGCTTCATTGCGTATCACGCCTTCTTTGTGAACATTTTGCGCAAGTTCCAGGAGAAGTTGGTTTAGCGTATCAGGAGAATTATTATAATAGGTAATAGTACCCTCACCTTTAAGCAGTGTATCGGAGGGAATAAGCTCTGCATTCAGCTCGTAGTTTGTCCATTGCGACCAGTATTCACTGCCTGGTTCGCCGGACATAGTGCGCGTATTTTGATCAATAGCATTGAAAAAAGCATTGGGAATTTCATTGGTAATCGGGTTTGGAACCGGCCGGTTAAATTCAGAAGGAAGTTTGTGTGTCGTCTCCTCGCTGACCTGTTCAGTCTCTTCTGTCTCTCGTTGTTCGTCAGATGTTGTTTTTTCTGCAGTTCGGCATCCCCACAGCAGGAGTGAGGCAGTAATTAAAAGCGTTACCAAATGGTTTGTTTTGGAGGATAGGGGCATGGCTATGTAATCTTTGATGAAAAGTTGAAAAGTATTGTGGAGGGGGATTCGAATATCAGGTTTCCAGCGCAAAATGTTTTTGCACGGATTTTCTTAAATCCTCAAACTCGATAGGTTTTGTCAAATAATCCAGATAGTTTGTTTTTTCGGCACGTTCTACATGGTAGGGATCTGAATTCCCCGTAATATAGATTACGGGTACCTCCGAAAACTTACGAATTTCTTTCATTGCATCGATCCCGTCAATTTCGCCCTCCAGCGAAATATCCATAATGATCAAGTCGGGATTTATTTTTTTTGCTGTCTCGATGGCTGTCTTACCATACACAAGTTCCCCTTCAGTCTGAAAGCCCAACCGCTCAAGATAACTTTCATACAGTAGGTTCAGAATTAGATCGTCTTCGACAATTATGACCTTTTTCGCTTCACTCATATATATAGATTATCATTTTTTGATAATAGTTTAAAATAGCAAAATCGAGATATAAGACAATCTATTTATGTTTTTTGGTATCAGAGAGTACGGAATGACTTAACAATATCTAAAATAGAACTATGATGTAATTGAAAAGCCACTGTAGAAGATATATTTGTAATTTTATTAAAGGTAGGTTATTGAAAACACATTAAAAAGCACAAATTTTTAGGGAATCACACATCGATCAACTCTTGTGACTTATAAAAAAGGAAATTTTTGTGGTAAAAATAGTTGCATTTAAGTAATAAAATTTTGACTTTTTAATGCGCTTATTTGTTTAAGCGCCTCTCTCTTAGGGCCTCACAGTTGATAGCTGTGGGGCTTTCCTTATTTTGAGAATATCAGAGCCCTTCACAGAAGAAGCTATAATATAAAAGAAAAAAACGCCTTGCAACCCGTATTATGTTGGCTGACAAGGCGTTATAGAAAGTACCCGAGGCCAGACTCGAACTGGCACGGGCATTTAGATGCCCATCGGATTTTAAGTCCGACGCGTCTACCAATTCCGCCACTCGGGCAAATATTCAAATATTGAACCCAAACCTAGTCCTCCGGAGCTCTGTCACAGAGATGATTAATCGGGTATTATTTGAAAATAGTTGTCAAAAAAGAGACGCTAAATATAACAGTTTGCAGATTACAACTACAACATTCTTTTCAGATTAATTGGCGTCCCAGCTTTTAATCCTCGTCTTTATCCGCAAGAGATAAAATTTCAATCTCTGCCGCATAATAAAGCTGCCCGTTTTTATTGTGAAAGTCGCCACCTTTTACTTCAAAAATTTCTCCACGTTTTAGGGGTCTTAAAGATTTAAGCAACCCAGATGTGCTGCTTGGCAATCCACCTTCATTCTCCCACTGTTCAATGCTGTTGAGGTCTGATCCGGAAAGATGATCCGTTTCGATCATGATCTTAAGCGTTCTGTTGATTGATTTTTTCATAATAACCCCTTGATTAGAGCTGGAAATAATAGTCAAATTCAGAAGAGAAACTCATCTCTATCCATATATAAATTACGGATAATTAAAGAAAGCAGGTATCACTATTTCTAATTTTCATCGCCTGTTTAAACTCTACCAAATCACCCATTCATACTTATCACTGTTTATTCGAAACCACAACTTCACGCGTACTCCGCTTGATGGTATAGATGATGTCGTCCTTCGAACGATCCCAGGCAATGCCTTGTCCTTCATTTTCTATGGGTACTATTTGATCAAGTTCCAGGACCGATCCCGAATCAGGAATTTTTACCACATATAATTCAGGGCGGTCATGTCCGGAGATATAAAGCTGACCATCGGGTCCCCACGAACCGCCGGAATTGCTTTTGCCGTCGAAACGCTCCAGTAATTGTTGAGGATATACCCACGATTCTACAACATTCCACTGATCATCAAATTTGACGAGGGTAGTCCAGCTGTTATCTTTGCCAATTTCATCTTCAAATTCATCATAGTGAGCAAATACGCCCCACCAGTAGCCATCGTGACGATCAACCCATGTGAGGGACCCCCGATCGATGCCAAAACTGTGGGAGCCGATATGCTCGAGCGATTCGGTATTCCATATTTCCACAGAGCTGGTCATTGGTATATTCGGATAGTTGGAGTGCGCTGCATAGAGTTTTCCATCCACAACAACACCACTGTCGAGATGGAGGATGGGACCGTCGGATTCTTCTTTCCACTCATCAACCTTTTTGCCTGTTTCTTTATCGTATTTGCCAATAGTCCGTGATGCAATAGCATAAAAGTGATCAGAATCCACGGCCACCGCCTGAAAGGCTTCCTCAGCCGGGAAATTATTAATGGTTTGCATCGTTGGCTGTGCCTTTGCGATGAAAACGGGAAGAAGGATAAAAAATAAGATCACAAGCAGAATATCCCATTTCATAATTTTGTTGTTCCTTAATTATTATTGTCAGTGAATATTACGAGTCATGCATCATGTATTACGCATTTATCATATCAAAAACATGCTTAGCAAGAAGACCATTATCATACCCGATATGCCGGCCACGGCTGATCCCAGTGTCTGGAGGCGGTAAGCCTGACTCACATCCATTCCCGAAAACTGGCTGACCACCCAGAAATAGCTGTCATTGGCATGAGAAACAGTCATTGCCCCCGCACCAATAGCCAGTGTCGCCAGGGCGGGACCCAGTCCATCCCCCAGACCAATTCCGGAAAGCATGGGGACAATAATAGATGCCGTTGTAATAATGGCCACGGTCGATGACCCCTGGGCCGTTTTCAATGCGGCTGCGATGATAAAGGGCAACAGGATCCCCAGATTCCATGCGGCCAGGCTTTCGCCGAGAAAGCTGCCGATCTCGGTTGCCCGCAGCACGTTGCCAAAGGCACCGCCGGCCCCTGTAATCAAAATGATGACGCCGGCGCTTTTTAACCCCTGTCCCACCCAGTCGCCATACACCTCAGGTCCACGTTCGGAGACGGTACGAAAAGCCAGAAGCACGCCGATGATCAGGGCGGTATTCGGATCCCCAAGAAAAAGTATGGCAGCGGCCGTTGCACCATCGCCAAAAGGTTCGGTGGGTAATGAGGCGACAGAGCCGAGTGCGATAAGCAGCATAGGAAGCAAAATCGGGAGCAGGGCAGTTGTCGTACCCGGCAGGTCCTTGTCGGTCATTTCGTAAGTAGACCGTTCATTATCTGTGTTTTTTCCGCCAATGGATACGGCGTTCGGATCGATATAGATGCGTTTGCCCATGATCGTGGCAAAAATATAGGTGACGATGATGACGGGGACTGTTACGGTGATACCCAGCAGGATTACGCTGCCGATATCAGCGTTGAGCGTGCCTGCCGCGGCAATAGGTCCCGGTGTAGGCGGTACAAAAACATGTGTGGCATATAATCCCATACTCAGAGCAACAGCATACAGGGCCAGCGATTTGTTTGTTTTGGATGCTAGCGACTTATTCAACGAGGAGAGGATGACAAATCCAGAATCGCAATACACCGGGATGGACACAATGGCGCCTGTAATGCTCATCGCCAGCGCAGATCGCGCCTGACCGAGCCAGCTGATAACCTTATTTGCTATGACTAGCGTGCCGCCGCTTTTTTCCAGCAGGGATCCGATGATGGTGCCGGCAGCGATGACAATGCCGATCGATCCGAGCGTATCGCCAAAGCCATTGGTAATGGCCGTAATAGTTTCGGCTGGCGGTAGTCCGGATAGTAATCCTACTCCGAAACAAGCCAGAAGCAGTGCCAGGAACGGGTGCAGTTTTACCTTTGCCGTGCTGTAAATAATAAAAAGAATAGCTGCAATCAGTAGTCCGATTAGTAGATAGCCATGCACAAGTGACTCCGGATTTATTCAATATTGAATAGCCTATTATACTAATACTTTACGGAAATGAAAGGGGAAGCTGCAGAATTAGCTTTACGATGAATTAGTATGGTATATAAAAAGCAGTAATACCTTGTATTGTGAATGACAAACTCTTAACTTTAGCGCTCTTTGAAAGTAGCATTTTTATTGGGCCCGTAGCTCAGTGGTTAGAGCAGTCGACTCATAATCGATTGGTCGCAGGTTCGAATCCTGCCGGGCCCACTTTTCTTTTCCCTCCTCCCGACCTCCAAAAATGCCCTCCAAGCTGTTTAAATGCTGGATGCTCTGAGCCGAAAGAGTCTGTCATTTATATTCAAAGAGGGGACAGTTCTCTTACTGCTTCTTCCAGAACGGTTATGATTTTCAATTGATTCGTACTCGATTTAAAAATTCATAAATGATAGCAATAGAGGTTTTTACTAAATAAGAAAAAAACTGTATAGTTAGTTGATATTAAAATAAGATTATGCTAAAAAAGGAATTTTTATGAGTAAGAACGACAATCCGACGGTTGACGATGTAGCCAGGGTGGCAAATGTCTCAACGGCCACAGTTTCAAGAGTTTTTAATCGATCGGCCAAAGTAAATGAAGATACTTCTAAAAAAGTTTTGCAGGCTGCTAAAAAATTGAATTATAGGCCCAGCCGAGTAGCACAGCGATTACGGGGGAAACGCAAACACTCCATGGTAATTGGACTTATTGTTACTGATTTAGAGAATCCATTTTTTTCAGAAATTGCACGAGGAGTTGAAGAAGTAGCATTTGAAAATCAAAACGCTGTAATGGTTTGCAACTCCAATGAAGATCAGAATAAAGAGAAGTTTTATTTAGAGACCTTGATTGCTGAACAGGTGGCTGGATTTATCATTGTTCCTACTCCTTATAATACAGATCTGATTTCAAAAATAGTTAAGGATAATTTTCCTGTAGTTTGTGTAGATCGCCAGATTAATATTAAAAATGTGGACAGTGTAACGGTAAATAATAGAAGAGGGGCTTATCTTGCAGTAGAGCGTCTTATAAAGCTCGGGCATCGTAGAATTGCTGCTATAAACGGACTTAAAAAATTATCTACAACTAAGGAAAGGTTTGAGGGGTATAAAGAAGCCTTGAAAGCATATGATCTGCCTCTTATAGATGAATTAATTTTTTACGGAGGTTCAAGAGAGGAAGGAGGTGTAGAATGTACTAGAAAAATCATTGAATTAGAAGATCGACCAACTGCTATTTTTTCTGCTAATAATTTAATGACACTTGGATGTCTGGAAGAACTTAACACACAAGGAATCAATATTCCTGAAGAAATAGCACTAATTGGTTTTGATGATATGCCTTGGTCAAAAGCATTAAATCCTCCCTTAACCGCTGTACGTCAGCCTGGGCATGAACTTGGCGTGTCTGCTGCTGAACTATTATTGAAACGTCTTGCTGATCCCTTGCGAAATTCAGTAGACATTGTATTAAATCCGGAACTTGTTATTAGAGAGTCATGTAAGACATGAAATATTACTGCCCAAATGTTTTTTCTGCTATGTAAACCATTACAAAAAAAACTCTTTTATAAAAAATATTTGACTATGAGAGATATTATCCCTTGCTTTAAAATGTAATCGATTACATATAGTTGTAACCGTTTACAAAAAAAGTCGGTTAAATTTTAGGAAAAGGGATACATAATATGCTAAAATCAAAATTACTGTTTTGTCTTGTTATCATGGTAGCTTTGTCTTGGGGGAATACCAGTTTAGCCCAAGACGAAGCAGAAACAGGTTCCAATCAACACGAGGTAGAAGGAGTTGTAACGGATGAAACCGGTTCAACCCTACCCGGAGTCAATATTGTAGTAAAAGGGACAACTATGGGTACTTCAACTGACGCGGAAGGAGCCTATCAGCTCACAGCTCCTTCTGAAACCGATACACTTGTGTTTTCTTTTGTAGGATATGAAACTCAGCTGGTTCCAATTGAGGGGCGTACGGAGATTAATGTGGAACTGGCTACACAAGCTCTTATTGGAGAAGAGGTAGTAGTTACGGGGTATGGAGTTGAACGAAGAGAAGGCTTGACCGGCTCTGTATCCAGCGTCGATCCGGAAGATGTAGCGGAGATGTCAACCCATAACCCATTGCAAGCTTTACAGGGTCGAGTGTCTGGTTTAAATATTACTAGGGATGGAACTCCTGGAGGTGGTACTCAGCAGGTTCTTATTCGTGGGATAGGTACACTCGGGGATAACGAACCACTATATATCATTGATGGTCAGCCTGTTGAAAGACAACGCTTTGATCTATTGTCTTCCAATGAAATTGAGTCTATACAAGTATTGAAGGATGCATCCGCCGCCTCTATTTACGGCTCAAGAGCTTCAAACGGGGTGATTATTGTTACTACTAAAAAGGGACAACCAGGTGAGTTAAGACTAGAATTTAACACCCGAACCACCTTTGAAAGTCAGTATCCCACGGTAGATGTAATGAATACTGAACAGCGGGGAAGGGCGGCCTGGCGCGCATCAGTAAATGATGGTGCAGATCCAAATGATCAGGTTCATTATGACTATGATTGGGGGATGCAGAACGGTCAACCTGTACTAAACAATATCGAAACGGTAGATTGGCTTGATCAAAATACTCAGGGTGGAATTCGAGCTGCCGATACTGATTGGTTTGATGTTATTACTCGAAACGGACTTAGTACGGAAAATACCCTCTCATTGTCAAGTGGTGGGGAAAACTACAGACTGATGACTGCTGTAGGGCATAATTATCAAAAAGGGGTCGTTAAATTTAACGATTATGAACGATATAACTTCCGTTTGAATTCTTCAGTAGATTTATTTGATGGTAAGTTGACAATAGGAGAGAATCTGCAGTTGGCAAAGAGCGAGCAGATCCCCTTTTCAGATTATGTGTTTGGTGGAAATCCGCTAAGTACAGCTACTTTACTCCATCCCATAATACCTGTCTATGCCGAAGATGGTAGCTTTGCCGGTCCAATTGGAGGTGGCTTGTCAGACCGGTTAAATCCCTTGGCTACAGCAACATTTCAACAAGATGATCAAAATGAGGTGCAATCAGCTTACGGAAGTCTGTATGCTGATTTAAGCATAACGGATAATTTAGAATTCAGTACAAATTTTGCCCTCGATTATGAGGGGGATGTCCAGACTGTAACATTAGAACAATTTAACATTGGGTTTCTTTCTCGTGATCCCAACAGGCTTGTGGAAGATAGTCGGAAAACCTCAAATTGGACATGGTCCAACACTCTTAATTATTCATTTAATGTTGGAGAACATAGCACGGAAATTCTGGCCGGCGTAGAAGCACATCGCAGTGACACCGAATTCCTTTCAGCAGAACGACAGAATTTTTTGCTGGAAACTGATAATTTCTGGCAATTTGATGCGGGATCCGGTCCGATGAGTGTGTCTGGTACTGCCACAGGCTTTAGATTGTTATCCTATTTTTCCAAGATAAATTATGATTATACCAATAGGTATTTAGCAACTGCAACATTGCGGTATGACGGTTCTTCTCGCTTTGGAGAAGATAACCAGTTTGGTTTTTTTCCTGCTTTTTCTTTGGGTTGGAGAATTACTAACGAAAATTTCTTTAGGAACAGTGAGAGCCTTGATTTTATATCTGAACTAAAGTTGAGAGCTGGAGTCGGTCGGATGGGGAATCAGCGTATCGATAATAACGCTCCTTTCGCTTTCTTTACACCTGCCTATGGTACTGCCCAATTTTTATGCTGTGGCGCATTTGGCAGACCTACCGGCACGGCTTATGCTCTTGGCGGACAACAAACGGGAGAGCTTCCTTCTGGAGTTAAACAAGTTCAACGAGCCAATCCTAATTTGAACTGGGAAGAAACGGATGAATTAAACGTTGGTGTGGATTTCGGCTTATTTGACCAGCGGTTGACCGGTACATTTGATTATTTTCTCCGGGAAACTCGTGATATCTTGGTTCTACCACCTCGTTTGGCTGTATTTGGAGAAGGTTCGGATAGGTGGGAAAACGGGGCTACTATGGAAAGCCGTGGGTGGGAAGTTTCGTTAACCTACGATGATGTTGTTGGAGAGCTGGGTTATAGCTTTACAACATCACTATCCTCATCTAAAGATGAAATAACATTTGTACCGGAATCTGTAGTTCGAGATTTTCCCGGAAATGTGGAAAAAACCATTATTGGTCATTCCATAACCGCTAATTTTGGATACGTAGCCGACGGGATTTTTCAAAATGAGCAAGAGGTGCAAGAACATGCTGATCAACCCGGAAAAGGAGTTGGTCGGTTACGATTTAAGGATCTAAACGATGATGGTACTATTAACAACCTCGACCAGGATTGGCTGGGTAATGAACTTCCTGACCTTGAATACGGACTACAAGGTAATTTCAGTTATGGGCAGTTTCGTTTATCGTTCTATCTCCAGGGAGTTTACGGTGTTGAACGATTTAATCCTGTTAAACCCAGATTGTTCTACGGAGTTGGAACTCACTCAGGTGAGAATTTATTAACCGATGCTCTTGATGCGTGGACACCTGAAAATCCCGACTCTGACATTCCAGCTTTGTCTTTGGACAATGCCAATAACGAGGCTAGAATGTCTACATTTATGATTGAAGATATGTCATACGTAAAACTCCGAAACCTCCGGCTGGAATACACGTTGCCTTCCGATCTTCAGGAATCTTTCAGATTACAGAATGCAAGAGTACATGTTTCGGGGGGTGAACTCTTTACGATTTCTTCCAGCGACTTTACCGGTGGCGATCCTGAAAATCCCGGTTCATTTTATCCATTGCCCCGGACATTTACATTCGGATTAAATTTAGCTTTTTAATGGTTCTGCTTCCATCAAATTTAAAAAACAGGGAAAATATTATGTCTATACTAAAAAGTAGATCAGCAATTTATGTGACAGTCTCTTTGCTGCTAATGCTGGCTTTGTCAAGCTGTGACAACTTCTTGGATTATAAACCGAAAGGTGTTGTAAATGAAGAAGATATCGAAGGTACAGATGGTGTTGAGCGATTGACAACAGCTGCCTATGCCTCACTTGGTAATTCGGACTGGCTATATTCCTATGAGTCTAATTGGCTTTATGGAAGTGTACGTTCCGATGATGCCTATAAAGGTGGGGGAAGTTTGGGTGATCAGGGTGAGATGGATTGGTATGAACGATTCGTCTTTATTCAAGAAGACCAGGGATACCAACATCGAGCCTGGCAATCGCTTTTTGCCGGAATTGAGCGAGCAAATCTAGCTTTGCGAAAGATAGACGAAGTGCGTGAAGAGGGTCCTGAAGATGCAACATATCCTCTGCAGCAACGAGAGGCCGAAATGCGTTTTCTAAGAGGCCACTTTTATTTTCGATTGGTTCTTCTGTTTAAAAATGTGCCTTGGATTGATCAGAACATGACAATTGAAGAGGCATCCGAAGTCTCCAACGTAGAATTCACTCGGGATGAGTTACTCGATAAAATTGCGGATGAGTTTCAGTTTGCAAAAGACAATTTACCTGATATCCAGGATGAAGTTGGAAGGGCAAGTGCAGTATCAGCAGCTGCATACTTAGCCCGGACGCGATTGCATCAAGCTTATGAGCAGGATGAAAATCATAATGTGGTAAATATCAATCAAGATCGGTTAAATCAGGTCATAGATGAGGCTGATTATGTTATCGATTCTGGTAAACATGATCTTTTCGATGATTACGCAAAAAACTTCATTACAGAATATGATAATGGACCGGAATCGGTATTTGCCGTTCAGCATTCTTTTGATGATGGCACTGAACAAGGCGGCAGGATGAATTATGAGCATGGTTTGAATTATAACATGGCCTCAGACTATGGCTGCTGCTGGTTTCATATTCCAAGCCACAATTTGGTGAATGCGTTTAAGACCGACGAAAATTCTGGCTTGCCATTGTTTGATTCTTTCAACGATGAGATGGTCAGTGATACAGATCCGGATGCATATAAAGAACGGACATTTGATCCTCGTCTAAGCCATACTGTTGGTATCAATGGTCATCCATTTAAATATGATTCGGATTGGCTCTATGACACTGGGTGGGCGCGACAGCCGGAGCTCTATGGACACCACTCGACCATGAAGGAGGTTCAGCATCCCGATCAGCCTGGAACTCAATCTTGGGGTCCTTTCTGGGGTAGTGCAAAGAATGTCGACATCATTCGGTATTCGGATGTACTATTGATGAAGGCTGAAGCACTTATACAAACAAATCGTGAAAACGAGGCATTACCTCTGATTAATCAACTTAGAGAGCGGGCAGCAGAAAGTACCGATATGGTGAGATATTCTGATGGATCTGCACCGGCCGACTATTTTATTGAACCGTATCGGGATGGGGGGAATATCAACTGGACCCAGGAAAATGCTATGGAAGCTCTTCGATGGGAACGAAGACTAGAATTTGCTATGGAAAGCTGGCGTTTTTTCGATTTGGTCCGATGGGGAATGGCAGAAGAAGTACTTAATGATTATTTCGAAGTGGAGCAAGAAAGAAGATCATACCTCGGTGAAGCGCACTTCGAGGCCAATAAAAATGAGTACCTACCTATTCCACAACAGGAGATCGTATTAAGTGAAGGGTTGTATGAGCAAAATCCAGGTTATTGATAGGCAATTTAAAGTTCCTGCATTCGCTGTGATTAAATAGTAGCCCAATCTGGCTGCTGTAGCAGAGGTACCTATTAACAAAACCTTCAAATATTATGGAATTGATCTTTAAAAAAAGAGCCTATTTACTATCCCTTATTTTAATTGGATTAATTATTGGGATAAATGGAGTAATATATGGACAAGAATCAGAGAGTAATCCTGATTATAGTTCACCTATTCCTCAATTTGATTTTCCGACTACACTAGAGGAACAAGAGGAAGCGTTAAAGGATAATCCGCTGATGCAACGATTTGCAGAGTCGCGGGAAAAATTATCGGATGATCCATATAGGCCAATTTTTCATTTTGTGAATCCAGAAGGAAATCTTAATGATCCGAATGGATTTTCTTTTTGGAATGGTAACTGGCATCTTTTTTACCAGGCCTATCCGCCCGAAGATCCACGGCAGCACTGGGGACATGCGGTTAGCAAAGACCTGGTTCACTGGCGTGATCTGCCTTTGGCGATATATCCTAATCCCGAAAGGGCATCCTATTCCGGATCTGCGTTAGTAGAGGAAAATCGGGTGATAGCACATTACCATGGCACAGAAGTCGGTAATATGGTAGCAACTTCAGATGATCCTTTACTTTTAAACTGGGACAAGGTTACTGGTGAAGCTGTTATTCCCATGAAAGAAAGAGATTCGGCATTAGTTAACGGTGAAGCTAGATCTCATCATGTTTATGATCCATTTATCTGGAAAGAAGGTGATATGTACTATTCTATATCTGGATGGAGAGATCGGGATAAAAAAACTGACAGATTAGTTGCAACTGCAGAGTTGTATCAGTCACCGGATTTAAAGAACTGGGAATATGTGCACCAATTTGTAGATGGTGATCGATTTACCATGGTAGAGGATGATTTGGCATGTCCATACTTTTGGCCAATTGGCGATCGCTATATTATGCTTTTCTTTAGCCATTATAGCGGTGGACAATACATGCTAGGGGATTATGACAAGGAACGAAATAAATTTGTCCCTACTTCTCATGGATATTTTAATCATGGCCCTGTACGTCCCGGCGGCGTTCATGCGCCTTCTGCAACTCCAGATGGTGACGGCGGTGTGGTCACTATTTTTAACATAAACGCTCCAGAAGTAAACCCATCGGAAGGGTGGAATCAGATAATGTCTTCTCCAATGCGTCTCACATTGAGAGACTCCGATGAGCTCGGGATTGAACCTGCAGGAGACTATAAATCCTTGCGTTACAATCATCAATCTGAAAAACAGATGACCTTGCCCGCAAATCAAGAAGTTGTATTGGAAGATATCACAGGGAATGCCATGGAGCTGAAAGCCGAGATAAATCCAAAAGATGCTCAGCATATTGAATTGAACGTGTTAAAATCCCCTGACCGAAAGGAGTATACAAGAATCACTTTTTATAATAATACAGGGTTTAAAGAGAGAGATTCAGGTAAACAGCAAAGTATGCTATCAATCGATACAAATAACTCCTCTATACGGTCTGATGTACAGTCAAGACCACCTGAAAATGCACCGCTTTATCTTGAAGATGATGAAAACCTTGAACTGCGGATATTTATTGATAAAAGTGTGGTCGAAATCTTTGCCAATGGTAAACAATATGCAGCTGTACGTGTTTACCCAGATCTTAAGGAAAGTGTAGGTGTTTCCATACGCTCTCAGGGACAGGAAAGTGAGTTGATTTCCCTGGATGCCTGGCAGATGAAAAACACGTGGGAGATATCGGTCGATGAATGGTATGAAAAACCAGTTTGGCGTTAAAGGGAAAGCTTTATTATCAAGACTTTTTTGTTGATAACTAAATATGAGTATAGCTAAAAAGATTTCATTAAATCATTTTGATTATGAAAATTAGAATCATTTTTCTGGCAGGTATATTATTGTTGGCGGCGGGATTAACTGCTGAGGCTCAGCAGCCTTTAACAAAGGAAATTTCAATAGAAAAGAACGACCGATACCTCAATTTCCCAGTTGTCGGCTGGAATAGTGAGTCCGATAACGATCAGAAAATGATGCGAATTCGGCATAATGGAGAGGTACTTGATGAATTTTTAATCAGCATATCTAGCGGAGATGCAGACTGGTGGGCCTTTTTCCCCGTCGAAGGCTATGCCGGTGAAACCTTGACGTTGGAGCTCGATGACCCCTCGGGTAAGAAAACTTTAGAGAAGGTCTACAGCGATACAACATTCCCGGGGTCCGAAAATCTTTATCGTGAGCGTTATCGTCAGCAAGTACATTTTTCATCGCGACGCGGCTGGAATAATGATCCCAATGGACTGATATGGTATGAAGGTGAATGGCACCTTTTTTATCAGCATAATCCTTATGGCTGGAACTGGGGAAATATGCATTGGGGACATGCAGTAAGCAAGGACCTGGTGCACTGGGAAGAACTGCCCGATGCACTATATTCACCCAATCACGACAATATGGCTTTTTCTGGCGGGGCTGTTGTTGATCCGGAGAATACATCGGGATTTCGAAGAGATGGTGTGGATCCTCTTATTGCCACTTACACTCGAACCGGTTCGGGAGAACATTTAGCGCTAAGTTATGACAATGGTCGCACTTTCGAAGAGTATGAAGGAAATCCCGTGGTTGAACATCAGGGACGCGATCCTAAGGTTTTCTGGTATGAACCGGGCAACCATTGGGTCATGATAGTATACAGTGAATCACAAAAGCGTGATTTAGGTGATTCCGGGGAGCAAGTAAGATTATATCAGCATTCTATATACACATCCTCTGATTTAAAAAAGTGGGAATATCAGTCCGGTGTTACTGATTTTTTTGAGTGCCCGGAACTGTTTGAACTACCTGTTGAAGGTAGCAAAGATGAAAGCAAATGGATTATGTATGACGCTGATGGTAAATATGTAGTTGGGGATTTTAACGGGAAAGAATTTACTATTGAGCAGGGATTAAGGCAGTATGATTACGGTGGAGATTTCTATGCTTCTCAGACCTATAGTAATGTTTCAGATGAAGATGGAAGGAGAATTCAGATAGGCTGGTTCCAGACTGAAACTCCGTATATGCCGTTTAACCAAAGTATGACTTTTCCTACTGAACTGTCCCTCAAAAAGAATTCCGATGGTTACTTGCTGACACCTGCACCGGTGAAGGGAATTGAAAAGCTTCATAAAAAAAGCTGGGAAATTGAAAATCATGTGTTAAGTGATACCTCCGTTTCATCACCTATTCGGGGAGATCAGTTGCATATAATTGCTGAATTGGACAAGGGTGATGCTACCAGTTTCGGAGTGAATGTAAATGGCTATGAACTAAACTACAGTCAACTTCGAAGTACCCTCAATGATACTTTTTATCCCATCGATAAAACGCTCAAGCTGGAAATTATCGTAGACAGAATGGGAGTCGAGGTATTTGTTAACGATGGAGAGTTATATTATGTAGAGGAACATAATTCTGTTGACACAGAGCAAAAGGTGGAGGTATTCAGCTCAGGGCGGGGTGATTCCAAAATGTTGATAAAAAACTTAGAGGTTCATGAGCTTTCGTCAATATGGGAGTAAGTATTGACGTATTAAGTTTCTGTTTTAAACACTGAACGATTAATATGTTACAACCCAAAAATTTTATATCATGAATAAGTCTTTCGTTTTATACAATGCTATAATGCTCATATTTGCTGGATTTATATTCAATGCCTGCCAAACAGAGGGCAGTGGTAATTTAGATCCTAATGAACAGGCCAAATACGATGAACCTTACCGTCCCCAATTCCATTTCACACCTGCTCAAAACTGGATTAATGACCCCAATGGATTGGTGTATCATGAGGGGGAATATCATCTATTTTACCAGCACAACCCGTTTGGTGATCAGTGGGGACACATGAGCTGGGGACATGCCGTAAGTACCGATCTGATGCACTGGGAAGAACTGGACGTAGCCCTTCCTGAAGAGGATGATATTATGATTTTTTCCGGCAGTGCAGTTGTGGATAAACAAAATACCTCGGGATTCGGCTCGGAAGAAAATCCCCCGATGGTAGCTATTTATACTGGACATCATGACAGCGAGGAAAACCCAAAACAGGATCAGCGTATTGCTTATAGCACCGATAACGGGCGTAGCTGGACGAAGTATGAAGGAAATCCTGTGATTGATGAGGATATGGAAAACTTCCGTGATCCGAAGGTGATCTGGCACGATGAAACCCAAAAGTGGGTCATGGTGGTGGCTCTTCCCACAGAATATAAAGTACGGTTTTACAGTTCCGGTAACTTGATTGATTGGGAGCTGGAAAGTGAATTTGGTCCTGCTGGTGGCACCGGCGGCATCTGGGAATGCCCTGATTTGTTTAAACTCCCCGTGGAGGATAGTAATGGTGAATCACAGTGGGTCCTGCAGGTAGATATGAATCCCGGTGCAGTGGCCGGCGGTTCGGGTGGACAGTATTTCGTGGGTGATTTTGACGGGTCGGAATTCACCGAGAGCGAACAAACCAAAGGCGAAACCCTGTGGGTGGATTACGGTAAGGACTTTTACGCTGTGCAATCCTATTCCAACAGTCCCGACGGTCGGCGTATTTGGCTGGCCTGGATGAACAACTGGAATTATGCCGGTGAAATTCCAACAAATCCATGGAGAGGCGCCATGACCATTCCCCGAGAAGTGGGGTTAATCACTACTGATAATGGACCGAGACTTACGCAAAAGCCCGTCAATGAGTTAAGCGGGATAGCAGAAAACGGACAACAGTTTGAAAATATTACCATTGCCGACGATGTATTTACGGATGAAAATCTCCAGGGTACAACCTTTAAAATTGAGGCCGAAATAGAAGTGAACAACGCTGAGCGATTTGGATTCAACCTTCGAAAAGGAGACGATGAACAAACTGTCGTCGGCTATGATACGACTAATGAAGAGTTGTTTGTGGATCGGCAGAATTCAGGTAATGTTTCTTTTCACGAAGATTTTGCCGCTGCCGTACAGACGGCTCCCCTTGAGTTAAATGAGAATAACATTACTTTGGAAATTGTGGTGGATAAATCCTCGGTTGAGGTATTTGCCAACAGTGGTGAGCGCTCCATTACTAATCGGATTTTCCCGTCTGAGTCATCCGATCAAATCGAGCTTTTCAGCAAGGGTGGTTCTGTAAATATTGTAGATTTAAAGTTCAGTAATTTAAAATCGGTCTGGTAGTTTTTTAACTCTCATAATATCCTGATCACAGGCCCTGAAGAAGGAGGGTATTACAGGATCTGTGTGATAACAGATGTTAGAACAAACTGACCGCCTTTTTAGATGATATTGCAATAACATTTTGATGAATATTTACTATGATTAAAACAAGATCAATACTACTGTCTGCCATTGTAGCTTCGCTGGCAGGATTCTTATTCGGATTTGACACCATCGTCATTTCCGGGGCGGATCGCCCCATCCAGGAAATTTGGCAAACCAGCGATCTATTCCACGGCACCTTTATTATGTCGATGGCATTGTGGGGCACGGTAATCGGGGCGCTTTTTGGTGGCATTCCCTGCGACAAGTTCGGACGCAAAAATACACTCTTCGCCATCGGAATATTGTATCTGCTATCAGCACTGGGTTCTGCTCTGGCTCCCGACCCGTATATATTTTCCTTTTCTCGCTTTATCGGCGGATTGGGTGTAGGGGCTTCATCGGTGGCAGCCCCGATCTATATTTCAGAAATTACACCTGCTAAAGACCGCGGTAGATTGGTAGCAACTTATCAGTTTAACATCGTATTGGGAATTCTCATTGCCTATCTCTCCAACTATGCTATCGGTTTTTATTTTGATCAGTATGCCTGGCGCTGGATGCTGGGCGTGGAAGCTATACCAGCTGCAATTTACGCTTTCTTTGTACTGGGGGTGCCCGAAAGTCCTCGCTGGTTGGCATTAAAGAAAAAGGATGATAATTCGGCTCGCAAATTATTAAAACAGCTGAATCCCAAAGCAAATATTGAGCAACTGTTAGCGGAGATTAAGAAGTCGACCAAAAAGACCACGGACGCTAAGTTTTTTTCCAGAAAATACAGTTTTCTGATTATTCTGGCGTTTTTGATTGCGTTTTTTAATCAGCTTTCCGGGATCAATTTTGTGCTCTATTATGCCCCGCGCATTTTTGAGCAGGCCGGTATTGCCGCAACAGAAGTACTAGGAGCTTCCATTCCGCTGGGAATAGTGAATCTGCTGTTTACCATGCTGGGGATGTATTTGATTGATCGAGTGGGACGCAAGCAGCTGATGTACTACGGATCCTTTGGTTATATCATCTCGCTCTCGGGTGTGTCATGGGGATTTTTCAGCGGTGCTGAAGGCGGTATAGTTGTAGCTTTTGTCTGTGCCTTTATTGCAGCACACGCGGTGGGACAGGGTGCCGTCATCTGGGTATTTATCTCTGAAATTTTTCCCAATAAGGTGCGAGATTATGGAATGGCACTCGGATCGGGTACGCATTGGATTTGCGCTGCCCTTATTACCCTTATCACTCCAACGGTGCTGAGTGCATTTTCGGGCGGAACTATTTTTGCTTTCTTTGCCGGCATGATGGTCTTGCAGCTCCTGTTTGTTTGGAAATTGATGCCGGAGACCAAAAATAAGTCGCTTGAAGAGTTAGAAGACGTTTTGCTTCCTGAGGATGCGGAGTTTGAAATATCCGCCACACAAACAAAATAATTTCCTGCAATAAGTTATTAATCTAGTTTTTTAGATCGTTTTATGTCTGATAAAAGGAGTATACTGTGTATTGGAGAGGTGCTTTGGGATTCACTACCCTCTGGTCTGTTTTTAGGAGGAGCACCCCTTAATGTTTGTTACCATTTAAATCAATTAAATGTAGAAAGTCTTATTGTAAGTAAGGTTGGCAATGATCGATTAGGTAAAGAGGCAGTACGTCGCATTAAAGCTCTGGAAATTTCTACGGAATTAATACAGGAGGATACCGCAAATGAAACCGGATTTGTAGGGGTAGAATTAACAAAGAACGGGAATCCTACATATAATATTTTGGAACCTGTAGCTTGGGATAGCATTTCCTATTCATCAAAGCTTGAACAAGTGACTCAGCAGTGTTGGGGTATAGTTTTTGGATCCTTGGCACAAAGAAACAAGGTTAGCAGATCAACAATACAGAAGCTTTGTCAAAAGGATGTAACGCTCATTTTTGATATGAATCTTCGGAAACCGTTCATTTATAAAAAGGTAATACATCAGTCCCTAAAAATGGCGGATATAGTAAAGATGAATGAAGAAGAATTAAATTACCTGATAGAGTGGTACTCACTTTCGGATGGACCCAAAAATGCGGTTGAGGATTTAGTTACCGAGTTTAATTGTTCTACAGTATGTATTACAAAGGGAGCCAATGGATCAATACTTTTTCAAAATGGCAGTTGGTTTGAGCACAAAGGATTCCCTGTTAAAGTAAAGGATGTAGTAGGAGCGGGAGATGCTTTTCTAGCTTCTTTGATAAATGGTATCATTCAGGATAAAGATGGAGACGAGATGCTGGCTTATGCCAATGCTATGGGTTCATTGATAGCCCAGAAAGATGGGGCAATGCCTGGATATAATGTTGATGAAATTTTAAATATTGGTCTAGAAGATTATGAAAGTTGAGTTGGATTACTTGCTTGAATACAGCAAGAAGTTATTTGTAAATATTGAATACAAAATATTGATGAATCCCCTTCACCAGTGATACCTAAAGTTGGTAGATATGGCATTCCTGCAAAATAGTGGCAAAAATTAATAGCTTACAAAGAGCTGCAAACCAATCTTTTGGTTTAAATATTAATTTTTTTTAATATAAGTTAATTAATGAAGGCTTTAGGAAAGCAAGATGAGATCAATAGGTGCAGGTATCAAGAAAAATATAGAGCAGGCTATTCAATCATTAGAAAGCGAGAAACATCTTTCCAATGAAAAGAAAAATTCATTAGCCGATAAATTAAAACAATCGGTAAAAGATGTAACCAAAATCCAATCTTTGATTAGATCGGCTGAATCTCTTGCAGAAATAGGTGTTTGGGAAGTAGATCTGCAAAATGAAGAGCTATTTTGGTCTGATGAAATGTACCGAATTTTAGGATATGATCCAGAAGAAAGCGAAGCTTCCTATCAAGCTTACTTCAATCGGATACACCCCGAGGATCAGGAGAGAGTTGAACAGGAGTATATTGAATCATCGAAAAAAAATAAGCCTTTTGAAATTACATATCGTATTCAACTCCCGGATGGGCAGATTAAGTATATCGAAGTAAATGCTACTCATTTTTATAATGATGAAGGTGAAGTTATTTCCAGTATTGGCATTAGCCAAGATGTTACAGATCGAGAACTAACCAAGCAACAAATTGAAAATTCTTTAGAAGAGAAACGTACCCTGTTAGGGGAGATTCACCATCGGGTAAAGAATAATCTGGCAGTAGTTGCAGGGTTACTGCAGTTACAATGGTTACAAGAAGATGATCCAGAGGTGATAAAAACCCTACAAGAGGGGGCGAATCGGATGAAAGCAGTAGCAGGTATACACCAGCAGTTGTACGAATCTGATGATTTCCAGAATGTTGCTCTAGGTGAAAATATTGAAAGGTTAGCTACTGATCTTATTAGTACAATGGAGCCTAACACGGACATTGAGCTGGAAAGTAGTTGTGATAAGATTAATTTAAATATGAGCCAAACCTTGCCATGTACGTTAATTGCCAATGAGGTAGTTACGAATATTATTAAACATGCTTTTAAGGGCAGGGAAAAAGGGGAAATAGAAATCACTTTAACAAAATTCAATGATGAGATTACGTTGGGAATCAGTGATAATGGGGTGGGATTACCTGAAGATTTTAACAGCAGGGAAGGCTCTCTTGGTTTGAATCTTATCGAAACGCTGAGTAATCAGTTAAATGCTGATTATGGCTTTAGTTCAACCACCGAAGGAACGACTTTTGCCATGCAATTTCAGAAAGAGAGAAATGAATGAGTTCGGATGGCGAACTTGTCATTACTTATTTTTTTCTCTCTGGCATTTTTGATCCCTTAAAAAGGTAGTCAATGGCTTTTTCCAAAGGGTTAACTAAACCATATCAATAAAAAGCCGCACAGTTATTAGCTATGGGGCTCATCTCTGTTGGTTTAGGGTACAATCCTAAAAGATTAGATTATATCTACTTGCACCTCTTTTAGAAAATGAAAGTTCAAAAATGGCATAAGTATAAGGACTACATATAATGAGGTTAATCAACACAAGTTCATTTCATTCTTGCGAATTGTTTCAACAAGCGATCCGTGAACCCTGGACTTTTGTAGATAAAAAGTGGCTCCAGCACTTTTCATATCTTCAATAATACTATCCTTACTAATCGATGACAGACCGATAATACGTATTTTCGGCAAATCATCTGAAATTGTACGTGTAGCTTCAATACCATTCATGCGGGGCATGTTTATATCCATGATAATAACATCTGGATATACTTGGTGTGCTAGCTTGACACCTTCCTCACCATCAGACGCTTCACCTACAACTACTAAATCATCCTGAGCCTCAATGAGCTTTCGTATGAGCCCGCGAAACAAGCAGTTGTCATCAACCAGCAAGACTTTAATCTGTTTCTGATTATCCTGCTTCAGTCGATTATAGCTGAAGGGAATAGTTTGAATAAATTTTACTAATGGCTCTTTAACCTTTTCATAAAGAGATTTTTTAGTGAAAAGCCTATAGTACTTTCTATTATGCATAGATAATAAATTTATTACATTTAGTAATCATACTGTCGTTATAAGAGATTGTTCCAAAATAAAAATCAGAGGGTGGCTTAAGGTAGAAAACGGTGGTTCAGGAGGGGAGATGTAGCTTTTGCACAATAATAAAAGCCCCACACCAGAAAGTGCGGGGTTAAAGTAAGACCGTTGAATACACGAAACCTTACAACTTATTGATGTTTTACGGACTAAAGGCCGTTAATATCAGATGTTATAACTACTCTCTATTTTTTAATGTCATTAACTTATTTATTGCAGAGGGGGCAAAAACATCTGTAGTTTATACGTACTTAAAATTATAAACCAAATTCCCCACATTTGGGCCTCTAAACTCGCTGATCAGTCCGTGAATATGGCCTTTAGGCAATCACCGGCATTTTAGAGAGATTGATTTCCACATTATCTGTATAACACCATCGATGATAATGTGAATCTATCCACGTCCAAGAAATCTGAACAAAGTTTGAGTATGTAATCTCTAGTGCTCTTTTGTCATCTCCTCCAGATGACCCAGTTGTTCCAGAAATGTCATTCTGTCAAAGTAGAGTTCACCTGCTATTAGCTGTCCCTCTTCGTTGAATTGTACAACTTCACACATGGGCACGTCCACTTGTTGACCTGTTGGAGGGGAATCACCAAACGGGCCGTCGTTTGTCCCCTTCGCCTTAAGCAATGTAATTACTCTGTTGTCTTCGGCTTCAATATAAGTTGGATCGGCAATGCGTGCATCCGAAAAGGCGGATTTCCACTCTTTCATATACTCTATAAATTCGTCTGGACTGTTGGCCGTTTGTCCTCTGCCATAATCCCGATAAGTGAAATTGCCAGCAATATTTTCTGCAACTGCCTCCAAATTGCCTTCATTGTGATTCTTATGAGCTTGCTTAATAGTTGTCACATTATTTTTCCCTTCCATAACTACCTCCCTTCTTTTGTAATACTATTGTAATGCTAATGCATTCAAATATTTATGATCGAAATCTATAATATTCAAGAGCATATTCTTGGAGATAGGTGTATATGATTTTATTACACGCCTTGAGGAAACAAACGCAGTTAAAGGACATGTTCTTGCTTATCCCTGGCGCGGGAATAGCCTTTCTTAAAATCTCCCATTTTTGGTATAAGCATTAATGAAAGCGGGGCCGTGTAAGTGTAAGCGGCCTTTCTAATTATTCTTAATCAACCAAGGATGGATTTAAAAGACTTTTGCTTTCCGTCGCGTAGCGGTGGACGATTTCACCAGCGAGTTTGTCGATTGGAGCAACGAAAACAGCTATCTACAGAACGACTACAAGAGTATCGTCCGCGATGCTACCAACGAAGCCATCAGCATTGTCCAGGATTCCTGCCGGATCATTCGCAGCGAAACACTAATTAACGAACTCTTGCAGTTCCCGATCCTTCGGGATGGATCAAGCCAAAAGACGGAAAACATCAGCGCAGATTCACAGTCGGATGAGAATAGAAATTAATGTTCCGTGTCATCCTCAACTTGTTTCAGGATCTGTAAGCAAATTATGAGAAATTATGCATAGATTTTGGTGAGCTAAAAGAGAAGACTACATCACCTCCCAAAATTCTTAGCATTACTGGTTTTCCTTTTCCCAGAGTTCCGCGGTCGCTTTATCTATATCCTTACGGTCATCCACCTTTTTATCCAGGTCCTCTAAAACATTGGACTTAAAATAGTCATCATCTGATATTTGTTCCGTAATATCTTTTGCTTTACGAATAAAAGGTTCATTCAGGTTTAACTTCTTTAGCAGATGAGAGTTGTCCAGTACTGTCGAAAAGGTGTCAGTTAGTATGGAAGCCTGGTTTGGATTCTTGTGCATTTCTTCCAGCTCTTCTTGGGCAAAGATAATATCCGTATCATGCACCTCCTGTCTGTCAACTTTAGCCAGTAGTAAAATATCTAATGCCCGTAAATATTTTAGATGTTCGTAAACGATCGAAAATATATCATTAACACTCATGTCCCTATCCATGAATTTACCCCTAATCTCTTTATTAAAATAGTTTCTGCTTACTCCTGATTCCTGCAAAACCATATCATGCTCTTCTCAACGTAAGTTGATAAATAGCATAGCTATGTTGCTCCGGTTGTTAATCGTTGCACTCCAATGCTTACATCCGGATAGCAAATAAATTTTGCATGAACTGTATTTGTCAACTAGTCGATTCAAATACTAGATAATGTTAGTTAAAAATCAAAGTGTTTAATATTAAAAGTTTAAAATATTAACGGGAAATAGGAGATCGGCATAAAATAGGATCCAATCACGGGAATTTCTCCTAATTTGTAGTGTTGGTATAGAATCCGATCGTCTTCCCTTGAGGGAAGTGTCTGTTCCGACAGTACCCGTCGGAACAGACGAAGGGTGTAATACAATGAAGGAGGTAAGACAATATTGATAGATGGAGAGTAGAGTCGAATCCATCGCGCCAGTAGGCAAGACAGGTTACCCGGAAATAGCTCGCAGGTGTGTGGATAGATGCTTGTGTCCAGTGCGAAAAAATACCACCAGAACTGTGGTTTTACACGATTTTAGGATGTTCTCCTTGGTTAAAAATACCAGCGAAAATCCGCAGGATCTGTCTCACCTGTGTTCTATTCTATATTAGTAGATCCGCAGCCTAATAAGCTTAGTGACAAATCCTTTCGCCCCACCTTGAAAGACGGGTCTAAGAATAGGCAAGCAAAGCTGTCTAAAGACAGTTCCTTGAATTCAGAGCTCGGAAAACTGTTTTCGTACCCACCCCACAACCCCTCCCTACAAGTATGGAGGGGCTAAAACCGTCATCCACGGAACAAACATGTAATAAATTAATACAACAATCGTGTCATATAATCTCTAATCAATTTGAAATAAAGATTCCAAACCATTACCATAAGAATCATATTTTATTGACGTAAGAGAGCAATTGCTTGAGCAGCAGATATTCAGGAGCTTAGAAATAACGACCCAAATTATTTCACTTTTGCAATACTTGTGCTGACAAGCAGTGTGTGCTTAACAACTATTTCAGGGTTTAGCTTTGGATGACGTAAATTACAATATAACCAGATAGGGGCCTCGACATCATTAAGCCTGCATCCTTCAACTTGCAACATTCAACCTGCAACATGAACTTCCATTTTTTCGCTAAAGCGGCCGTTGGATTAATCCTCATTGTTGCTCTTGCCCAGATTGATGGATATGCCCAGCAGCGTGGTAATCAACTACAGTATTCACAACAATTTCGCCTGGGCGAACGCATCATTCGCGTGGCCGAACCGGGTGAGCTGGCCGATACGGTAAATGTATGGGGAGATGTAAACAGTGCGGGACGATACCTGGTACCCCGTGGCACTAAGCTGCCGGAACTTATTTCTTATGCCTTTGGACCGCAGACGATCCGCAGCAACGAGGCGGAACTGGACTGGTCGAAGATGAGGGTGGAGGTGAATGTCTCGGAATATAATGAAGAGAGCGGCATGGAGGAGGTGCAGAATTTCAAATACCGATTTGATGAACCGCTGCCTGAAGGTATGCGCGATTTCATGTTAAAAAACAACCAGGTGGTGGCCATACAGGTGAAGCGTCGACCTTCGTTTGTGGACTATGTACGTGTCGTGGCACCGGTACTGTCAAGCATTGCGACTGGGTTTTTGATTATTGAGAGACTTAGGTAGTCGAAAGTACTAAGTATAAAGTTGAAAGTTGTAGAGACGTATTGAATGCGTCTGAGATGGCCCAATGAATCATCTTCCCTTCGAGGGAAGTGTCGTCCCGAATTCTAGGGACGACGAAGGGTGTAAAGAAATGCACACTGTTATGAAGCGCCCCAGCCCTTCGCCCCTTAAAAGACGGGTCTAAGAAGAAAACCTCCAAAGCTGTCTAAAGACAGCTCCTTTGAATTCAGGGCTCACCTGCATCCTGTCATCCCAAACGCGCCACACGTAACGCGAATCACGCATTACGTCTCCTGCACCATTCCTCAACCACCAGAACTGTGCTTTTGTTATTTGTCTGATGGACTAAGATTTTAACGGTCCCTGTCTTCGGTCTGCGATCTTAAATCATCATTCAACATTCACAATTCCAAAGCCGTCACCCGTCGTCTTCATTAAAAAATCCTAATCTTCTAGCGCGGTGATTTGCCTGTTTTTATTACAAAAGGATCATAAGATATTTGACAACAATGCATTATTTCTGTTCATTAATAAGCTCATTTGCAAGAATGAATTATCCAAGAGAGTTGACGTAGGGTGTCGACTTCAGTTATTGACTAACTAGAGAATTGACGACGGACTTTGGAGGCGCTGACTGCCCGAATGAGGGTCACCGTTATCAGTTGCCCGTTGTCTATATACATCAAAGAGACAGTAAGATTGATGGACTTCAAATTTGAGAAGCTGGAAATATGGCAGGAGTCGCTTAACTATGTTGATGCGGCTTATGATATTGCAGAGCTGCTGCCGGACGAAGAGCAAGATAACATCTCTGACCAGTTGCGAGAGGCTGCAACGTTGATTTCGCTTAACATTGCCGGAGTGTCAATTGGGCAATCTGACGAGGAGCAAAGCCGCTTTTTAGATACTTCATTACGATCACTGATCGAAACAGTGGCATGTATTCATTTAATAGCACGACGGAATTATTGTATAGCAGAAGATGAGAAAATTCAGCTTAATTGTTTATATAAAGAAGCAAACCGATTGGCGGGACGTATACAGGCGATGAGGAATTCGCTTGCTGATGATGGGGAGGTTAAAATTGATTGTTTGAATGATGAGGATTAATCACAGGCACCTGACAGAATTGAATCCTTTGGTCTCAGTATCCAATTTGATACCGTTGAAAACCGGAAAGTTGAATTTAAAAAAGGTTCTATATATAAGAAATTAGCAACAAACCCTGGAACTCCGGCCTTAGCTGGTGAGGGTGAAAAGGGCGAAGGACGGACCGACTAGAAATAAATGGGGAACGAAGTGTTAAAAACTACTAGCATTTTAGAGCAAGAAATTATTTGAAATCTGCAGTAAGAACAATATCTACATTTATTTCCGGGCCGGACGAGCCCATGCGCCGAAGCTCCGAGTATTCGGAGTCGTTTTTACACCCTTTTTGTCGACACAAAAAGGGTAAACAAGTAGATGTTGTACAACGAAGTAATTACAATTTGAAATAAAATTAAAATGACAATATTAGTCACAGGAGGAGCAGGATTTATTGGCAGTCATCTTGTTGATCGGCTATTAGCCGAAGGCAACAACGTAATCTGCGTCGACAACTTCGACCCCTACTACGACCGCTCCATAAAAGAAAACAACATCAATGAGCACCGGAAGCACAACAACTACCGACTTGTGGATGAAGATATTCGCAATCTGGATGCTCTGCGAGAAAAGATTAATGAAGATATTGATGTCATCGTACACCTGGCAGCCAAAGCCGGGGTTCGACCCTCAGTGAAAGACCCGGTGGGTTTCCAGGAAGTGAACGTGATGGGAACACAGAACATGCTGGAGTTAGCCAAGGAGCGGGACGTAAAACAGTTTGTTTTCGCCTCATCCAGCAGCGTGTACGGAACCAACGAAAACGTACCCTGGTCGGAGGATGATCACGTATTGAAGCCGATCAGCCCGTATGCTAGCACGAAGGTGAGCGGGGAGCTTATGGGACATGTTTACAGCGAGCTGTACGAAATGCGATTTCTGGCCCTCCGCTTTTTTACAGTGTACGGACCGCGCCAGCGGCCGGACCTGGCGATTCACAAGTTCCTGCGGCTGATGAGTAATGGGGAGCAGATCACGCTATACGGCGACGGAAGCAGCCGGCGTGACTATACGTACATTGATGATATTATTGACGGGGTAATGGCGGCGATTGATTACACCGACAGCATGTATGAAATCATCAACTTGGGCAACAACCGCACGGTACAGCTCCTGGAACTGGTGGAAGCGATTGAAGAAGCCTCTGGTATTGAGGCCAATAAAACCCACGCTCCGGAAGTGCCGGGCGATGTGGAGCAAACTTGGGCGAATGTGAGTAAAGCGAAAAAGCTTTTTGACTACAGCCCCAATTATGATTTGGAGCAGGGATTAAGCAATTTTGCAAAATGGTACACAGAAAATAAAAATCATTTACAAGAGGTTTAATTAAATGAAACTAGCAGTAATAGGCACCGGATACGTAGGATTGGTCTCGGGGACCTGTTTTGCCGACTCCGGCAACGACGTTACGTGTGTTGATATAGATGAAAATAAAATCAATCAGCTTCGGGAGGGAAGGATTCCCATTTATGAGCCGGGGTTGGAACCGATTTTTAAACGCTGCCGCCGCGAAGACCGGCTGCATTTCACGACCGAGTTGGACGGGGCCATAAAAGATGCTGATATCGTATTTCTTTGTCTGCCGACACCGCCGGGCGGCGATGGTCAGGCTGATCTTTCCGCTGTTATGCAAGTTGCTTCCGAGATAGGTCCCCTACTTGAAGACTATACCGTTATTGTAAATAAATCGACCGTGCCGGTCGGGACCGGCGACCGTGTCGAGGAAGCCATTGCAGAAAATATTGCCAATGATCAATTTGATGTGGTTTCCAATCCGGAATTTCTGCGTGAGGGAGCCGCCGTGGATGACTTTAAATATCCCGAGCGAGTGGTAATTGGCACAGACAGTGACCGTGCTGCCGAAATCATGACAACGCTATACGAACCGTTTGTCCGGTCTGGCAACCCTATTATTGTGATGGACCGCCGCAGCTCAGAGCTTACCAAGTATGCCGCCAACGCTATGCTGGCCACCAAGATCACTTTTATGAATGAAATGGCCAATATCTGCGAGCGGGTTGGTGCCAACGTTGATAATATTCGCCGTGGCATCGGAACGGACTCCCGCATTGGCAAGCGCTTCCTGTTTGCCGGTATCGGTTACGGCGGCAGCTGTTTTCCTAAAGATGTGCAGGCTATTCACCACACCGCCGGAGAAAACGGTTATGATTTCAAGATTGTGGATTCGGTGATGCAGGTAAATGAATATCAGAAAGTGTCCATCGTACGCAAGATGGAAAAGTTTTACGGTACTAAGGATTTCTCCGGCAAGACATTTGGCATGTGGGGACTATCCTTTAAGCCGGAGACCGACGATATCCGCGAAGCTCCAGCCCTTTACATCGCTGATGAGCTTACCAGGCAGGGCGCCAAGCTGCTGGCCTATGATCCGGAGGCAATCGGCACGTTCAAGCAGGCGACCAGCCAGGCAGTGCGCGAGGCTACGACCTTTGTCCACGACCAGAAAGAAGCTCTCGACGGCACCGATGCACTAATTATCTGTACCGAGTGGAACGAGTTCCGCCGTCCGACAGTCGATAATTTTGCTGACATGATGAAAACTCCTGTCATTTTTGATGGACGAAATTTGTATGATCTGGAGCGAGCAAAAATGGCTGGAATTACATATATCAGTGTAGGAAGACCTTCTGTAAATAAACCAGAATTGGAACTAGCAGAATAATCAGGTTTAAAGAGGAGTGCAAGCATTGGATTATTTTAACACAAGTTATAATGTACAGTTAGTTGGAGAAAGAAACTCAAATTAAAGCCAAAAGAGGTGCTTTTTGGACAATAGGAACAAACGTATTTCTATTTACTTGTAGAATTTGTATTACTGCTATTTTAGCCCGGTTAATTGCCCCTGAATATTTTGGGATAAATGCCACTTTTATAATATTTCTTGAATTTTCGAGAATACTATTTGTGCCGTTTGTAAATAAGAATATTGTTCTTGAAGAGGCTGATAAAAGAAAGAATAGCGCAGCTTTTTTTATATCAATAAGTATTGCTGTAGTAGTTACGGTTGGGCTAATTTTATTAGCACCTTTTTTGCAGAATATATTTCCAAATGTTCAAGATCTTACTAAATATACACGGGTCGGTGCAATTATAATTACAGTTATTGCTATTAATAATGTATTTAATTCGCTTCTGGAAAAAGATTTAGATTTTGTTTGGCTGGCTAAAAGAAAAATGATTGCCAATATTGGAGGAACAGGATTGGTGGCAATAGTTTTGGGATATTATGGCTGGAATCACTGGGCCCTTTTAGGTGGTTTATTTGCTAAGGAAATCTTTGATTTTATCCTGTTGTATAGAAAATGTGGTTTCCAATTTGAAAGTTTTAGCTTTAATGAGGTAAAAAGTATATATCAAGATTCAGCGTATATTACTTTATCTGGTTTTGTAAATAAAGTAGCAGCTAAAGGTGATTATTTAGTTGTTTCGAGAGTAATGGGAGATACATCATTGGGATTTTATTCTAAGGCCTATCAATTAATGAGCTTACCGACCCACTTGGTGGGAGAAGCCTTACATAAAGTAGGTTTCGCATCTTTAGCTGATTATTCTAATGACGAAGAATTGCAGAGAAAGACTATGCTAATGTTGTTTTACATAGTTGGTTTAACTCTTTTGCCATTAACTGTTATGCTCTACTATTCTTCCGAAGTTTTAATTTACGTTTTCTTAGGTGAAAACTGGTTACCTGTAGTACCGGCATTTCAAATTTTAGCATTTGGCATATTTTTTCGATTGGGATATAAAATACCTGCTACTATTCTTCAAGTCCGAAGGCAATTTAACTGGATGTTTTATATCCAAACTATTTATGCTACTACTATAGTTTTAGGGTGTTGGTTATTGTCCATATATGGGATCGAAGGTGTAGCTGCAGGAGCGTTATTAGCGTTAGTCGTTCAGTTTTTTTTAATGACTTTAAAGGTTTTTAGAGTTTTAAAGATGAGTTTAAGAGATATATTAGAGTGTTTAGCTAGGCCTTTAATAATAACTTTAACAGGTGTGTCTATAATAGAAATATTGAAGTTCTTATTTGAGAATAATGGTGTCGCTCTTAATTACTATATAACTATTTTGATGGTATCCACTTATTTCTTTTTGATTCTTGTAGGATATTACTTTGTTAAAGAACCTATATTTGGAAAAAGATTGCTTTGGTGGGAAAGTAAGATTTTAAATAATTAAAAAAAATATTATGGCGAAAGATCAAGATTTTAAGAAATATGAAAATCAAGGTGCATATCATTGGAAAAATATAAATAGAGATGGAATACTTAGAAAAAGTATAAGATTCCATGCAAGATATGATATAGTGATAAATCTTTTAAAAAAAAATGGATTATTTGGGGATGGAGTAGGTTTAGATATTGGAACAGGGGATGGAGCCTTTTTATATAAGGTTCTAAAACAGAAAGGAACGATTAAAGGGTTAGATAACTCTGAAGAAGGAATAAAGTTAGCTAAACAGAAACTGGCAGAGAATGGCTATTCTGGTACAGAAATAGTTAATTCTAGTTGTTATGATACTCCGTTTGAGGATAATAGCTTCAGCTACGTAACTGCAATTGAGTTAATAGAACATTTGGATGATCCTAAAGCTTTTATAAAAGAAGTAATGCGTATTTTAAAGCCAGGTGGTATTTTTGTTTGTACAACACCTAATAGGTATAAGGATCAATCTCCAAAAGAAGTGAGAGATAAATATCATTACCATGAATATATAACTGAAGAACTAAGAAATTTATTGGAAGGTCATTTAAATGAAGTTAAAGTTTATGGGGCTTATTCCGAGATGCTTGATAGTTTATATGTGAACCAAGGAAAGAGTGATTTACTTTCTAAATTAACAAGAGTCCTGTTGCGTATTGTAGCTACAATTTATAATCCATATGAGAAATTAGAGACTGATCCTGATTTTAATTATAGGTTATTAATAGGTTTAGGATTTAAGAGATAATGTGTTTACCTAATGTTTTTATTGCTGGTGTACCTAAGGGAGGGACCACAGCGTTAAGCGTATTATTATCACAACATCCTGATATTTTTGTCCCAGATAAAAAAGAACCACGATATTTTTTATTTAATGACGAACTACCCGACCCAAAAGATCCAGTCAATAAGAATGTGATATCGGAATTTGAATGTTATAAGCAACTTTATGAAAATAAAAATGAAAAGATCTTAGTGGATGCTAGTCCAGGGTACTTTTCTAATCATGAATCGATAAATAAAATTCATAAGGTAACCCCATCTGCTAAATTCATTATACTACTCAGAGATCCAGTTGAGAGAGCCTATTCCCACTTCATTTTTTCGCAGAGAAATAATTTTGAACCCATGAACATTGATATTGAAGAAATTTTAGATAATAAATCGGTTAAACTAGAAAATGGATTTATACGAGAAAGATCATATATAGAGTGTGGTTATTATGACAAACACCTCGATAACTTATTAGAGTATTTCACTAGTGATGATATCTTTATTGATACTAGTGAACGATTTAAGCAACAACAAAATGACGTATTAAATGAGATATGTGGGTTTTTGGGTATAGATGAATATTCTTTTGACTTGGATATTGGTCAGAGAGCTAAATCCGGCTTACCCCAAAATAAGATATTACATTACTTAATACAGAAAATTATTCAAGCTAGAAAAATTGTGCCAAAAACATTAAGACCCAAGTCTATTAAAAAAAGCATTAAACAAATAGAAAACAACAATTTGGAAAAGCCTAGAATGAATGAAGAAACAAGAAAAAAATTCCAAAGTATTTACCAGCATACGGTTGAGAATTTAAAAAATAAATATGGGATTGATGTATCGATTTGGCACAATTTTAGTAACTAACGGTTAATTGAAAGGTTCAATAATGGATAAATCTGTGAAAGTAGCCTTTTTGTTGTATCAGACTGGAAATAAGGCTAATGGTGGAATCGCTAGTATTCTTGAAGTGATAACTCGTTTAAAAAAAGTTGAACCATTGATTATCACTCAGCTGAATACTGATGTCACGAAAAGATTAAAAGAAGAAGGGTATAATGTTCACATTATTGATACAGTGACCCAAAACACGTTAATAGGAAAAATACTAAACTTATTTATATATAATTTTAATGTGCTATGGATTTTAATCAAGGAAAAAGTGAATCTAATTCATGCGAATGATATCCGTTCATTAACCTATTCTGTAATAAGTGCTAAGATCAAAGGAGCAGCTTTGGTATTTAATATCAGGGATGTATTTGAACCGGATAGGAAGTACCAAGGAAAATGGAATGTAGTACGCTTTTGTAATCGTATAATTGTGCTTTCTAATTCAATGAAAAAACGATTAACTCGTCGTTTGCCTATTGATACTGATAAAGCAGGACAAATTATTGAGCCAATATACAGTATCGTTGATTTCAATACTTTTTTTCCTGTAGATTCAAATAAACAGGAGATTCGAAAATCATTTTCTATCCCGAAAGAAACGCTACTTTTGCTTTATGCTGCTACATTTAACGACAAGAAAAATCAATTAACATTCATCCGGAAAGCCCTCCCCAGACTGAAAAAAAAGCTTGATAATTTTAAAGTATGTTTTGTAGGAGATTTTAAACCAGAGGAAGATGATTATGCGCTAAAGTGCAAAGTTGCAGTGGAGCAGCTTGAATTAAAAGAGTATGTGTATTTTGAAGGTTATTCAGATGATATAGATGATTGGTACCGAGCAGCGGATATTACGGTTTTGGCCTCACGCCGCGAGGGAATGGCACGGTGTATGATTGAAAGTCTTGCTTGTGGAACGCCCGTCGTGTCCTTTGACGTACCTACAGCCAGCGAGATATTAGAACAATATAGGTGTGGTTTGGTCGAAAAACAAGGAGAATATGAGGCAATGGTTGAAGACATATCATACCTTGAAAAACAACCAGGTGTCCGAAGAAAAATGGGATCAAATGGTGTAGAAGCAGCTCAAAAGCTATTTCAGGCGGAAGACGTAGTAAAACAGTATGAAGAAACCTATTTGCAATTAGTTTAAAGGTTATAAATACAACACTTGAATTTTAAAAATCACCAACATAAATCAAATCCTTTTGTCTCGATCTCAGACAAATGGCGAATAGGCATAATAGTCTATATCATCATTTATAATATTATATATCCTGTCTTATATAGTTTGTTTGTTGATACGGCAGAGTTGGCAGTTTCCAGGTTTATCATTCAGCTTGCATATCAAATATTACTTTTCTTACCAATTTTCATATATCGCAAGGACTGGGGATGGTTACATCCGCTAATTTTCCCACTTATTTTTACAATAATAATGAATATTGGAAGAAATCCGTTATCGCTTCTCCAGGTTTTTAGTTTTGCAGATTATACTGCACTGCAGCATCCTGCATTAATGGCATTGACGGAATATGAGGTAGCTCAAGTTTATATAAAAGCTGATCTTATTAACATTGTTTCTTTGATATTCTATTATATAGGTTTTTTTGGTATTGCTAAAATCAAAGTACCGAATTTAAAGTTTAAAAATCCTGTTAGGTTGAAATTTAAAGCGCTGGTGTTTATTGGTATTTCAATAGGATTGTTTATTTATTTCATCACATCTCAGGGGGGGGTACGAAATTTAATATTATCCTTTGCGAGTGGACGCTTTAGAAGTTTGGAAGCAACTGGTCATATAACAGCAGTTATTACCTCATTAAGCTTAATTGGGACCCTTTCTTGGTATGCATATAGTTCCAGAGCATTTTGGAATCCAGTATTCTGGGGATTATTTCTATTCACAGTTGTTAATGGTTTCTTGGTAACTGGTTCCCGTTCATCTATATTTTTTACATTAGCCTTATTTTTAATGATTTGGATGATTCGTCATCAAAAAGTGCCAACAGGAAAAACAGTAGTTATTGTTACTGCTGGTTTTTTGTTAATTGGAGTTCTTGGAGAATTGAGACAGATGGGTAACCGATCGGATACATTGGATTTATCTGTTTTAACTGATACTTCGATTCAAGAAAAGATAGAAACCACTCGGGAACATATTGAAGGTCGGAGTAGTGGTTATATTGCTGTTGTAGGAAAGGCAATTGAAGAAGAGGGGTTATTGTGGGGAAGAACATATTTAGGTGGTGCTTTTTTCTGGGTTCCCCGTGCTATTTGGGAATCTAAACCGCGTGGAGCAGGAGCGTATACCGGCAACTTGTTATATGGAGAAGGTTCACTTGAACATAATCCTCAAGGGGGTAGAGCAGCTGGTATACCACCGGGAGGTGTGGGGGAAGCTTATTGGAATTTTCATGTTCCAGGTGTGATAGTTATCTATTTATTGTTTGGATTAGCAATGCAGTGGTTGGCTCGGTTCTTAAGGAGATACCCTGAAGCACCTGCTGCATGGATTTTATATGTAATTATTCTCTTCAATTTAAAGCCTCAAACAATCAATCTGGTGGATCTATTTCAGATATTGACTCCTTTAATAATTTTCTTGTATTGGATTAGAGCAATTCGATTTAAAAAATAAAAAACTGCTAATGAAATATCCCGGTCTTATTATAGGTGGCGCCCCTAAATGTGGTACTAGTTCTTTGTTTTCATGGTTGAATAATCATCCAAGGCTTGAGAGTTCAAATCCAAAAGAAACTAATTTTCTTTTAGAAAAAGGTCATCCACTTTTAAATTCAAATAATAATATTCATAATAGTGATCTTAGTAGCTATACCAATTTTTGGGATAGCAATAGTGGGAATGAAAAAATTCTTTATGAGGGTACAACTCACTATTTATATAGTAATACAGCTGTAAAGTGGCTCAATAAATTAAAACCAAAACCATTCATAATTTTTATATTCAGAGAGCCAGCACAACGCATATTATCATCTTTTAAATATTCTAAAAACAATAAATCTGCCTTTGTAAAGGAAATTAATTTTGAGAAATATGCTGATATAATTCAAAATCATCCTCAAGAGCTTAAACAATATCTTCGAAATGATTATCCCGATTATATTCTTAAGAGAGAAATTGAATACAGTAGGTATTGGACTTTTTTAGAAAATTGGTTCAAAAACTATGATCAAAGTAAAA
The DNA here is from genome assembly GCF_058386985.1 of Fodinibius sp. GM108. Lineage (NCBI taxonomy): Bacteria > Pseudomonadati > Balneolota > Balneolia > Balneolales > Balneolaceae > Fodinibius > Fodinibius sp. GM108. The sequence goes on from NZ_JBYEIR010000008.1 coordinate 186,133, forward strand.
TAATGGTTCTTTTTTTTGAGGAAATGATTTTGAATAAACAAGAGACTTTGAAAACTATTTTCAATTTTCTCCAAATTGAAATGACAGATATAGGGAATAGGGGAAAGAGGAATAAAACTTACCAGGTGAATTATGCTACTTTACATAAGATCCTCCTGAAATTAAATAAATTATTCAGTGAATATTATATACCAGGTAAAGATTTTTTAGTTGATTTTTATAAAAGCTCTATGATTGGAGAAAAAAAAGTTACAGAAAATGACAAAAAGGTGCTACAACAGTTACAGTGTTACTTTAAAAAAGATAATGCGAAATTGAGGAATTTATTAAAAAGAGAAATTCCTTGGAATTGAAAAAAGATTCTCCGACAGTTTATGTATAAATAGGTATACTATTCTACGTTTTTATGAATAAAATAGAATTGATTTGTTTTTGTCCGGAATTAGGTGGTGGTGGAGCAGAAAAACATTTGATGCATCTACTAAATACAATAAATAAGAATAAATTTAATGTAACCTTGGTAGTTTCTACGTCTGGTGGTGATTATGAGTCAAGTCTTAATACTAAAGAGATTAAATATAGAAGCATAGATTTATCGGATACAAGTTCAACTAAAAGAATTATTAGTTCTGTTAAACCTTTAAGGGAGATCTTAATTAAAGAAGAACCAGATATTTTTTTTAGCATTATGCATCACGCTAATGTAGCTGCTTGCCTAGCACATTTTCTTGCAGGAAGCAAGTCTGCGTTTATTTGTGATGTACAAAATAGTATCTATCAAACTTTAAATCATAATTTTCAGTGGATAGAATACCTTTACTCAAAGCTTATTCCTTTTGCATATCAATATGCTGATGAGGTGATTACACTTTCAGAAGGAGTAAGAAAAGAACTAATTGATAAAATTAAAGGAGATATAACAACTTCTACTATTTATAATATTGGTTTAGAAGAAAGTGCATCATTGGATAACAACTTGGAAATCGGACCGATTATTTCTGTATGTGGAAGGCTTATCAGCCTTAAAGGATATGATTTGGTTATTAATGCTTTATCTATTATCAAAAAAGAATTTGAAGATGCTAAATTAATCATAATTGGGGATGGTCCTGAAAAAGAAAATTTAGTGGCACTATCTCAATCTTTAGGTGTTGCAGATAGTATTGAATTTGTTGGATTTGTAGAAAATCCAGAAGATTATATTCGTCAATCTAGAGTGTTTGTTTTATCCTCTTTTCATGAAGGCTTTGGAAATGTAATAATTGAAGCAATGGGTCAAGGTGTCCCTGTTGTATCGACAGCATGTCCTTATGGGCCAAGGGAAATAATTTCTGATGGAGATAATGGTCTTCTGGTACCAGTAAATAATATTCAGGCCATAGCTAATTCCGTCTTGAAGATTCTTAAGAGTGATGAATTATTTTATAAGCTTAGGAGAAATGGTTTAAAACGTGCTAACGATTTTACTGCATCAAAAATAGCTACTTCATATGAAGAATTATTTATAAAAGTAATGGATAATAAATCTTAGGTGATAAAGAATTTTATTAAATATAGAAATAAGGGGTAAAGGTTGAATTAATTAGCCTGAAGCAATTATGATGAATATAGCATTTTTTTATGGTTATAGAGAAACCATGACTGGTGCTCCGGTTTCTCTATTAAATTTAGCTAAAGGTTTAAATAAATATTCAGATATAAAGATTTCTTTTATTATTCAAAAAGAATGTGAGCTTTCAAAGCAATTAAAGGATAGTGGGATTGATGTTTACATTCTTCCCTTTCTTAATTTAATGGAAAATAAAAATAGAGAGGCGCTGGAATACTCATGGGTAAGAAAGCTACAAGTTTTATATCAAGTTTTAATTTATAATTTACGGTTAAGAAAATTATTAAAATCTATAAAGAGTGATTTATTAATTACTAGAAATATAAAGAATGTGTTTTACGTAATGTTGGCTAGTAAGATCTGTAACATTCCCTTAATATGGGATATAGGGCGTGAGCTTAAGTCACAAGGAATTGTGCGACTTTTACATTTAGTAGGATTATATACAAGTAACAAAATTATTACGCAAGCAAACTGTCAGCCTAAAGAAATTTTTAAAAAAAATGATTATCAATTATTTAGAAGCAAATTTCAAACGATATACCCTGGGATTGATGAACAGCGAAAAGAAAGATTATCGAATATACCATTAAACTCTGTAAATAGGGACGGGCTAAAAATTGTTTGCATCGCTTCCATATTCCCAAGGAAGAATCAAATGATGATCTTAAAAGGGTTAAAAAAAATAAATACTGATATAGTTAAAGTAGATTTTATAGGTCCCATTCAAGACCAAAAATATTTTCGAAAATTGAAAAAATATATAACTGTTAACAATCTGGAAAAAGATATAAGTTTTCTCGGATGGAGAGATGATATACCAGAGTTACTGAATAGTTATGAACTTTTTGTACTACCATCTAAAGCTGAGGGAACACCACAAGTTATACGTGAGGCTATGTTTGCTGGGTTACCAGTTATCGGTACTAATGTCGGTGGAATGGGAGAAATAATTAAGCATGGTGAAACAGGTTTTGTAATCAGCGATTTCAGCGTAAATGAGATGGTTGAATATGTCAACTATTTTATTAGATATCCGGAAGAGATAAACAAATTTGGTAAAAAAGGTCGGGAAGTTGCACAAGAACTTTTTTCGTATAAAAAATGGATTAAATCATATTACGAAACATTAACTGCTTATCAGCAAGGTATTAATGAAAAAAATAGTCATAATAAGTAACTATGCTCACTCAGTAGTTACTTTTCGGAGCCATCTTATAGAAGATCTAATTGATCGGGGTTTCCAGGTATATCCTTTGGCGCCGGACTATACTGATCAGTATCGGAAGTTTTTACAAGATTTGGGGGCCAAACCCCTTGATATTTATATGGATCGGACGGGTTATAATCCATTTAAAGATTTTTTGGCCATAATTGACCTGTTGAAAACTTTAAGAAAAATAAAACCTGATTTTACATTTTCTTATGGAATAAAACCGGTAGTCTATGGTCTTTTAGTATCGCGTGTTTTGGGTATAAGAAATAGATATTCAATGGTGGCTGGACTCGGAACATTATATGTAGAGGATGAAAATGAAACTTCGTTAGGCCGGATATTAGCTGACACTCTCTACAGGATTTCACTGCCTTTATCGCAAAAGGTTTTTTTCCAAAATCCCGATGATATGCAGCTTTTTGAGGATAAAGGATTTATAAAAAATAATGATGCTGTTTTAGTAAATGGTTCCGGAGTAGATTTAGATATTTATGAAGCTGATTACATCCATAAAAAGCCGGTTACTTTTACGCTGGTAGCAAGACTTATAAAAGAGAAAGGAGTCTATGAATTTGTCGAGTCCGCTCGAATTATAAAACATAGGTATCCGTCTAAAGAAATAAGATTTGTTTTGCTTGGTGATGTAGATTCCAATCCGAATTCGGTAGATAGATCAGAAATAGAATCGTGGGTGGCAGAAGGTACTGTGGAATGGCCGGGTTTTGTGGAAAATGTAAAAGAGTGGCTGGAAAAAACGAGCGTGTTTGTGTTACCTACTTATTATCGAGAGGGAACTCCGAGGAGCATATTGGAGGCTATGGCTATGTCACGACCGATAATTACAACGGATATGCCTGGTAGCCGCGAAACGGTTGTGCACGGGGAGAATGGATTTTTAATAGAGCCCAGAAATGCAGAAAAACTTGCGAAGACTATGGAGAAATTTATTAATAAGCCATCCTTGATAAAAGAGTTGGGTTTGAAGAGCAGAAGGAAAGCAGAAGATGATTATGATGTGAAAGATGTTAACAGAACTATTATCAAAGAGATGGTAGAGTGATTTTACAGGTAAAAGCTGATTACACAGCTTTAGGTAAATTTTAAAGAAGTAATTAATTTAAAATCTAACTAATGAAAATACTTTTAACAGGAAGTGCGGGCTATGTTGGCAGGCATTTAAGTAAGAGGTTAATTGAAGAGGGACATGAAGTCACTGGCTTGGATCGCGTTAAAGATCATCATGAGCATCTGGATGATTTTATTCACGGTGATCTGAATGAGTTGGATAATTTGTCGGAATACTTTACTGATGTAGATTGCATATTTCATCTGTCTGCTGCCAAGGATGACTGGGGACTTACAAGAGAGGAATATTTTACAGACAACTTAGTCGCTTCACAGAAAGTTATCAAAGCGGGTAAAGAGGCCGGCATAAAAAAATGGGTTTTCTATAGTACGGTTTCTGTTCTTGGTCCTAGTGAGGAAGCCTTGGGTGAAGATGCACAATACAATCCGGAAATTCCTTATGGAGAATCAAAAGCTGAAGCAGAAAAGCTTTTTATAAACTTGGATTACGAAATTGATGATGCTGAAGTTCTTATCATTCGGCCGTCGGCAATTTTTAGTCCTGATAATCCACCTACAACTAATATATACCGACTTGTGGACGCTATATATAAAAGAAGATTCCTGATGGTGGGCAAAGGGAATGACCAAAAAACCACCTCGCATTTGCCCAACCTTATTGAAGCGAATATGTTTCTGTTTGATCGGTTAAAGCCGGGAGTAAACATATATCACTATGTTGATTATCCGATTTGGTCAACGAGAAAGTTGGTCAATAATATTTATGATCAATTGGGGAAGAAAAGGAATTCATTTTATATTCCGCTTTCAGTTGCCAAGCCTATCGCCTATATATCAGATATTGCTGCCGGTATTTTAAATATTGATTTTCCTATTACAGCAGATAGGATTGAAAAGTTTTGTACATCTACAAAGTTTAAGGCTGATAAGGTTCGGGATTTAGGATTTGAACAACCGGTCTCTAACGAAAAAGCAGTTGCGGATACGGTTCAATGGCATGTCCAAATGCTAGAAGAACAATAAATTTTAAATTAATAGAAATAAAACTAAGTTATGAGATATCTAATTACAGGAGGCGCTGGCTTTATTGGGAGTCATCTGGCCGATCATCTGCTGGATAAAGGCCACCAGGTAGCGGTCATCGATAACCTTTCCACGGGCAAGCTATCCAATATCAATCACCTTCGCGATAATCCGAACTTTGAAATCAAGGTGGCCAGCGTGATGGACTATCACACGCTGGAAAAGATGGTGGAGCAGTGTGACCGCATCTTTCACCTTGCCGCGGCGGTGGGCGTAAAGTTGATTATGGAAAATCCCGTTGAGACGATTGTAACAAACGTGCAGGGCACTGAAAACGTGCTGAAGCTGGCCAGCTATCATGATAAAAAAGTACTGATCGCCTCTACCTCCGAAGTATATGGCAAGCTGATGGGTAATGGAAACATAGAGAAACTGAAAGAGGACGGAGACTGGCAGCTGGGTCCCACCGGCAAACGCCGCTGGGCTTATGCCTGCTCCAAGGCGATGGATGAATTTCTGGCAATGGCCTACTACGACGAAAAGAAACTGCCGGTAATAGCGGTGCGCTTTTTTAATACCGTTGGGCCCCGTCAGACAGGTACCTACGGAATGGTCATTCCCAACTTCGTGCAGAAAGCGCTGCTCAATGAGACCATTCAGGTCCACGGCGATGGCGAACAGACCCGCTGTTTTACATACGTTAAAGATGCGGTAAATGCCATTGTACAGTTGATAAATACCGAAGAGGCCGAGGGCGAAGTGTTTAATATTGGCGGAGAAGAGGAAATATCAATGAACAAGCTGGCCGCGAAAGTGAAAGAGCTGGCCGGCAGCAGCTCCGAAATTCAGCATATACCCTATGAGCAGGTCTATGGCAAAGGCTTCGAAGATATGAAACGCCGTACCCCCGATCTGACGAAGATTCGGAACACCATCGACTACGAGCTCACCCACTCCACCGAAGATATCCTAAAAAAAGTGATCCAATACTTCCGTAAAGAAAGTCTGGTAGTGTAAAACAAAACTGATGCTTTTAGGGGGGACGGAGTGAGGAGCGAAAAGAGTGAAAAGACCCCCCAAACATAGCTAAAAGATAATTCTTTGACTCCTACTGCGAACATGTAATGGAGGTACAACTACTGTTTTGCAAAATTAGCAAAATCTTCGCTCAGTATGACACTGCTTTTCATTATTGATCTCATTGTAGACTCATCCCAAACCACTCTACAACGTATGGTGGGGCTCTAACTGCTAAATTGAATAAGCGGCGGACAACTAACCAGAATGAGCAAATAACCATTCCTGTCATCACGAGGATTCCTGATACTTCTGGAGACATGGTATTCATCCATAGATGATGACGGTCTTACCATTAGTATAACTGCATTTCGCTCTTGAATATCTTAGTAAACGCTTCGCAATGGCACTACTTTTTGATGTGACAATATCCCATGCTCTGGTGGATAAATACCGCAGAGCAAAAACAGTTATTGTAAAGCAACTCAGACCCCTCCCCAGCGCTAGCTACTCCCTCGCTTCATAGAAATATTAGCTCTCCCACCTATTTCTTTTATTAAAAAAATTTAAGGTGGGAGTTTGGTCGATTTTTATTACGTTTTTATTTCTTACAAACTACAGCATTATAGGAGTATTTATTACATAGGGAAAACAATCAAGAGTAATTACCACATCATCTAGATAGGATGGAAAAAATTGAAATACTGGCAGCTATCGGGGTGTCTTTTATTATTTCACTTGTGGCAACCTACGGAACGCGTATATTAGCGATAAAAAGTGATTGGGTTTCAGTCCCTAGGGAAGAGCGCTGGAATACAAGGGTTGTGGCACTGATGGGAGGGTTAGCAGTATTTGCATCATTCGCTATAACCTGTCTGTGGTTTCAGCCGTTGGAATACCTGATGGTCGGATCGGGAGCCACAATGATGTTTCTGGTTGGTTTTGCCGATGATCGTGTCGAACTAAAGCCGATCGTAAAATTTGTGGTGCAGTTCCTGGCCGCTTCTGTATTGATCGGAGCCGGGTATGTACTCAGCTCTTCTTGGCCCTTCTGGATTGCCATTCCGCTTACGTATTTGTGGATTATAGGGATCACCAACGCCTTTAACCTGCTGGATAATATGGATGGACTGGCAGCGGGGATTGCAGTTATTGTTTCCGTTGTATTTGGACTGTTGGCGCTGAAACTGGGTGTGCCTTCTATAGGCGTACTTGCTTTTGTACTGGCGGGGGCTTCGGGTGGATTTTTAGTGTATAATTATAATCCTGCCAAAATATTTATGGGTGATTGCGGCAGCTTGTTTATCGGATATATGCTGGCAGCTCTTCCGCTGATGCTGGAGCCTGCTATGACCAATATCGCACCCGGTGCTATTTTGCCGGTGCTCATAGCAGTAATAATAGTTCCGATTTTTGATACTACACTGGTGACTTTTGTCCGAATATTTAAAGGGCGTTCGCCTTCGCAGGGTGGCAGCGATCACTCTTCGCACCGGTTGGTGTATTTGGGACTCTCGGAAAAAGCGGCTGTAAATACGTTGTTTGGGATTTCTGCTTTGTCTGGTGGAATCGTATTGCTATTTTATCCGAATGAAGTTCATCTATTTTATAGCCTGATTGCAATAGGTATTGTGGGGCTGTTATTCTTTGGCCTTTTTCTTTCTCGCCTCGATGTATATGAACAGGAGGATTTAAGTACAATTGAGGCTCTGGTTAAAAACACCCCAGCCTATTTCAAGCAAAAGATGCAGCTTATTACCATTATTGTTGATGTAGCTTTAATAATCGCCTCTTTAGTATTGGCACATTTTATTCGTTTTGAGGGATGGTCGGGTGAAATTCAGCAAGCTGTTATAGAAGTGCTGCCGGGAATATTAGTTTGCAAGGTGGTGGTACTAGCTGCTATAGGTTTATATAAAAGTGTATGGCGTTATGCCGGTGTTGCCGATCTGCTGAGAATCTTTATCGCTACTTTATTGGGCACATTATTTTCGGGAGCTTTTGCCTGGACCTACACGGGAGGGTACATTTCAGCCAGCGTGTTTGTTGTTGACTGGATTTTATTCTTGTTTTTGGTGGCCTCATCTCGTTTTGCTTTTAAAGGATTACGGAGATTATTTGCAATACCTACCACCGAAGGTAAGAATGTTTTGATATATGGGGCGGGAGATGCCGGATGGCTGGCGCTGAGAGAGATCCGTCAGAATCTTGATCTCCAATTAAACCCCGTTGGTTTTGTAGACGATTCTCCATATAAACAGAACGGAAAAATACAGGGATTAAAAGTACTTGGAAGTTACCGGGATATATCTGCTGTTTGCGACGGATATGATGTGGATGAAGTTTTAATCTGTATCCGAGATCTTCCTGATAAAAAGAAGGGGGATGTTAAAAGCATATGCGCAGAGAAGGGTGTTAGTTGCAGAGAATTTATTCCAACCTTCCATGAGGTAAAAGTGAATGATTCATCAAAAGAGTAGTTGCGAAAATATGCTTATAAGGTAGGATAGGTGGAATGGAAAATACTTCTGGTATTTAGTGGTAGACCTTATCTAAATATAAAGGTTTCTGGTCCTCTTGGTGATCTTAATGTTAAAAAATAAGCAGTAATGAGTCCATATGGATAATTACAATATTAAGACAGTTAAACAAAACAAGAAAAAGGGTGGAATATTAAGCGAGCTACCTGATAAGATCGAAAAGCAAACGTATATCGTTGGCATTGTAGGTCTCGGCTATGTTGGATTGCCCCTGATGTGGACTTTCCATGAAGCGGGACTTCCGGTAATGGGATTTGATATCGACCAGGATAAGATCGACTGCATTGATAAAGGTCAGCCTTACATTAAACATCTGGGAGAAAAAATGATGTCGGTATTGGCCGACAGTGATCGCTGTGGTGCAACGGTCGACTTTAGCAGAATGAATGAGCCTGATGCACTGCTTATGTGTGTGCCTACACCATTGGATGAGCATCGTGAGCCGGATATGCAGTATGTTGAAAAAACGGCCATGGCAATCGGTGAAAATCTTAGAGAGGATCAGCTCGTAATCCTGGAATCTACTACTTATCCCGGTACCACTGAAGAACTGATTATTCCAATATTAGAATCAAAATCCAACCTTACAGCCGGAGAAGATTTCTATGTGGCCTACAGCCCGGAGCGTGAGGATCCGGGCAATGCCGACTTCAACACCGGCAGCATACCCAAAGTTGTTGGTGGACATACCGAAGAAGGCATTGACCTGGCCTGCGTTCTTTACGATACGGCTATCACGGAAACGGTTCCGGTTTCTGATACAAAAACAGCCGAGGCTGTAAAGATTACCGAGAATGTATTTCGAGCTGTTAACATCGCTTTGGTGAACGAGCTGAAGGTGGTATTTCAGAAGATGAATATTAACGTCCATGAGGTGCTGGATGCTGCTGATACAAAGCCGTTTGGCTTTATGAAATTTACACCGGGTCCGGGCTTGGGCGGACATTGTATTCCCATTGATCCTTTTTACCTGACCTGGAAGGCGCGGGAGCATGAGCAAAATACACGATTTATAGAATTGGCTGGTGAAATCAACACCTCGATGCCGCAGTATGTTGTCGATCAGACCCTGAAGGCTTTGAATGCTCATAAAAAAGCACTCAACGGCAGCAATGTGTTGGTAATCGGTCTTGCCTATAAACCCGACATTGATGACATACGGGAATCACCGACCTTTAAGATTATGGATCTGCTTGAGGAGTACGGCGCCAATGTATCCTATTATGATCCCCATATTCCAAGAATTTGGGAAACACGTGAGTATGACAACTGGACCGGCACCGAAAGTGTTGAATGGAATGAAGATATGATAAGCAGCTATGATGCCGTGGTTATCTCAACCAATCATTCAGATATCAATTACAAACAGTTGGCCCGCTGGTCCGATTGCATCATCGATAGCCGCAATGAAATGAACGGCATAGAACCAAAATCTGATATCCACATCTGGCAAGCGTAAACAAAGCCGATGTCCCCCTGAGCGTAAGTCGAAGCGTCTCCCAGAGATAGCTCGCAAGTGTGCAAAAGATATCCTTTAGATTCTACGCGGGCCTCGTCAGGGAGATACATTCGACTACGCTCCGAAAGCTTTCGGAGCTCCGCTCAGTATGACACTGCTTTTTACTTGTTGGGGCCACCAATTGACGTCATCCCGGACTTGATCCGGGATCTCGAACAGCAGGTGATAAAGGTATGTTAAATCACTTTGAACAACGCTACCTGTTAACAAGCCGCTGGTTAAGTTCATTACCTATTCCAAGTTAGTTGCCGTGCGAGATTGCGGGTCGGAGCCCGCAATGACATCAAGTTTTATTCTTCCTACCCAAAACCATGCAGGCTGGTCACAAGCTACAAAAGTCCCCTCCTTGGAGGGGTGGCTCCGCGATAGCGGAGGCGGGGTGGGTTTGACTACAGGCAGTTTGAGGGTATAATTCTCTTTCAACTACAAATAAAGAATGACAACGATGAATGGAGCCAAAGAATCTCCCTGAACTAGTCCGCAGGTGTGTAAAAGGAAAATCCTTTAGATCCCAAACAAAGTTGATGTCACCCTGAGCGTAAGTCGAAGGGTCTCCCAGAGATAGCTCGCAAGGGTGTGAAAGATATCCTTTAGATTCTACGCGGGCCTGGTCAGGGAGATACATTCGACTACGCTCCGAAAGCTTTCGGAGCTCCGCTCAGTATGACACTGCTTTTTAACTTGTTGATTAACGTCATCCCGGACCCGCCTATGCTGAAGCTCCGGAGGACAGGCTTGATCCGGGCTCTCGAACAGCAGGTGATAACGATATGTTAAATCACTTTGAACAACGCTACCTGTAACAAGCCGCTGGTCAAGTTCATTACCTGTTTCAATTTAGTTGCCGTGCGAGATTGCGGGTCGGAGCCCGCAAAGACATCAAATTTTATCCTTTCCTACGCAAAACAACGTTGATTTCATGGTGTCTCTTCATGTTTTAGTGTTTCCGTGGTAAAAATACCTCATTGCAAAAGAAGATCCTGTATGGGAAAAAAGAACGGTAGTGAGAGAACAAACCAGCACCCTAACCCCCGAATCACGTATTACGTCTCACAGAACATTAAGCCTTCAACCTTCAACCAACCTAGATATTCATAATTAAAAAACTGATCTTATCCACGGCTTTAAAATGATAGATAAACAAATATCATCTGATCGAATGTTCAGAAAATTAAATAAAGTATACAACTTCAGCTATTTTGCTATCAGTATTATATTGCTGATGCTGTTCATCATATTTCCCTTCGACAGTTATTCCCAAGATAATCGACTCATTCACACCCAGAGCTGGCAGTACGAATATATCAAGCAGCTCCAGCAAAGAGGACATCTGTTGCAGCTCAATCCCACCGATCTTCCGTACGCCGTTAAAGATCTGCGACAGGCGCTGGATGAGATCGAATCGGACAACTTGAATTCCAGGGAACAGCGATGGGTGGAGAGGTTGAATAAAAGTGTAGAAGAACGTCCCCCGAATGTTGACAGCATGCGCGTCGGCGGATTGTTTGAACCCGCCCTGCGCCGAAGCAGCAGCGAGCGCCTCAATGTGGACTATCCCCTGGGAGATGGGAAGACGGTATTGCCTCGAGGGAAGCTAAATGGATATCTGGAGTGGAAAAACTGGATCGGTCAGGCCGGTATTACCCACGATTGGTTTTACGATATTGATCCCGACGGACTCGATACCGCCCGCCGGCTCTATATCAGGAGTGAAGAAGCTTACTTCGGATATAACAGTGATATCTTTGATATATATGTAGGTCGTTTTGACAATCACTGGAGCATCTATGATCAGCAGGGTGGATTTTTAACTGATAATCCACAGTCCTTTGACCAGATTCAACTCCGATTCGGCAGCGATAAGATCTCTTTCAGCAGCATTTTGGGAGAGATGGATACTATGAATGCCGACAGTACCTTTAGCGGACGTGCAACAGAACCTGGTGCGGTTAGCCGCTACCTGTTTTTACATCGTCTGGATTGGAGTCCGGTTCCAAACCTGAAATTCAGCCTTATGGAAGGAGAGTTATATTATAATGAGACAGCTAGTATTTCTATTCGTAATTTAATCCCACTTCATTTTCTGTATTTCTCCGCCCACAACAAACCGCGTGATTACAATACAAATTTAGTCTTGGGAGGGAGCCTGTGGTATAACTACCGCTCGCTTACTTTTTATACACAGCTTATGATTGATGAGATCACATTGGCTGATCGCGATAAAAAGAAAGAGAATGACAAGTTTTTGCCTGCTGTTTACACCCTCAATAACTCTTTAACGCTGACAAATATAGCTGATCGTTTCGATCTTGGCTTGGAAGCTGATTTTGTGAGTTCTAATTCATATCGATCAGGTAGTTATCAGGATCAGTGGACTTACGCCCAGCGCGGGCTGGCAACAAACTTTAGCGACTATATCCGTACGAAAATGTATGCTACCTTTTATCCCGATTGGGCGGAGGGGTTCAAAGTTGAACCGGGCATGACGGTGTTTTTAAAAGGAACCGAAGATCTGCGTGACCTGCGGGAGTTTACCGAGCCGGATGGAACCCAGATTCCTCACATCCTGGCCGGCACCGTCCAGCGCACGTTACGTCCCTCGCTCTACCTGCGCTACCAGCCGATGGGTGGTTTTCTGGGGGATCCGTCCAAAGACATACGCTTCAACTTCTGGCTCGATGCCGACATGGGCTATAATATTACTGACAATTACCAGAATATAGAAGGAGTTACCAACGAGCGCTTTATCGGACTCTTCCGCGTTTACGGTCAGTTCACTTTTTAGAAATAATTTAAACCCATCGGATGGCTGGATTTGCCATCCGATGGATAGAAAAAGCAACAATTGACAGCATCTCGGAGGAAGAAAACCATCACACCGGTAGTTATTCTCGTTGATATCCTCTGGCACAAGTCACAGATTTGCGCCAGCGTAGCTGTGAGGAGATATCATTCGATAGATGAACCAGGCAGTCCGTAGATTGAATCTTCAAGTTGATAGTTCGAGGATACACCCCTCTCACAGCTCAGCCCCAATTAATAATGGAAAAATTGAACGTGCCGACGCAGAGCATCGGCACGAGATGGAAATCCCTCTCTGCATCGGAGGAGCCCGTCCGACTATTGGCGGAAGGGAGTTGGGTGGGTCCGTCTCTTGGGAGCGGGGTGCGTTCTAATTATTGCCTGAACGGTATCGACAGATCTCCATAAATAGTCCACAGGTGTGCAAGAGGCAAAACCTTTAGATCCCAAACAACGTCGATGTCACCCTGAGCGTAAGTCGAAGGGTCTCCCAGAGATAGCTCGCAAGTGTGTAAAAGATATCCTTTAGATTCTACACGGGCCTTGTCAGGGAGATATATTCGACTCCGCTTCCTTTACATTGCATTACCGGGCACAGCAGTTTGACACTGCTTTTTATTAGTTTGGAAAAGCAACCCCTCTTACATCTCCCCTTGTGACTACGTCCGCCTGCGGAAGGGGAGAATTTCTATTTGCCTTTTTGCCCCACTCCCTTAGTTGTGAGAGGGTTGTACCCTCGAACAAAAGGGTATGAACCAAGCTGCCTTCAGGCAGCTTTATGGGTTTTCTTCACAGCCCGGTCCTTTCAAGGCCGGGCACAGGAGCCCCCCACTCCATAGCACGTGCGCCTGTTCATAATCACCTTATCGTCACTCCGCACTCCGATGCGGAATGTAAAACCTAAGTTGTGAGGAGGTTGTACCTCCGAACAAACATTCAATATCATCCATATCTGATACTAAAAAAAGAAAATTAACCTCTTGATATTGACTGTAAATAGTTGTTTATATTGAATATACAAAAAGCATAGAGATGGCTCTTGAGTGTTTTGTCTAATGAGTCATTCAGACGGCCGTTGCCTCAATAAAACTTATTCCAACCTAAATAAGGAGGAGACAATTATGGCCGAATCACGAATCAGAGAACAAGCAGAGCAGGAAATGAAAGAAACCCTGGGACTCGTCCCCACTTTTTTCAAGAAGATGCCGGATGAGTACTTTGATTTTGAATGGGAGCTCTTTAAGCGCCTGGAATTGGGAGAAACACGTATTCCCAACAAGTACAAAGAGCTTATTGGCTTAGCAATCCATTCGGAGACAAAATGCCGCTATTGTACATTATTCCATACCGAAGCTGCCCGTCTCTTCGGAGCAACCGAGGAAGAGATCCAGGAGGCAGTACATTATGCTAAAATGTCGATAGGATGGAGTGCATATCTGAACGGCATGCAGCAAGATTATGAACTGTTTTCCGAAGAGTTGGAGCGCATGGTGGATCATGTGAAAGAACATGCACCTGCAGAAGAATGAAACTCGAACGCATACATTCTTCGTCTTTCAGGATTACGATGCATGCCTATGAGCTAGCAGCTCTTGTTTCAGCAGCACGCTGGGTGGTCGATGGCGCGGAAGGAGAAATTCCTGATGGAGCCAGAGAACAACTAAAGCAGATATTATCTGCCTACGATGCAGAGACGAAGCAGTTAGGCAAACAGGATGAAATAGCCTGACCTTTAAATATGAAATCGAAAAGGGACAGTGAGTTACACGCTGTCCCTTTTTTTATTAGAGTCCTGCAATTCGCCGCCCAATTTCTTTTTTCAGTGGCTCTGCAGCTGAACGGTTTCCAGATCCGCGACTGATACAAAAGATAAAGAGGAAGGTCGGGAGTACACACCCTCTCAAAAATACACTTTCGTTGTGAGGAGGTTGCACCTCCGAACCATTCGATAGATGAACCAGGCAGTCCGTAGGTTGAATCTTTAAGTTAATAGTTCGAGGTACAATCCTCTCACAGCTGAGCCCCAACTAATAATGGAGAAGTTGAACGTGCCGACGCAGAGCATCGGCACGAGATAGGAAACACACTTTCGTTGTGAGGAGGTTGCACCTCCGAACCATTCGATAGATGAACCAGGCAGTCCGTAGATTGAATTTTCAAGTTGATAGTTCGAGGGTACAACCCTCTCACAGCTAAGCCCCAACTAATAATGAGAATTGAACGTGCCGACGCAGAGCATCGGCACGAGATAGGAAACACACTTTCGTTGTGAGGAGGTTGCACCTCCGAACCA
>NZ_JBYEIR010000009.1:0-153016 GCF_058386985.1 Fodinibius sp. GM108
TTAATTACTCTAATATGTGCTATATGGAATAGCGGCGAATCTTACGATCCGAATCACACCTCCCGGTTTGACCGGGACAAAAAAGCCGCTTGACACTTGAAAAAGTCATAGCATTCCTTTCCCCCGAATCCTCGGGACAGGCAAAGGCCGGGCATAGGGTAGGCCTATTCGTCCATCGCCTTGGCTTCACTCCGGATAGTAGCAGCCAGCGTTTTAAACGCTTCATTTTTCGACAAATAAGCCGTAGCCCCCGCATCACGCATGCTATCTATCACCTCTTGCTGATCGTGCAATGACAATCCAATAACACGAACCTCAGACATAAAAGATAAAATCTCTTTCGTGGCCTCAATACCATCAATCCCGGGTAAATTAATATCCATAACGATGATGTCCGGGGATGTTTGCTTTGCTAACTCTATAGCTTCCCTGCCATCACCTGCCTCAGCGACAACCTTTAAATCACTTTCTTCATCCAGAATCTTTTTAAGTCCCCGCAGCACCATCTTGTGATCGTCAACGAGCATCACATTGATTCTTTTGTCAGATACCTCCTCTCTTGTATCTGTATCTGCTAAGGCTGCATAGGTACTATCTTTCTCCTCATCATCTTTAAGAGGAGCAACAAGCACAACCCTCGTGCCGCTATCAGGCTCTGATTCGATTTCAACGGTGCCGCCAAGAAGATCCAGCCGTTCGCGAATATTAAAGAGTCCGAATCCGCTGGCTTTATTGGGATCATATATATTTTGTTCAGGGTCAAAGCCTTTGCCCTTATCCTCTATAACAATAGTTATCTGGTGATCGGTGCGTGACATTTCAAGCCATGCTTTTTCGACCTTTGCATGGCGAATGATATTAAAAAGGACCTCTCTTACACACTGGAGCAGGGTAATACGAACCTCTTCACTGGCTCTTTTCGGTTTACCATCGTCCTCTATTATTACATCGAGATTATGTTTTTTCATCTTTCTAGCCACCCACTCAATAGTAGCCGTCACATCTTCTTTATCAAGAGAGGGAGGTGGTTTCAAATCCGTCATCAAATCACGGGCATAGCTTAAAGCATCATTTATTCCCTGTTCAATTTCTTTTACTTCTTCTGAAAGAGATTTTGGTAAATTTCTTTGTTGCAGTGATTCTACTTTCATCTTGTTGACTGCAAGCATCTGCCCCAGATTATCGTGAATTTCAGCAGCTAACTTGTGGCGCACCTTTTCTTCGGCTTTGCTTAACTGAGAGGCCAGCGATCGCAACTGTTCCTGATAGGATAACAGAGAACGGGTGCGCTCTTCGACGCGTTCTTCGAGAGTTTTGTTTATTTCTTGCAGATTCAGTTGGGCTTGTTTCCGTTCTGTTACATCCTTGATTGCCAGAATGAATGCCTTATCTGTCTTCTCGGAAAAGGTAAATGAGGCAGCCGTAAAGCTTAGATATTGTTTGGTGTTATTGAATTCTCTTTTCAATTCCAGGAAATCCGCGGGATCTGTCTTTCTTGTAGCAAGACTCTTCTTCAAAAGACCTTCTAACTTTGCTGCTTCTCCCCCCCTGAAAAATTGTGTTAGCGGCATTCCCAATACTTGAGCTTCGCTTTTTCTAAAGATGGATGCCGCTTCTTTATTCCATCCCAGCAGCTTACCCTCTGTGTCTACGATGGCTATGCCGATGGGGGCGATATCCATCAGCTTATTAATAAATCGTTGACTTAGTGCCGACTTTGTGGAAGAGAGATCAAACGAGATCTTTGGATTCGACTCTGTAACAATATCACGGTATTTGGCAGCTTGCCTGCTGTTGGTTAGGATTTTATTCAGCTCTTCCTTTAACTGTGGCTTGTTTGTTTCATCAAGGCAATAAACATCAACTCCAATAAAAGGAGAAAATTTTATCGCTTTTTTGAGAGAGTCATAATCACCGGATTTGGCAAGAACAATGATAGTGGCATTTTCATTGAAAGCATGCAGCCGCTGAGCACTCTGCACAGGATCCTGAACATCACTGCCGATCACAAAGGCAATAATTCGTCCTTCTTGCTCTTTTTTAGTTAAATTCCTGGAACTTTCTACAGATTTCAGGCGGAGATCTCCTTCTTTGACTGACTCAGACAGCAGGTACTTCAGGTTTTGAGATTTGACCTGAATAAGACAAACAAGCTCTTTTTTTGTAGAAGTTTTCTCTTGCACCATCATTTAGTCCCCCAGAAGTGGAATATCCAGAATTTCTCTTCCGGCCCAGGTTCGTAATAAATCGGTTGGCGGTGCCATCACGTGAGAAGCTCTTGCATCCCTCAAAAGTCTGCCGATTTTGCCCCCCTTTGCATAAGCTTTGCCTCCCATCAAAGTCATAACCTCATTAACCACCTCCACAACACATTCAGAAACATCAGCCTTGGAACTCATAAGAGACAGAAGCGCTTCGGAGGCGCCGGCATCACCTTTGGCAGCTGCGGAATAAGTAAGTTGACGGACACTTTCTACTTTTCCCCAGAGTTCACCCAGCCGATGTTGTACTACTGTTTGATGAGCTAATGATTTCCCACTGTGTGTATGTATTCGTTGTTTCAGGTGATTGGCAGCTTCGTCAAGAGCTGCCTGGGCAATGCCTATATAGGTTCCTGCCATCGCTATTAAAAAATAGGGTACAATCACTTCAAAAACGTACCAGAGCTGGTCCCCCTCTTCTCCCAGCAAATCTTCTTCAGGGATATAAAGATCATTGATTTCCAGCGTTCTGGAGGCATTACCTTTCATTCCGAGACCTTCCCAGTGATCCGTCCATTTAATGTCTTCAGCATCATTAGGAATAACCACACATGAAAATTGACCAACCGGTGTATCGGGATCAGGGGAGACAGCCGAGGCCACATAAGAATCGGCATACCCGCCGTTGGTAACAAATGATTTGGTGCCGTTTAAAATGTATCCGTCATTTTTTTCTGTAAGTTCGGCCTGCGGAATATAAAAATTTGATCCTGTCCCCGGTTCACTCAATGAAAGGGTAGTAAGGTGTTCACCTTTTGTAATGGGAACCAAATATTTTTCCTGCTGTACCGGTGTGGCTTTTGCAGCTAAGACAGCAGAACCTACAAGATGCATCCCGAAACAAAGCGCTGTTGAAGCACATTGTTGGCCAAGGGCTTCACAAACTCTTACAACTTCTTCAAGCCCTTTACCGTGTCCGCCGAATTCCGATGGGACTACCAGTCCGCCCAGTCCTGCTTCTTGTAGTGCTCTGATCGATTTTTCCGGCCATTTTTCTTCTTTGTCAACTTCCTCGGCTCGTGGAGCAAGCTCTTCAAGGGCAATAATTTCTGCTCGTCCTATAAGATCTTCTGAGGCAATTGTACCTTTCATTTTAAAAGACTTTTAGTATTCTGAAATGGAATAATTTCTAACAGGGTAAAAAAGTGATTGTTTCAATCATGTTTTTATTAACGGGATATCAGCTAACGCGAGAGAGTATTATAAATTTTCTAATAGAATTTGTATTCGATATCAGTTTGAGTCACGGACTCCAAACCCCTGTTTTTGTTTAAGATAGTTTTTCCCGACCCTAAATAAAACAGTGAAACAGATGACCTGCAAATATTCCCTTGAAATTTGGAGTTATTCGGAAGCCTTTTGGATTCTACGCATATCCACTAAAGGAGACCTGTCCGACCCCCGGCGTGATCCTTCTATTCCGCTACGCTTCACCAAGCGAGCAGAGGGGGACGAACTCAGCTGTCTTCAGACAGCTTTGGTTTTTCTTCATAGCCTGGTCCTTTCAAGGCCGGACACCTTGGAAGGCTACATCAAAAAGCTTTCTAAGAATGTCATTTCGATCCGACGGTCAATCCCGCTCTCTTCACTCAGGAGACATTGTTTTCGAACAACGTTGGTGTCATGGTGAGCGAAGGGAGTGAAACGACCGCAGTCGAATCCATCCCCCTGAAATAGATCGCAGCGTGTGAGGGATAAGCCTTTTTGATTCTACGCGAGTCGATTAAAGGGGACCTGTAAGACTCCGGCGTGATCCTTCTATTCCGCTATGCTTCACAAGCGGGGGGATATAAACTCAGCTGTCTTCAGACAGCTTCGGTTTTTTCCTTCATAACCCGGTCCTTTCAAGGCCGGGCAGAAATGCTAAGTATCAATAAATATAAAACGTTCTATTAAATGGTCGGGAAAGATTCACGACCTACATAAAATCCTAAAGACGCACCGCGTCTGAGATATTTATATTGGATACTGCTTATTTATTAACATGAGACTTCGGCACTTGCCGATTTTCCATTTGCATTAAGCCATACCTCTGTATCAGTATCAAAAGCAGCAGCAAGATGGTTGGCTCTGAGTATTGTAAAAGGAAGTCGTCCTTCCAAAAGCCCCCTTATCTCGGAAAGTGGCATGCCCGAAATTTCGGAAAACTTTTGAGGAGAAAGATTGTGTTGATGTAGTTTTTTCTTGAGTAGTCTGCGGGGTGTTTGATGCATCTGTCGTTTGTTTTTGCTCTCTGATAACTTTAAGTAGTATTTCTGTAGATAATAGTAAAAGTATTTATCCTTTCTACCGCCTTGGCTGAAAAAGTTCCATCAGACAATAAAAAAGCCCGCTTAAAAAAGCGGGCTTTAATATACCAAAATCTTGGCTAAAAGTTACTTATAATCAAGGCTGCGTACGTCAACAGCACTTAAGCCTTTATCAGTTTCTTCGACGTCGAATTCTACATTCTCTCCGTCTTCCAGACCTTGATTATAGTCTAAATTTTCTACGTTGTTACGGTGGACGAATACATCTTTGCTTCCGTCCTCAGGCTCGATAAATCCGTATCCTTTTTCAACATCGAACCATTTAACTTTACCTTGTTGTGACATGTGTACTAGTATTGTTTTATACACCTCAACTTATCCGTCCATCGCGACGAGTGTGGTTAACTACGCCTTTTTGTAGGACTTCCTTCTTGAGGTGGGAATTAAAATTATATTATAAGATACGACTAACTTAATGGAATGTCCATTACCTTTTTTGTTTTTGTAGTTATTTGCTTTGGCAGATTTTATGCTTTATCAACTAGAAGACTGAACCATAAGGTGAAAGTATAAATTTGAATTAATCATGCTACCGCATCAAATTATCTGAAATTGACAGACTGGCTTTTATTTAATATCTAATAAAAAGATTTTCGAATTTTATTCAGCAAGGGAATGGGATGGATTTTAACTTTCTGAAAAATGAGTAGTCGGTTAAGTTTATAAATAATATTACGATAATTGTTGTGGATGCTGGTGGCTCTTGTACTTCTATAGTGATCGGAGCTTTGAGGGGGTATTTCTCTATCAGTTTAGTTAGATAGGCAAGGCATATCGCCGTCATCCCAGGTGTCACAATAAAAAAGCCGTGTTCTTGCATCAAGTTTATAATAGAAGGGGAACGGCTCATTACAAAATTAGGGGTATCAAGTGATAAATTACTCGGGTATGAAAATACGTATTTGGCTATCGGGTCTGGCGGCAATGTTAATTTTCGTGGCTGTCGGCATGTTTTTTTGGCCCACCGAGCGAAATGGGACGCCCAGTAATGTACTGGAAGAGTTTGAGGCCGACCCTGTTCAAACAAAAATCGAGCGCGGCAAATACTTTTTCCAACTGCTCCGCGATCCTGCGACCAATAGCATTCCCGACAATATTCGATCACGGGAATTGAAGCACGCCGAACAAGTGCGGGGCGGAGGAGGATTGTTACGGAAAGGCCAGGCCGCCCAGCAAGAACCGGATATTTCCTGGCAATCTGCCGGTCCCACAGATCTCGGGGGACGGACCAGAGCGCTGGGTATCGATCAGCGTAATTCTGATATCATCTTAGCTGGTGGCGTTTCTGGTGGTATGTGGAAAAGTACCGACGGCGGAACTACCTGGCAAATGAAAACGGATCCCAATCAGAATATGAGCGTTACCAGCCTGGCACAGGATCCGACCAATCCCGATACTTGGTACTATGCTACAGGTGAATATCCGTTAGGTAATTCTGCATCGGACCGAGGTAATACTGCCGGTTATTATGGAACGGGAATCTACAAATCGACTGATAATGGAGAAACATGGTCTCTGCTATCTTCAACCGAAGATACCGATACAAGCTGGAATAGCCAGTTCGATTATATATCACGTATCATTGTTCATCCACTGAATGGTAATGTATATTTTGCATCGAATGGTGTGGGCATCTATCGGTCTACGGATGGCGGGAATAACTTCGAAAGGATTTTTGGAGGTCCTTTGGGCGGTCATCGTTATGTCGATATAGTTGTTGATAAAAATGGTAATCTGCTTGCAGCACTTTCCGAAAATGATGCTGGAAGTACACCAGATAACACTCCCGGAATTTACCAGTCAACGGATAATGGTGACAGCTGGACTGATGTAACACCTTCTGATTTCCCATCTGTTCATGACCGTACTGTTTTGGCTATTGCTCCCTCGGCCCCCGATACCGCCTATGTATTTTCATATGAAGGCACCGGATCAGGGTCTGATGAGGATGTAAGCTTTTTTATGTTGGATTTCGCCAATGATACCAGTGAAGACCGCTCTGATAATCTTCCGGATTTTGGTGGATCGGTAGGATTTGTAAACACGCAGTCGAATTATAACATGGTTGTATCGGTGAAGCCGGATGATCCCGATTTTGTGATGCTTGGAGGGACTAACCTTTTCCGTTCCCGTGATGGATTTGCGACTGCTCCGGCAGATACTGATAACGACGGGCTGTCGGATGACAGTGAAAAAGATGAATATTGGATTGGCGGATATGCCAAGGCAAATAATGTATCGCAGTATCCTCAGCAGCATCCCGACCAGCACGTTATAGTTTATAATCCTGACAATCCGGATGAGGTGTGGAGCGGGCATGACGGGGGATTAAGTTTGACAAATGATATTACGGCCTCGGCTGTTACCTGGCAGGGTAAAGACGAGGGCTATGTTACGGGGCAGTTTTATACGGTAGCTATTCCTGCTGATAAAGATGATGATCGGTTCTTGGGAGGCACTCAGGATAATGGCACGCCGTTTTTCCGATTTAGCAGCGACAATGGACAGCTAACTGATATGCTGGATGTTTCTTCCGGTGATGGGGCCTATGCTTTTTGGGGAACAGATTATGTTTATGTTTCCACCCAAAATGGAAAGGTAACTCGAATAGGCATTGAATCGGACGGCGATTTAACTTCACCCTATGATGGTTCAACGAATACGGATTGGAGTGATATTTATCCATCCAATGCCCAAAATCAGCTTTTTATTCATCCTTATGCCATTGATCCGAACGATGAAGGAATTATGTATTACCCGGGCGGCAGTACCATGTGGCGCAATACTAAAGTTGATGAGCTGCCCAGTGGCATTTCAGGAGGAGCAACGACAGACTGGGAGAGTCTTGAAGCTTTTTCAGCCTCGGGATATACCGTATCAGCACTTCAGGTAACAAAGTCACAGCCGACAGACAGGCTGTATTATGCGGCTTATAACAGCTCCGGAGTACCCAAAATATATTCTGTAGAAAATGCCTCCTCGAGCTGGGATCCGGTTGAAATTTCTATTTCCGGTGCATCAGCCGGTGCATATGTCCACGATATAGCCATAAATCCTAATAATGGAGATGAAGTGATAGCAGTAATGTCCAATTATAGTATCGTTGGGTTGTACCACTCAACAGACGGCGGGAGTAATTGGACGGCTATCGAAGGAAACCTTGAAGGAGATTCTCAAAATCCGGGTCCTTCGCTCAGAAGTGCCGCTATTCTACCCACCTCTTCAAAACCTATTTATTTTGTCGGTACCAGTACAGGTGTCTATTCCGCTGCTTCGCTTTCGGGAGGTAGTACTTCCTGGACACGAGAGTCTGACGACGGTTCATCTGGAAGCATTGGATATTCGATTGCTGAATATATAACATCACGTCCCTCTGATGGAACTATTGCCGTGGGAAGTCACGGCCGCGGCATTTTTATGGGATCGGTCGGATCTGCAGAAAAGGATCCCAATGATACTACGCCACCTGCGAGTCCGAGTGGACTCATAACGGAGTCTGCTGATAGTGATATACAGATAGCGTGGGATGCTAATACTGAAAGTGATCTTGATAAATATCGTATATATCGCGGGAATGATGTTGACGAGCTGGCTCTCCACGACAGCACCACATCTTCTTCAACAAGTTTTCAGGATACAGATACCGAATTCAAAACGTATTTTTATCGGATTACGGCCGTAGATGTAAATGGAAATGAGAGTGATTCTTCCAATGCAACAGCTGTTGTACGCAATTACCTGACAGTTGATGATCAATGGAGATTAGTTGGGACGCCGCTTACCGAATCTGATGCTGCCGGGGTGCCGGGGAATGCTGACGTATTTAGTTTTAACGGGGCTTACCAGGTGGCCAACAGTTTTGATACAAAGAATGGATTCTGGGTAAAAAAAGCTGAAAAAGATAGTATAAAGTACAATGGCGCTGCTTTTACAGAGGCAAGTATTACTCTTGAATCGGGGTGGAACCTGATAGGAGGTATCGCGGATACGATCTCTGCTACAAATATCAGTGATCCGGATGATGTTCTCAGCAGCTCTCCCATCTATGAGTATAACGGTGGTTCTTACGATGAAGCCGATCAAATCAAGCCGCTGACCGGTTATTGGATTCATGCGGATCAAGCTGGAGATATTAGGTTGGCAGTTAAGGGAGGATCATCTTCGTCATCGAAAGAACGGCTGGCCGAAGCCCGGCAATCTATGGACAAGCTCGAGTTTAGACAAGGCAAGGCTGCACAACTATTTTATGTGACAGGTGGTTCAGCGGAAGGGGATGAGCGCAATATGTTCAGAATGCCTCCCCAGTCGCCGTCTCCGATACTTGATATCAGGAGTACTGACGGTTTTCGACTAGCTTCTGGTGAAAAAACAGAACTTAAATTGACGGCGGAACGCTATCCGGTCAATGTGAAACTGTCAGAGCATGCTACCTCAGACTATGCTCTGAAGGGTGTTTCAAACCAGGATACAGTGGTATATAAACTATCGCCGGGAAAAGAAAAATCAATCCAGCATCCGCATGATAAGTGGTTTATCGTTAGTGCCTCATCGGATCAATTAATAACTGAACATGACCTCCTGCCCAATTATCCCAATCCTTTTAATCCAACTACAAATATCGTTTACAAGATAGCGTCGCAAACACATGTCTCTCTTTCGGTATATGATGTTCTCGGTCGCCGTGTACGCACATTGGTTGATGAGGTTCAGGAACCGGGGCGGTATGCTAAAACGTTTGATGCGCGAAATTTATCCAGTGGCACATATTTTATCAGAATTCAAGCGCAGGATTTCAGTCGTGTCCAACAGATGACTTTAATAAAATAATTTGTTCCATGAAGATTTTGCTTCGACTTATATCTGCTTTATGCATAAGCTTTTTGCTGTTATCGTGTTCGATTCTAGGCGGGGATGATACCCCGGAGTATTTATTTAAGGCAGAGGTTAAGCCGGCTGATGGTGGAACTGTTTCACCGGATTCGATCAGGATTGAAGAAAATGAAGAAGTATCGGCAGAAGCTATACCTGCGGAAGGGTACCTTTTTGAGAATTGGACTGGGGATATATCCTCAGATGAAAAAAAGCTTAGTTTCGAAATTACAGAAGATACTGATGTGACAGCTAATTTTCGGGAGATAAGCTCTCGTTACGAAGTGGAAATGACCGTTGCGGATGATACAGACTCAATGGTTTTAAAATTTGGGCAAAACACTAGCTCGTCGGATGAATTCGATGAAAACAATGATAAAGAATCTCCGCCCCCTCCGCCTGAAGGTTCACTTCATAGTTATTTTAAAAAGTCAGGCAGCGATCTTGTTTATGATTACCGCAGTGATAAGGACCTAAACCCGGTTTGGGATATGCGATATCAGATGGGCAGTGGCAGCACATTAAAGCTCTCATGGAATATTAACATAACTTCAGTAGAAGGGGATTTGACGCTGAGTCATGGAGAAACTTCAACCACCGTAGATATGACTAGCGAATCCAGCGTCGATATATCCGTTTCTGATTCTGGCAGCGTGACTATTGAATATGAAGTTGGAAATTAAAACTTAGCTAATCTCATCTTAATTTATAATTTTAGTTCCCGAAAACAGTTGACAAGGTATAAGAATAATCTGGTTTTTAATTTATAGTAAATGGGAATATGGTGAACCAGAAAAGAGTATCAATATTTGTAGGTCTGTTGTTGATAGCAGCCGGGATTATATATTATTTTTCTGAAGATTCTTCTGAATCTTTGGATGAAGAGGGAAATTATACGGCAGCCCATGTCGACAGCCTTGCTGACGATAACCGACCCTCTATCACAGCCCGCCGTGATACTGTGCTGGAACCTGTTGGAGAAGGCTTGCCGCCCGGAACGGCCTTGATTCGAACCACGGTTCTTTCTGTTGAAGATGATCAGGGAGAAATACAGGAAATTACTGTACAAGTTGAGGAAGTGTTTGGATATGGTTCTGCCACACCGCCCATTACTACAGATACCAAATTCTCATTCGAAGTCTCTCACTACTTGGAGCGAAATCCTGATATTACTGATAAGATAAAAGTTGACGGTCAAATACAAATACTGGTTAGTCATCAAGAGGGGATGCAAACAGCGAATTCTGATAAAAAACAGCGCTGGTCATTTGTAGAGTTCAGATCAGAGAAAGAATGATGTAGCAATGAAAAGCAACTAGTGTTATCTCGATGCCGTTCACCTGAATCCAATCTTTGCCTCTGGGGAAAAGCCATTGGTATAACCTATTAAGATTTTGTCATCGTGAGGGATCCCGTCGGCAGTCGGGAGAGGGAATTTTAGATTGTCATCCCGAATCCCGGTTGTGGGATGAGGGATCTCAAATCTATTAAAGAAACAAGCTTTGTGCCTGATCAAAAGCCCTATCAACGGTTGAGATCCCTCGTCTCTTCGATCCTCGGGATACGACAAATTCATTAGAGCTATTTCCTGTACAGGTTGCTTACCTCTATTTATTTTTCTCTCGTTCCGAAGCTCCTGCTTCGGAACATCCCTGAAGAAGCTCTGCTTCTAACAGATAGTTACATTCCCCATCTCATCCTGTTCTACTCCCACTGTCCGCTGTCACACTGCTCACTGTCAATTAGATCCAGTGAGACTTTTTTTGATATAAATTTTATCTGGGTTATCATTCAGCAGAGACGATTATAATAAAATTTATCACAAAATATTTTTAAAGTATAAGCAGGTAAAAGAGGTGAATAATATGAAGTTAAACAAAATTATACTCGCTATTGCTGCATTTGCAATGTTATTGGCTGCGGCTCCCCAGGAAAGTTTATCTCAAACAAGCATTGGTGCATCATACGAAATACGTGATGAAGATCCCCAAAACGGTTATGGTGTTCGAATTGAACGCCAGCTACTCGGAAAAGCGCCGGTGGTAAATTTGGGTTTGCGGGCACATTTCAGCTATTTTAGTGACGAAAATAATATTAGTTATGATCAAAATGGCACATCATATTCATACTCGCAGGATATCACTACATATGATTATGGGTTGGCTGCTGTTGGCGGCGTTTCTGTAGGAGTCATTGATCCATATATCGGATTAGGACTGGGAGCAAGTACACTGGATATATCCAGAGATGATCTGAATTCTGCTCCTTTTGATGAAGAAGCCGATGACAGCTCTATTTACTGGAATGGCTTTGTCGGGGCAAAGGTAAGTGCCCTGCCTATTCAACCTTTTGTAGAATATCGTTTAGAAGACGTGGCAGATTATGAAGACGAACTCAACGACGTGAGAAACAGCAACGGTCGTTTAATCTTCGGAGTTTCTCTTTCTTTCTAAAAACGTACTAATTTGTACTGGGCGGACGTTAAAAACGTCCGCCTTTTTTATTTGACACATAAAAGGCCCCGGAGTTAAGATTGGTAAATAAACAAACATTCCTTTATTTGAATGATAGGCGGTATTGCGTTTGTTATATTTTAGATAACAACCCGTGGAGTACATAACGCTCTAATAAATCATGGCAGATACAAAAACGACATATAATATAGATTTAGACGATTATGTTTTAGATTCGCCCCAGCAGGAGGATCTGGAGCAGCTGTTAAAGGTATGTCGCGAAAGTCTTGAGGATGTTGATGAAGAGATGATTTCTCGGGCCTTTAAGCTCTGCTATGCATCTCACAAAGGTATTGAGCGGGCTTCGGGCGAACCTTATTACTATCATCCGGTGGCGGTAGCCAAAATTGTAGCATCGGAAATAAATATTGATGATGTTTCTGTAGTAGCATCACTATTACACGATACGGTTGAAGATACCGAAGTAACACTCGATGATATCAAAGACAAGTTTGGAGACACGGTAGCCCATCTGATCGATGGCGTAACTAAGATTTCGGGTGTCTTCAAAAGTCGCAATACCAAGCAGGCCGAGACCTTCATGAAGATGCTGCTGTCGATGGCAGAAGATATCCGGGTGGTGCTCATCAAGTTTGCCGATCGCCTCCACAATATGCGTACGATACAGCATCTTCCGCGCGAAAAACAGATGCAGAAAGCTACCGAAACAATGGAGCTTTATGCGCCGCTGGCGCACCGGTTCGGACTCTTTAACATAAAGAGTGAGCTCGAGGATCTTTGTTTTAAGGTCATTGATCCAAATTCGTATAAGTTTATTGCCCGAAAATTGCGCGAGAAAAAAGAGGCCCGCGAGGCTTTTATTGAAGAATTTATGGAGCCGATCGAGGACGAGCTGGATAAACAGGGCTTCACCTTTGAGATGAAGGGACGTCCCAAGCATATCTATTCTATCTTCCGCAAAATGCAGCGGCAGCAAAAACCCTTCGAAGAAATTTATGATCTGTTTGCAATTCGCATCATTCTTGAAGAACCACATACCAAAGAAGATTGCTGGCGTGTTTACTCAATAATAACCGATTGGTACACACCCATTCCCAAGCGTTTTCGGGATTTTATTTCGGTGCCCAAGGCTAACGGTTATCAGTCGCTGCATACGACAGTGATTACCAAACAGGGCCGCAAGGTAGAGGTACAGATCCGTACGCGGCATATGGATGATATCGCTGAAAAGGGAGTTGCAGCGCACTGGAAGTACAAAGAAGGAAAGAATGGCGGTTCCGAAACCCTTGAGAAATTTGTCCATTGGGTACGTGATATTTTGGACAATCCGCGTCCGGATGCGGCCACAGAATTTGTAAAAGATTTTCAGCTGAATCTGTATCAGGATGAAATTTACGTTTTTACCCCGGACGGCGAATTACGCACCCTACCACAAGGGGCAACACCTATCGACTTTGCCTTTGATATCCACAGCGAAATCGGAGAACGAGCTATTGCAGCCAAAGTCAACGGAAAGATGGCGCCGCTGCGTCAGAAGCTGGATATAGGAGATCAGGTTGAAATTATAACAGGTAATAAAATTAATCTGAATCCCGACTGGATCGATGATGTCGTAACGCACAAGGCAAAATCGAGAATCCGGCAGTATATTAAACAAAAAGAGCGACAAACAGCCGATGAGGGACGCGAAATCTGGGAAAAAAGAGCAAAACGCGGCAATGTTGAGATTTCTGAACAAGATCTGATGCGTGTAGCTCAAAAGCTCAAATTCGACTCTACACAGGATCTGTTCTACGACATTGGAAAGGGCTCATTTGACGTCAACGAACTCTATAACGCGGTTAAGCAATTTACAAGCAAGGGACGTATTGATGATCAGGAAGAGGAGCAACAGGTCGATCCCGTTTCGGAAGAAGAGATCCAGAAAACATATATCAATGCCGCGCGTTCAGTTAGTGATGAAAAGGCGCTGATAATAAATGGCGAAATAACCAATGTAAAATATAGTTATGCTAACTGTTGCAATCCTATACCGGGTGATGACGTGATCGGTTTTATCAGTAGAACGGGAGATGTTAAAATTCACCGTTCTAACTGCAAAAATATCCATCATCTTATCCAAACCGACGGTGAACGAATTGTCGATGTATCTTGGGCAAAAAATATAGATTCCAAATTCCTGGGAGCCGTTAAAATTATTGGTGAAGATCGGGTGGGAATGATTAATGATATTACTGATGTCTTGTCCAAATCCCTTGAAACAAATATGAAAAGCATAAATGTAAATAGTGATAGCGGTATGTTTGAAGGAATACTGACCGTTTATGTTGATGACATTAATCATCTGGATCGGATTATAAAGAAACTCCAAAAAGTAGAGGGGGTAAAGAGCGTCTTTCGTTATGAGTAAGTCCTTGTTTCTAATAAAATTCCAAAGTGATAAGTTTTTAACTCTCATAGAAAAGTAATATCATTTATTACATAAAAATAGGGCTTTAATTTACCCCAGCCCATTTTGAGGGTTAATAAATATCACAACAGACTATGATTACTTATACGAAAAGAGACATTGTCCGCCGTGTTGCGGAAGAGATGGATAAGCCGATGGTGAGAACAGAACCATGGGTGGAAGCCGTACTGGTAGCATTACGAGAGACGATGATGGACGCCGATCCTACGTGTCGGATCGAATTGCGTGATTTTGGTGTTTTTGAGGTGAAGAAAACGAAGGCGAAGCCGAAGGCACGCAATCCCCGTACAAACGAGGAAATTTACGTGCCTCCGCACCGGAAGACACATTTTAAACCAAGTAAGTTACTTAAACAATTTTTAAAACAGCCTCTCGATGAAGAGGAACTAGAAGAAATGGAAGACTAACAGTGGCACAATATGGAAGACTTGTCGGTATCGATGTTGGAACTAAATGGATAGGACTGGCACGTACCGATTTATTACGAACGGTAGCAAATCCCATCGGAACATATCATATCGAAGACGTATTCGATAAGCTTCAAAAACTTGTCGATGAAGAACGGATCGAAAAATTTGTGGTCGGCTGGCCGCTTACCCCCGGTGGTTATGAGGGAAAAGCAATTAAAATGGTAGAAGAATTTATTACCGAGCTTGAAACTTATTTTCCCGATATTGAAATCGCCAAAGTTGATGAACGTTATACTACAAAAGAGGCCATACGCGCTATGGTTGAGGCGGGAGTGCCGAAGATGAAGCGCCGGAAGTCCGAGCGTATAAATCAGGCTGCTGCTGCAATTATCCTACAAAAATACATAGAAAACCTACAGTCGAATAATGTCCGTGTTACCGATCGTTACGTATGACGACGATGTGCTTCGTAAGAAAGCGAAGCCCGTCAAAGAAAATTCCGAAAAAATCCAGACGCTTATCGACGATATGTTCGATACGATGTATAACTCTGATGGAGTGGGTCTCGCCGCTCCTCAGGTGGGGAGATTGCTTCGGATCTTTGTGGCTGATGCTGATCCTATGGCCAAAGAAGAGGAGAACCAATCAAAAGTCGGCGCCAGGGCCTTTATTAATCCGGAAATTACTTTTCAGGGAGATGAAGAAGTCGAAATGGATGAGGGATGCCTGAGCATACCCGGTGTTAATGCCACTGTTACACGTCCACGAACCATTGTTGTCAAATATCTGAGTCGTGATTTTGAAGAGCAGGAACTGGAAGTAGACGGCTGGTGGGCGCGTGTCATTCAGCATGAAAAGGATCACTTAGACGGTATTTTATTTTTAGATCATCTTTCCTTTTTTAAACGAAAGCTGCTTAGTTCGAAGTTAAAAGAGATTGCAGAAGGAGAGGCAGAGATCGACTATCCTGTGGTATCAAAAAAAGCCCATACCAAATAGCGACTGACTATGCGCATTGTTTTTATGGGATCTCCTGACTTTGCAATTCCGAGCCTGGAAAAACTGCACGACTCATCCCACGAAATAGTGTCGGTTGTAAGCAATGTGGATAAACGGCGCGGAAGAGGTTCTTCTCCTTCGCCCACACCGGTAAAAAAGAAAGCTCTGGAACTGGGTCTGCCTGTCATAACAGTTGAGGAACTGGATGATCCTGCGTTCTACAATAAGCTGCAGACTTTGAATGCCGATCTTTTTGTAATTGTGGCTTTTCGTATATTGCCAGCCAATCTTCTCGAACTGCCAAAAAAAGGAGCTATAAATTTACATGCTTCGCTGCTGCCAAAATACCGTGGTGCTGCTCCAATCCATTGGGCCATTATGAATGGTGAAGAGAAAACCGGCTGTACAATTTTCTTTTTAGAGGAAGAAGTGGATACTGGCAAAATTATAAAACAGCAGGAAACGGAAATCGGTCCTGACGAAACGACTGGTGATCTTTACAAGCGACTAAAGAATATGGGTAGTGACTTATTGGTCGAAGCAGTAAATGAAATTGATCAGGATAGTTATAAAGTGCGATCTCAAAATCACGAAAAAGCTACACCGGCTCCTAAATTATTTACTGAAGATTGCAAAGTTGATTTTAATCGCCCGGCTCCCGAAGTACATAATAAGATCCGGGGATTAAGTCCGTTTCCCACCGCATGGGCCAAGCTCGACGGGCTTAAATTTAATATGTATCGCTCTGAAGTTGGACCGGATAAAGAGCTTTCTGTAGGACAAATGGAAATGATTGGGGACGAGTTACATGTTGGCTGTAAATCGGGAACATTAACACTAAAAGAAGTTCAATTACAGGGAAAACGACGCATGAGCGGAAAAGATTTTATGAATGGATACAGCGGAACAGGTATGCTTCATTAAGATTACAAAAGCCGTGCATTAAATCGTATTATAAACAAATTCCTATTGGATTAAAGGAGGCTTTTTATGGAACAATCACCACTATTAAGGGCTGCAAAAGAAGGAGATATAACCAGGCTTAAAAAACTGGTTCAAGAGGGCGAAGAGGTAAATCAAACCACCAAAAATGGAGCTACCCCTCTTATCATTGCTGCGGAAAATGATAATGAGGAGATGGTCACCTTCTTGTTGGATTATGGTGCTGATCCCAATAAAACTACTTCGATGGGGGGTACAGCTTTGAGTCGTGCTGCCGAAAACGGAAATTTGTCTATTATAAAACAATTGCTCGAGCATAATGCCCAAACGGATGATCTATCACTTATTGCAGCTGCCCGCGAAGGGAAGCTGGATGCTGTAAAGCTTCTTGTGGAGCAAGGCGTCAACGTTGATGTTCAACAACGCTGGGGACAAACGCCGTTGATGCTTGCAGCACGCGAAGGACATTCTATGGTCGTAAAGTATTTGTT
Source organism: Fodinibius sp. GM108 (assembly GCF_058386985.1). Lineage (NCBI taxonomy): Bacteria > Pseudomonadati > Balneolota > Balneolia > Balneolales > Balneolaceae > Fodinibius > Fodinibius sp. GM108. The sequence continues at coordinate 17,226 of NZ_JBYEIR010000009.1, forward strand.
GGCTAACGGTGCTGATGTTAAAATCCGGGATAAAAATGAAGAGTCAGCGCTAACGATGGCAGAGGATAATGAGAATAATCAAATTGCAGCAATGCTTCGCAGAGCGGGTGCCAAAGCTCCGGCAACCAAGGATCCTGACTTGGATTTGGATGAGGAAAGCGAAGAAGACCTGATTGATCAGCCGGATTTTGAGGAGCTGGATGAGGAGTTTTTAGATGAAGATGAGGGGAATGATGATTAACACGTCTAAGTTATTAAGTGTTTACATAAGTTAGTGTGAACTGTTATTTTAACCTGAAAGTTTTCTCAATAATTAAACTCAAACAGAGCAATCAAGGATAAATATTTATGGCAAAGATTAACGTAGGTATTAACGGTTTTGGACGTATCGGAAGGCTGGTTGCCCGTTCGGTACTAGCATACCACCAGGATGAAATAAATATTGTTGGTGTTAACGACCTGACGGATACAGAGACGCTGGCGTATCTGTTTAAGCGAGATTCTGTACATGGTACTTATAATGGAGAAGTAAGTGCCAGCGAAGATTCTATTACAATTGACGGTATGGAGATTGGTGTTTCATCCGAGCGTGATCCTGCAAACTTAAAATGGGATGAGCGCGGAGCTGATGTTATTGTTGAATCGACAGGATTATTCCGTACCAAAGATGATGCTGCCAAACACCTGGAAGCCGGCGCTGACAAGGTAATCATTTCTGCTCCTGCCAAAGGTGGTAAAGATGTAAAAACTATTGTGTTGGGCGTAAATGGTGACGAAATTGACGGCAGTGCTCAGATCTATTCGAATGCCAGCTGCACGACCAACTGTCTGGCTCCGATGGTGAAAGTACTGGATGATGCTTTCGGTGTTGAAAAAGGCTTTATGACAACAACCCATGCTTATACCGGCAGCCAAAATATTTTAGATGGCCCACATAAAGATCTGCGGCGCGGTAGAACAGCTGCACAAAACCTGGTACCTACTACTACCGGTGCAGCACAGGCCGTTGGATTGGTACTGCCTGAACTCGACGGGAAACTGGACGGCAGCGCGATACGTGTGCCAGTAGCTGATGGATCATTAACAGACCTGACAGCAATTGTAGAGCAGGATGTATCTGTAGATGAAGTTCATGAGGCTTTTCGTAATGCGGCTAATGGTCCTATGAAAGGCGTCTTGCAATATTCAGAAGAGGAGCTGGTATCGACTGATATCCTTGGTAATCCCCACTCTTGTATCTATGACAGTGGTTTTACCAAAACTGATGGTAAACTCGTAAAGATACTTGCCTGGTATGATAACGAAGCAGGCTATTCTGCCCGTACTGCCGATCTGATTACTAAGATCGCGTAGTTAATTTAAACTTTTGCCCGCCGGTTTTAGGCGGGCTTTTTTAAATGTGATCCCCTTACGAATAGTTACCTGTTAAAAAGCGGTCTCAAAAAGTAGAGAAATATCCCGTGCACCAGTACTGAAACAAGCACCAGAAATCCTGTAGTAGCCCAAAGCTGTTCGTTATTTCCGAAATTTGCTTCTTGCAGGCCGAAAGCAAGATAAAAGAATGATCCTACGCCCTTCATCCCCATAAAGGAGACAACCCATTTTTCTTTTCGACTCATATCGGCATTGAAAAGAGCTAAACGCCCAAAAATCGGACGAATTATAAAGATAAAGGCTAGTACCAACAGAACAGCTTGCCAGTATAAAAAGTCGAACATATATGTGACGGAATAGCCTCCCAGGAGAAAGAGTATAATAGCCAGTAAAACTTTTTCTATCTGTTCAATGAAATCGTGCATCTCCTTATGAAAATCATGCTCTCTCTCGAAATGCTGCAGGGTAAGTGCGGCTGCAAAAACTGCAATAAATCCGTAAGCATGAATAGCTTCTGCCAAACTGTAAACTAAAAAAGTGCAGGCGATAGCAAGAAATTCTCTGCGAACTAACGGAAGTCCATATTTTTCGGGTAGCGTAAACAGCAGGTAGGCAAGAACTCTGCCGAGTATAAATCCAAAAACACCACCAACGCTGATTCGATAGAGAACATCAAAAAGTACCCAGTCTGTCATCCATTCGCTTTCAGCAAAACCGTAAGAGGCAACAAGTATGGCTAACCAGGTGAAGGGGAAGGCCATTCCATCATTAAGCCCTGCCTCGGCAGTAAGGGAAAAAGTTACGGGATGCTCTTCGCTTTCGGTTTCTTCAAAACCAACTTGAACTTTATCAGCTATAACGGGATCAGTTGGAGCAAAGACAGCACCCATAAGTAAGGCAGAGGCAGGTAGGAGTCCGGCTAACAACCAACCTGTAAAAGCCACTGTTAGAATACAGCCTATCATTGTAATCAAAATCATAAAGAAAGGGACTTTGTAATTTGAAAGGGTAAAAGGTTTATTAATTTTAAGACCGGTACCCATTAAGCTTAAGATGACGGCTAGTTCGGTAAGATGGAGAATAAGATTATTTTGAGCATTGGGGTCAGGATCGGGCAAATTGAAAGGTAAACTATAAAGTAAAGCGCCCAGCACGACCATAATCATGGGAAAACTGATAACCTTGTCTTCCAGCTCGATGGTAAGCCAGGCTATTAAAAAACCGATAAGTCCCAGGAGGAATAAGATCAGATTATAACTCTCCATGATGCAACTCTTGGTGAATGTTTTATCATTTGGATGATAAGTGAGAGTGGATTTATTTAACTCAATCGTGCTGCTTGCTGTTCCATGATCATAGATTTAGGTATTGAAATGAATCTACTGTTGTAATTAGGTAAGAAAGTTTCGATTTTTGGTACTCGAAATTCGGGACGTAGCGCAGCCAGGTAGCGCACCACGTTCGGGACGTGGGGGTCGCTGGTTCAAATCCAGTCGTCCCGACTTCAGGGTCAGACATTGTCTGACCTTTACTTTTTAAATAAGATCTCAGAACGATGATTGATTGGAAACAGGTAAATAAATATGCTGCAAACGGTAACCCGGAACCTCCGCGGAGGGTGGAGAAATCGGATGAGGAGTGGAAGAAAGAGCTTACTGATGAACAATTTTATGTAACCCGAAAACATGGTACCGAACAGCCCGGGACGGGCGAATATTGCGAATCTCACCAGCCGGGGTTATATGCCTGTGTCTGTTGCGGAACTGAGTTATTTGATTCGAGCGAAAAGTTTGAATCCGGATCAGGATGGCCTAGCTTTACCGAGCCTGTTGAAGATAATGTGATTCGTTATGAGGAAGATAACAGCTTGGGCATGCATCGTGTTGAGGTGTTATGCAATGTATGTGATGCTCATTTGGGTCACGTTTTTCCGGATGGTCCCGAGCCTACGGTACTGCGATATTGCGTAAATTCAGCATCTCTGCAACTGATTGAAGATAGGTGAAAAGAACACGGATTAAGCGAATCAAATCGCGGATTGCCGCGGATAAGCATGATTTTCTTACCACGAAAACACCAAAACACGAAAGTAGTAGCCACGGATTTGCTCTCTGCCATATCTTTCTTCAGTCGCTCAGCGGCTGAAGACTAAAATAACGCTCTGCGTTCTGTCACCTATTTTAATTAGAGAAAATCGTTTTACGGCGTAACATACCTGTCCCGACGCGGAGCCCAACTACGCTAAAACTACGAAGGGCAGACATCGGAACGAGATAATTGATATTTTGTGTAAACTTTCCCGACCATTCTATAAGTAGGGTTGTACCTTTTATCCATCGGATGGCAAATCCAGCCACCCGATGGAGAAGCATGCTTACTGGGGGTTTGTGAGCCGGTAGGTATCCTTTTGTTCGGGGGTACGACCCTCTCACAACCTAACTTTCTTTTGACGTCATTCCGACTAAGCTCCGAAGCATTCGGAGCGCATGGAGGAATCTATCGTGGCAGTGAAAGGATTTTTGCCAATTTAGATTTCTCTCCCGACTGCTGTCGGGAAGGAACGGGATCCAGAGGGGTTGAGCGTGAGGCAGCGAAGATGTAAATCTGACTTCTTCTGTAGTCATTGCGGTCCCGATGAGTAGCAGTTCTGTATTACGAGCTCGGGAATTAATTCCCGCATTAATAAATTGTCTCACTACTCATTCCTATCCTTAATATTGCGGAACCGACTCATCAATCTCCTCCGACCAGGCAAGGATGCCGCCCTTCAGGTTGTACAGATTATCGAATCCATACTTTTCCTGAAGCTCTTTAATAGCATCAGCACTGCGTTTTCCGCTTCGGCAGTGTACCACCACCTTTTTGTTACGGCTTATTTTATCCGCATTATCGGCTACGGTCTTCAGCGGGATGAGCTCTCCACCAATCTCGGCTATCTCCACTTCATGCGGCTCACGCACGTCAATAAGCTGCACATCTTCACCGCGGTCCAGCCACGATTTATACTCCCGAACTGTTACTTCTGGTACATCTGATTCTTCCTGCTCTTCTTCACCATTGACAGAAGGTACGCCGCAGAAAGCTTCATAATCGATAAGTTCAGTAATTTCGGGATTTTCGCCTGTTAATGGATTATCTTTATTCTTTTTCACCTTCACTTTTCGCGTGCTGAAATCCTGGGCATCAAACAGAAACAGTTCACCCGCAAGAGGGTCTCCAATCCCCGTAATGATCTTGATCACTTCACTGGCCTGCAGGCAGCCAATGATTCCCGGAAGAACACCCAAGACCCCGGCTTCGGCACAACTCGGCACCAAACCCGGAGGCGGAGGCTCGGGGAAGAGATCGCGATAGTTAGGTCCGCGCTCTCCTTTTTCATTCACATAGTTGAATACCGAAAGCTGTCCCTCGAACTGAAATATTGAGCCATGCACATTGGGCTTATTCAGCATCACGCAGGCATCATTAATCAAATAGCGCGTGGGAAAGTTATCGGTACCGTCTGCCACCACATCATATTCTTCAAGGATTTCCAGTGCATTATCGCTGGTCAGTCGCGTTTCGTGCACTTGAATATTAATATGTGGATTAATCTCCTGCAGACGTTCTTTTGCCACTTCAACTTTCGGACGTCCCACATCAGATGCGCCGAAAAGAACCTGCCGGTGCAGGTTACTGGCCTCTACTTTGTCGAAATCAACGATGCCGATAGTGCCGACACCGGCAGCAGCCAGGTACTGCAGCATCGGAGCACCGAGTCCGCCAGTACCGACAGCCACTACTTTGGCAGCTTTCAATTTCTTCTGTCCTTCCATACCAAATTCCGGAATCGAAAGATGGCGGCTGTAATGTCCAAGCTCATCCCCGGAAAATTCAATGTCCTTCCAATTAATCATAGTGATCTATTTTATTCTGTTTTTGAATTTTGAACCGCCGAACAAGGAATGATGAATTTCGAAATTCAAAATTCTTGGTTCGATATTCATTATTCACATCCGCCAGCGATTGCAGGCACGATACTTACTTCGGTATCATCACTGAGTTCAATCCCGCCATTCTCATTGGGATCTACTTCTTCATCACCGATATACAGTTTGATATACGAACGGATGTTTCCGTCCTCATCCAGCAGATTTTCCTTTACCTCGGGATATTCATCAATGAATTGATGCAGGGCTCCCGAGAGATTTTCCTCGTCAGTCTCAAACGTTCGGTTTTGATTAGTGTATTTCCTTAGAGGTGTAGGAATAATTAATTTTGCCATGGTTCTGTAGGTTTATCTTTTGATTGCTTAGTTGAAAATTCTTTGATTTCTGTTAGTTCTTCTTCAAAACGACGTTCCTCGTTGAGCCGCCATGAACGGGCATTAACGGCTTCGCCATCATCAACAGAAATGATGATGTATGAAAACCAGGGCAGAGCCACCTCCCGGTCATGTTCTGATGGTTCGGCCGGGTGATCGGGATGCGAATGATATACGCCCAGCAGATCCAGGTCGTGCTCAATAGCATATTTCTCTGCCTTTTGATAATCCAGCGGATCGATTTGAAAACGGTCGCTCTGGTCACCCTCTTTAGCATTTTCTACTGCTTGAGCTATTCGCACCTGTCGCTCATCACCTTCCAGGCCGTAGAAAAATCCACAACACTCATTGGGATAGTCGGCCTCAGCATGTTGCTTCATTTTTACTAGTGCTTCTTTATCGATAGTTAGTTTCATCTCACACTCCTAAATAATTTCATTAATTATTTCTCCGTACTTACTTCCGTCATCGGGAAAAACTGTTACGATAACACCTTCCTCAATTTCCCTGGAAAGTTGCAGGGCTCCGGCCAGGTTGGCAGCGGAAGAGGGACTTATAATCAGGCCCTCTTTACGGGCTGTTTGTTTTACAATTTCATGAGCATCTTCGGTATTGACTGTTCGTATCTCATCCGGGATCGAGTCATCATAGATAGCCGGCTTATGTGCTGTTTCGAGATGTTTCCAACCTTCCAGTCCATGCATGGCGATATCGGGCTGCAAGCCGATAAGCCTGATATCGGGGTTATATTCTTTTAAAAATTTGCCGGTTCCCGTAAAGGTGCCGGTAGTTCCCAGTCCCGCTATAAAGTGGGTTATCTGATGATTTGTTTGATCAAAAATTTCAGGGCCTGTAGTGTCGTAGTGTGCTCTCCAGTTACTGGGATTACTGTACTGGTCGGCATAAAAATATTTGTCAGGATTGTTGTCGTGAATCTTTTTAGCAATCTCCTGGGCCTCATCTGTACCGCCTCCCGCTGGGGTTAGTCGAATATCAACATTTAGAGCTTTAAGAATCTGTTTCCGCTCATCTGAGGCATTCTCCGGAAGGCACAGTGTGACCGGAATATCCAGGGCAGCTCCGATATGTGCATAAGCGATACCGGTATTTCCGCTGCTGGCATCCAATAAAAACTTATCTTCATGAAGAATGCCGGATTTAACGGCATCATGAATAATACGATATGCCGGTCGTGCCTTCACACTTGTTCCGAACTGTTGCCACTCAACTTTTGCAAAAATTTTAACCCGCTCGTTGGTGTTAAGTTTATTGATCGGGAAGAGCGGAGTTCGACCGATAAAAGAGCCCAGCTTGGCGCTTTTTTCGATCAGTGAGCTTTCATTATTAAGGATTGTTTGCGGGGTTTTCATCATTCAGTTGCTTCAATTTTTTAGAGGAAGAAATAATGAGATGGCCGAGCAGAAACTCAGAACCAGGATTCGTTATCGGCAAAAAATAGATGTGAAAATTATAAGCCGATAACTAACAGCAACAGCAGCAACAACACGCACAACAACAGTGCTTGGAAGAGAAGTGAATTGATATGTTTGGTGTTGTTGACAAAGCTTAGTTGGTTCTTTTTTATGGCACTGGATGGTGCCATTTAATTTCAGATTAAAAGTAAGGATTTTTTTAATAAATCCAATTAATAGATGTGTCAACGGGTTATTAGCAGTTGTATTGTAACGGATAATTTCTCGTTTTCGTTTCCATAGTGATACATCTTTTTAGTTAAATTCACGGCAAAATTCCTTTTTGATAATTAGGTATTGACTTAAAGAAAATTTGTTTTTAACGTTTAAGCGCTGAAGACAAAATGTAATCAGCAAAAACAAAAATTGTATTGATGACTTCTCAAAATCAGGTCCACAACTTTTCTGCGATGTGCACAAACATAGTTATGTGTATGTGTTGTTGTATGGATGCCGCGAAAGGTAGTGGAACTGATATGTCAAAATAATTTTCTAAGGAATTGACAAAAAGCCCACTACCTGTCGCAGGTGGTGGGCTTTTCTGTTTTGTGCTGGAAATATACCTGCCTACCTGCGTCAGAAGGGCTTTGTGAGTTTTCCGAAATAAATCACAAAATCCAAAAACACAAAGCAATAAACATTATGTCTGACGTATTAACCAATGAAAAAGTACTTGTTACAACTGATTGGGCAACCAATCATCTCAACGATGAAGGTGTCCAATTTGTAGAAGTTGATGTAGATACCGAATCCTATGATTCCGGTCATATCCCGGGTGCAGTAGGATGGAACTGGAAAACACAACTGCAGGATCAGTTGCGGCGTACGATTGCTTCAAAAGATGACTTCGAGCAATTGCTACGGCAATCCGGTATCGATAATGATACCACCATCGTACTCTACGGTGATAATAACAACTGGTTCGCCGCCTGGGCCTACTGGCTGTTAAAGTATTATGGGCACGAAGATGCTCGTATTCTGGATGGCGGCCGTAAAAAATGGGAAGCCGAAAATCGTAAGTTGACTACCGATCAGCCGAATCTTGACGCTGGTGACTACACCATTGAGAATATAAATGAAGAGTACCGCGCCTTTCGTGATGATGTAGCTGAACTTGTTGAAAGCGGCGATTACGGTCTGGTGGACGTCCGTTCGCCGGAAGAGTTCAGCGGTGAAAAACTGGGTCCTGAAGGATTGAATGAAGGTGCACAGCGCGGTGGTCATATTCCCGGCGCTTCAAATATTCCGTGGTCGAAAGCGGTGAACGAGGATGGTACCTTCAAAACAAAAGAAGAACTGAAAGAGATCTACGAGAGCGAGCAAATTACTCCCGACAAGGAAATTATCGCTTATTGCCGTATTGGCGAACGATCAGCTCACTCATGGTTTGTGCTCAATGAGCTGCTGGAGTATCCGACTGTTCGCAATTATGACGGTTCATGGACCGAGTGGGGCAACCTGATCAATGCACCCATCGAGCGATAATTTCAATTTTTAAAATCTAATCCTTTATGGGATCTCGACGAAAAAAAAGCAAAAGTAAGATTGAGGTCATAAAGGAGAACAGCGATTACTTGCGCAGGCCTCTTGCCGAAGAAGTGGGAAATGACTCCTCCCACTTCGGCAAGGAGGCCATACAAGTGCTAAAGTTTCATGGCACTTACCAGCAAGATGATCGTGATCTCCGAGAGGGACGCGACCGGCATTACATTTTCATGATACGCGGGCGGCTACCGGGCGGAAAAATGACCGCGGATCAGTATCTGGCTCTGGATGAAATAGCTGATAAATACGCTGATGAAACCCTGCGGGTAACGACTCGTCAGGCGTTTCAGCTGCACGGCGTGATCAAAGATGAGCTGAAGGAGACGCTGCAAAAGATTAATGAGTCGTTGATCACCACACTCGGAGCCTGCGGTGATATTGTCAGAAATGTTATGGCTACGCCGGCTCCCGATATCGACGGTCGGCAAGCTCAAGTTCAGACGTTTGCCGATGAGCTTTCCGATACTCTGTTGCCTGCCACCAAGGCCTATCACGAGGTATGGCTCAATGGTGACAAGGTGTATTCGGGAAAGGAAGAAGTTACAGACAGAGAGCCACTGTACGGTCACAGTTATTTGCCCCGCAAGTTTAAAGTTGGAATAGCATTGCCCAGAGATAACAGCATCGACGTTTATACACAGGATATTGGGCTGGTAGCGCTATTCGATGATGACAATAAAATCGAAGGTTTTAATATTATTGTCGGCGGAGGAATGGGAATGAATCACCGGAAGGAAGAAACCTTTCCGAGGTTAGGTGATGATCTGGGATATGTCCCAAAAGAAAAGGTTGTTGAGGTTGTCAAAGGCATTATCGGCATCCAGCGGGATCACGGCAACCGTAAAAACCGCAGGCAGGCTCGTATGAAATATCTGATTCACAACTGGGGATTGGAAAAGTTTGAGAAAGAACTAATCAAAAGGATCGGGTTTGAGCTGGAGCCGTTTCGCGAGCTGCCTGAGTTTGATCTGGACCTCTATTTGGGATGGAACCAACAATCCGACGGCAACTGGTTTTTGGGCGTCTCTGTTGAAAATGGACGCATCAAGGATGAGGGAGAGCTGCAGCTGAAAACAGCGCTCCGTAAAGTAGTGCGGAAGTATGAACCGGGCGTACGTTTGACACCCAATCACAACGTATTGCTCACTGATGTAGAAGAGGAGAATAGAGAGGAGATTTCTAAACTCTTGCATGACCACGGCGTTTTGTTAAGGGATGAGCTTTCCAACCTCATCAAGTATTCGATGGCATGTCCGGCACTGCCAACCTGTGGACTTGCTATTACCGAGTCTGAACGTGCCCTTCCCGATATTATACGGCAACTGGATAGTGTTCTGCACGAGCTTGGACTCGAAAATGAAAAACTCTCCGTGCGAATGACAGGCTGCCCCAACGGCTGCTCAAGACCTTATGTGGCGGATATCGGTTTTGTTGGCCGGTCACTTGATAAGTACTCAATTTTTGTTGGTGGAGATCCGTCGGGTACACGCCTGAATAAAAAATATAAAGATATGGTAGAGCGCGGTGATCTTGTCGAAGAGGTCCGACCACTGCTTGAGCACTTCAAAAGTAGTCGTGTGAACGGTGAGTCGTTCAGTGACTTTTGGAACCGCGTAGGTTTGGAAGAATTGGATGAAATTTCTCCTTAACCCTGATGAACTATTATGGATAGCCAAGATTATTTTATTAGTGGCAAAGTTTACCTTGTCGGAGCTGGTCCCGGAGATCCGGAGCTGATTACGGTCAAAGGAGCAAGAGTTTTGGAAAGGGCTGATATCACCGTTTACGATCGTCTGGCAAATCCCGAGCTTTTATCATTTACCTCGGATCAGTCCGAACATTTATATGTGGGGAAGCGTCCCGACAAACCATCGGTTTCGCAGTCCCAGATCAATCATATCCTGATTACAAAGGCCCGTGAAGGAAAGATAGTCGCCCGTCTTAAAGGGGGAGATCCCTTTGTGTTCGGCAGAGGGGGAGAAGAATGTGAAGCGTTGCGTTCTGAAAATATACCCTTTGAAATAGTTCCGGGTATTAGCAGTGCACTGGCAGCTCCAGCGTTTGCGGGTATTCCTGTAACATATCGTAGAGTGGCGCGATCGTTTACCGTTGTCACTGGGCATACCCTTAAAAATACAGATAACTTCACCAACTGGGAGCATCTGGTATATGCAGATACGCTGATCGTACTTATGGGAATACGAACGCTCCCTCAAATTGCAGAGATACTGATAAAGTATGGACGTAATGCCGATACGCCGGTTAGCGTGATTGAACAAGCAACGTATCAGTCACAGAAAACAGTGATCGGAACGCTGGAGACCATTGCCGGGAAAATAGGATCGTTGTCTCCGCCCGGTACTATTGTGATCGGTGAGCTGGCTGGCAAAGCTAATCAGCTGGCTTGGTTTAAACCGGAAGACGAGCTGGAGAATACTGTCTTTAACGCTGAACGTCGAACTCAATTCGCCGGGTAAATTATGTCAACTGTCCAAAAAACTACTAAAGAGGATATTATTCCTAATAAAACACTCTCTGATGGATTGCTTAAAGATCTTAATAAGCAATTTGAATCGGCGGGACCTGATCAGGTACTGATATGGGGATATCATATGTTTGGGCCCGACATGGTACTTGGTACCGGTTTTGGACCATCGGGGATGTTCCTGATTTATCGGCTCTGGGAGCTGGGAATTGAGATACCCATTTTCTACCTGGATACGCACCTGTTATTTGATGAAACATATGAATTGCGGGACCAAGTTGAAGAGCGATTCGATATTCATATAACCAGGGTAAGTACAGAGCTTTCGCTTGATGAGCAGGCCGAAAAGTACGGCGACAAACCCTGGGAAAGGAATCCCAACCGCTGTTGCTATCTTAGAAAAGTACTGCCTCTTCGAAATTATCTTTCGGATAAGAAAGCTTGGATTACAGGTGTTCGCCGAAGTCAATCCGAGACACGTCGCCAAACTCAGTTTGTAGAATGGGACCCGGAAAATGACGTCATCAAAATTAATCCTCTGGCTAACTGGACCGGGGAAAAAGTGTGGAACTATATCCATTCGAAAGGTCTGCCTTATAATCCCCTGCATGACGAAGGGTATCCCAGTATTGGCTGCATTCCTTGCACTGATCCCGTAGATAGCGAAACTGAAGACGAGCGGGCAGGCCGCTGGACTGGATCCGAGAAAACGGAATGCGGAATTCACCTTTCTGCCCAGGCAAACAGATCACAAAAAAACAATTCTAAGGAATGATGAGTAGCAGTATGGAAATGTTTCCTATCTATTTGCGTCGTTTGGATGAACACAAAACGGTGCTAATCGGTGGCAATCATGAGGCTGAAGGTAAGGCGGCCCAACTTTTGGAGCGTAATGCCAGGCTTACTGTTGTGAGTCCTCAATTGACCGAAAATATGCAGCGATGGGCAGCGCAAAATCGTTTCGAATGGATCTCCCGCAATTATCAACAGGGGGATCTGGAGGGAGCCTTCATGGCAATTGTCGCTGACTTCGAAGGTGATATTAATAAGAAAGTATATCAGGAAGGTAAGGAAAGAGATATTCTCGTAAACGTGATGGATGATATCCCGCATGCTAATTTTGCATTCGGTTCCATAGTCAGGCGCGGTCCTTTGACAATCTCGATTTCAACCAGTGGGGCAGCCCCGGCTTTGTCGGTGAGACTTCGGCAGCGTTTTGAGAAAGAATTTGGGCCGGAATACGGTCATTTTCTCGAATTTATGCAGAAGTTGAGAAAACCGATGAAACAATATCATCATAAATTTGAAACTAGAAAGAGACTGTGGTACGAGATCATTGATTCCGAAATCTTAACCCTCTTTCGGGAGGGTAGAACTGAAGATGCATATGACCGAACGGCAGAGATTATGGGTGAGGAACCGGTTGCTGAAGCTCTGAACCATATGGGCATAGAAAAATAAAATGTAAGGCCAGTTGATGAGTCAAATTTCAACCTTCTAACATCCAACATCTAACTTCTAACATCCAACAAAATGGCATACGTAGTTACTGAACCATGCATTAATTGTAAGTATACAAATTGTGCTGCCGTTTGCCCGGTTGACGCTTTTCGTGAAGGTCCGAATTTCTTAGCTATCGATCCTTTTGAATGTATCGATTGTGATGCCTGTGTGCCGGAGTGTCCGGTAGAAGCTATTTATCCCGATGATGAAGTGCCTTTGGAATGGGAGCATTATATCGATTTAAACGATCGCCTTTCAGAGGAGTGGATGGATCATCATATCAATGATACATCTGATCCCCTGCCTGATGCGGATGAATGGGCAGAGGAAGAAGATAAAGAAGAACTCTTAGTAGAATCATGGAACTAGTTGTTGCTGTGCCATGGTGATAACTATCCTGTCGGGTGACCAAAAGTGATAGTGTTGCCCGGCAGACATCTTATTGGTAGTAGAGGACTTTGCAAAGCCACATATGTCATGCTGAACCCTGTCCTGAACTCGATTCAGGCTCTCTTCAGCATCTGTAAGCAATCGCTCTTTTGAAGCTTTTAGTGGAACTTTTGCATCAGACCCTGAAATAAATTCAGGGTGACACTGGTTTTGCAAAGCCCTCTAATAATAGAATTTTAAAATACGGTAGTTATGCAAACATCTTCTGTCGATACATACCACCATAAGCTTTGTGAAGTTATCCGCAAAAAAGCGGTGGGGCCCAAGGGAAGCAGGTCGTTAAAGGAAAAGGACCTCGATATTATTATGCCGGCCCTGGCATCTGAAGATGTTAGTCTCGTAAGTAAAGCAGTTTTATTAGCCTCTGTTATAATTCTCGAACAGAATAAGACAGAGCAAAGGTTACTGGCAGGGTGGGAATCTGGGAAATATTTTTTGCCGGAAGAGTTAACGACTCTCTTTTTTGAAGAAAACGGATCGGAATTTCAGAATCTTCTGGCGAAGATATTGAATGGTAAAGATCTGAATGCGCAGGAAGCTCATTCTGCTATAGAGTATTTGTGGAGCAGCGACATCCCTGATTATGAAAAGGGTGTTTTTTTGATCGGAGAACGCCTGAAGCGGGAAAGTTTTGAAGAAAACAGTGCATTTCTCCAAGCTATGCGGCAAGCTATTGATATCCATCAGGTAGATGTGCCTTTATTAATTGATCTTGCCGATCCCTATGATGGCTTTCGCCGTTATCCTATATATACACCGTTTGTTGCCGCTTTGTTAGCTGCAATGGGGAATCCTGTCTATTGTCACGGGGTAGAGGAGGTAGCTCCAAAAAATGGAGATACAATACATAAGGTGCTTAAGCTGGCCGGTAAGCATCCACTCAAAGGTGCTGCCTCTGTTACGGACGAGATCGAAAATGATGCAGTAGGCTGGGGATATCTGGATCAGTCGGTCTACTTTCCGGAAATGTATGGGTTAGTAAATCTTCGTGATAAAATAGTGAAGCGTACATTTCCGGCCACGCTTGAAAAACTTTTGCAACCACTACAATCCCAGCAAAAGAATTATATGGTTACGGGATATGTCCACTCACATTACAAGCAGGAACTAGCCAGATTGCTGAATGATCGACAGTCGCTGAATGGTGTATTTATAGTTAAGGGTATGGAAGGTTCAACGCAAAGTGACTTCCGTAAAAGGTCGGAAAATATAGTAGTTCAGAATGGCAGTAATCATATAAGCAGGATAGAAGATAATTCTATTACCTATCCTGAAGAGGAGTGGAAACACTGTAATTCGCTAGCGGAATATACCCTGGAAACCGGCATTGCGGCTTTAAAAGGAAAAAATAATATCGCTCGTAAAATATTGATCAATCAAGCTGCTCAAATTTTGGGAAGTTTGAACATTCAGGAACCAAGTAAAGCGAAATCAAAAGCTCAACAGGTGTTGGATTCCGGTCGGGCGTATCGTCACTGGCAAAATGGATCAGAATAGACTCATCTGGTTACGATGCTCTGCGTCGTAACCATTTTTCAGCACTTGTTGTTAAGCAATGAAATTAAAAACGTCGCGACGAGAAAGAACCACAGAGGATTACCCAGAGAGCATGTACTCTGATCACCTCTGTGTTTCCTCTGCTTACTCTGCGGTGAAACAAAGATGATTGAATTCAAGGCTTTGTCTCACTAATGTTAGCTATTTAATTAATGACAAAGCTTAAAGTAGATTCCCCGGCTGTAAATCTGGGTTCAGATGCTTTAATACCGCACTTCCCATGTCAGAAGTGTCGGCCAAATATTCTTTTTCAGGATCAGAAGAGATATCGGCAGTGCGGAATCCGTCATTGAGTGTGGCTTCAATCGCCTTCTCGATCTCCCGTGCAGCATCAGGCATATCAAGTGAGTAGCGGCACATCATCGCTGCCGAAGCAATCGTTGCCAGCGGATTGGCTTTGTTTTGTCCCGCAATATCAGGTGCCGAACCGTGTACGGGTTCGTACATTGCATAATTCTCACCAATACTGGCTGAGGGCAGCATACCAATCGAGCCGGTAATCATGGAGGCTTCATCGCTCAGAATATCTCCAAACATATTACCGGTTAGAATAACGTCAAACTGATTGGGATATCGGACAAGCTGCATGGCGCAGTTATCTACCAGCATATGATCCAGCTTGATTTCCGGCCACTGCTTGGCGGCTTCAGTAACCGTGCGACGCCAAAGCCGGGAAGAATCCAGGACATTCGCCTTATCAACCGAGGTTACTTTTCTATTGCGGACAGTAGCGGTTTCAAATGCTGTGTGTGCCACCCGCTCAATTTCTTCCGTGGTATATGCTTTGGTATCCACGGCGCGTTCTCCGGATTCGGTTTGTTCAATAAGCCGCGGACGTCCGAAGTAAATACCGCCTGTGAGTTCACGGACAATCATTATATCCACATTCTCGACAATTTCCCGTTTTAAAGGAGAGGAATTGAGCAGCGATTTGTAAGTTTTAATGGGGCGCAAGTTAGCATATAGATCCAGCTCTTTTCGAAGTCCCAACAGCGCAGCCTCAGGTCGCTTGTCTTTGGGCTGGTCGTCCCACTTGGGTCCGCCGACAGCTCCTAAAAGCACAGCATCGCTGTTTTTGCAGGCTTCGAGTGTTTCTTGAGTTAGCGGACGTCCAAACTTGTCAATGCTCGCACCACCGACTGGAAAACTCCGGGTATTTAATTTATAACCGTGTCGTTTGCAGACCGTTTCTAAAATATTGACGGCTTCTCTGGTTACTTCAGGTCCGATGCCGTCGCCGGGTAATACAGTAATTTTTTTAGTTTTTGACATCGATCATTCCCTCCTTTCGTGCAAAATCAAAGATTCCACCGGCATTTACGATATCTGCTACGCTTCCAAGCGGACGAATTTCGTACTCTTCGTCCTGTGTCAGGTTTCGAACAGTTCTATCCTCTGGATTGATTTCCAGCTCGTCACCGGTCTCAACTTTTTCACTCAGATTTTCCAGACTTTCATAGGGTACAACAAAACCACCGTCTACCGAATTACGGTAAAAAATACGGGCGAACGTGGGGGCGATGATTGCCTCGATACCGGCAATATCCAAGGAGGCGGGAGCATGTTCACGAGATGATCCGCACCCGAAATTCGGTCCGCCCACAATGATATCAAATTCGCTTTCAAATTTATCATCCTCAACGAGAGGAATATTTCCTTGCGGCAGTCCGGATTGCTCATCGGGAACGCCCGATAATGCATGACGTCCATAAAATTTTCGTTCATCGGGATCATCGAGACTGTAGACCAAGTGCTCGGCCGGAATAATCTGATCGGTATCAATATTCTTACCGAGCACAAAAGCCTTTCCTGTTATTTTTTGCTGCTGTTTAGACATATTGTGGTATTTAAAAGTGATTTAGTTTGTAGTAATTAACCTTTTAATTCTTGATGTAGGTCGGGCATCCTGCTCGACCATTTAAGAACTGTCTTGTTTCGCTCAACCATTAGCTCCAGTATAATTGACTTGAATTTTGCAAAGCCTGTAAAAAGTATGTTTAAAGTAAATTATGAGGGACGGGCAAGATGTCCGTCCTACCTGAATCAAATAACTGTTTGCTGAATGAATACCCTCGGATCAGTGATCTTTCCAGTGATGGCCGAAGCCGCTACCGTATAGGGTGAAGCCAGATAAACTTGTGACTGCTTTGATCCCATCCGGCCCGGGTAATTACGATTCGTCGTAGAAATACAGACCTCATCATTATTAAGGCGTCCGAACGTATCCGAAGGACCACCGAGACAGGCTGCACATGAAGCTTGTCCGATTTTACATCCTGCATCTCTGAAAATATCGATGAGCGGACGTCCGTTTAACGTTTCTGTTTCGAGTCCGTCGGCAATCTCCGTTGTAGCCGGAACCACATACGTGTCGATTTTGAGATCATTGCCCGCAATAATTTCTGCAGCGGCTTTGAAATCAGAAAGCTTACCGCCGGTACACGAACCGATGTAAGCACGATCGAGATCAGTACCTTCCAATTCAATAGCCGTCGCTTTGTTATCTGGACTGTGCGGCTTGGCCACCATGGGTACCATATCCTCCAGGTTGTATTGGTAGGTGCTGTGATAATTAGCGTCACGATCGCTGTAAACGGGTTCAAAATCTTTATCCGTACGCTTTCGGACATATGCTTCTGTTTTAGCATCAGGTTCCACAACCCCATTTTTGCCGCCGGCTTCAATCACCATATTGGTGAGCGTCATACGGTCTTCCATGGTCATGCAGCTAATGCCGGGTCCGCCGAACTCCATCGTGCGATACGTGGCCCCGTCTACGCCGATATCTCCGATAATCTGCAGGATGATATCCTTGGCCATCAGATAGGGCGGCATCGAAGTGCCGTTAAATTCAAAACGCATCGTTTCGGGGACTTTAACCCAGAGTTGTCCTGTTCCCATGATAAAGGCCGCGTCGGTATTGCCGATTCCAGTGGCAAATTGCCCGAATGCACCCGCCGTGCAGGTATGGGAATCGGTGCCAAACAGTACTTCGCCGGGACGCGTAAATCCTTCTTCGGGCAGGGCAATATGGCAGACGCCTTTGTAATCCTCCGATCCTACATCATAGAAATAGGGCAGATCCTGATCGGCGGCAAAAGCGCGGAGTATATCCACATTACGATTGGCATATTTGTCTTCAGTGAAGATATAGTGGTCGGGGATAATAACAAGCTTTTCCTTATCCCAGACCCGTGCATCTTCCCCGAACTGATCCCGGAAAATTGAGATCGAGGGCGGACCGCAGACGTCGTGGGTCATAAGCACATCCACATCCACCCAGACACTTTCACCGGGTTCGACGGAGGCAGATCCGCTGTGTTTAGCTAAAATTTTCTCTGTAAGAGTCATTCCCATAATGCTGATTGTTTAGATATTTAGTAGTTAAATGATTTTAAAAATGTGTTTTCAGTTGTGAGGGAGTTGTACTCCCGAAATTTAGCGGGAGCAGAGTTCCCTTGTAACTTGTGTGGGTTGAATAGCTGATAGCTGAAGGCTGACTGCTTCTAACTTCATCCGGTCATCGCGCTATCCCCCGAAACTTTTTGCTGTGGCAGTATCTGACTGATAAGATTCAGCAGCTCATTTTCACTGACCTTTTTCTTTTCATCCGCCAGATCTGTGAACTTCATATACACTTGATTGAGCTCATCCTTTGCAAGAGAGTACCCCATCTTCTGGAGCTTCTTATTCAATGCAAAGCGTCCTGAGTGTTTGCCCAGAACAATTTTATTACTTTCGAGTCCCACCGATTTGGGCGTCATGATTTCATACGTCAGCGGATTATTCAACACTCCGTGCTGGTGAATGCCTGCTTCATGAGCAAAAGCATTATCACCGACGACAGCTTTATTTGGCTGTACCTGGTGTCCCGTAATTTCGGAGAGCAGTTTGCTGCTTGGTACCAGCTGTTCAGTGACTACATTGGTACTCCGATTATTATTACGAGTGGCAATCGCCATCACAATCTCTTCAAGTGAAGCATTTCCTGCTCGTTCACCAATTCCGTTGATTGTGCATTCGATCTGCTCGGCTCCGTTGCGCATAGCCATGAGAGAGTTTGCCACGCCCACTCCCAGATCATTATGGCAGTGAACACTAAGGATAGCCCGATCGATATTCGGCACATTTTCTTTAATGCCTTTGATCAGCTGCCCAAACTCCCACGGCATGGCATAGCCGACAGTATCAGGCACGTTAATCACTTCCGCACCGGCATCAATGACTGCCTCAAAGACCTGGTACAGAAATTCAGGGTCGCTCCGGGATGCGTCCTCGGCCGAGAATTCCACTTCATCGCAAAATTTCCTGGCGTGTTCAACGGCATTAACCGCTGATTCAAGCACTTCATCGCGATTTTTTTTCAGCTTGTGTTTCATATGAATGTCTGAAGTGGCAATAAACGTGTGGATCCGTGGTTTGGCAGCGGGTTCAACTGAAGCTGCTGCACGATCGATATCTTTCTTTCTGGTGCGGCACAAAGCCGCCACTGTACTGTCGGTAATTTGTTCGCTGATCTTTTTGACAGTGTTAAAATCACCTTCCGAGGCGATCGGAAATCCCGCTTCAATTACATCGACCTGCAGACGTTCGAGCTGTAATGCGAGCCGCAGCTTTTCATCCTGATTCATGCTGAATCCGGGAGACTGTTCGCCATCTCGAAGAGTGGTATCAAAGATTTTAATTTGATTTTCCATGGGTAATCATTCCTGGTGGATTTTTGATAAGAGTTTGTACAATAATTCGTCGATGATTTTCGAGTTGATAGCGGTGATTTAGTGCAGTCAAAAGACTGCCTAGCAATAGTGATAGGTCTGATAGAAAGATCATGTCAAATAGCTTTTTTGTTATGAAGATTTTGGTGTTTTTTGGCTAAATAATAGCTGAAACTGTCTGAGAGTGCTTCCCAGCTGGCATCAATAATATTGCGTGAGACACCAACGGTGGTCCACGACTGATCCTTTTCGGCCGAATCGATCAGCACCCGGACCTGCGCATCAGTCCCATCTTTCTGATTCAGGACACGCACTTTATAATCCTGCAGGTGCATATCGACAATGCCGGGATAGAACCGGTGAAGAGCTTTGCGAAGTGCTTTATCCAGGGCGTGAACGGGACCACTGCCTTCGGCCGCACAATGTTCCATCTGTCCGTTCACCGTAAGGCGAATCGTAGCTTCGGTACGGGAACTGCCGTCTACATTCTTTTCCACGATAATGCGGCAGCCTTCCAGTGTAAAGAAATCCTCCCATTCGCCCATCAGTTTCTGAACGACGAGCTCAAAGGACGCTTCAGCAGCCTCAAACTGATAGCCTTTATTTTCGAGCGTTTTAAGTTCGCGAACAATCCCCGGAAGTTCTTCACTCTGCGTATCCAGGTCAATTCCCAGCTGCTCTGATTTGTATCGGATGTTGCTCTTTCCCGAAAGATCAGATACAAGTACGCGGCGGTGATTCCCTACTTTTTTAGGGATGATATGCTCGTAAGTGGATTCATTTTTCATAACCGCACTCACATGGATGCCTCCTTTGTGAGCAAAGGCACTTTGCCCCACATACGGCTGACGGTTATTCGGATTGAGATTAGCCACTTCACTGACGAAATGCGAAAGTGATGAAAGCTCTTTCAGCTTTTCATCGGAAACACACCGGTAATTCTGCTTAAGCTGCAGGTTGGGTATCACCGAACAGAGATTGGCATTGCCGCACCGTTCGCCGTAGCCGTTAATAGTGCCCTGCACATGTTCACATCCTGCTTCGACGGCTGCCAAAGAATTTGCCACCCCCATTTCGCAATCGTTGTGAGCATGAATACCGAGCGGGATATTCACATGTTTTTTTACTTCGCGAACAATTTTAGAGATCTCCGAAGAAAGCGTTCCGCCGTTGGTATCACAAAGTACAATGATATCGGCTCCGGCGGTTGCCGCAGCTCTGACAGACTCGATAGCATAATTTGGATTCGCCTTATATCCATCGAAGAAATGTTCGGCATCGTAAATAACTTCTTTCCCTTGTTCTTTGAGATATGCCACCGATTCATGAATAATCCGTAAATTTTCGTCGGCATTGGTTTGCAGAGCCTCATCCACATGCAGCATCCAGCTTTTCCCAAAAATGGCAACGGTTGGTGTTCCTGCATCAACGAGCATTTGAATATTATTGTCATCGGCCGGACTGCTGTTGGTCCGGCACGTGCTTCCAAAAGCTACAATGCGCGCGTGTTTGAACGATTTTTCCCGGGCCAGCTCAAAAAATTTCATATCTTTGGGATTGGAGCCCGGCCACCCGCCTTCGATATAGTCGATGCCGAAAGCATCGAGACGCTGGGCGATGCGCAGTTTATCTTCGGCAGAAAAAGCTACTTTTTCGCCCTGCGTGCCATCCCGCAAAGTGGTATCGAATATGTGGATTTTCTTATCCATTATTCTGCTGCTTCTTCTACTTCGCTTTCCTCTTCCAGGATTCCTTCCATCATCGATCGCAGTTGTTTACCTACCTTCTCAATCTGATGATCACCCAATTCATCCCGTAATTGCTTCAGCTTGGGGATTCCATCTTTATTCTCCTGGATCCATTCGTCGGCAAACGAGCCGTTTTGTACGCGTTCGAGCACGGACTTCATCCGGTCTTTATTTACTTCGTCAATGACTTCAGCACCGCGGGTAAGTCCGCCATATTCTGCGGTATCACTTACCGAATAATACATGCGTTCGATGCCGCCTTCGTACATCAGATCAACAATTAGCTTCAGCTCGTGGAGGCATTCGAAATAAGCAATTTCTGGTTGATATCCCGCTTCCGTAAGCACTTCAAATCCTTGTTTTACCAGTTCAGAAACACCACCGCAAAGAATCGCCTGTTCACCGAAAAGATCGGTTTCAGTTTCTTCCTTAAAGGTGGTTTCAATAACCCCGGCACGGGTTCCGCCAATTGCTTTGGCATAGGCCAGGGCAGTGTCTTTGGCCGTTCCGGTGTAATCTTGATCAACGGCTACAAGGCAGGGTACCCCCGACCCTTTTTGATAGACTCTTCGGACGAGGTGTCCCGGACTTTTGGGCGCAATCATGAATACATCCACATTGGAGTCCGGCTGAATCTGATCAAAGTGAATATTGAATCCGTGTGCAAAAGCGAGCACATCGCCTTCTGTCAAATTCGGCTTGATCTTACTTTTATATACATCCGCCTGGTACTGATCGGGGATAAGTACCATCACAATATCTCCCCGTTTGGCGGCTTCGGCTGTGTTTACTACGTCCAGTCCCTCACTTTCAGCTTCGGCGCGTGAAGAACTTCCTTCCCGAAGTCCGACCACGACTTCCACACCGCTGTCTTTGAGATTCAGCGCATGAGCATGTCCCTGGCTGCCGTAACCGATAATAGCCACGGTTTTATCATTTAGAAATTTCAGATCTGCATCGTCGTTATAATACGTTTTAGCTTCCATTGTTAGATGTAATTATTTATTAGGTTTAAATTCTGCTTGTTAATTTTTCTTTTCTCTGTGCACCTCTAGGTGTCCTCTGCGAACTCTGCGGTTAAATTGGATTTATACATTTCCGTCAAATTCTCGTTTTAATGCAACACTACCGGTGCGGGCCAATTCCATAATGCCAAAGGGGCGAATCATACCGATAAAAGCATCTACTTTGTCACGATTCCCGGTAATTTCGATAGCCAGGCTGTCGGGGCTGATGTCTATGACTTTGGCGCGAAACACCTCCGTGATCTGCATGATTTCGGATCGGTCGGAGCTTCTTGCCTTTACTTTTACCAGGGCCAGCTCCCGTTCGACAAAACTTTGATGGGTCAGATCACTGACCGTCACAACATCTATGATCTTGTGAAGCTGTTTCGTAATCTGCTCGATAATTTGCTGATCTCCGTGCGTAGTGATCGTAATTCGGGCCCGCCCCGATTCTTTTCCCGATCCAAAGCTGATGCTGTCTATCTCGAATCCTTTGCTGCTGAATATCCCGATGATGCGAGACAGCGCATTCAAATTATAGCTTACTACAACCGAGAGAGTATGCTTGTCAGATTGTGTTTTCGTGCCGTTCATTTTTGTTGTCATTGTTCGTCACCTAATACCATTTCATTTAATGCGGCTCCGGATGGAACCATGGGATAGCAGTTCTCGTGTTCCTCAACCTGGAAATCCATCACAACCGGTCGGTCATTGATCGCCATCGCTTTTTCGAGCACTTCATCCATCTCTGCAGGATTCGTTGCCCGAAAAGCGGCTGCACCATAACTTTCGGCAAGTTTTACAAAATCAGGATTTCCTTTTTTGAGGATTGAATGGCTGTATCGCTTGTTATAAAAAAGCTCTTGCCACTGGCGGACCATCCCCATGCACTGGTTGTTCATTATTGCGATTTTAACCGGTACCTCGTATTCCACAGCGGTGGCCAATTCGTAGGCCGTCATCTGAAAGCCGCCGTCACCCGTAATACAAACCACTGGTCTGTCAGGACATCCGAAAGCGGCTCCCATAGCAGCGGGGAATCCATATCCCATTGTACCGAGTCCTCCGGATGACAGAAATGAGCGCGGATGATTGAAGGTATAATGCTGGGCTGCCCACATCTGATGTTGTCCCACATCTGTAACAACAATAGCCTCTCCGTTCGTAACATCGGAAATAGCCTCTACCATCCTTTGTGGCTTAATTGTGTCCTCGGATTGCGGTACTTTCAGAGGATGTTTTTTCTGCCAGTTGTTAATCGTTTGCCACCAGTCATCGGTATCAGGTGTCTCCATTCGCTTGTCGATCTCTGGCAAAACCTGTTTGACATCACCGACAATGGGGACCTCCACTTCTACATTTTTACCGATATTTGACGGGTCTATATCGATATGAATCTTTTTTGAATGGGGAGAAAATCCCTCCAATTTACCCGTCACGCGATCATCAAATCGAGCGCCTACGGCAAAGAGAACATCACATTCGGTGGTGGCCATATTTGCGTAATAAGTTCCATGCATTCCAAGCATACCCAGTGATTGGGGCTTACTTTCAGGAAAGCCGCCCAATCCCAAAAGGGTAGTAGTCACGGGGATATTGTGGCGCTCAGCCAGTTTCGTGAGTTCATTCCAGGCTTCTCCCAACACAACACCGCCGCCTGCATAAATAAGCGGCTTTTCAGCCTCACTCAACAGCTTGGCAGCCTTTTTAACTTGCGAAGTATGTCCTTCTTTAGTGGGATTATAGCTGGGGATTGAGACTTTTCGAAGTCCACTGTAATGAGCTTCTGATTGTTGCATATCCTTGGGAAGGTCTACCAAAACCGGACCCGGACGACCGCTGGTAGCTACATGAAAAGCTTCACGCGTTACCTGTTCCAGATTCTTTACATCTTTAACCAGGTAGTTATGCTTTGTGATGGGACGTGATATTCCCACGATATCGGCTTCCTGAAAGGCATCGTTGCCAATCATATCCGTCGGAACTTGCCCGGTAAATACAACCAGGGGAATAGAATCCATGGCAGCTGTGGCGATACCGGTGATGGTGTTTGTTCCGCCGGGTCCAGATGTAACGAGTACTACTCCGGGCTTCCCCGTTGCACGAGCATATCCGTCGGCTGCATGAGTACCTGCTTGCTCATGACGAATTAATACATGATTTAGATCGTGTTCATCAAACAGCTCATCATAAAGCGGCAGTACAGCCCCTCCGGGATATCCGAAAATAGTATCAACATTAAGGTCTTTGAGGGTTTCGATGAGAATACCCGCTCCGTTCAACACAGGTTGTGTCGGTGATCGTTGTTGATCTTGGTCGTTGAGTTTATGGGCCTTTGCATGTTCCATGTGACTTGACAGATATAGTTTTCCCGCCAGAGGTCAGAAAGAAGTAAAAAGTGTTTGGAACTTGAGTTCTAACCTCTGGCTGTTATGGTTAGCGAATAATTAGAATTAGGTTAATAATGCCAGAAATTAGAATAGGTAGAATAATTAGCAGGCTTAGTATACCTATGATAGTGTCAAAGCCAATTATTTCTACCGAAGGAGAGTTGAAGACAGCCACAGAAGTAAGAAGCGAAAGAAGAGAAAACACAAACAGAAGCAGCATACCATCTACATTATCCAGGCCAGAAGAAGCTTCTGCCTGTAACGCAATGTTTTTGGTATGTAAGGTTTGTGAATTCAAGTAATGACTGTTTCTTCAAATATGAATTACCATAATAGATAATGGATTTTCTTATGTCAAAAATAATTTTGATTTATTTTGAGTAGTAATTATCTGCTTGTAAAGTTTGTGGATCCTTGTAGTTTTTATAGCTCCAAACGGCAGCTAAGTCGACTGGATAAACATTTAATTTTCAGGTTTACAATCTTTGAAATCGCCTTATATGGATCAGAAACTCAATAAATACAGTTCTCGCTTAACAGAAGAGGAGTCACAGGTCGGTTCACAAGCTATGCTCTATGGGGCCGGACTTACCGATGAAGATATGCACAAAGCACAGGTCGGTATCGCCAGCACGGGATGGGAAGGAAATCCGTGTAACATGCATCTGAATGATTTGGCTGTGCATGTGCGCGACAGCGTTTGGGATTCTGACCTGGTCGGATTTATCTATCACAGTATCGGGGTGAGCGATGGCATTTCAATGGGTACGCAGGGAATGAAGTATTCGCTGCAGTCGCGTGAAGTCATTGCAGATTCTATCGAGACGGTGATGCGTGCCCAGTGGTACGATGCCAATATTTCGATTGTAGGATGTGATAAAAATATGCCCGGATCGGTGATGGCTATGGCACGGTTCAATCGTCCGTCAATTATGATCTACGGCGGGACCATTCGCCCGGGCAAGCTCAACGGACAGGATCTGGACGTGGTTTCTGCTTTTGAATCGTACGGACAGTATTTATCGGATGAAATTTCAAAAGGAGAAATGAAAGAGGTGCTTCGCCATGCTTGTCCCGGTGCCGGAGCCTGCGGTGGAATGTACACGGCAAATACGATGGCGTCGGCGATCGAGACGTTGGGAATGAGTCTGCCGTTCAGTTCTTCTATTCCAGCCACACACGATCAGAAAGTTGAAGAATGCCGTCGGGCCGGAAAAGCTATTCGCCATCTGTTAGAAAAGGATATCAAACCGCGGGATGTTATCACACGAAAAGCCCTGGAAAATGCGGTGACGATTACGGTGGCGCTGGGCGGATCAACAAACGCCGTGATGCACTTGCTGGCGATAGCCCGTTCGGCCGAGGTGCCGTTTTCGATTGATGATTTCCAGGAGATCAGCAACAATACGCCGTACCTGGCCGATCTCAAACCCAGCGGGAAATATGTGATGGAGGATCTTTATAATGTAGGCGGTGTTCCGGCGGTGCAGAAATTACTCTTAGAGGAAGGATATCTGCACGATGATTGTCTGACGGTCACCGGCAATACGCTGGCCGAAAATGTTGCTGACGTGCCGGGACTTTTTGAGGAGCAAAATATTATTGCTCCGGTCGATAATCCCATCAAAGAAAACGGGCACCTGCAGATTTTATACGGTAATCTGGCTCCCGAGGGGGCAGTAGCGAAAATCACGGGAAAAGAGGGTACGCGATTTACCGGTAGAGCACGGGTTTATAATTCCGAGGAAGAAAGCCTGGAGGCAATCCAAAACGGAGAAGTTCAATCTGGAGATGTAGTGGTGATTCGTTACGAAGGTCCTAAGGGCGGACCGGGAATGCGTGAGATGCTGTCGATTACAGCCGCTATTATGGGAGCGGGACTCGGTAAAGAGGTGGCGCTGATTACCGACGGGCGTTTTTCTGGTGGATCCCATGGATTCGTAATCGGACACGTGACACCAGAGGCGCAGGTCGGCGGACCTATTGCCTTGATTAAAGACGGGGATGAAATTACTATCGATGCCGATGAACGAATAATGAAGGTACATCTTTCGGATGAAGAGCTGGAAGAGCGCCGTCAGAGTTGGGAGGCACCTCCGCTGTCCGTTACGAGCGGCTCACTCTATAAATATGCAAAATTGGTTTCCTCAGCCTCGGAAGGATGTGTGACGGATAGGTGATAACTCAGGAAATACCAAGAATTCAGAATCCTTGGAGGTTGGTCTAATAAACTGCTCTTTCAAGCGTCCACGCTTGAAAGAACCGGATGTCTTAGCAATGGAGTTATGTGTAAGGGTATCACCAGCGCGGTAATTCCTTCGTTGCTATGACGCTCGTTTTTTAACTCTATTGTGTCATTTCTCCACTGACTAAAGTCGCTGTCGAGATGACAGATAATTTTATTTTTTGACTATTACCTATTATCTAGCAGCAACTACGTCGTACGACTGACTTTGTCGTCCGAAGAATAGTAAGGAGATTTTATGTAGTTTCAAGCGTGGACGCTTGAAACTACGAGGACTCCAGTAGCTCGAAATTTATTTCGAGTGAGCGAGATAAATCTCGCTCTACATCTCCAGCGCCTGATCAACATCTTCTTGAATATCTTCAATAGCCTCAAGTCCCACCGCGATACGAACCAGACCTTGCGTGATATTAACAGCTTCGCGTTCTTCCTCTGTTAACTTGGAATGCGTAGTCGATGCCGGGTGCGTGGCGATAGTTCGGGTATCCCCCAGATTCGCTGACAGTGACAGTATCTCCAGTTTATCAAGAAATTGGGTGGCGGCTTCATATCCACCCTTAAGATTAAAAGCCACCACGCCTCCGCCTTTTTTCATCTGTTTCTTGGCCAACTCGTACTGCGGGTGACTTTCGAGAAACGGATACTTAACCCACTCCACGTTCTTTTGCTCTTCGAGGAATTTAGCCAGCTTCAGGGCATTGTCGCAGTGACGGTCCATGCGTGCAGGCAGTGTTTCCAGGCTTTTCGAAAACATCCATGCGTTGAATGGCGAGAGAGCCGGACCCGAGTGACGTGTAAAGAAGCTTATTTCATCGATATAGCGCTGTTTACCTACAATCACACCACCGATTCCGCGTCCCTGTCCGTCGATAAATTTTGTCGCCGAATGCAGTACGATATCAGCGCCGTATTCCATTGGTTTTTGTAGATAGGGCGTGGCAAAGCAGTTGTCAACGATAAGGATCAGGTTGTGTTCATCGGCCAGTTCTCCTGCCCACTCCAGATCGATGAGATCCAATCCCGGGTTCGAGGGAGTCTCTAAAAAAAGTACACGTGTATTATTCTCGATAAGCGACTCCCAGTTTTCCGGCTTATCGATATCCCCATAAGAAAAACTGATACCCCACTTGGGTAATATGCCGTTTAATACTTGATGGGATGATCCGAAAAGCGAGCGGCAGGCCAGGATATGATCTCCCTGCTCCAATAGTCCCGCCAGGCTCGAAAAGATTGCCGACATGCCCGAAGCAGTTGCAATGCCTGCCTCAGCACTTTCCAATCGCGACATTTTTTCTTCAAACTCATGCGTATTGGGATTGGAGTAGCGGCTGTACACATTACCATCAATCTCTTTTGCAAACAATGCACGGGCGTGTTCAGCCGAATCGAAGACAAAGCTCGAAGTCATGAACAGCGGCGTGGAATGTTCACGTTCTTCAGTGCGATCCGTTTGTGTACGTATGGCTTCGGTTTCTGGGTTGGATGTGCTCACGATTTAGTTGTTTTTGATTTCGTAACTATGAGTGATTTCGCTGGCTTGTTCCAGCGTCTTGGATACCGAACAGTATTTGTCCAGGGACAAATTAATTGCTCGTTCTACTTTAGACTCCTCAAGTTCACCAGTGAAAATAAATTTTATGTGAATAGTTTTGAATTCAGAATATTCTTCTTTGGATTGACGGTCGCCTTCTACTTCTACGGTTAAATCCTGAAGATCCTGGCGTTGTTTTTCTAAAATGCCAATGATGTCAATGGCACTGCATCCCCCCACTCCTGCAAGCAGCAACTGCATGGGACTAAAGCCGCCTTCGAGTCCGCCGATGCTGGTTGAGCCATCCATGCGGATCAAGCCGCCTTCTTCATTTTCGGCTTCCATATGCATATCCTTCAAATGGTCGATCGTAATTTTCATACTAACAGTACTCGTTTAGATTATGAATAAATGATACCAAAGCTAAGAAAAGGATGCCGCTCGGGAAAATTGATTTTTAATTCCTGAGGGGCAAATCTTGTATTGTTGATGAGTTCTTTTAATTTGAAGACGATTGATGTTTTACTGTTGCTGTGAAATGGTCGTAAAGGAACACCTTTAAAGTAAAATAATTTTCAAATAAATAATGGGGTTGTGATGAAACGGATAATGCTGGTGGTGCTCGGGGTGTTAGTTGTATTGGTATCAGGTTGTGATCAGAATATGCAGAATGGCGAAATATCAACAGTTCCGGAAGCGGAATACACGCTATCTGCCGATCAGACGCATAGCAGCTGGAGTAGTGCTATCGAGCCGTTGATCAGTGTTGAGTCGGGAGCGGTGATCGAAGTAAGCACTGAAGAGGCTTCGGACCAGCAGCTTACGCCGGAATCGACGGTAGAGGATCTGGAGAATTTGAGTTTTGATCCGATTCATCCGCTGACAGGTCCGGTTTATGTGGAAGGCGCCGAGCCGGGCGATATGCTGAAAGTTACGCTGCATGAAATTGAAATGGGCAGCTGGGGATGGACTGCAATCATACCCGGATTCGGATTCTTGGCAGATGAGTTCGACGAGCCCTATCTGAAAACGTTTGAATTTGACGAAGGGGATAACACAGCTGCTTTCAATGACAGCATCAATATTCCGTTAGAACCATTTCCCGGTGTGATGGGCGTTGCGCCGGAGACTGACTCCATGCTTTCGACCATTCCTCCCAGGGAAAACGGCGGAAATATGGATGATCCCAATATGACTGAGGGAACCACGGTTTATTTCCCGGTTTTTGTGGAGGGTGCATTGTTTTCTATCGGTGATACACATGCTGCACAGGGACACGGCGAGGTGTGCGGTACCGCTATCGAAGCGCCGATGCGCATCGTTTACGAAGTGGAGGTCATTAAAGGTGATCGCGAAATCCAGGAGCCGCAATACGAAACGGATGAGTACTATGCGGTGACCGGCTTCGGCGAAACAATTGATGAAGCGTCAAAGAAAGCTACCCGATATATGATCGATTATTTAGTTGAGGTACACGGTATGGATCGTAATGATGCTTACGCGCTCTGCTCGCTGGCCGGTGATCTGAAAATTGCAGAAGTGGTGGATGTGCCACATATGCTGGTAACGATGCATATGTCGAAAGATGTACTGGGGATCGAATAGTCACTTATCGGATGACTGGTGTTGTCATCGATGAGTTTTGAGATACTCCCCAAACAGCACGAGCGGACGCTCGAACTATTGGAGTTAACATCACTTAATTCCCGCGCCAGGTATATCAGCAACAGGATTATTTACTATTTAACCTGAGTTCGTAATAAGAGCGAATTATTTAACACCTCCCGCCCGAATTTCTCAAAACCGAAATTCAGGCACCCTCCTCAAGGAGGGATGTTTTTTCATCTCCCCTGGAGGGGAGTGTCGTCCCGATGCTCGGGACGACGAGGGGTGTCAACAACTACCGGAAGACCTGGAGAATACTCTGTAGATATTTTCGTGCCCTATTTCTTGTATCGAATTCACTTTATTTATGTTATTCCTGATGCCGCTTCTTAAGATTTTGAATCACATCATCGAGCGGCACCTCTTTTTCCGCCAGCAACACCAGCAGGTGATAGATTAAATCAGATACTTCATCCACCAGCCGGTGATCTTTATTCTTAGCTTCAATAATTGTTTCCACGGCTTCTTCACCTACCTTTTGGGCAATTTTGTCAATCCCGTCCTGAAAAAGGGAGGTGGTATAAGAACTTTCCGGCATCTCTTTTTTGCGGCTGATAATCAGCTCTTCCAGATCGTTGAGAAAGTTTAGGTTTTGTTGTGGTTGAAAATCCTTTTTAAAGAAGCAGGAGTTGTTTCCCGTATGGCAGGTTGGGCCATGAGGATTGGCTAAAATTAGCAGAGTATCGTTGTCGCAATCCTGCTGTATGTCAACCAAGTCGAGAAAATTGCCCGACGTTTCGCCCTTAGTCCATAGCCGTTCTTTACTGCGGCTGTAAAAAGTGACACGTTCTTTTTCCAAGGTCATTTGCAAAGCATCCCGGTCCATATAGCCGAGCATCAATACCTGAAAATTATTCGCATCCTGAACAATGGCGGGGATAAACCCGCCGCCCTTTTCAAAATCTAAAGATTCAAAGTCAATCATAGTGTGAGTCAAAATATTGCGTAGTGCGTATTTTGGTTTGCCAATCTCCAGTAATACGCAATACGAATTATATTATCTGGTTTTACGCACGGAAATGTGGGCTTGATCAAGCTCTTCTTTTAGTTCCCGAATTCCAATTTCCTGAAAGTGAAAGATGCTGGCGGCCAGCACGGCATCGGCACTGCCTTTTTTGATGGCTTCAACACAATGATGGGCAGTACCCGCTCCGCCGCTGGCAATAACGGGAATTGTGACAACTTCGTTGACTCTTTGCAGAAGCTCCAGGTCAAAGCCCTCTTTGGTGCCATCTTGATCCATGCTAGTCAGAAGAATTTCACCCGCCCCGCGCTTTTCAACTTCTTGGATCCAGTCCAGAGCATTCCATTCTGTTTTTTGGGATCCGCCTGAAATATAGACTGTCCAGTGATCGCCGGTGCGTTTGGCATCCACGGCGGCAACAATGCACTGCGAGCCAAACTGCCGCGCTGCTTCATCAATCAGATCGGGGTTGCGGACGATCGCACTGTTTAGCGATACTTTATCGGCGCCGGCATGCAGGAGTTCGGCAATTTGTTCCGTGCTGGCTATACCACCGCCAACGGTAAAAGGAATATCTATTTCCAGCGCAATTTTTTTGACCAGATCAACCAGTGTTTTCCGTTTTTCTTTAGTGGCAGTAATGTCTAGAAAAACAAGTTCGTCGGCCCCTTCGTCAGAGTAGCGCCGCGCCAGTTCCACCGGATCACCGGCATCACGCAGTCCCTCAAAATTTACGCCTTTTACTGTTCGTCCGTCTTTTATATCGAGGCAGGGAATAATTCTTTTTGCAAGCATCAATAAATGGTAGCCGTTAAAATTACTTAGACCGAATATAAATTTCGGCAGAAAGGAATCATAATACAAATATTTTGGTAAATTGATTATGAAGGTTAACTCCAACAAATACGGTTGTTATGGCTAAACCAAGTGAATGTCCGAAATGTGGTGCAACAGCAGTCGATCCTTGTAAGAAGGATCCTCCCAAGATCGATTGCGTACGGGAAGATTAAGAAACAGAATCAATAAAATTATTAATTGGGCTGTGACGTAAGTCACAGCCTTTTTTATTTGAAGGTGGCTTGCAAAACCACTTATGTCATGCTGAACTTGTTTCAGCATCTGTAAGCAATTGCTCTTTAGAAGCTTTAAATGCAACTTTTGCAACAGACCCTGATCCCCCAGCCGGCGGACAGGGTGACACTCCGGTTTTGCAAAGCCCTCTTGGATATGGTGTAACCTTAAAAAGAAAAATAGAGCCATAAATCCTGAACGGAACTATTCTTTAATGATGGCAGTCATAACTATCTGACGAGTAAGTTTAGTAGAACTTCTGATGTTATGGTCGCTTTATTCATACTCTTGTCCACAATTGCAGTTTCTATTTTTATAAATCGTATTGCTGCTAAGGCTCTGATTTTAACTGGTTTATCGGAGGATGTGGCTGTATTTCAGGCTCGATCTATTGTGACAGGCACGGGATTCACTACTCATGAAGCAGAAAGCATTGTCAATCATCCGGTACGTCGCCGTCTTGTTATGCCGCTTATGGTTCTTCAAAATGCCGGACTCGTAACTGTTATCTCGACATTTGTATTGTCCTTTGTTGATACCGGCACCACAATGATTGCACTTCAACGAGGATTGATTCTGATTGGTGGAATTGGATTATTAATTTATCTGTCTCAGAATGAATGGGTGGAGCATCAGTTGGAAAAGCTCATCGATTGGCTTCTGGAAAGATATACTAATTTAAAGATAGTGGATATTCATACATTGTTGAATCTCCATGAAGGTTTTACGGTCAGCCAATTTACTGTTGAGGAAGATACATGGCTTTCGGATAAGACATTGGAAGAGCTAAGACTGCAAGATGAAGGGATTCTGGTATTGTGTATCGAAAGAGAGGATGGAGCAGTTTCTTGTACACCTACTGGAGATGAGGAACTTTCTCCGGGAGATGAGCTAACAGTATTTGCTAAAGAGGACGGCCTGAGCGAACTGAAAAATCGTCTTAATGATGAGGAGGGTGAAAAAGCGCACGAGGATGCCAAGAGAAAGCACAGGCGTGCAATGAGTTCTCTGCAGAATTAGTATCCACTCAATTAATATGAGGGAGAATAAGATACCTCTGCAGATCTAGTAACTGTGCAGATTTAAATAAGGTGAATTAGATCTATTTTACCCACGGATGAATCCGTGGGCTACCAATTTTATAAAAGCTCACTTTAAGTGAGCTTCTTTTTTTGTTCTTAGCCTGATGATTCATCTTCAGGCGTGGTATTTGAGCATCTGATCAAGGGAGAGGTTACCTTCATAATAAGCACGTCCCACTACTACTCCATATTGATTACGTTGCGCCAGTGCTTTCAAATCTTTGACGCCCGAAACTCCACCGGAAGCAATAAAATTTAGCTTCGGAAAACGATCAGATAATTGATGATATAATTCGATATTCGGTCCCTCCAGCGTGCCATCGCGGGAGATGTCGGTGCTAAGAACAGTCGAAAGTCCACGGTCGATCATCGGCTGCAAAAAATCATCCAGAGATTTATCCAGCGTTTCAAGCCAGCCGCTGTAGGCAACTTTGCCATCTTTAAGATCCATACCCAAGATAGCACGATCACCAAAATCATCGAGCACGTTTAACCATTCACCGGGATTTTTAACAGTCATCGAGCTGCAGATAACATTCGATATTCCACTTTCGAGCAGCATTGATGCATCTTTATAGCTGCGAACGCCGCCGCCGGTCTGTACCGATAGTCCTGTTGTTTCGATCATGCTTTTAATCACATCGAGGTTAACAAACTTGCCTTCTTTTGCTCCATTCAGATCGATTACGTGAATATGATCAAATCCCGCTTCTTTAAAGGTCCGTGCTTCTGCAACAGGATCATCATTATAGACTGTTGCTTCGCTGTAGTCGCCTTTATGTAGTCGGACGACTTGGCCGTCCAGTAGATCAATTGCCGGTATTACGCGCATAGAATTTTAAATAATTTACTTATAGTAGAAATACTTTAACAAGGTATTTTGAAGAATCAGCGGATATCTACTGTATTTGTTTAATCCGCGTTCTATTCACGCTGAAAGTAAGTTTATGATACGTTAATCTCCATTTTAAACTAAGGTGAAAAATTATTTGTACGTTTCGCCTCTGAAATTTCAATCAATCCACATAATCTTTATGCGACAACATACTCTTTTTCTCTTATTAGGCTTCTGTTTCTTGTTCACCGTCCAAAGCCATGGTCAGCAAACAGCCTCTGGTACAGTATATCTGGATAACAATGAGAATGGCCAGTTGGATTCTGAAGATAAACGACTGTCCAATATCCCTGTTTCAAATGGTCAGGAGGTGGTTACGACCGATAAAAAGGGAGAGTATTCTATAAAGATTGATGAAAATGATGCCATAGTTTTTGTTATAAAACCGGCTGGATATACCTTACCTCAAAACGAGCTGAATCAGCCCCAATTCTACTACATCCACAAGCCGAACGGTTCACCGGATTTGAAATATGAAGGTGTGGAGCCAACGGGAGAGCTCCCAGATGCAATTAACTTTCCGCTGTTGAGAGCCGAGCAAAAGAGTGAATATAGCGTGCTGTTGTTTGGGGATCCACAGCCGTATACTGAGGAGGAGGTAGAATATTTTGATCAGGACATTGTTTCTGAGCTGCACAATGCCGAGGCATATGAATTTGGAATCACGCTGGGTGACATCGTGGGCGACGACTTAGACCTGTTTAAACCCTACAGTGAATCGGTAGCTAAAATTGGAGTACCATGGTTTAATGTTTTCGGAAATCACGATATGAATTTTGATGCAGAATATGATAAACATGCTGATGAAACATTCGAGGCGATATTCGGTCCGCCGACCTACTCATTTAATCATGGCAATGCTCATTTCATTATTTTGGATGATGTAGTGTATCCGCGAGAGGATGGCGAACCGGGATATATCGGCGGATTTACAGACAAACAGCTTCAATTTATTGAAAACGATCTGAAGCATGTTCCCGAAGATCATCTTGTGGTACTGGCATTTCATATCCCACTTTTTATGCCTGAAGGATGGGGAAGAACGTTTCGTGTGGAGGATCGTAATCGACTTTTTGACCTGCTGAAGGATTATCCGAATACGCTGTCGCTGTCAGCTCATACGCATACGCAGCAGATCCGATTTTTTGATAATGAGCAGAATTGGAAGCGGGTAACCCCCCATATGCATTACAATGTGGGAACTACAAGCGGCGACTGGTGGTCTGGAGTGCCGGACAAACGGGAAATACCTCCCACAACGATGCGCGATGGTACACCAAACGGCTATGCCACACTCAATATAGACGGCAATGATTTTACTATTGATTATAAAGCTGCTGATTATCCCGAAGATTATCGGATGAGTACCTGGGGACCGAAGGTCGTTCCGCAGAACGCCTGGCACGGCGCCGAGTTGTGCGTGAATTATTTTTTGGGGAATGAATATACCGAGGTTGATTATCGGGTTAGAGGTGAGGATGAAACCTGGCGTTCCATGAACAAGATTGAAGAGCAGGATCCGCATATAGCAAAATTGCGCCACAAGTGGGATACGGCCGATGAAGTACTGGAGGGTAAGCGTCCGTCAAATCCGGTTCCATCAACGCACCTGTGGAAAACCGGAGTGCCCAATAACCTACCGCTGGGCGAGCACACCATCGAAATTCGCGTTACCGATATGTTCGGCCGCACATTTACCGATGAATTTTCCTATAAAGTAGTTGAGCCTGATGAATAGAACACAGATGACAAGGATGGTACTGATACAAAA
Source organism: Fodinibius sp. GM108 (assembly GCF_058386985.1). Taxonomy (NCBI): domain Bacteria; kingdom Pseudomonadati; phylum Balneolota; class Balneolia; order Balneolales; family Balneolaceae; genus Fodinibius; species Fodinibius sp. GM108. The sequence continues at coordinate 52,999 of NZ_JBYEIR010000009.1, forward strand.
ACATCTGTGGGTATTCGCTTGATTCGCGTAATCCGGGTTCTATTAATATGACCACTTGAGACGAAAAAAGAACAAGTTTGGCGTCGCCACCGAATCCCGAAAAACAGCTCCCTTTAAAAGCTGAGACAGCAACAGCAGATCTACATTTTCGGTAACTGAAAAGGTGACTTGCGGAATAGCAATAAAAATTGATCGGTCGAAGCTGCCCATAAACCCTAAATTACCGCTTACAAGCGGATGAATCTGATACGAACTGTTGAGGAAAAATCCCGAATTGGCGATAAACAGATTGTCGGCCGATGGCGGCTGAACGAGTGTATTCAGCGGATTTTCGCGTGGGTTATATCCGCCGTTGTAGAGCAATTCACTTTGTACATACATCCCATTCGAAAACATATAATCAAATCCGGTAGTGGCGGTAAAATGTCCGCTTTGATCAAAGAAATCTTCTTCGGGATGGAAATATGAGATCTCTCCCTTAAATCCGGCATCATTGATATAACCGGCCCATCCACCGCCGATAACGGCATGTTTGCGATAGTGCCCACCGATAAACTGCAGGTCGTAACCGCCGCTGCTTACCCGCACCATACCTCCGATGACTGATCGGTCAAAAGAGTCTGCTATTTGATAGCTGAGTTCAGCACTTGATGCGTAGCTCCAGTTGTATTGGGCGGTGAGGCCATCCACGCCTGGACGTTCTTCGTAGTCAAAATCAAGATAGGCGTAGTTGTTGAACAGATCATTGGGACTCCAAACCAGCGTGCGGCTCCAGTTGATTCGCTGCCGTCCCGCGTGCACTTCCCACGGTCCATTGATGTAACTGGCGTGAATCCGGTCGATGTTGGAGTGCATTAGCGAATGGTCGGAATCAAACCATACCCACGACAGATCAAAATAGTTGGGATCCTCTTCGTAGAATTGTCGGAGGCTGGGCGTATTGTTAACAGAATACCCATTCAGCAAGCGGGTTCGCAGGTCAGCGCGAAACTCAATGTTATCTGTAAGATTCCATTCGCTCTCAATACGGTGGTGCAGAATATTATCATAGTGGATGGTGGAAAAATTGTTGTCAACAGAAATTTGTCCCAGCTCTTTAACATATCCGCTGATGTCGACATCTTGCGCAAATGAGATTTGAAACCCAAGTAATAGGGCGAAGCTGGTTAGGAAAAATTGCTTTAAGTTGTTACACAGAGAGCCACAGAGGAGACGCAGAGAATCACAAAGAAATTCTCTATTGAACTTTGTGCCTTCTTCGTGAAACTCTTTGGGATAGTTTTTTGAACCGCAGAATATCGAACAAGGATTTAAGAATGACGAATTATTACCTCTACATTCTGCATTCTCTATTCGATATTTAATATTCATATTTATCTGACTTCATCCTTGTCGATTTTTCCGTCTACAAGCGTAACCACCCTTCGCGCCCGGTCAATTACCCGCTGGTCGTGCGTCGAAAACACAAACGTCATCTCTTCTTTTTCGTTGAGCTCGGCCATCATATCCAGCAGTTCGCCCGAAGAAACGGAATCGAGGTTGGCAGTTGGTTCGTCGGCTAATACAAAGTCGGGTTTGGAGGCCAGGGCTCGTGCCACCGCCACCCGCTGTTGCTGTCCGCCGGAAAGCTCGTTGGGACGCTTGTCTAACTTATCAGCCAATCCTACTTCCTCCAGCAGTTGACGGCTTTTAGCGTTGTATTCTTTGGCGGATTTTCCCTGCATCTGCATCACAAAGGAGACATTCTCGATGGAGGTGAGTACCGGAATCAGGTTGTAGGCCTGAAACACAAATCCGATATGATGCAGCCGGAAGTTGATCAGTTCGCTGTCGGATAACGTGTCGAGATCGGTCCCCTGTACGATAACGCGACCATCGGTCGGCTCGTCCAGTCCGCCGATGATATTCAGCAGCGTCGTTTTTCCCGATCCCGAGGGACCAACAATCGCGGTGAATTCACCCTTTTCAATCTCGAGATCCACACCACGAAGCGCATGCACCGGCACTTTGTCCGGGTTATAGGTTTTTGTTACTCCTTCAGTTGTTATGACAGCCATGGGTTTCGGGTTTATTTACTGATTGTGTCATCCTGAATTTATTTCAGGATCCATTGCAAAAAAAGGAGTATCAGCATCTAGCGCTCCATTGCTTACAGATGCTGAAACAAGTTCAGCATGACACTCATGAGACTTTTTTACCATGTGAAGTTACTTCATAGTTATCAGTTTATTGAGTTGCAGGTTGAATGTTACATGTTAAAGGTTTTCAACCTGAAACCTGCAACTTGCAACCTGAAACATGATCATCAGTTAAGTTTTCGAATTGCTTCTACGGGATTAAGCTGCAGTGTTTTCCATGCGGGATAGAGGGCCGAGAGTAGCGCTGCTGCCGCAATCAAGAGCATAATGTTTAAATAATATTCGCCGGATAATGTCGGGTACACCATTGTGCCAATCCCATAGGCACTGAGTCCCTCGGCAAAAGCAGTAAGATTAATCCCGATATCACCAAAATAGCTGATGGTAGCCCAGCCCAGTAGCAGTCCGGCCGGAGAGCCTACTATCGTCAGAAATACCGTCTCCCACATTACCATACTGAATGTTCGTGCCTTATTCATGCCTATGGCTCGAAGCATCCCCAGCTCACGAGTTCGCTCCATAACTGCCATCAGCATTGTATTGATGATGCTGAAAATCAGTCCGATAATAATGATAATCATGACGATATAGAGCGTCAGATCCATCATATCGAACATATAGCGTAGATCGGGTGCCAAATCCCGCCACGTTTTTATTTCCAGGTCGGGAAACTCACTGCGAAGTTGTGCGGCATAGGTCTCAGATTCCGCCATATTTTCGGTATATATGCGGATGTTATGAACAGCGCCATCAGTACCGAGCAATCGATTCAAATCATCATCCAGAACAAAAACGTTATTTTCATTAAAACTGCTGCTAAAAGTTTCAAAAATTCCTCCTACGCGAAATGCACCGCCGGTTATTTCCCCATTCATATCCTGAAAATTTAGAACCATCCTGTTTTTCAGCTCTACTCCAAGCCGTTCAGCTAGTTTATTTCCAATCAGAATGTTGTTGCGATCACCCGACTGTAGCATTTCACCCTCGGTGACATATTGGCGAATAGCGTGGGTAGAATCATTCTGAGGGTTAATTCCGTTGATGGTAACTCCAAAGCTGCTGCGCGTGCTTTGTGCCAGCCCTGTTGCCACGCTTTTGGCCGTGATGTCAGTTATGTAAGGCTGAGTATCGAGGTGTTCGATCACCTGATTGGCATTATCCACAGTATATTCCGGATCATAGAGGTCCTCGAACTGCGGATGCATAATTTGAATATGTCCGATCGAAAGCTCTATCTGGTTATTCAGTGCATCTTGCATCATCCCGTTGAAAAATCCCGCTGAAAATATACCCGCCCATGTGCCCAGTAGTACAGCAACGATGACCACTCCGCTGCGGGTTGGATTTCGCCACACATTTTTCCATCCCAGTTTGATGATATTGCTTAGCATATCACGACCTCATTGCTTTAACGGGATTTAAACGACTGGCACGAATCAGGGGAATGATACTGAATGCGAGGGTAATCAGGAATACGATTACAGCTTGCATGTAAAAAAGCTCGGGATCCAGTGAAAAGGGCAGGTAGGGTTCCAGTCCGTACGATTCCATAACTTCGACCATACCTCCCGTAAACTCAATGGGATTAATGTTAAAATACCAGGCGACAGGAATCGACAGCACGATGCCCACGGCAGATCCCAGCAGTGCGATTAGGAATATTTCAAAAGCCAGCATCACAAAGATAGCCAGTCGCGATGTACCGATAGATAGCATAACTCCGAACTCATAGGTACGCTCGGTAATCATCATCAAAACGGTTCCAAGGATGCCAAAACCGACTACGATGTATAAAATCATGAGAATAATGATACCGCCACCTCGGTCGGCCTGAATCGCCTGCTGCAGCTCGGGCATCATCTGCTGCCAGCTCATCACTTCATAGGTTTTGGAGGGGAGGGCGGACTGCAAATCCCGAACCGTTTGATCCACGTTTGCGGGATCGTCGAGAATAAGTGAGAGGGCCGTCAGGCGATCGGGGGCAGCCAGAAAATGCTGGGCGGTTGCCAGCGGCATCATCACCATGCTTCGATTCATCTCCGGATTGGGAAACGAGACCGTGCCTTTAATTTCGTACAGCCCCGTTGCACTCTGTCCGCGGAAACCCTGTCCGATCAGCACCAGGCTATCGCCTAATTGTACATTTAGTCGCTGCATCATTTCTGTGCCGACAAGCACCGCCTGCTCATTATCATGCTCAAAATACGAGCCCGACTGCAACCTCTGCCGCGGATCACTCAACGCCTGTTCTTTTTTCGGATCGATGCCTATGACCATGGCGGGACGACTTTGCTCTTCTCCCGCGGCCAGTGCAAATGACTGGAGCCGGGGAACAACGTCAACAACAGAGGAGGCCTGTTCTGCTTTTTGCACGAGTGTATCCGACGTTTCAAATGTATTTTCGAGCGTCTGATCATCCCAGTAACCCTGCTGATGAATCTGAACATAGCCGGTGAAGCTGCCCACCGTACTTTCGACCATCACGTTGTATTGCCCCTCCTGCATCGATCGCATCACTGACGCCAATAGTACCGCCATTACAATGGAAGTCATCGTAATCAGCGAACGCCGCTTGTTTCGCCAGATATTTCGCCACGCTAAACGTAAATATAACATAAGCTCATTTTTGAACGCTGATGAAGCAGATTAAACTGATTTACACCGATTAATCTGTGGTTATCAGCTTTTTCAGAGTCATCTGCGTTCTATTCACTGTACACGTTTCATGTTTTGGGTGCTAAAAAATTGCTCCGAAATATCAATATCGAACTCAATATCCTGATAGGTAACTACCGTTTTGTGTCCTTCTTCCTCCCGCGGATTCATTTCCATTCTTGTTGGTAGCAAGCGTCCGCCGATCTCCTCAATTTCCGATCCCTCCATCACGCGGACCAGTGTGTCATCTTCGTCATAAAATTCGGACCTTAGCTGAAGGTATTCGTCCTTGGATATAAACGAAATCACTTTTGACCATACGACCGGTGCCTCCGGTTTGGGGGTCATCTCAATTTTATAGCAGTCGCGCTCGCTGATGGTTGAATCACCCAATAGCTCATAAGTATAATCTGTTACGATAGAAGATTCGCGTACCAGATCATTATTCGAAAAATCCGAACCCATCCAGGATTGACTCATCATCGACGGCGGCATTTTTATCGTGCGATTGACATTCGGCACCCAGTTCCAGATTTCATTACCGCGCATCAGATACGCCGAGCCTTCGTCACGGGCCGGTGCAGTTATGAGAATCATACTGTAGTCTTCGCCCAGGCTCCAGCTTTTCATCGAGATACTGCGCTCCCAACTGGGGCGAATAATCTGCATTGTGATTTCGGCGCGGGAACTTTCGCCCTGCATTTTTTTATGGGCTTTTTGCACAATTTCAGCAGGATCCTGAGCTTGCAGGGCAGAGACCATCGCAAATATCAAAATCAGATATGAGGTAATACTTTTGTTGCTAATCAGTGACATATTCATCCAGAATTTTTTGTTTCATAGTTTCAAACGGATAGTCGTCGCCGAGCGTGATATATCCCAGCGTAATGCCATCCAGTTTTGCCCCTAGATAATACGCTTCGGCTTCGGGATCATCATATCCCAGATCTGCAAAAAGCTCTGCCAGGATTTTTATCTGATGCTCGTTGTATTTATCAATCGAGGATTTCAATTTTGCCACGGCATCAGGTTGCAGCGCAAGGGCTGTCATCAGCCTGATCACCTCAGTAGACTCTTTGATATATCCGAATATTGTTTCCAGCAAATACCTGAGCCGTTCTTGGGGGGAAAGATTATTAGGAAAGTCCATGGCCTGATCTCCGAGATCAGTCAAATCATCAAATATAGATAGAAGAATATCTTCCTTGCTCTGGAAGTAATGGTAAATCAGTCCCTTCGACTTACCTGCCTTTTGCGCAATAGCCCGGACACTGGTATCAGAAAAGCCTCTTTCTCCAAAAAGCTCGAAAGCCGCGTCTTTAATCTTTTGTCGGGTTTCTTCCCGGATTTGCTTGTTTTGATTAGAAGTGCGAGGCATTCCTTTTAATTGACTGAACGTTCAGTCAAAATATATACCACTTCAGATATAAATGCAATATTCGCTTCAAGGTTTGCTGAAAATCCCGAAAAAAGATGCTCCAAAGATTATTGTAGAGAGCAAGATCTTGTATTAATTTAGGGCTTTCGGGATTTTCCGGGAGCAGAAAAACTAATAAGGACAATTACAGGGTACAATATGCAGATATATCTGAATGGCAAATTTATTGACAGGGAAGAGGCTAAAGTGCGGGTTTATGACCGCGGATTTATCTTTGGGGACGGCATTTACGAAGTTATCCGTTGTATTGACGGACGGTTGTTTCGCGCAGAAGAGCATATGGAGCGACTCGATGACGGACTGGCCGGTTTGAATATCGATCTGGAGTCAGATGAGCGGGAAAAGTTGCTCCAGATTGGTAAAGAGTTACTAAAAAAGAATGATCTGACGGAAGGGGAGGCAAAGATATATATTCAGGTCACCAGGGGAGCGGCGTGGCCGAGAACGCATCCCTTTCCACAACCCAAAGTTTCGCCAACGGTATATCTTGCGACAAGCAGCTTTAAACCTCACACCGATCTACACAAAAATGGTATTTCGGTAATGACGATGTCGGATATCCGCTGGAGTCGGTGTGATCTGAAAACAGTCAACTTGTTACCAAACACACTGGCTCGCGAACGAGCCAAGACGGCCGGATATGACAGTGCTATTCTGATCCGCGATGGGGTAATTACTGAAAGTCCCAACGCCAATATTTTCGGTGTTGATGACGAAGTATTGCGTACATTTCCCGAGTCAAATTATATTCTTTCGGGAATTACGCGACAGGTGATTTTGGAAATTGCCGATGAACTGGATATGCCCGTCGAGTTTAATCCCATAAAAGAGGATGAGCTTTTTGAACTTGACGAGCTCTTTTTCTGCGGGACGACAACAGATGTACAACCTGTTGTTGATGTGGACGGGCAGCCAATTGATGACGGTACGCCCGGACCCGTAGTTCGCAAAATTCAGGAGGCTTTCAAAGCAAGATTATATGCCTGAAGCTGATTCGGGTTTAGAGTTGCGTGTTGTGGATTTCGTGTTACTGTTTTAGGAGTAGCAGTATATCTTTGTGGTTCTCTGTGACTTCTCTGGCTCCGGATGTTATACCACAGAGAACCGCAGATTAGATACAGAGTTACGCAGAGAAAAAACAGTTGCTATGTGGCCAGTCAGTTTCCTGAGGGTAAATGACAAATAGCCTTATTAAATCAGTCCCTGTCGATCATCCCCAAAAAATTCCGCAATAATTGAGATCCCGCATCACCCGATTTTTCGGGATGAAATTGAACGCCCACATAATTGTCTCTTGATACAACAGAAGTAAATTCATTGATGTAGTGGCAAGAAGCTACGGTATAATTATTTACCGGGGCGTAATAACTGTGGACATAATAGAAATAGTTTTTATAACTAAGTGACTGCATAATTGGATGAGAAGAGATACCATTAAAGGTATTCCATCCCATATGCGGGACTTTGGCTTTGGATGAATCGAATTTTTTCAATTTGCCAGGGATAATGCCAAGTCCTTTGGAATCGCCTTCTTCAGAAGATTCATAGAAAAGCTGCATGCCCAGGCAGATACCCAAGACCGGTTTTTTGGTGTCGATTAACCATTGGTCAAGATTATTTTTTTGCAGGGATTTCATTGCCGGATCAGCGTGACCGACGCCGGGAAAAATGATTCCGTCGGCACGGTTCAATTCATCCAGATCATTGGTAATAATATGGGGAGCATCAAGCCGCTTCAACGCGTTCGATACAGAGGCCAGATTGCCGGCTTCATAATTGATGATAGCTATCATTCTATAATAAGTTCTTTGTGGTCGGTAATATATTGGTGTTTCGTTCGCTGCGGCTTATGGCTGCACGGAAGCATCTAGCAAACCCCTTGAAGCATGCTTCAATTTTGTGGTGATCGTTATCACCTTTGACGGATATGTGGAGCGTTGCTTGCAGATGGATAGCCAGTGAATAGAAGAAATGCTCGACCATTTCGGTGGGAAAATTGCCGACCGTATCGCGTTCAAATTCTCCTTTGAAATCCAGGTAGGGACGTCCGGAAAGATCCAGGGCAATTCTGGCAAGTGTCTCATCCATCGGCAGAGTAAAGCTGTATCTTTCAATCCCCAATTTTTTGCCAAGCGCCTTTTTGAGTGTTTCTCCCAGCGCAATCGCTACATCTTCGATCGTGTGGTGTTCATCCACATGCAGATCACCGTCGCAGGATATCTCGAGATCAATAAGTCCATGCCGTGCAATCTGTTCCAGCATGTGATCAAAGAAGCCGAGGCCAGTAGAAATATTACTTTCGCCGGTACCGTCAAGATTTAATTTGATTTCAATATTTGTTTCTGCTGTCTTGCGCTGGAAGGTTGCTTTGCGTGTGGGAAAGCAGATCCGATCACTTAACTTTGTCCAGTTGACGGCTTCTTCAATTTCGATGCCGTCTGCATCCACTGCTTTTAACGAAGATTGACCTTCAACCCGGATGAACAGATCTGCTTCATCTTTTGTAAATTCAGATGTACTGATATCATCATTTTCCAGCAGTCGCTGCTGACGTTCGGAGATTTTTTCTTTGTCAAAGGCTATTTCGTGTCCAAATCCTTGAAGGCGCTTTAAACCATAAAGTGCACCGCTCCAAAGCAGTGTATCATCTTTTCCGGTTAACGCTTCGGCAGAGATCCAAATCTTCATGTTGTCAGGTCTTTTATTGCAGAGATTAACTGGTCGTTTTCATCAGGAGTACCTACGGTAATACGCAGACAGTTCGCACAAAGCAGTTCATTGCCGCGATATCGCACAATGATACCATTTTCTGATAATTGTTGATGGAGTTTTTTAGCATCCTCAACTTTTACCAGCAGAAAATTGGCGTCGCTGGGATAAACTTGCTGGACCACTTCAAGGTTGTTCAACTTTTTGCGTAATCGCCTCCGTTCCTTTTTGATAGCATCAATATTAAACTGGATTGTATCAAGCTTTTTAAAAGCTTCAATCGCCTTTTCGGCAGTTAGTTTATTCACATTGTAAGGAGCTTTAACTTTCATCATATAATTGATGATATCCTCATTGGCAAACGTCATACCCAGTCGTATTCCGGCCAGCCCGAATGATTTCGACATCGTCTGCAATACCACTAAATTGGGATATTTCGCTACTTTTTGGGCCCAGCTTTCCTGATCACTGAAATCGATATAGGCTTCGTCAATGACTACAATGCCCGGGAATGATTCAGTGAGTCTTGTAATGTGTTCGGCTGAAAAGCTGTTTCCCGTCGGATTATTGGGCGAACATAGCAGCAGTATTTTAGTATCCGGAGTGACGGCTTCCAAGATTTCATCAACGCGGAGTTGAAAATATTCTTCCTCAAGCAGTACCGTATCTACAGGGATATTATGGATGGCTGCCGATACGCCGTACATGCCGTAGGTGGGAGGAGTGGTAAGTACGCGGTCTTTGCCGGGTTCGCAGAAAATGCGATACAGCAGATCGATACCTTCATCACTGCCCACGCCAACGAATACATTTTGCTGACGAACGCCGCGCCACTGAGCTATCAAGTCTCGCAACTTCTTTTGCCCCGGATCAGGGTAGCGGTGTAACTCCTCATCATCGGGAAACGGGGAGCCGAGGCTGTTTTCATTAGCATCCAGAAGTAGTCCCTCCGAAAAATCCTCTCGGGCGCTGTGGTATGGCTCCAGCGCTCTGATATTCGGACGGATTAGTTCATCAAGTTTAAAATTAGTCATATAATTATTCTTTCTTTAGCTTTGCTAAACTTCCAAAGTTTAGTAAAGTTCATTCTATTTTTTCAATTCTAGTGGAGTCATTTTATATCCTTTCTGCGAATTGAAACAGCGCGTTTGTGGGCTTCAAGTTCTTCCAGCTCGGCCAATTTTTCAATGGTTGGGCCGAGATTCGAAAGTCCCTGTTGTGTTATATTCTGCATGGTGATGTACTTCATAAAAGATTCCACAGACACACCGCTGAACATCCGCGCGTAACCGTAGGTTGGCAGCGTATGATTTGTGCCGGAGGCGTAATCGCCGGCACTTTCGGGTGTCCAGTGTCCCAAAAAAACAGAGCCCGCATTTTGGATGTAATCCTCCCACTGATCGGCTTCATCACACTGGACAATCAGGTGTTCGGGAGCATAACGATTTGAAAATTCAAATGCCTGCTCCAGCGTTTTAACCTGCAGGGAAAAACTTTGGTCCAGTGCTTTCCCGGCAGCCCCTTTTCGGGGAAGCTCTTGCAGTTGACTGTCAATTGCCTGCATGCAAGCTTCGATGTTAAAATCTGTCGTCGCTACCAGCACTACCTGACTGTCTTCGCCGTGTTCAGCCTGCGAAAGCAGGTCGGCCGCCACAAACTCCGGATTGGCAGAGCCATCAGCAATAACCAGCACTTCCGACGGTCCGGCCGGCATATCGATCGCAATCTGCGCCTCACTGTTTTGCAGGATCATTTTGGCCGCGGTCACATACTGATTGCCCGGACCAAAAATCTTATCGACTTTCGGCACCGATTCAGATCCATATGACATTGCTGCAACAGCTTGGGCACCACCGGCTTTAAGCAGGTGTGAGGCTCCGATCTTCTGGGCAATATACAGAATCTCATCAGCTACAGAACTCTCATTACCAGGAGGAGTTGCAACTACGATTTTTTCACAGCCAGCCAGCATGGCTGGAACTCCCAACATCATCAGCGTAGAGGGGAGAATAGCAGTACCGCCGGGCACATATAATCCCACTCGCTGTATGGGACGTGCTACACGTTTACACCGAACGCCCCGCATCGTTTCGACCTCAAGTGGAATAGGAAATTGCGCTTTGTGAAAACGGAAAATGTTATCGAAAGCGATATCGATCGCCTGCCGGATATCTTCGTCAAGCGTAATTTGTTTTTCTCTGGGATCGATGATGATTGGAGCCGGGGCAACGCCATCGAACCTTTTGGTAAAGTGATTGATACCAGCATCGCCCTCGGTTTTCACTTTTTGGATGATGGGATCAACTTCTCCAAATATCGACTGGAAATCCATCTTCGGCCGCTGGAGCAGCCGGTTGGTCTCAACGTCTGATAAATTTTTATAGATGTATTGTTTCATTGATCTGTTTTTTTGACCCTATCCTGTCCTTCCCTAAAAAATTAGGGAAAGGCACTCTTAAAGTTTAAAATGAGTCTTTCTCCCTACTGATAGGGAGAAAACAAAGAGAGTCATGAAGTTATAAAATCATGCTTTCTATGGGCAATATTACAATGCCAGTAGCGCCTGCTTCTTTAAGTTGCTCCATAATAATCCAAAACTTGTCAATTGGAATCACCGTGTGTATGGCTACCATACCATTATCAGACAACGGCATAACAGTTGGGCTTTTCAGAGATGGAATGATCTCCTTAATTTCAGGTACGGCCGATTCTGGAGCGTTCATCATGAGATAGCGACTGCGTTCAGCCTGTTGGTGTCCATCCATTCGCTGGAGAAACTTTTCAATCAGCTTCTTTTTGCCGGGAGAGAGTTTCTTATTGGTACGGATGAGTTCTGTTTCCGATTCCAGGATGGTCTCAAGCTCTTCCAGTCCGTTGGCTTTGAGGGTATTTCCGGTAGATACCAGGTCACAGATGGCATCGGCAACCTCCAGACGTGGTGCGATCTCAACAGCCCCGGAAATCGTAACGATCTTGGCATCGATATTCTTCGATTCCAAAAATTCGCGCGTTAATCTCGGATAACTGGTAGCAATGGTTTTACCATTGAAATCTTCGATCTTTTGAATGTCACCATTCTCGCGTGCTGCCAGTGAGAGACGGCAGACTCCGTAATCAAGTCCGCGGAGCACAGTAACATCGGCGCCCATTTCTTGTGTGACGTTAGCACCGACAAATCCAAGATCACAAACCCCATCCTGCACGTATTCCGGGATATCGTCGTCGCGAATGAGCAGTAGTTCCACATCAAAGTTGCGGCATTTCACCATGAGGTTGCGCTTATAGTCATCAAAGCGGAGGCCAATGCCTTTGAGCAGCTCAATAGTTTTATCGGTCAGTCGACCGGATTTTTGAATAGCGATACGTAGCGAAGTATCAGAGTCAGCAGTGCGTTGCATAACAGAGTTGTCGTTAATTTTGGTTGTAAAAGTGGTTGGTAATTTAGGAAAGACGTGTAGCCTGAGCTACAAACAGTGATGCTATTGACGGTGCCAACCGCCGTGATGAAGGTGAGAAGGGATATGGTATTGCTGTTTTTGCATCAGGCTAAAGATACAAATTTTGAGAAGAGCATCCACAAAAAAATGTTTCTTACAAGATTTGTTTTCAGGCGACACAGGGATACACTTCTCGTAAGATCCTGCTATCTATGGAACAGGATTTTAAAAACAATATTTGTGCGGAAAACTTATGCTGAAATAATAACTACAAAAGCTATCAACAGGAGGGTAAACAGGGTAAATTGAATTATGGAATTTTGTGCAAGTCGTTTGTACATCTTGTCTACTTCTTTGTAAGCGAAATGGGTAACGCTAAATCAACTTATCATTTTATTTAAGGCTGTTAACGGTTCGCGTTCAGAATTGTTCCGATTTTTTGGATAAAATTTGCTGAATGATTGAAGTATTATTCCTAAAAGATTATCCTTACGCCCCATTAATTAAAACCTGATAAGCTGATACTTCTATGATTACAACTGCCCAATTTACATACATCCCTCTAAAGGCTTCTAAGCCGCGCGAAAGTATTGATTATTTGTTGGAGTTGGTCGCGCAGCACGATGTGGAGGTAGATGTCAACTACATGTCTACAAGCGTACGCGGAGAAACAGAAGTTGTCTTTGATCTGATCCGCGAGATGTATGATACTATGACGATTGAAAAAGAAGAGTTTCGATTTCATGTTGAACTGCTCAATCCCGTGCCTGAAGATAAAGATCCATTAAACGTTCCGGATGTCTGAAAAATAAAACACAACTGCTAGAAGTTATATAAAGTCCAATACCTAAAAGTATTGGGCTTTTTTTGTAACAATATTCTGCAATCGCATTGGCTTTTTTGTATTTTAAGCGTTCTTTTTTACAAGCTAACTTAGTGTTGGTAGTACATTTTTATGACCCAGATTCGCAACTTTAGTATTATTGCTCATATCGATCACGGTAAGTCTACGCTCGCAGACCGTCTGCTGGAACGAACCGGTGCTATTACCGAGCGCGAAATGCAGGAGCAGATCCTCGATGATATGGACCTGGAGCGCGAGCGTGGGATTACCATTAAAAGCCATGCTATCCGGATGGATTATGAGCGACCCAGTGGCGAACGGGTGATATTTAATCTTATCGATACACCGGGACACGTAGATTTTTCGTACGAAGTGTCGCGGGCACTAAAAGCTTGTGAGGGGGTTCTGCTTGTGGTTGATGCCGCCCAGGGTATTGAGGCGCAAACAATTTCTACACTCTATCAGGCTATTGAGCAGGATCTGGAAATCATTCCCGTTCTTAATAAAATTGACCTGCCCAGTGCTGACGTGGAAGGTGTAGGTCAGCAGATTGTGGATCTGATCGGTTGCGATCATGATGAGATCTTGAAAGTCAGTGGTAAAACCGGGGAAGGGGTGGATGAATTACTTGAAGCAATAGTAGAACATATTCCTCCTCCCGGACGAGAAAATGAAAAACCACTGCGTGCCCTGATTTTTGATTCGGTCTTCAATAACTATCGCGGATCCATAGTTTATGTTCGCGTAATGGAAGGTACGCTTAACAAAGGGGATACCATCCGCTTTATGGCGACTGATAAAGAATATGAGGCTGAAGAGATCGGGTATCTGAAACTACAAAAAGAGAAGACGGATAAACTAGAAGCCGGCGATGTGGGATATATCATCGGCAGTGTTAAATCGCTGCAGGATGCCCGCGTAGGTGATACGGTGACCAAGATCGATAATCCTGCCGAAAAACCGATACCCGGTTATCAGGAACCTAAGCCGATGGTATTCAGCGGATTATTCCCTACCCAGTCGGATGACTTTGAAAACCTGCGCTCAGCTTTGGAAAAATTGCAGCTTAACGATGCTTCACTGACCTATCAGCCGGAGACATCTGAGGCCTTGGGATTTGGATTCCGGGCCGGATTCCTGGGCATGCTGCATATGGAGATTGTCCAGGAGCGTCTGGATCGGGAGTTCGACATCGACATTGTTACGACTGTTCCCAACGTGGAATATGAAGTTCTAATGACAGAGAAGGGCGAACAGAAAAAAGTCATTGTTGACAATCCTAACGACATGCCGGATCCCAACACGATTGATGCGGTATATGAGCCTTATATCAAGGCCAGTATACTGACCCCAACGGATTATATCGGTCCGGTTATGACACTCTGCCAGGAGAAACGCGGAGAGTATGTCAATCAAATCCATATGCAGAGTCAGCGGGTTGAAATAAAATATGAGCTGCCGATGGCCGAAGTTGTTTTTGATTTCTACGATCGTTTGAAAAGCGGTACACGGGGGTATGCTTCGCTAGACTACGAATTTTTAGAATACCGCGAAGGCGATCTGGTACGTTTAGATATCTTGCTGAACAAAGAGCCGGTAGATGCTCTTTCGAGTATTGTGCATCGCGATAAAGCGTATGAACTGGGTCGCAAATTGTGCAAAAAACTAAAAGAGCTTATTTCTCGTCATCAATTTGAAGTTCCAATTCAGGCGGCAATCGGAAACAATGTGATTGCCCGCGAGACAATTCCGGCCATGCGCAAAGACGTTACGGCAAAATGTTATGGCGGGGATGTATCACGAAAGCGTAAACTACTTGAGCGCCAGAAGGAAGGAAAGAAGCGAATGAAACAAGTAGGTACCGTTGAAGTACCACAAGAAGCTTTCCTTGCTATCCTTTCGATGAATGACGACGATTAGATTCAACTACAACGGTTTAAACAAGTGTAACAAATGATACGATCTACTATACCTCGAACCATTTATGTGAAGCAAATAATTACTTTGTGTATAACTTTTCTCTTCTTAGCGCTGTCTCAACCTGTCCAGGCCCAATTTGAGGCGCCCGAGTTTGAAAAAGTGACCAATGAAGAACGCGCGCAATTTCAGGAACGTTTTAAAGATATTAACTGGTCCGGAAGAGGCTTATACGAAGACACTGCCCTGGATGATCGTCAGGCAAACGAACTACGGGCTCGTTTGCAAGCGGTGTTCGGTGATCCTACCCAAACATTAGAAGATCTGATTAATAAAGATGATTTTCGACCCGGAAAAGCAATACAGTTTGAGTATTGGTTTATTGTTGATGGTGAAATTCCTATGATGGTTTTGGACTGGGATGGACCTTTCGGAAGTGGTTTGACTTTTGCTGGTGCCAGCAAATATATAGATATGATGCCCCAGATCAAGCGGGCATTTTCTCAGGAATTAATGTCTGTTGAAGAGCTCGGGAATTATGAGGATTATTTTTATTCACCGGAACGTGAACAATGGTTCAGAGTTTCGTATAAAGACGGAAAGTATCAGACAAAAGAGATCAATTCACCTGCGGGCATGACTATTGATTACTAAAATTCTGCAAATGATATTGTGCAGATACAATATTAACTAACTTTTACTAAGGAGTAACAATTGGCAGATCAACTTTCAAAAGAGGAACGAAGAAAGCGGCGAAAGCAGCGAAAAAATAATAAGGGATCCCAAAACGAGCGGGCTAAAAGTTGGTTGCGAGAATGGATGGATGCCTTGCTCTTTGCTGTTATTGCTGCTTTGATAATCCGTGCCTTCTTATTTGAAGCATATCGTATTCCTACTCCTTCGATGGAAAAAACGCTGCTCACCGGGGATTTTCTTATTGTCTCCAAAATAAGCTATGGGCCGCGTACTCCAATGGTTTTATCAGTACCTTTTACAAATATCTATATGCCGGGTGTAACCCTGCCGTGGACTCGGTTACCCGGTTTTACTGACGTCGAACGTAATGATATTGTAGTGTTTAACTATCCCGTTGATATAGCGCCTATTGCTGCCAAAACTAACTATATTAAGCGGGCCGTTGGAGTACCTGGTGATACACTTTCGATCGATGATACCCAGCTTTTTGTCAATGGTGAAGAAGCCAAATACTTTCCGGGGATACAGCAGACTTATAATGTAACGGTTCGTAATCGTGTGAGATTGAGTCCGGCAAAGGTGAGGGCGGCGGGCGCAACCCTCCGCGGATCGGACGAAGGTAATAGCTATCAGATAAATATGACCAAGAGTGTAGCCGATGAAATGAGAGAATGGCCCGAAGTAAACAGCGTAGAACCGTTTGTGCTGCCGGAAAGTTTTAATGAATACGCCAGGCGCGACTTTACATTTTCAAGCGGTTTTAACAATCATCATCATATGCCGCCTTTGGTTGTTCCTTTTGAGGGGCAGAGCGTAACACTTACCTCCGACAACTATCATATTTATCAGAATATTATCACCCGATTCGAGGATAATACGGTGGAGCGTAATGGGGACCAATTTATTATCAATGGTGAAGAAACCAATGAGTATACCATTCAGCAAGATTACTACTTTTTGATGGGTGATAACCGGGATAACAGTGAAGACAGCCGATTTTGGGGGTTTGTGCCGCAGACACATATCGTTGGCAAAGCAGGGATGATATATTTTTCCTGGGATAGCGAACGCTGGTTGCCCCGATTCAACCGCCTCTTAAATATAATTCATGATTAACTTGTTTTTCAGGGAATGTGAAATAGCACTGCCACTGTAATCAGGTTTTATGATATCATCAGCCTATTTGCTGACAAATAATTAAGTGTATTTAATTTTGAGTTCGGGCTCCCATCTCACTTTTTGCGTCATTAAGTGCTCTTTGCATACCATTGATAGCTTGACGGGCATCTTCCCCAGTATCTTCTACTTGTTGCGTGAGGGAATACACCGCTTCTACACCTTTGGTTGTCATATCGTTACGCAGATAAGATTCGATTTCGTTGGCAGCCGAAAGGTAAGAGTTAAGCGTTCTGGATAATTCGCCATTGCGCTCCATTACATCGTTGAATGCATCACTCACTTCTCGTCGGCGATCTTCGCTGCCGCTCCGAAGACTTTCGCTATCATAGGTATCTGCTTCTGACTGCCAGTGCGATAGATATTCCTCTTTTTCATCATTCATTTCTTCAACCAGATCGCTCAAATCTTCTCTCAGGTCTTCAACTTCACTAACATTATCGCTGAAGGAATTAAAAGCATCCTCAATATTTTCTTGGTTGGCATTTGCAACATCCTGCAGAGCACTCTCGGTTTGGGCTAGTTGTTCTGATATTTCATTAAGTTTCTCATTAACGTCATCCATTGAGGATATCGTCCCTTGCGCTGGATTTTGATTTGTCGTAGCGCATGCGGACAAGAAAAAGAGGAATAGCGATAGTGTAACTAGGTGTGTCAATCTCATATATATTGCTCCTTTTTGGGATTAAATTAGAAGTTAAAATTTTTCCCAAAGGAACAATATGCGATTAATTTTGAACTTGGTGTAAAAGTTGAGATTTCATTTATGTAATATCATTGGATACAAGTAGTTACACGAAATCAATTTTTGCGAATAGACTTTCCTTTTTCCTGACCATCTTTGATGGCAAGTTGGCCGCATCCGGCATCGATATCTTCACCGCGGCTGCGGCGGACGGTAGCGGTAATGTCGCGCGAGACAAGTTCCTGCATAAAAGCGTCCAGACGCTGCTCACGCGCTCGCTTCAATGCTACACCAGCTACATCATTGTACATAATGATGTTAACCTTACTGGGAACCCATTGTGCAATCTCGGCCAGTTGGCGGGCATCCTCGGGGGTGTCATTGAACTCATCAAACAGCAAATACTCATAAGTTATAGGCCGATGAAGCTTTTCATAATAGTGCTGTACGGCTTCTTTAAGTTGTTCGAGATTCATGGAGTTATTGATAGGCATGATCTCGTCGCGCTTCTCATCGTTGGCTGCATGCAGAGAAATTGCGAGGTTAAAAGGCTGACGCTCGTCGGCCAGTTTTTTGATCTGCTTGGTAAGCCCAACCGTAGAGATCGTTATGCGCTTGGGAGAAAGACCGATGCTTAATTCATCTGTTATGATATTGGCTGAATTAACCACAGACTCGTAGTTATGAAGCGGTTCACCCATCCCCATATAAACAATATTGGTGATGCCTTTACCGAATTTTTCTTCGCAAAGTTCATCGATATATTGAACCTGATCCACAATTTCGCCATGCGTTAGGCTGCGAAAAAATCCCATTTTACCTGTAGCGCAGAATGAACATCCGAATACGCATCCCACCTGCGAAGAAACACAAACAGTTAGTCGGTCGGCAGCGCCGTCGGGATAAAATTCAGGAATAAGAACCGATTCTACCTTATGTTCTTCTTCTCCCTGTAGCTTAAACAGGAACTTTATTGTTCCGTCCTTGGATTCCTGCTGCCGCACATGCTCGATTGTGGGCACTTTAGCTATTTCTTTAAGACGTGTTCTCAGATCTTTGGAGAGATTAGTCATCTCGTCAAAGCTGTGCACGCCTTTTTGATAAAGCCACTGAAAAAGTTGATCACTCCGGAACGACTGTAGGCCCATCTCATCCGTAAAGTCCCGCAGTTCGTCTTTCGTCAGGCTTTTTAAGTTAATTTTTTCGTCTGTAGTTGTCTGTGTAGTCATAACCGTTAAAATACAAATCCTTGGGCAGTGTTGTTAACTGATTCGAGGTGAAACTATTGTTTATATTCTGACAGGAAACACGCAGCCCTTTTCATCAAATCAGTACCTGCACTAAGAAAAGTGCGAAACCTACTTTCAGAGAACTACTTAAGAAACCACAGAGTTGCGCGGAGGATTACGCAGAGGCTATAAATATCTATAATAATATTGTGCTGTGTACCTCTGCGATTTCCTCCGATTACTCTGTGGTAATAAAATATGATGCGATTGAATTTAGCTGCTATCTCACCGATTGCTCGGGAGATAAGAAATTAAAAGGATGTCCCTTCCGGTCATCCAATGTACAGCAGAGATAACTCTAGCTCATAAAATCTACATCCAGCTCAATATTGACACCAGCCAGGGCCTTGGATACCGGGCAATTTTTCTTGGCGCCCTCTGCATATTCCAGGAAGGTATCTTCATCAATGCCATCAACATCAGCATCAACTTTTAGCACAATAGTTGTGATGGCAGGATCCCCGTCAACAGTTTCCAGCTGAACATATGCGTTCGTAGTTACTGATTCCGGTGAATAATCATCTTCTGCCAGATCTGCCGAAAGAGCCATACTGAAACACCCGGCAAGAGCGGCTCCGATCAATTCTTCGGGATTTGTTCCTGTTCCTTCTTTAAAGCGAGATTTAAAAGAATATGCCCCGTCAAAGGCTCCATTGCCGAACGACATATTCCCGTTACCACTTTGCAGATCACCATTCCATGTTGCTTTAGCTTCTCGTTTAGGCATATCAATAAATAATTTTATTAAAGCTCTTGTTCTAGATGTTGTAACATGCCCCGGAGCACTGTCATTCCAGCTACTTGAAATCAGCATCTTTTTCTTATTAAATCTGATTTTTTCATTAATTTCATTTTCTTACAGGAAAAGAAAAATCGTAATAAAGGAACGACGAATATGGGCCAGGAAATGGAGTCTGAATTTGTTGATGTGTACAGCACCCTCACTGAAAAACTGATCAACTGGCTGGAAACAGCCATTGCAATGCTTCCGAACTTGGTGATGGCACTGCTGGTGCTGATTGTCTTTTTTGTGGTTGGTCGTTTTGTACGCAAGGCGGTCAAAAGAATGCTGCAAAAAACAACAAGTAATAAAACGATCATCCATTTATTTGAGACCATTGTAGGGGTCTCAATTGTTGGCATCGGGATCTTCATAGCCTTAAGTATTCTGGAGCTCGATGGAGCTGTTACCTCTCTGCTGGCCGGTGCCGGTATTATTGGTTTAGCCTTAGGTTTCGCATTTCAGGATATCGCCTCCAATTTTATTTCGGGCATTATTCTGTCTATCCGTCATCCATTTGGTATTGGGGATATTATTGAGACTAATGATTTTTATGGGACGGTAGAGAAAATGAATCTGCGTAATACTATTATTCGCACGCCGCAGGGACAAGTGGTATATATCCCCAACAAGAGTGTATTTGAGAATCCTCTGGAAAATTATACGAGCAGTGGAGTGCGGCGGATAGATTTGGAATGCGGCGTTTCTTACGGCGATGATTTGGTGAAAGCAAAAGAAGTTGCCATCGAT
The DNA here is from genome assembly GCF_058386985.1 of Fodinibius sp. GM108. NCBI lineage: Bacteria > Pseudomonadati > Balneolota > Balneolia > Balneolales > Balneolaceae > Fodinibius > Fodinibius sp. GM108. The sequence goes on from NZ_JBYEIR010000009.1 coordinate 73,514, forward strand.
GCTATTAAGGATCTTGAAAATTACAATGCTGCCAAAGGAATAAATTTTTACTATACAGAATTCGGTGGCAGTTCAATTAATTTTGAAATCCATTTTTGGGTTAACTTTCAGAGCAATCCCGATTTTCTGTCCGCACGCAGCGATGCCATCATGGCTCTTACGAAGGCTTTTGATGAAAATGATATTATGATTCCATTTCCTATACGGACGCTCGATTTTGGAATTCGGGGTGGCGAAAAGCTGAATACAATGCTTGGTAATGGATCATCCAAACAGAAATAGAGATAGGTGGTTTTATTTCGATAGGCTATGGTTTCTTTTTGCTGTGAGTATTGAGCAGATTTGGTTATTTCACAGGATTCACAGAGAAGGCACGGAGCTGCACGTGCGCACACCGGTCCGAAAAGAAGCTCTGCTTTCAGCAGATAGTTACATTCCCAGGCAGGAGCTTGGTATGAGCGCCTTATCCCAACAAACGTAACTCCAAGCGCCTGCTTGGAGTATATCGAAGCAGCGCTTCGATGTACGGGCGGTATCAGAACGGGTAGTTTTGCTTTTACTTTTCGTTACGTATCAGAGGTACGTAACGAGGGTCGGGGAGCGGTAGTAAACTCTCTCTCAACTCTGGCGGAAGTCTGCGACTTGTGCCAAAATATAGGAAGCTCATTCGAGATCCCCCTATCACGAGCGCGGGAATTAATTCCCGCGCTAACGATATTTCTATTTCAACTGCCGTTCGAGAAACTCCATATACGATTCGTACAGCAAGTAATAACTGGCGGTATTAAAAGCTACGCCGTGGGCACCTGGTGGAAATATCTGTAGATCCACATTTATACCATTACCTGTAAGCTTCGTTAATAGCTGCATGGTATTTTGTACGTGCACATTTTCATCCATGGAAGAATGGGAGAGCAACAGATTATCTCGCAGATTCTCGGCATGAGTAAGCGGTGAACTCTGTTCATAGCCCTCTCGATTGTTTTCAATTAATCCCATATAACGTTCGGTATAAATACTGTCGTAAAATCGCCAGTCTGTCACAGGAGCAGTGGCAATGCCTGCATTGAATACTCCGGGATGTCTAAACAGGGTGTAGGTGGTCATATATCCACCGTAGCTGTGGCCCCTGATACCCATTCGCGTGCTGTCAATCCAGCTTTTCTGTCCCAAATACCGGGTTGTTTCTATATAATCATGTGATTCCCATTTACCCAGCTGCTTATAGACGATTTTTTCGAATTCAGATCCATAGCCCCCACTTCCTCGATTATTAATATTAACAATAACATATCCTTCCTGGGCCAGATATTGATTGAATGCATCCGATTCCCACTCATTATAGACCCCCTGCGAACTGGGACCGCCATAGATATTTAGCAGCAGGGGATAGCTTTCGGTCGAGTCAAAATCGATGGGCTTAATCATATAACCGTCGAGTTCTTGGCCGTCGGAAGTAGTAAAAGAAAAAAGCTCGCGCGGAGCATATACATGAGATTCGGTGAACTCCTTAACTGAACTATTATCTTCGAGTACTTCCAGCTGACCGTCTCGGGTACTCCAGAGCTCAACTTGTGTGGGAGTTGATGTATTGGAATAGCGGTTGATATAAAATCTTCCGTTAGGGCCCATACTGATATCGTGAGTACCCTCGACTTCGGTTATTTTTTGCTTATTTCCGCCGCTGAAATTGATAGTATACAGATGTCGCTGGAGTGGCGACTCTTCGGTTGAGGTGTAATAGATTCGATTGTTACGATAATCTACAGTGTGTACATACGTGACCTCCCATTCTCCATCTGTAACCTGATTTTTAAGGTCACCGTCGTAATTATAGCGATAAATATGACTCCAGCCGCTGCGATCCGAAATCCAGAAAAACTCTTCTCTGTCCTGAGGGAAGAAGAACAGGTGATCTATGCCGGCAAAAAAATCAAAAACATCAATCCACTTATCTGATTCTTCTTCCATCACTAATCGGTTGCTCCCGCTATTGATATCATTAAAAAATAACTTCAGATGATTTTGATCTCGATTTAAATGAACAATGGCAAGTTTATTTTCGTCAGCAGTCCAGTATATCCTGGGGATATAACCACCGTCTGGGATGTTCATCCATTGCTGTTCTGCAGATTCTGTACTTACAACTCCAATTCGCACATCCGGATTTTCGTCGCCTACCTTTGGATAGGGAATCTTCTCATATTCGGGATGCTGACCGGAATAGTCGGTCATCTGAAAAATATTTACATGTCGCTCATCAGTTTGCCAATACGCAATGTGTTCGCTGTCGGGTGACCATTCCCAAGCTTGTGCTAGCCCGAATTCTTCTTCATATACCCAGCCAAAACGTCCGTTGTAAAAATATTCTTCAGCGCTGTCGGTAAGCTGTGTTTCCTCTTCAGATGACAGATCATAGACAAACAGATTACCATCTCGCTCATATCCAATTTTAGAACCATCGGGAGATAATTCGGCTGTACGTGCATCTTCAACAAGCAGTTCCAGCGTTTCCTCCTCAACAGAGTAGAGGTAGTAGTCTGAAATACCCGAGTGACGATAAACCGGGCGAAAATTAGACTGAAAGACGAGGTACTTCGAATCGTCTGACCACTGAAACGAAGTGTATTCAAAAGTAGAATCCGAATTGGGAAATGTATAATCTTCATTATTGAAGATCAGTTCGTCATCTTCCGTTACCGGATCATAGGCACGAATATCCATACTTTCGGTTTCAGAATTGAACTGCATGTATGAATAGCGATTACCGTCGTCAATCCAGGTGACATTATTGGGACCGTTGGAGCCAGATAGTTGACCACTTTTTGAGAGTGCTTCTTTGACACTTGAATAGCGATTTTTTTCCTGGGCCCACGCTTGGCTCTGAAATACAAAACAGCTGAGTAATAAAGAGAGTGATATTAATCGTATTGAAAAGCGTAAATTGTAACTCATGATCTGGAATATCTGTTAAAGGATATAGACAAGTTGAGAACTTAATTAATTATTGGGCAGCGGAACAAATCAATTTTATAGTTAATGTCTTCTGGCAGGATGCTGGATTATTTAACCGATAAGTGTTTGAAATATGACCATTAGCGCCACGGAGATAGTGATTGTTGTGGCAACAGTGGAGGTATTACTTTCTTCCAGGGCATCGGGAATCAATTCTGCAAAGACCATCCAGATCATAGCACCGCCGGCAAAACCAAGCCCCATCGGCAGATAGGTTTGAAAAATTTCTACAAAGATAAAAGCGGGAACGGCCATCAGCGGCTGGGGCAGGCTTGAAAAAATACTCCACCACATTGCTTTGAGTGGTGATGATCCCCGAGGGACGAGCACCAAACTTATAGCTAATCCTTCAGGAATATTATGCACAGCAATAGCTGTGGTGATGAATAAGCCCAAATCGAGTCCGCCGCTGAATGAGACGCCTACACTTACACCTTCAGTAAATGAGTGCAGTGTCATAATACCTATGATCAGCAGTATTTTTGAGCTGTCAACCTTATTAATATTCTTGATCGAAAAAGTATTGTTATACCTGTTGAGGATTTTTTGACTGATGATGATGAAAATAAGACCAATGATGATACCGTAAAAAGTAAACCACAGATCATAATTTATTCCCTCGTAGATAAGGCCAAAGCTTGCAGCCAGCATCAGTCCAGAAGCAATGGCGTTGGAAATCCCCAGCCAGCCGCGGGTAAGATCCTTGATCAGGAAAAAGGGCAGGGCACCCAGACCCGTTGCGACGGCGGTAATCATCGCATAGAAAAAAACATCAGTAGCTGGATGTTGGAATAATTCTGACATAGGCTAATCCTTTTCAGTGCCGCCAATATAAACAGAGTCGAATCCTAATCCAGCATCTATATAGAATTTAGAATGGGATTAAATAGGATCGAATTGAAATATATTTTATTTCTCTCTTCAGCTGCTCTGCGGCTGAAGATCGGAAGAATGCTCTGCGTTCTGTCTGACTTGTGCAAAATTGATTCTCACGTTTTTTTTTACTTACTGCTAAAAGGAAGACCAAACCGTTAAGCGGAGCGTAAAGCACGTCCCGGCGCAGAGCACCGGTACGAGGTGAGGTTACTTTTTTAGATGCGGAGAAGAATCGATAGCCGATAAATTTAGAATAGAATTAAAAGTTTGTATGAAACTGCAATGAATCTGATCACTAGCAATAATCCCTGAGAATAAAAGGATAAAATAAGATATGAAGCTCACTTGAAGTGAGCTTACATTATTTAGTCCACTGATTCATCTGTGGGCATTGAGGATGGTAGTAATATTATTGGGAAGGCTAAAATCCTGCATCCTTTTGCACGGGAACTAATCCAATTTAAATCATTCCGTCAGTTCACTGATAATCTGATCCATTTTGTCCTCAAGCATTGTCGTTTTCTTGTCGTAATTGCTTCGGTTGGTGAGCTTGGTATTTACGCTGCAATAAAACTTTATTTTTGGTTCTGTACCTGAGGGACGTACTGAAACAATCGATCCATCTTCGGTAATAAACTGAAGCACATTGGAACTAGGCAGTTCTATGGAATCTACTTCATGAGTATCAATGTCTTTTGCTTCTTGTGATTTGTAGTCTTTGATTCTCACTACTTTAGAACCGGCAAGTTCTTCAGGGGGATTTTCACGATAATTGCTCATCATCTGTTTAATTTCTTCAGCTCCTTCACGCCCCCGTTTATAAACCGAAACAAGTTTCTCCCGAAAATAGCCATGCTCCAGGTAAATGTTCAGCAGGGCATCAAAAAGACTGCTGCCTTTATCTTTGTAGTAGGCGCCCATTTCAGCAATAATAACGGTTGAGACGATAGCATCTTTATCCCGCACATGATCACCGATAAGATAGCCGTAACTCTCTTCACCGCCGGCGATAAACTGCTTTTCACCTTCGAGCTTGGTCATCAGTTCTCCAATGTACTTAAAGCCGGTAAGCGTATTATAGCATTCCACGCCGTAATAATCGGCGATCCGATCAATCAGATAAGAAGTAACAATGGTCTTGACTATATATTCATTTCCGGAAAGCTTATCTGTCTCTTTCCAGGCATTAAGCATATAATTGATGATCAGTGTTCCTGTCTGATTGCCATTCAAAAGCACCCATTCGTCGTGATTATCTTTTACGGCAATACCTACGCGGTCGGCGTCGGGATCGGTAGCCATTACCAGCTCAGCGTCGATTTCTTTGGCTTTATTAAGCGCCAGTGTCAGAGCTTCCTTTTCTTCCGGATTGGGATATTCGACTGTAGGAAAGTCTCCGTCAAAAGACATCTGTTCCTCGACATATGTAACATTCTCGAAGCCATAGCGTTTGAGAGCAGGAGGAGCCAAAACGCCTGATGTACCATGAATGGGAGAGAAGACGATGCTGAGATCTTTTTGCCGCTGAATTTCAGCACGGGAAATGGAGAGGTCAAACAGAGCATCAAGATATTTGTCATCAATATCCTCTCCGATTGATTCGATATTCTCGGGATTACCCTCAAATTTAACATCTTCAATATTTTCAATCTTTTGTGCTTCTTCCATTACCTGTTCATCTTGCGGAGCTACTAACTGTCCACCGTCAGCGCCATAGGCTTTATAGCCGTTATATTCTTTGGGATTATGCGAAGCCGTAAGCATCACACCGCCGTGGCAGTCCAGTTCGCGAATCGCGAACGAAAGCTCTGGGGTGGGGCGGAGCCCATCAAATAGATATACATAAATGCCGTTTGCGGAGAATACATCTGCAACCACCTGGGCAAGTTCTTCGGAGTTGTTTCGGCAGTCGTGAGCGATAACAACTTTTACCTGCTCATCGGGATAGTTCTTTTTGAGGAAGTTGCTGAAACCCTGTGTGGCCATGCCAAAGGTATATCTGTTGACACGATTTGAGCCCACGCCCATAATGCCGCGCAGTCCTCCGGTGCCAAATTCCAAATCTTTGTAAAAAGCGTCGGTTAGCTCATCATACTTTTCATTCTCAAGTTTTTCTCTAATTATGGCTTTAGTCTGTTCATCAAAATTACCTTCGAGCCAGCTGTTAATATTGTTTTTAACTTTAGCGTCTAATGCTTCCATACTTTACTTTCTTTGATTTGTTTGATGAATTCTTATTGTTTTGCTACAGAGGGCTGATTCCATTTTACTTTTTTGATCATCAGCCAAATACCAATGGCTACAAGCGGAATGCTTAACCATTGTCCCATATTAAAGATCCAGTCAGAGGCGAAAGCGGCCTGTTCAATCTTTGTAAACTCCAGTAGAAATCGTCCGCTGAACAGTAGTGTCAGGAACAGGCTGAATAGTGAACCCTCTGGCGGATTTTTGTCATATGAATAATAGACTTTCCATAAAATACCGAATACAAAAACACAAAGTAGGGCCTCATAGAGCATTGTCGGGTGACGGGGAATCATATCGAGTCTGGTAAAAATAATGCCCCAAGCCATTTCTGTGGGTTCACCAATAATTTCTGAGTTCATAAAATTGCCTGTACGAATAAAGGCACCGGCGATGGCAACTACTACAACCACGCGATCGGCCAGCCAGAGGAAACTCATATCGCGCTTTTTGTTTGCAAACAGGTACATGGCAATGATAATTCCGATTGCCGCACCGTGGCTGGCAAGTCCACCCTGCCAGATAGCTAAGACTTCAGGAAGATGCCTCAGGTAGTACATGGGATCGTAAAAAATTACATGTCCCAGTCGTGCCCCTACAATGGTGGCAATCAGCACATACGTTAAAAGTTGATCAACCTCCAGCGGATCGCGTCCGGCATGGATAAACATCCGACGGGTCAGCCAAAATCCGACGAGAAAGGAGCTGGCAAATAATATGCCGTACCAGCGTGGACGGATGGGACCGATTTCACTGATTGTCGGTGAGGGCAAAACCAAGAAAATAAGTTGTCCCACTACGAGTGATCCGATTACCAATCCCCAGAATTTTCCTTTGGGTATGTCGGGTTCTTCGTTTGCGCGCAAATCATCAGGAACAAGGCGCTGATAGCCGAAATAAATAAATGCCAGCGCTACTACAATACCCCAGATAGCTACTGGAAAGGGCATGTGAATTGTTCCGAGATCAAATGCTACGGGGTCAACGTCCCAAATAATGTGATCAGATTGTTGCATGTATTTTAATAGTAGTGAGTAATGAGTATTGAGTAGTGAGTTTTGTACAATGTATGTTAAGGTGTCATCTCTTCCCAGATTCTTACTGGGGAAGGTTCAGGTGATACTGAGTAAGTAATTGCTTAATCATGGAATAATTAAGGTTTAAAAGCAACCCCTCTTACATCTCCTCCGACAGTTGTCGGAGGAGAATTGTTACCGCCTTAAAACTATTTATAGAAAGTCATTTATGGAAAAAATCTTAATAATCGGCACTCCAATCCCCTCCTTACAAAGGAGGGGTGTAGGGGTGGTTGCTAACTTGTTTCCATTTTCTTTATAGCAGAAGTTAAATATTTAATGACACCTGCAAGATTTTCTTTTATTTGAACATTTGTGAGTCGCAGTACTTCAATTCCATGATCGTTTAAGAATGCCGTCCGCATTTTATCGTGCTTTTTGCCTTGAAAGGTATAGTGAGATTCTCCATCAATTTCAATGGCAAGTTTTAATTTAGGGCAGTAAAAATCGACGATATAATCTCCAATTCCATGCTGTCTTCGGAACTTGTATCCAAGGAGATTTTGACCTTTTAATTTTGACCAAAGGATGACTTCTGCTTTGGTCATGTTACTGCGTAAATATTGTCTCTGTGCTTTTGTGCGTTTTGGATTAAATATTTTAGAATTTTTCTTATCCATATCTCCGGATCAATTCCAACCCCTCTTACATCTCCCCTTGTCTAAGGGGAGAATTTAAAATTGCTTCTAAGGATTAGTAGTAAATTATATAAATCATGATTCTAAGATTTATTTTCAGAAAATTAGATTTAATAAAAAATCTGTTAGCCGTTCTAATTCTTACCAGCACTATAATCCTCCTTACGATGGAGGGACGTAGGGGTGGTTGTTCATCTTAGCCTGTTATAGTCTTCACGCTTCAATTTTGAAGCTGGTGCCTTCGGGGCTATCCATCAGTTTGATATCCAGCTCTTCCAGCCGATCACGAATGGCATCAGAGAGTTCGAAGTTTTTCTCGTGCCGTGCCCTATTGCGGATCTCAATCAGCAGCTCAATAAGCTGCTCGGTTTTATCGTCGCCTGCAGCAACTGTCTCTTCTGCGGGCCATAGGCCAAGAACACCATCCACAAAATCCTGCAGGAAATCTTTGATATCGTCAATATTCTCAGGCGTTTCTCCACTATTAATCAGCTTACGGACTTTCTTCAGCTCATCAAAAAGGACCGCAATGGCCTGGGCGGTATTAAAATCGTCATTCAGTTTGCTTTCAAGCGACTCCTTCAGCGAATCAAGATCATATGGCTCACCGTCTCCGTCTTCAGCATTATTAATGGTTCGAATCATATTCTGCAGGCTGCGAAGCCCATTTTCGGCACCGGATAAAGCATCTTCAGAAAAATCGGTCGTGCTGCGATAATGGCTCTGCAGCAAAAAGAACCGGATAATTTGCGGGTCCCAGGCGCGGCTCAGTAATTCGTGATCGCCTCGGAAGAATTCATCAAGCGAAATAGCATTGCCGAGTGATTTACCCATCTTTTGCCCTTCGAGCGTAACCATATTATTGTGCATCCAATAGTTGGCAAAAGGCTTGTTATAGGCGCCTTCGCTTTGGGCAATTTCGCACTCGTGATGGGGAAACTGGTTGTCCATACCGCCACCGTGAATGTCGAAATGCTCCCCAAGATATTTCGTCGACATTGCCGAGCACTCTACATGCCAGCCCGGATACCCTAATCCCCAGGGGGAAGGCCACTTCATAATATGTCCGTCGTCGGCTTTTTTCCAGAGCGCAAAATCTTTGGGATCTTTCTTGTCACTGGCAGTTTCAATGCGAGTTCCACTTTCCTGCTCTTCAATATCGCGGCCACTGAGCTTGCCGTAATCCTCATCCGAGGAGACATCAAAATAAACGTTGCCATCGGTTTCATAGGCATGGCCGTTCTCGAGCAGTTTCTTGACCATCTCAATTTGCTCAATAATATGTCCCGTAGCACGCGGCGAAATATCGGGGCGTTCCACACCCAGCTTATCCATATCGCGAAAATAGTTGTACGTGTATTTTTCTGCGATCTCCATGGGCTCCAGCTGCTCAATTTTGGCTTGTTTTTCAAGCTTGTCTTCACCCTGATCTGCATCATCGGTCAGATGGCCAACATCTGTAATATTTTGCACGTAGCGGACTTTATATCCCAGGTAGCGCAGGTATCGCACCACTACATCAAAAGAGACATAACTTTTTGCATGGCCCAGGTGGGGATCCCCATAAACGGTGGGTCCGCAAACATAGATACCAACAAAGCCCTCTTTGATAGGTTCAAATTTTTCTTTTTTACGACTTAGCGTATTATAAATGTGCAAATCGGTCATAAAATGTTCTGTTTATCGCGATCTATGACAATTTAATCCAGCAAAGCTGAAAATACGAAAGAGGAATCCTATTGTCATTTCTAATTATTAGCTACATGAAACTTATATGATGACATCTTTTGTTAATATGATGCTGTAGATCTGAGGGGATTTGTTAACTCCTATGAAATAGTAAGGTTAATGAATAACCGGCAATATGGGATTAACCGATGATTTGTTGAGACGTCTGAGAGACAGCTACTTTTACGAGTTTTATTACAGTTATATTTGGCGCCCTGATTTCCCATCGATTAACGCTATTCTGGATCGATGGGCACATGAAAAAGATGATTTTCAATTTATTCAAGTAGGGGCCAATGACGGCTATAATAACGATCCCGTTTATAAATATGTGCGGCTGTACGATTGGAAAGGTGTATTGGTTGAACCGCAAGAAAAAGTGTTTGAGAAAGGACTAAAAGAAACCTACAAAGGGTATGATGATCTAACACTGGTGAATGCAGCCATCGATTCGGAGACCGGCAAAAAAAAACTATATAAAATTGGTTTTTCGGACAGCAAATGGGCCACAGGATTATCCTCTTTTGATAAAGAAATGGTAAAAAAACAATATGAGCGCGGTTATGTCAGGGAGTCTGCGCTGGAGGCCGGTGAAGAATTGCCCGATGACCGGAGCGATTATATCACTACCGAAGAGATCCAGACGATTACGTTCGAGGATTTAATTGATCAATGTCATATATCGAAGATCAATGGTCTTTTTGTAGATGCGGAAGGTTATGATTACAAACTTCTCAATCTTTTTGACTTCAGGAAGTATAGTCCGGGGCTGGTAATGTTCGAGCATCAGCATATGACACAGAGCGAGGAATGGGAGCTTATCGATGGTTTCCGGGAGATGAACTACAGCATATTCCGTGGCGATTATAATACTCTGGCTCATATGCCTCAGAAGCTAGAGGATGATTAGATAGTAAGAAGCCTGGCTAAGCAGGTTGTACTAAGAGATATCGATATCGAGATGGTCCATAAATTAATTAGTGAAAAATCAGAACCACAGAGTCCTGCAGAGAATGACGCAGAGAGGCATTAAAAACATCCTTTGAGTAACTCTGCGACCACCTCCGGTTCCTCTTCGGTAAAATGAGAAGAGTAGTACTCTTTTAGGGTATTCTTGTGATTTATGCTGCTTGTAAAGCTCTTGTATATCAGTGCTTTTTGTTTCTTACCGGTCACCATTGAAAATTCTGTCAAGAACATTGCCCGCTTTGTCTTTCAGATACTCTTTGACAATGGGAGCTATGACTTCTTTATCGGGTGATACCTTGGGATCTTCATGCGTGCCGGTCACACGCAGTGGAACCATTATGGTGCCGTTATCTTGTTTGAGAGCTTCAGTGGCCTGTTTAGTGATAACAGATGCGATTCCGCTTTGGAAGCGTTCTGGCAGAAACAGCCTTACCTGATAATCGATATCGCCCTTGGTCATATGCTGTGTACCGTTAAGTTCGAGGCCGATATCCTGACTTGTCAGCTGCAGTTCTTTAAACGTAAAAATGCTGTTATTGAGCGCAAAGGTACTTTTCCATTCATCCAGACCAACATTATTGAGCTCTTTAGCTTTAAAAAGCAAAGCCAGTCTTTCCTGCAACGGATGTCCCCGAAGTCGGGAATTTGTCATCCCGAAATTGCCATCCATTTTTGAGGTTTCAATGAGCGGCTCCAGGTACACATTTAATTCTGTATGGTAGTCGACATCAGCGCTGAATGCACCCGAAACGTATTCATGGAACTGGCTGCTTTCGCCAAGAACTGAATATTCCGCAAAGAATGCCTCTGCCTGTAAGTTATCGAGGGATCCGCTGAATGAGATCGTTGTTCGATCCGGCTGTGGAATATCCCAGACGAAAGATCCGCTGGCTTTGCCGTCGAACATTTCAACAGTAGCCTCTTCAAGATTAATCTGTTCGGGCGTAGTGCTTGCTTGTGCTTTCAGGTTGTTCATCGTAACACCGGTAACAATCATTTCACCAATTTCGGCATCCACAGAGCTGTTCAGGTCTGGTAGATGTATGGGGATTTCCGTGGTCGTGGTATCATTCCAGTTGATGAGCTCATCCAGATTTAGATGATTGTTTTTATATGACCCCTGCAAACTTGGCGTAGTACTTCGATCTTCCTCTGCCTGTAGATACGCCATATAATTTTGCAGCGATCCGTTAAGTGCTATATCCGATGAGCCGAGATTCAAGGTTAGTGATTTGAGCTCTGCAGTATTGGGCGATAGATTGAGTTCTCCGTTTAAGTCTGTTACCGGCTGCACAAGCGAATCGCCCCGCATATTCACATCCTGCATGGTAAGCTGCCCGTTAAACTGCATATTAGCAGGATCATTCATCGGACCCGAAGCTCGCAGATCCAGATTGGCCTGACCGGTAAGCTCAGAGATGGTAGGTTCCAAATCGTAATAGCTGGCTATCTGATTCAATGCAGCATTGCCGCTGAGCGTCAAATCGAGCGTTCGGTTTTCGCTGAGATAATCGGTAATCGATCCCGAAGCTGTGAGATTGTTATTGCCGGTTTGAAAGCTGGCCTCGGATATCGAAAGTACAGGACCCTGGAGACTCGATTTTAGCGTGATATTTTCAATAGGCTTACCAAGTGATTTATGGCTGATATATCCGCCTGTAAGAGATATTTCGCCCGACTGTACGGCCTGCTCAATCTGATCGGCCTGACCTTTGAGAACGGCATTGGCCGTGAGTTGTCCGCGCATACTTAGCGTATCTTCATCAATGGGATAAAATTCTTTAATCGTAGCTAAATCAAAGTTGAGGTCAGTCTGTAAATCAATACTACGATTCTCTTCCACCAGTGGTTGATTGATCGTGCCCGACATCGAGAACCTGTTTTCTGCGGCCTGCAGATTCATATTATTAATAGTGATAGCCGACTGATTGGCATTGGCATCCACATTAATATTTTCGATCGGTTTGGGAACCTGCGCGTATTTGAGCGTACCGTTTGTTAACTTGAAGATTGCGTCAAACACGGCTTCTTCAGGAGCGTTTCGATTCCCTTTGGCTTCTCCATCGACGGCCAGTTGTCCACTCATTTGCTCAATATCAAACTCGCTGATGTCATAAAAGCGGCTGATGGTTGCCAAGTTTACATCACCTTTGACAGTGACATCAAACTCACCGTTCTCTTCCATGGGATTAGTCAGCTGTCCACTGGCCGTGAGCATGTTTTCTCCGGCTTCGGCTGTTAGTCTTTCAACAGAAAACAGGTCATTAGAGGCATTGGCAGCAAGCTGTATGTTTTGGATGGGATCAGGAAGCTCCGGATTTTTAAGAAAGCCGTCGGTAACCTGCATCGATATATCAAAAGCGGGTAGTTCCTCCTCGGCCAGGGGGCCCTTCAGGGAACCTTCAATAGCTAATGTTCCTTCCGTCTCAAGACCTTCCGTATATTCCTCATATTCTTCGGGAACCAATCGCAGCAATTCACCGAAGTTATCCGAAGAAGAGCTGAATGCGAGGTCGCCTGTCAACGTGTTACTCCAGTCGGATAAGGTGCCCGATAAATTCAGGGCCAATCCGCGGATTGACAGCGTGCCTTCTTCGATGGCGACTGTTTCATCGTCGAGATCGATAACTGATTCCTGACTAAGGCTCAGCGGCAGATTGCTTAAATAGCTGGTATCATTAACTGTAGCCGAGAGACCGCCCAGTTCAAGGTCGATCGTGCTGGTGATATGATCGGCATAATTGAGCGAAATATTAGCATTTAGATCATCAAATTGAACACTGGTATTTGATGCATTGTCCCGATATCCGAAATAGCCGTCGGTAATTTGAAAGTAAGGAATATCAATAGCGAATGCTTCTGCGGTGTCTTGTTCAGTTTCATCGGTCTCCAGAAGAAAATCGATATTTGTGCTACTGTCGGCATTCACTACATAAATAAACCGCGGATTATCGAGGTTGATTTCAGCGACCTCAACTTGATCGCCCATCAGTGAAAAAATCTTGACTGAGGCCACCAATTCATCCAGCGACATTAGCGTGTCATTTTCGGTTTCGCCGGGAATACTCATATTCTTAATACTGATGCCCGGCTGCGGAAAGGTGCTGAAAAAAGTAAGTGACATCTCTTCAACATCCACCGTTCGTCCCACAGCATCATTAACATAGGGCATAGCCATATTTTTAAGGCGATCATCCGTAAAATACAAGTTGAGCCCGACGATAACGACGATCAAAAACAGAAGTATTGCAGCGACTATCTTAATAAAAGTTTTCATAAATTTGGGAGTTAGGCTCTTTGATTACTTCTTCCAATAATACTTATTACCGGACTAATCTAACAGGTAATAATCAAAAAAATTGCTGTAAGTTTCTTATGTTATAATAGTAAAATAAACAGTTCAGAAATAGCACATATACTATGCTAAATTGGGGTTCTGATGCAAATAATCCAAAATTTAAGCAGCGCCGCGGACGGTTGGTAAGCACTTTGGCCGAAAAAGGAATTAAAGATGAGCGCGTACTGGAAGCCTTTAATATAGTGCCGCGTCATGTTTTTGTAGATACCGCTTTGCAGGACCGCGCCTATAAAGATACGGCTTTGCCTATCGGTAAAGATCAGACTATATCACAGCCTTATACCGTCGCGCGTCAGACGGAACTACTTGAGGTAAAACCCGGAGAAAAAGTGCTCGAAATAGGCACAGGATCGGGTTACCAGGCTGCCATTTTATGTGAGTTGGGAGCCGAAGTATATACTATTGAACGCCATAAAGAACTGTACGAAAAAGCCCGATCAATTTTGCGTGAGCTTGGGTATTCCGTTCGTTTTAAGCTGGGTGACGGTACGCTCGGCTGGTCGGCATATGCTCCTTATGATGCTATAGTAGTGACGGCAGGTGCGCCGGTGGTGCCTGACGATCTGGTGGATCAACTGAGCTTGAACGGCCGACTGGTTGTACCGGTTGGAGATGAAAAACGGCAGGAGATGATTCGCATAATTAAGATCAGAAAAGATGAATACGAAGAAGAACATTATAGTGATTTTAAATTTGTGCCTCTTATCGGAAAGAAGGGTTGGCAGGAGTAATTGAATAAAATGTTCAATGAAAAATTGCTATCCTTCTCCTATCTTCGTGCTAACATAATTCCAAAATTCCTAATTCTCTATTTCCTTGCCCAACACTACTTCTCCGGATGTAAAAGGTACAGAAGAAGATACTACCAGCTGGAGTGAATATCCTTTTTTACTGATCAAAGGATTTTTAATGGGATCGGCTGATATCGTGCCGGGAGTAAGCGGAGGTACAATGGCGCTTATTGTCGGCATCTATGAACGTCTTATCAATGCAATAAAGAGTTTTGATACAGCTTTTATAAAGCAGCTCTTTTCATTTAGGTTCAAGGCAGCTCTGCGAGAAGTTCACTGGCGCTTTATGCTGATGCTGCTTACTGGCATATTCTGCGCTATCTTCTTTTTTACCAGAATTGTGCCGCTACAGGTATATATGTTTACCAATCCCGAGCTGGTATATGGATTGTTTTTCGGATTGATAGTGGGATCTATTTTTGTGCTGGCCAAAGCTATCGATGGCTTTAGCTGGATTCATGGATTTATGATTTTGGTAGGGACGGGGGTTGGATTTTGGGTTGTTACGCTGGTGCCGACAGATACACCGGAATCCGCGCTATACATATTTTTCAGCGGATCAGTTGCCATCTGCGCTATGATTTTACCGGGTATTTCGGGTTCATATATCCTGTTGATACTCCGTAAGTATGATTTCATTTTAGCGGAAGTTGCCAAGCTGGGAACCGAGGATACGGTGTCTGCTTTATTTACATTATTTCCTTTTGTATTGGGAGCTATTGTGGGGTTGGCATTTTTTTCCCGCCTTTTGTCGTGGCTGTTAAGCCGTTATGAGGCTAAAACCCTGGCTGTGCTCATCGGTTTTTTGATAGGGTCATTATATGTAATATGGCCTTATCAAAATCGCACTTATCAGGAAGTTGTGACCAATCAGAAAGAAATTGCTTATAACAGTTCACAGGCTGAGGAACTGCGTCAAAACCCTCCTGATGAAAACCGACCTGAATTTAAGCGCCTGGGTGAAATCCTCAATCCCGATGCATCTGCAGACGAGAAGAAAGTGGAGGTGTTGACGATTAAAAAGAAGCTAATCAAAAGTGATCCTTACATCCCTTATATTACAGTTGATACTTCAGGTACACGATATTTGTGGAGTGGAATTTGGGGTATAATCATAGGACTGATTATGGTTATTGGTCTTGATTATTTACGGCTTAAGAACTAATGTTTATCAATAATTAAAAGAGAGAAAGGTATGAAAACGATTAAAAAAATATTGGTGCCTACCGATTTTTCAGAAAACGCGCCGTTGGCTTACCAGCATGCGCGGGAGATAGCTCAACGTTTCGGTGCAAAAGTGGATCTGATACATATTATCCCGACGCTCAAATACTTCAACGAAAGCATGGCAAACCTGGAAGCTCCTCTGGATATTACAAGTGAAAAATTGTATCCCAAAGTACAGGATCAAGCTAAGCAAAGGATGCAAGAGGCAATGGATGAGTATCTTACCGATGAAATAAAAGGAGAAGCGATTGTTCATATAGATCGTAAGCCATCGAGTTCTATTGCTGATACCGCCAGGGACAAGGGATACGATTTAATTGTGATACCTTCCAAAGGAAGCCACGAGTCAAATCTGCTTCGGGGATCAACGACAGAAAAAATCATTCGACACTCCGAAATTCCGGTTTTTACTGTCGATGCGGATTTGTCACCGGAGGGATTAAAGCGCATTTTATTACCTACGGACGGTTCACTGATATCATTTTCTGCGCTGCCGATAGCTCTTTCACTTGCCGATATTTACGATGCGGAGATCACGTTGTATCACGTCAAAGAACTTTATGGAAGTGCACTTGACTATGAGGGTACCAATCCCAACAAAACAGCGAAAGCAAATACATACGAAACGCTTATTGAACGTCTCGAACAGTTTTTGAACAGCGAAAAGATGGGACATGTGGAGATCGCTCGCACTGGAGATGATTTTGAAGATCAACTTATTATTACGGAGGGTGTTTCTAGCCATCGAATAAACTTTTTTACTGTTATTGAAAAAGGAGTATCTGCGCATTTGGGGATTGAAGAGTATGCTGCTGAAAATGCCGATGTAGTTGTGATGGCAACGCACGGACACAGCGGGCTGGCACATTTTTTCTTGGGATCAACGACAGAAAAGGTGGCTCAGCTACTGAAAAAACCAGTAGTTACTGTAAAGCCATCTGGTGAGAAATTAAAAGAAAAATAGAATAGCAGGCACTAATCGTTTTTTATAATTTAAACACCAAATTATAATATCGGTTTAATAGTTAGCTGTCTGACAGGTTTGGAAGCAGAGATTATATCTGATATGTTATTCCAATAAATAAGTTAAAGAGTTGAACTATGCCCGAGCTGATTACGATTGAGGAACTTATGGAGATGGGGCTTCCTCCGATTATCATATATGCAGCCCCGGTCATGTTTGGACTTGTTTTTCTGGAATGGGGGCTGAGTGCCTGGCGAAAATGGGATCTGTATGATGCCAAAGATTTCTGGGCATCAACAGCGATCGGCGTTGGAAATATCCTCGTCAGTTCGGCAACCAAAATAAGTATTTTTGCGTTGGTGCTGTTCTTTTACAATATGGTACCTTGGCGCGTACCACATACATGGTGGTCATATGTGCTATGTTTTATATTCCTGGATTTTTGCCGGTACTGGGCGCATCGTATTGCGCACGAGCAGCGCATCTGGTGGGCCACTCATGTACCACATCATTCTTCCGAGGAGTATAACTTTTCAGTTTCCTTTCGGCTGTCGTGGGTACAAGGTTTTAAAGTGATATTTTTCCTGCCGGTAGCAGTGGCAGGATTTCATCCTGTAGTGTTTTTTATCTGTCACCAGATTGCTGTTTTGTACCAGTTTTGGATCCATACCGAGATGATAGATAAGCTGCCGCGGCCTATTGAATTTATTTTCACGACGCCCTCACACCATCGTGTTCATCACGCCAAAGATGATCACTATCTGGATAAAAACTACGGCTCAACCTTTATCATCTGGGATCGGATGTTCGGTACTTTTCAGCCTGAATTGAATACCCCTAATTATGGGATTACCAAACCTCCTGATTCATACAATCCGGTATATTTGGTATTTCATGAGTTCATCTCGATCTGGGAGGATCTGAAAAAGGCCAGCGGGTGGAGAGATTGGCTGTTTATCCTTTTTGCAAGTCCGGCAGAACAGGCGCGGGTAGAAAAAGAATCGTTGGAAGAGGCACAAGAAAATACTGTTGCACAACCCGTAAGAGAAGAGTAGTTGGCTATTATGGTTCCGACCACGAAATATCAATTCCGTCAGCAGTTATCGTACCAGTTGCAGAAATAACTATCTCCTTGTTAACACTAGTTCCCTCAATAGTAACCGAATTCCCTGATCCGGAAATCTCATAGGTGCCATTTTCATTTTCGGGATCGATCGACAGAATATGTTCTTTCGATATACCGTCGAATGAGTTTCCGCCGCCTCCCATAACGTCTGGTTTTTTGTAGTAGATCCTGGCATCACTGATCACCATCAGAATATCCTGTCGCAGTGCTGACACATCCGAGCTCTTCTTTGCAGATTGCATAGTATTTACGGCTACAACTGTAGCTATTCCAATAACGATTACGACGAGCAGTATTAAAAGTAATTGTTGTTGTCCCATAGGAATTACGTTTAATAGTTTATCGGCAATAAAGCATATTTCTATAGTAAAAGAGAACTAATTGGTTGAATCGTTACAGATTAATAAATTTTCTCTCGATAGAAGTTGCTCTGTGGGTTTTAGAGCAGATGTGTGTAAGAAAGCTTTCAGAACCGGGTGTCATCCTGAATTTATTTCAGGATCTATAGATGAAACAGAGTTTATAGGCTTTAAACGAAACTTAGCAACAGATGCTGGTCCCGAAAGCTTTCGGGACAGCATGACATGAGTGGTTTTCAAAGCTTCCTGTAGTTAATAGCTCATAATATGACACTATTCAAAGCTTAACATCAGCAAGTCTAATATAAAAATAGGTGTTCTGATTACTTATCCGTATATTTGGCTCGATCTGATGTTATTTATATCCCGCCTATTCGTTTCGTGAAACAGGTTCTTACATCCTTTCCAAGGTCTGTCGGCGCCTCAAGTTATGTACGGTTTTAGGACGGCAGCGTACTACGCTGGTACTAAAAGTGCATGTTGTAGCGTCAGTGAATCATTAATATTCACTTTATTTTTATTATGACAGATTCAACTTTTCAAGACCTTAATTTAACTGATGCTATTCTCAAGGGGATAGAACAGATGGGATTTGAAACTCCTACACCCGTCCAACAACAATGTATACCGTCGCTTTTGGATGGTAAAGATGTGGTTGGACAAGCTCAGACCGGGACCGGGAAAACAGCCGCTTTTGGCATTCCCGTTGTACAACAGACCGACGTCAGTATTTCTGAAGTACAAACGATAATCATGTGTCCCACGCGAGAGCTGGCGATACAGGTAACGGGGGAGCTGATCAAAATTGGTAAGCACCTCGGTGGACTTAATGTTATTCCTGTTTATGGAGGGCAGTCAATTTCGCGACAAATCAAAGCGCTGAAACGCGGCGCACATATTGTCGTGGGCACGCCGGGACGAACAATCGACCACCTGCGGAGAGGTACTATGAAGCTGAACCATCTGGAGCGCGTGGTTTTTGATGAAGCTGACGAGATGCTGAATATGGGATTCCGTGATGATATGGAGCAGATTCTTTCGTACGCCAATCAGCCGGTGCAGACGATTATGTTTTCGGCTACGATGTCGAAAGGGATTCGCAAGATTATGAATCGCTATATGAATAATCCTGAGACGATAAGAATTGAACGGAAGAAAGTAACCGCACCTAATATCGAGCAATATGTTGTGGAAGTGCGCGACTCTGTCCGCACCGAAGCGATTTGCCGCTTTTTGGATATTAACGGCTTTTCACTGGCACTGGTTTTTTGCAATACCAAACGAAAGACAGAGAAGGTGACCCGTGAGCTACAATCGCGTGGATATTCTTCCGATTATAT
This sequence comes from Fodinibius sp. GM108, assembly GCF_058386985.1. Lineage (NCBI taxonomy): Bacteria > Pseudomonadati > Balneolota > Balneolia > Balneolales > Balneolaceae > Fodinibius > Fodinibius sp. GM108. The sequence goes on from NZ_JBYEIR010000009.1 coordinate 93,225, forward strand.
TAACGGAGATCTCAATCAGAATCAGCGAGACCGCGTGATGGCGAAATTCCGATCCGGCGTGATCGACGTGTTGGTAGGTACTGACGTGGCTGCCCGCGGACTTGATATCGATGATATCGAAGCTGTGTTTAATTACGATATCCCGCACGATCCCGAATACTACGTCCACCGCATTGGTCGAACGGGTCGTGCCGGACGCTCGGGAATGGCCATCACCTTTACCACGCGTAAAAAGCGGAAGCAGCTGCACGCTATTGAAAAGCAGATTAAAAGTCAGTTAAATCCGCTTTCACTGCCTACGGTGGCTGATGTAGAGGTAGCACAGCTTGAGGGATTAATGGATAATGTCACCAAGGTACTCGAAAAGGGTGATCTCCGTTCCTATATCGAGCAAATCGAAGGATGGACCGATGATCGGTTTACAACTATCGAAATTGCGGCGGCACTATTGAAGATGCAGTCATCATCGGAGGCGGAGAATGGCAATCAGAAAACTATAGAGTATGATGATACTGCAATGGTCCCCGTGCATTTTAATGTGGGTAAAAAGAATAATGTTTATCCCGGTGATCTGGTGGGAGCTATTGCCGGTGAATCGAGCGTCCCCGGAAATGTAATTGGCAATATCGATATTTATCCCAAGCATTCTTATGTGGATGTACCTGGTAAATACGTGAACCAGGTGCTGCAGTCGATGAACAGCAACAAAGTGAAAGGCAATAAGGTGCGCGTAAAAGTAGCGTAGGCTGGTTTTTAATTTGAAACAGAAAAGCGGCTCTTCAGTGATGAGGAGCCGCTTTTTTATTTGTTGATCAATTTTTACTGCAGAGTTACGCAGAGGATGAGTTATCTTCGTGAAACACTGGGTATCTTGAATCTTTTTTACCACGGACTAATGTTAAGTCTTCCCGCGGTGTCGCAAAAGAAAATATCTCTGCTTACCTCTGCGTATTCCTCTGATTCCTCTGTGGTTAAAAAAGATCTGAATTATGTCCGACCGGAGAGATGTCAAATTGAACTGGTAGAATAAAGAAGTATATTCAATTAAGATGCTTAGCTAGAATTGGCATCTATCGCCTGCTCTAACTCTTTTTGGCTTTCGGGTATCGTTTTATAGGCGGTATCAATAGCAATTCGGTCACTTGGCCATTTAATATAATCACGATTAAGAACATTCTTCCATGAAGGCAATTGCAATCCTCTGATGTCAGATATTCGTGACTGTACTCTTCTTTTATGTTCTTCTTTGTCTGAACATAAGATTTCAATCTCTAAAAAATCACTGCCGGCACTATTTGCTACGTTTCTCCAGGCTTCTCTTGTGATCGGAAGGGGATTGACAGAATCAGCCACCACGGATAATCCCAATTTTAAATTTTCCAGAGCAATCTTGTAAGCTACTTCGTATCCTTGTCCTTTAGCTAATCCGAGTCCATTATCTTTTAAAGACTGTTCTATAGTGTCAATTCGTAGATATGCAGCACCAAGCTTCTTTGCAAGATACTTTGCAAGTGTTGACTTCCCTGTTCCGGGCAATCCGCTAAAAATGTAGAGCAAGATTTTCTGGTTTTATTGTTTGTTGTTTAAGCATGAGCGACATTTTACTTAAATGTACTTCAGGAACTGATTAATCAAAACCTGGTTGACCATTTACCACAGAGGTACGCAGAGGGATGACTTATCTCGTGAGGATGCTCTGCGTTGGTCACGTATGAAATGAATGGTCAGATTATCTTTATACCATATAGCTTGTATTGCCTGTGGATAATATACTACTATAAACAAGTCAATCTTATGAACAGTGAATAACTGAGAGCAGCAGCAGGTGGGTAGTCAGCTTTCGATTTGTAATACATAACCTGTTTTTTAGCGTTAGGTAGTCGTTTCTTATTAAGGTACCCTTAAAGGAGCAATGGGAACATCTTCATATGCTTCTGCCTTTAAAGCCACTGCATATCACACATGTTCTAAAAAATCATCTACAGAAAATATTCAGACCATGAAACACTTAAAATTATTGTCGATTACTGTTCTTATACTATCACTCATTGGACTGGTATCCGGTTGTGATACAACTGGGACGGACGCTGAACCCGGTCAGGGTGATGTTAAGCTACAATTTAATACTGTACCTGGTAATTCATCCTCAAAGGCCAGTGCAGGCAGTACTTCTTCATCGGATGACTCTCTCATTGTAGAGGGAGAAAATGGTACGTTAAAAATCGATGATGTCCGTTTTATTGTTGAAGAGTTTGAGCTGGAATCAGCAGAGGAGGGGGATGATGGAGAAAGTGAAATAGAGGGGTTTGAAGCTGAGGCCTTCTTTGTGGATCTGCCTCTCGCTGAAGAAACAATGGCCCTTACGGATAATGAAATTCAGGCCGGACTTTATGAAGATCTTGAGTTTGAGGTCGAAAATCTGGACCTGGAAGAGGGTGATAAAGAGGATGAACATGAGTCGCTGGCCAGTACCGTCCGCGATGAATTTCCCGACTGGCCGGATAATGCCAGCATGGTAATTGTTGGTACATTTACACCTTCAGATGGAGATCCGCAATCATTTAAAGTTTTTGCCGAAGCCGAAATTGAAATAGAACGTGAATTTGATCCTCCGCTGCAAGTAACTGATGGCGGACAACATGTAGTTTCTGTTCGTGTCAATCCTGCTGACTGGTTGCAGAGAAATGACGGATCAGTCTTGGATCTCACCGAGTATGACTGGGATGAGCATCAAACATTGCTGGAATTTGAAGCAGAGTTTGAAGATGGGGTCAAGGAGATAGAGATCGAGGATTAATGCTTTAGGTTTATTGACTTGGATAAGCCCGGAGTTTTAAGCTTCGGGCTTTTTTTATACTGTATCGTGTGAGGTGCTCTGGCGTAAGTTATATAGCGATTCCATTTAATTGTACAAAATTTTACCACAGAGTTGCGCAGAGGATTTCACAGAATAGCTCGAAGGAAAAATGCTTGGTCAGCAGCAACGAAGGACAGCTGGAAAATCAGAACAAACTATTCCCAATTCCTTTTTGATTATCCTTCTGGAAGTGAAGGCTAAATGCGGTTCCTTCTGTTGAAGATTCAAAATTATATTCGCCCTCCAACTGCTGAGAAAGAACGTTGATAAGACTCAGCCCCAGTGATCCGGAACTTGCTTCATCAAAATCTTCAGGTAGTCCTATTCCGTCATCTTTTATCGAGAGATACAGTCGGTTTTGGGCGGCTGATTCATACAGATTGATAGAAATACGACCACTTTCCCGTTTCGGAAAAGCATGTTTGAAGATATTAGTAATCACTTCATTAACAATCAGAGAACATGGTATTGCTTGGTTAATATTCAGCCTGACCGGTTCACAGTTGAGGTCGATTTGGACCTGTGTTTTCGACTGCAGGGTTTTCTGAATATCTATGACCAGAGAACGGATATTGTCGGTAAATTCCAGTTCCGAAAAACTTTTTGACTGGTAAAGGTGGTCGTGTATGTTGGCCATGGTTTTTATACGGACGATGCTATCGAGCAATTTACCAGTTAAACCACTATTGTCTTCCTCCGTTATTTGAAGCTGCATCATTCCCGAAACTACGGCCAGATTATTTTTCACTCTGTGATGTATTTCAGCCAGGAGAATTTCTTTCTCGGTGAGGGCTTCCAGGATCTTCTGTTGTTGCCTCTTTTGTTCCGTAACATCACGCGAATTGGCAACCAAGCCGCCAACGGCTGGATCTTCAGTCATATTGGTAAGCGTTGTTTCTATCCATCGCCAATTTCCCTCTGAATCTTTGAATCGAAAGGGAGAGATGTTAAAATGTTGACCGGGTTGGAGACCTTGAACAATTTCAATAATCCGGTTATGATCATCCGGATGTATATAATTAAGGACGTTGGTTCCGATAAAGTCTTCGGCCGGGATTCCTAGTATAGACTCAGAGGTGGGGCTTACATATTGATAATTGGCTTCACAATCGAGGATAGCCACCAAATCCGACCCGTCCTGGACCAAAGATCTGAATCGTTGTTCGTTTAACATCAGCTCTTCTTCAGCTTTCTTTCGGGCGGTGACATTTTGGCTAATACCGTAAAAGCGAGTGCATACACCATCTCTGTATTCTGGTTCTCCTGTCGCCCGTATCCATCGTTCATCACCTTGTCCGCTGATAATCTTCAGCTCAACGTCAAAAGGTTTTTTCTCTTCGATTGCTTCACGGGCTGTCCGTGCAAATTCTTGTCTGTCAATACCCTCTTTGAACAAGTTTATTGTGCTCTCCAGGTCGGGTTCATAATCCGGACCGAAACCGTGAACCTCTTTGGTTATATCCGACCATTGTAACTCATGGGTCTCCATATTAAATTCCCATATTCCTATATGAGCCAATCTGTAGGCTTTATTAAGCAGTTGCTGTTTTTCATTTATCTCCTGCAGTATATGTTGTTGGCCAAGTGCTTTACTATTGTTTCTGGGGAGCAGTGAGCAGATGATAAATTCCACTTCTCTGCAATCATTTAAGACTGGAGTAAGCACTGGCTGACTGTAGCGAATCTCCTCAGTATCAATCTCTCCGGTAATAAATTGATGCATCATTAAGTCGGGTTTGAGAGATTCTTTGGTAGCCAGTATCTGGCTAAGTATCTCCCTGAATTTTTCGGTATTCCTTGGAAAAAGCCGAAACAGGCTTTGTCCGACAGGATTTTTCATCCACTCTTTTTCTTTACGAGGAAAAGTATTTAAATATGCTCGGTTAATGTGTGCGAGTGTAAAATGATTATCGATATTTAAAATAAAAGATGGGAAGGGATAGGTCTCAAAAAAAGACTTTATTTGGGATTGTAACATAGCCACTCTAAGCTTAAAAGTAGAAACAGATGATCCATATGTCTGCAGATCATTTCCCTCTGATAGGTATCTGCTTTGTGAAAAAACTCAGATAGATTACTCAATGTCCTAATAAATAGCAACCGAAGTTGCTATAGGAGCGGTATCTATCTAAAGATATCGTAAGATATCGTAGGGTTTAGAACATACATTGCAACTGAACATGATCTTGAAAGAAAGCCGGTCGTTAGCTATTAGAAGGGCATAATACAGCAGATGAGAGAATGGTAAATCTATCCAGGGCAGGCTTTCAAAACGGAATAGCTTTGCATGAAAGGCAACTTCACGGCTCCCAATTGGAGCAGTACCGAGAGGAGAACTCTATAAATATATCAGGCATAAAATGGATTGACAGTTTACAGGTGATAAGTGGTGGATCAATATACTCCACTCTCCATACCAAATCTGGTTCAGTCGCTCTGCGTCCATACAGGCAACTTTCCGGTAAAAACAGATTGTTGTATAAAAAAGCCTCCTCTCGAGAGGGATGAGTGTGCTGAAAGTTTCGGCACGGTCGGTTTTGTAGCAGAATTAATTATGTTTAAATAGAAAATCCATCACTTCCTGATTGTAGGATTTCCAGTTTTTCACGTGCATATCATGAGAGGCATTGTTAAAAATCACCCGCTGTCGGTTGGGCAAAAGATCATACAGCTTGTCGGATATGGTATGGAAAAAAGTGGGGCTGTTTTTTCCATACAGTAAAAGCGTGGGAGTTTGTAGTTTGGATATTTTCTCTTGCGGGATTTCAGAAAATCCAGGTCCGAGTAGTTCCGCTTTCAATGCCGGACCGTTGTCAATCATCTGTTCTCTTCCTATTTCAGGTAACTTTTCAAACCCATCTTCTCCCAAGACTCCATTTGCAAATAAACGAACCCCTTCTTCAAAATTATCTTTGCGAAGTTGTTTCTGGGCAGGTGAAAAAGCTTTCATCCCAAACTTCAAAAAACTTTTACCTGTAGCGTAATCCCTGATCAGAAGTGACAGAATTTGCAGGGGATTGTTCATATTTGATATCAGCAGGGGAATGACGGGTGGCTCACCCATCACAAGCGATTTCACCCGGTTAGGATGTTCTACTGCAGTCATAAGTCCGATATACGCTCCATAAGAAGATCCGACAATATGTACCGGTGGCAGGTCAAGTGCTTTTATGAACGTAGAAAGATCTTTTGAATGCCGCGATACAGTGTAATCAGAAATATCTATTTCAGAATTATTTGGATGATGATAGCGGCGGCTGTAAGCTATTACCCGAAAATGCTCTGCGAATGGTTCTATTTGATTCTTCCATGTACGGTAGTCGTTGATACTCCCGTGGACAAAAATCACGTGCTCTCCCGCTCCTTCTTCTATATAGGAGAAGCTGTAGTTGTTGACATGAACGGATTTCATTGGACTCCATCTCTAAATATTGTCAGCTTTTAATAAGTTACTATTTACCGGCTAATTTTCAAGAAAAGCAGGGATAAAGAGAAAATTAAAAAAAGAAAAGCAGAACCGACTATATGGTTGTATAGCCTACCTGAACTATTGAAATTAAGATTGTTCATCTGTGGATGTATTCTTTACTCGAGGAGATGCTTATTTATTCAGCTTTTCCTGTATTCAACCTTTTTCTTGGGGGTGCATTTATTCCGTTCTCTCTTGTCATAAATAAATGAAATACAGGCTATAATTATTTTCTATAGAAGAGTAATAAATATTATTAAATGAATTTAGTATGTTCAGTACAGCTTAAAAGAAAATAATAAAATAGTTGTAGTCATGGATACCGAAAAAAAAGAGACAGCACCAAATAGTGAAGAAAAGAGTAATGGGATTAGTAAATGTCCATTTCATAATGGTGAATTAAAAGAAACTGCCGGTGGCGGCACCAAGAATCGTGATTGGTGGCCGAACAAGCTGGATCTGGATATTCTTCACCAGCATTCTTCTTTGTCTAACCCGATGAATGAGGATTTCGATTATGCTGAGGAGTTTGAGAAACTTGATCTTGATGCTGTGAAGGCAGACATCGAAGAGGTGATGACAACATCACAAGACTGGTGGCCGGCCGACTGGGGGCACTACGGACCGCTCTTCATCCGAATGGCATGGCACAGTGCAGGTACATATCGTGTTGCCGATGGCCGAGGAGGTGGAAGTACCGGTAATCAGCGGTTTGCCCCGCTAAACAGCTGGCCTGATAATGTGAGTCTGGATAAGGCACGCCGTTTACTCTGGCCGGTCAAGAAAAAATATGGCAGGAAACTTTCCTGGGCAGATCTGATGATCCTGGCCGGAAACTGCGCGCTGGAATCGATGGGATGCGAAACTTTCGGTTTTGGAGGCGGACGAGAAGATATCTGGGAGCCCGAGAAAGATATTAACTGGGGATCTGAAGAAGAGTGGCTGGCAGATGAACGTCACGACGAGGAAGGAAATCTCCAGGGACCTCTTGCCGCCGACCATATGGGGCTGATTTATGTAAATCCCGAAGGGCCCAACGGTGAGCCGGACCCTCAAAAAGCTGCGGATTTTATTCGTCAGACGTTTAAACGCATGGCGATGAATGATGAGGAAACAGTTGCGCTTATTGCCGGTGGACACACGTTTGGAAAAGTTCACGGTGCTGCTCCCGAAGACCACAATGGACCCGATCCTGAGGCAGCTCCTATCGAGCAACAAGGACTTGGCTGGGAGAATACACACGGTACTGGTAAAGGTCCGGATACAATAACCAGTGGACTTGAAGGCGCATGGACCAATCAACCGATCGAATGGGATACAGGCTTTTTTGAAAACTTATTTGAATATGAATGGGAGCTGACCAAGAGTCCTGCTGGTAAGTGGCAATGGGAGCCCAAGGATGGTGCAGGAGAAGGTACCGTACCGGATGCACACGATCCGTCAAAGAAAAATGCTCCTATGATGCTGACAACGGATCTTGCTCTGAAGAAAGATCCCGAATACCGAAAGATCTCAAAACGTTTTTATGAGGATCCGGATGAGTTTCACGACGCTTTTGCCCGTGCCTGGTTTAAGCTTGTCCACCGGGACATGGGACCCAAGTCGCGGTACCTTGGTCCGGAAGTCCCCGAAGAAGATCTCATCTGGCAGGATCCGATCCCCGAAGTTGATCATGAACTGATTAATGATGAGGATATCGCCCAGTTGAAAGAAGAGATACTGGAAACCGATTTGACTGTTTCTGAATTGGTATCTACGGCATGGGCATCAGCATCAACATATCGTAATTCCGATAAACGAGGTGGTGCAAACGGCGCGCGTATACGCCTGGCACCGCAGAAGGATTGGGAAGTAAATAATCCTGAGCAGCTGGCTAACGTGCTGGAGACGCTCGAAGGTATACAGGAAACATTCAATGATGCACAATCCGGCAGTAAAAAAGTTTCTCTTGCCGATCTGATCGTTCTGGGTGGTTCTGCTGCTATCGAGAAGGCGGCAGAAAAAGCTGGTTATGATGTGACCGTACCCTTTACGCCGGGTCGCACTGATGCCACTCAGGAGCAAACAGGTGTGGAATCGTTTGAATGGCTGGAGCCGGATGCGGATGCTTTCCGTAACTACTATAACACCGATCGGAATGATACCGTGGAAGAGATGCTGGTAGACAAGGCACAGCTGCTTACGCTGACAGCTCCTGAAATGACGGTGCTGCTCGGTGGCATGCGCGTGCTCGATACCAACTACGATCAGTCTGATCATGGTGTCTTGACTGATAATCCGGGTGTTCTGTCCAATGACTTCTTTGTCAACCTGATGGATATGAGTACAACCTGGGAGCCAAAGTCAGATGAAAAGCTTGTCTTCGAAGGACGTGATCGCGATACAGACGAAACAAAGTGGACTGCTACCCGTGCAGATCTTATCTTCGGCTCGAATTCAGAGTTGCGGGCACAAGCTGAAGTCTACGCATTCGACGATGCTGAAGAAAAGTTCGTGAAGGACTTTGTGGATGCATGGACCAAGGTGATGACCTTGGATCGCTTCGATCTGGATTAAATACTCAAAAACCTCACAATTTAAAAAGGCAGCCTCAATTAATTTCGGGGCTGCCTTTTTTATTTAGATCTGAAAATCTATCGACAGTAAGGCCGGTTGGATTCATTGTATTAATTTTTTCTTTACAATATTCAGCATTTCTTCTATTTCATCTGCTTCAGATTGATATTCAGATTCTGACCACAATTTGATGTGTCTGGCATTTTTGCCAGAGCCCTCAAGTTTGAAGCCTCTTTCCTGTAAAATCTTCCAACCGTGGAAAAAAAGCTTGCACATACTTTCAGTAGGCTGAAATCCACAAATTACATTATTAGGACTTCCATGACTATATAATGCCATCCCCATTTTTTGGCCACCACTTATGTTTTCATCGATTTCCGGTAGTATTTCTTTGATCTTTTTTCGAAGCCAAGAAGCGATGGTTTGTATTTCCTTTGGGAGTGGCTGTATCAGTTCTGCAAACGTAGTCGGAGGTTGTTTATATACTGTCATAATCCTCATTCTTTAGAGAAAGAATTGGTATTGAATAAAATATTAATGTCATATTGGCAATATGTCGAATGCAGGTTTTATGGATTCGAATCCAATAAACGGTAATAGGATTATACTAAATTTCCGTATGAGGAACGCAGCGTGTTAAAGAACTATGAAGATGAATTTGATTACATAACGAAAGTAGTAACTTATCTCTGTGATTCAACCTCTATCTCCCACTTATAAATAGGACGTTCGTTTCATTAAAAGGATAGAATAGATGGAGTCAAAATATTTTGCACTTCCAGACTAGAGTTTACAGCCGATATGTTTCAATATTCGCGAGATTTATTCCTCCTCTTTGCAAATATCGTTTGTATCAAAAGAGTCGCCGTAATGTTCATTAATAAGTAGCAGCAAACTCTGATAATTTTCCAGCAAACTTTTTTGAATGCGAACGAGTTCACGGATTACACCCCGTTCTCCTTCCTGATGCATTTCTTCCGGTTGCTCAAGCTGGAGTCCAATAGTGAAAAGGGCTTGCAAATAAGCTTGTACAATGGATCGATGGTCGCTTTGATGGGCATTGATTTCTCCGATTTGGGCTACAAGTTCATGATCAAGATATGAAGCGGCACCGGTAGTTTTGGCAACATCCCAAGCGTCGTTACGAAGAAATCCGCTTTGGATTCCGGCAGGTTCTTTTTCACCATTTGCAACAGCTTGATGATAGTCGTGGTAATTTATAATTCGTGAGCAGTTTGACTCAACTTCATCAACTACTTCTTGTAAAGCACGTTCTGCCACATCCTGGTGAGCACGGGCTTCCCGCCAGCTGTTGAGCGCCAGTGCCAACAGAACGCTCAAAACTACAAGGACAGCTTCAACAGTCAGAAGTTTCCACGGAAAGTCGGAATAAGAGCTCTTGGTAAATAACATGGGAATATAATTTGATGTGGATCACCTAGCTTATAATTATAGTGTGCAGTACGAATGTTTTGAAGCTTACTGATTTAAAACCGATGAGGCAAGGAGCGGAAGAATCTTCTATTCCACGGATTAACACGAACGGGAAATTATAACATTACAGAAAAGAATTACTGAAATAGGTCTTGATCAGGAAAAACTCTCGATATTGCGTGCTGAGTCAAACTGGAAAGTATGACTGTAGCTATTCTGAATTAGTAATTATTCCACTGGTTTCACAGACAGCAACACCTATATCCCGAAGCTCTTTTTCTCCTCTTGGATACAGACCAGAAACCGCATCTTTTACAAGCACTGTTCTGTAATCTCTTTCACTTGCTTCATAGATCGTTGTGCGCGGACAGTTGGGAAAATTACATCCCGAAACCACAACCGTTGAAGCATGTAGTTCTTTTAAAAAATCATCTAATCCCGTCTTGTAAAAAGCGCCCCAGCGTGGTTTATAGATGACCCATTCCTGTTCCGCCAACTTTTGAGGTTTTGATTGTAACAGTTGTTCTTCATCTAACCGGACAGAGCTACTGGGTTTTAATTCACTCACAAGTTCTGCCCCTTGTGAATTGGGAGCCACAATGTGGTTACCGTCTTCCACTGATTTTCGTCGGCAGATATCAACATTGGATCCGTCGCGACGATATAACCTTACAATATGAACTATAGGCCAATGTTGGTTGCGATAATATTGGATAAGCTTTAAAATCTTCGGTATGACTTTTTCGGTCCCATCAACATATGAGGGAGAATTCTCATGGCTGAAATCTTCCTGCATGTCAATGGTCAGTAGTACAGAACTCGACCAGATAGGTTTTGTATATTGATCCATATCAAATATTCACTTGACGATCTAAGTTAGTGCGGTAGTTCTAATTCCTTAAGATCCAGAGCCGCAACTTCAGAACAGCCCTCTTTTTTCAGGTTGTTTAGAAGGCCAATGATTTTGATTATGCTGACTGCAGCGACTTGACGTCCAATATTTTTGTAGGTTTCACTTTTGCTGTTAAAGCGGTTGCTTAGAATGATCAGAGCGCGCTGTATTATTTATTTTCTATCAACATTGCACTGATTACCTCGTCTTGACGAGTTCGAATGTTATTGAATGTTTCCTCGGATGGCTTGGCATCCAGCTGTATTGTGCAGCAGGCTGTTTTCTTGCCTTCGAAAATAACATTTTCAAGCTCTTGAGCATTGATGTCGGCCACCTTCAGTTCATTCATAACATTAGCTATTACGCCCGGCTTGTCGAAATGACGAACAACAAGTTTCCAGGGCGCTTCTGTTTGCTCACAGCGGTTCAGCCAGTTTCTGACTTTTCCCTCGCGTAAATATCCGCGAACGATATCTACGGCATCGGAAGCTACTGAAAGTTGCGCTTGTTTTGTGCTTGCCCCGATATGATGACTCAAATATACATTCTCCAGTTCCTGAAACCGGCTGCTAACTTCCCCTTGCTTGTATTCCGGCTCATCGCTGAATACATCCAGACCTGCCTTGATACGTCCCGACTTTAATTCTTCATATAAAGCATCTTCATCAACTACGCCTGCCCGGGCCGTATTTATGAAAAAGGCGCCATCTTTAAGAGAAGAGAGCACTTTCTTGGAGATTATACCCTTTGTTTCGGGCGTTATGGCCAGATGTACGGAAAGTATATCGCTCTGTTTGGCAACTTCTTCGACACTGTCAGCATAGTCGATATCCATTTTTTCAGCAATTTCAGGAGTCAGTGAGCGAGACCACGCTACGATATTTAGCCCAAATGCTTTGGCTCGTTCTATCACCTCCTGCCCGATCTGTCCCACACCAACAACGCCGAGGGTTTTGCCGAACAGCCCTTCTGCCTGGCTGTACTCCGTTTTGTTCCAGAATCCATTTCTAAAATCGATGACATTATCGGCAATGTACCGGTCAAGCGATAGTATTAAACCCATCGTGAGTTCCGCAACGGCAATAGAGTTTTGGCCGGGGCAGTTGGCCACATAAATCCCTGCATTACTGGCCGCTTCGATGTCGATGGTATTTACGCCGGCACCGGCGCGAATGATCAGCATAAGGCGTGGACTGTTTTTAATACACTTTTCACTGACGACAGTAGATCGTACAATTAGGATATCTACATCATCCATACCATCTTCCAAGTCACTACTTTTGGCTGATGGATCAAAATGCACATCTACGCCTAGTTGTTTTAGTTCGTCGATGGCTTGCTGAGGCAGTTTGTCGGCAACAAAAACAGTCATATTTTTACTGATTAATTGAAGGTAAAATATTGGATCAGTCAAACTCATTAACGGGCTGTTGTATCATACGATTTGTAAACTGCTGAAGCAACACCTCACTGCCTAAAACTATGATGTTCTGTCACGCAACCAGCGTACTAACATTGAAGATATATTGGGAATTGCTTTCCCTAAATTCTTTTGAAAATCTTCAGATGCTGAACCGTCAGCACTGTCCGTAATTGCCCGAACTTCCAGAAATGGAAGTTCACTCAGTTCCGCAGCACGGGCACCACCACTCCCTTCCCAGGCAACACAAAGAGCATCTGTTTTTGTATGTAGAGCCCTGGCATCTTCAGGATCAATAATGTCTTCATCGCCGCTGGCGATTTTACCAAAATGGATATTGAATGGGAACTGATAATTTTGGGCTATATCTCGCAATTGACTGATGACTTGCGGATCCCCACTATGTGCGGGCAGTGGTTTTTCAACAAAACGCAGTTTGTAATCATGTTCAATGGTTTTTGTGCCTACAATAACATCACCCAATGAAACCTGCTCTGTCAATGCACCTGAGGCGCCGGCACAGATAATAAGGTCAATATCGCCGGGGTGATGAGCGATCAAGTGCTGTGTCTGGGCAGCAAACTGAGCTTTCCCATGACCGCCTGTTGCAATGGAGATCTCCAGTTCGCTTATTATTACCCCTTTGATAGATCCAAATGTTGCATCATCAACCCGGCAACCCTCCCGGAGCAAGCCATCAATAAAATAGTCAAACTCATTGCTCTGAGGGATAATTAGAAGTGTTTGCATATTCTTCGTGGATTGAGGTTGACTAAGATCTATATCTATAAATGCTCTCTATGTGAATGAGAGCGAATGTAAAGAAAAAGAGTTTTTACGGAGTTGAATCCCATCGATTGCTTAATGAATGTATTATGACTACAATTAATCTTTATTGTGAATTGGCACTAAATGAAATTGATTTTCCATTTTCCGTTTTAGTCTCTATTACAAAATTCCAGTCACCGGCAGGAATATCCCAGTACAAATTTGTCCCGCTAATATAGATTTGATCGGTAAGTTCTTTGGTCACTTCTGGTTCAATTACATAGATAATCATCTTGTCTGGACAGACATAGTTTTTTTGCGCTCTATTATACCAAACAGCTTCTCCGTTATCATTGTAAGCAACAACATTGAAACTACAAGGACCTGCTTCAATTCTTGCAGTGTCAGTACCTATATTTTCTACTTCTATGGTTGTATCTAATGAGTCATCGGGAGCAGACCATGATATTTCTCCATGAAACTGTACCTCACCATCAATGTGTATTTTATGATAAGGTTCGTTGGGATCCTCGATAATATTGACCGAGTCCTGACATCCGATAATAGAAATACAAAAGAAAATGAATAGACTGAATTGTCGAATCATAGATAAGGATACTACGACATTGCACTTCAAGTATGCAGGGAACAAATACTTTTATTAAATAATGAACGAAGAGCTAAAAAGCCAGTTCGGCGCTTGTCCTCCGAACAGTTCACCCGAAGGAGTGAGGACTGCCCGCTTAATGCGGAGGGGTAGCTCACAAATTTTTGATATTATTTTGGTATTGCATATAATACCACATTATGATTAACGTTGTTATTGATACCAATGTCCTAATTTCAGCTCTTCGCTCGAACCGAGGAGCCTCCTTTAGATTGATCAGTTTAATTGGAACCGGAAAATTTGGTATCAGTCTTTCCGTACCCTTACTGATTGAGTATGAAGCGGTATGCAAAAGGAAAAAGTTTGAACATCTGATTGATACCGATATTGATGATTTATTAAACTACCTATGCAAAGTAGCTGACAAGCGTGATATCTTTTTTCTTTGGCGACCTTTTTTGAAAAATTCCAAAGATGATATGATACTGGAATTGGCTGTTGAAGCAGGTTGTGATTATATCATTACCTATAATCTTGATGACTTTAAAGGTATTGAGCAGTTTGACCTGAAAGCAATAACACCCAAGCAATTTTTAATTAAAATCGGAGAATTATGAGCACGTTAAGTGTACGGCTACCCGACTCGATGCATGAAAAGATAAAAGAGCTGGCCAAAAAAGAAGGCGTATCTATGAATCAGCTAATAAATTCTGCTGTTTCGGAAAAACTGTCTGCTTTAATGACAGTAGAATACCTAAAAGAAAGAGGGGAGTTAGGCTCACGAGAAAAATTTGAAAAGGTATTATCCAAGGTCCCCGATAATGAACCTGACGAAAGAGACAAACTCTAACTTGTGGTGCTAATCTATAATTATCGCAACAAGTCCTTCTGCATAAAATGTTATCACAAGTTTGGTAAATATATCAGAAATCCCCACGGCTTTTATTGACAGGTGAGTTGACGATGAAAGAGTGGCAGAGTTACTACTTCACTTCCTGCGGCTTGCCGGCGCCCAGTCCAAAGATGAGTTTTGCTCCTACGATAATCAGCAGAAACAGCAGAGGGACAAACCAAGCCTGGGTCCAGTCGTGCATGGCGCCAAAAAAGGTGGGGCCAATGGCGGCAAGCAGATATCCGACCGATTGCGACATTCCTGAAAGCTCGGTAGCTGTTTCGGAATCGGTTGAACGAAGTACGATAAAAAGCAGTGATAGACCGAAACTGCCCCCCAGCGCCAGACCTATCAGCGAGACCCACAGCCATACCAGAAACGGATCCTCAAACATAAGTCCCACCAGGCTCACGGCTTCACAGATCATCAGCAGCCAGACGAGCCCGCGCTGATCATCCAGCTTTTCGGCCCAGGTTGGAATCAATAAGGTACCTACGACCCCTGTAGCTTGTGAGAGCGAGAGCATCCAGCCGGCAGCGTTGGGCGTAAGGCCTCGATCCTGCAGAATTTCGGGAAGCCATGCCAGTACCACGTAAAAAGCGAAGGATTGTAATCCCATAAATAAGGCGACCTGCCAGGCCGTTTTGGAGCTTCCGAGATCTTTTAATGATTGTACAAAACTACGGTCGTGCCGAGGCAGGGTAAGATCTTTCAGCTGCGGCAGCCATATGATCAGTGCCAGGGCGGACAGAGCAGCCCATGATCCCAGCGACCAGCGCCAGCCCCATCCCAGATCGTGTGCCAAAGGAACACTTACACCAGCTGCAACAGTAGCTCCGATGCCGAGCATGCTTGAATACACGCTCGTCATAATTCCACTGTGATTCGGGAAGTCACGTTTGACCAGGCTGGGCAGCAAAACGTTACCAAATGCTATGGCGATTCCCAGCAGCAGTGTACCACCAAAGAGTGCCAGGTTGGAGGGGATAACGCGCAGTAAAATACCGCCCGTTAATAATCCCATAGCCAGAGCAAGAGTCCCCTCAATCCCGAGCCGGCGCGAAAAAAGAGGAGTCAGCGTTGAGAGAACGCCGAAGGCAATCAGGGGCAAGGTGGTAAGCAGTCCCAGCATTGCATTCGAAAGCCCCGTGGATTCGCGGATAGTACTTACCAGCGGTCCCACTCCCGCCAAAGCGGGACGCAGATTCAGAGCGATGAGAACGATGCCGGTAATCAGCAGGAAATTTTTGAGTCTCGAATTTTCTTCAAACGGTGATGATGCCGCCATTACAGAAGTTCAGAAAGTTATTTTTAAAGCGAGCCAAAGATACAAAACTGCTGCCGGGAATCATGAGGTTTGTTGGATTAAAACTTCCAAATAGTCAGATGAAGATTAATTTTTAGCACTTGAATATAAACTGTAATTTTAAACTAGTATCAGTACCTGATTTATTCGGGTAATTATCTTATGTATCCTTTATGAAAAGGTTGCCAGGATAGATTTCTTCGCTCCATCCGCCAGCCCCGTGGAATGCCACACTGTGGCCCTCCGTTAATCGAAGGATTCCACAGGGCCAGTGGGTGGATTCCGGTCAAAATGACATCGAAAAAAATAAAGTCACAAGCATTTTTTGAAGAGGCTAAACTGAACCAAGCTCAATTAAGTGAGTTTTGTAAAACATTCTTAGTCCACTGATTCATCTTTGGGCGATAGTAACCATCTTAAAATTTTGTGCTGTTTATTCTACTCGAATTGAATTGGAATTTCTTGGAAATCCTACACTTTTTATTGCTTAGCCACTGGTGATGACAAAAGGTGATTCTACTCCTAATTAAATTTGTCATTCTGATAAATAAGCCGACCTTCCCCATGTAACCCTCACTAGTTGTTTCAAGTGTCCACACTTGAAACTATTAATGTGTGATAAGGTGCACGCTTATCACAGTAAGATTTTAAAGCCCGCCCCTCGGCAGACTCACATCACGAATTACTGCCAAGTAAATTTTTGATACAGATCTTATTACATTGTTAGAAGAAGCTAGCAAGCTGCAGTTTCTAAAATCTGAAAAGGATGCATTGTTAAAGACTTAAGAACTATACAATTTAAGTAAGCCAAAAATATGATCCAGATCGTAAATAAAGCAGACGGTGGCTATGATGTATTAGAACTGCAGGAGGTTCCGGATTTAGCGCCCAAAGCGAATGAGCTGGTTATCGATGTAAAAGCCTCGGGGCTCAATTTTGCTGATATCCTGGCGCGCAAGGGCATGTATCCCGATGCACCGGACAAGCCATGTGTGGTTGGCTATGAAGTATCCGGAGTAGTAATGGATGTTGGACAGGATGTGAACGAAGACTGGATGGGAAAAGAAGTAGTAAGCTACACCCGTTTTAATGGACAGGCCGAGCAGGTAGCTGTGCCGCCGGACCAGGTGTTCAAAAAGCCTCCGAATCTATCTTTTGTTGAAGCTGCTGCTATTCCCGTCAATTATATGACTGCTCACATCTTGATTCGTGTGATGGGCAATCTACAGCCGTACGAATCCATTCTCATTCATAATGTGGGTGGAGGAGTTGGTATTGCAGCGCTGGATATTGCAAAACATATTGGAGCAACGATCTATGGCACGTCCAGCCGACGAAAGCACGATTTCCTGAATAAAAGAGGGTTGGATTATGCAATAGATTATCGAAACAATGACTGGTATGAGGTACTGATGGATTTGACAAATGGGAAAGGTGTTGAATTGATTATTGATCCACTTGGCGGCAAAGAATGGAAACGCAGTTATAAGGCACTGCGGTCTACCGGGCGGCTGGGAATGTTTGGGATTTCATCAGCTAGCCAAGGGGCAGGAGGCATCAAAAGATTTTGGAATTTACTTATAACGGTGGTACAGATGCCCATTTTTCATCCGTTGCCACTTTTGGATAAAAATCGCGGAGTATTTGGTACTAATATTGGTCATCTATGGCATGAACGGGAAAAAGGCCAGATCTGGATTGATGAAATTCTTGATGGTGTCCGGGAAGGCTGGATAAATCCGCATGTGGACCGGACCTTTACGTTTGATGAAATTGCTGCTGCTCACCGGTATATTGAAGAGCGCCAAAATATCGGTAAGGTTATTCTAACTCCTAATAAGTAGCATTACGTCAGACGATGAGTAAGAAGATTGTGTATGTAGATATGGATAACGTACTGGTCGATTTTCCCGGGGGGATCGATCAGCTATCCGAAGAAGTTCGTAAAAAGTATAAAGGAGATATCGATGAAGTTCCGGGATTTTTTGCCGATCTGCCGCCCATTGACGGGGCCATCGATGGATTCTGTCAGCTAAGTCAGCACTACAATACCTATATTTTATCAACCGCGCCGTGGCAGAATCCTTCTGCATGGATCGATAAGTTATTATGGGTGCAAGAACATCTGCCCGAGGTGGCCTATAAGCGCCTGATATTATCTCACAATAAGCATCTCAATAAAGGCGATTATTTAATAGATGATCGTACAGCTAATGGTGCTGCGGAATTTGAGGGTAAGCATATCTATTTTGGTCATGAGCCTTTTACCGACTGGGGGGCAGTACTAGATTATTTGATCGAATGAAGGTAGGGGTAATTTTTTAGAAGGTTCAGGGAGATCCAGTTGCAGATCGGATGACACATTATGATTTGTCATCTTGCTGTTCGGCTTCTTTGGCTATATGATCGATCATACTAGAA
Organism: Fodinibius sp. GM108; assembly: GCF_058386985.1. Taxonomy (NCBI): domain Bacteria; kingdom Pseudomonadati; phylum Balneolota; class Balneolia; order Balneolales; family Balneolaceae; genus Fodinibius; species Fodinibius sp. GM108. The sequence goes on from NZ_JBYEIR010000009.1 coordinate 111,847, forward strand.
AATATAAGTGCGTGAATTGGATACAATCCATACCAATAAAGCAATCCCATCAGCCCTTTTGGAGCGAAATAAGCAGTTTGTACCAATTTTGTTTGCTGATTATCTTTTTCGATGGCCTGAAATTCAAGCCAGGCGCGACCGGGTACCTTCATCTCGGCCCGAAGACGTAAAAGAGAGTCAGCTTTTACAGCCTCCACCCGCCAAAAATCGATAGCATCCCCAACCCGTAACTCCTGGGGGTGACGACGTCCGCGGCGGAATCCGACTCCACCCGCCATTCGATCAATTATGCCCCGCAGTTTCCAGGCCCATCCATAAGTTAGCCATCCTTTATCACCGCCGAGGCTGGTAAATGTGCTAAATACATAATGCTTCGATGCATTTACATTGCGGATTCGCTGCTCAATGTTCATGCCCTGTTTTGTTTTCAGGACAACCGGCTGTTCATCACCCTTGCTGCTACTCAGCGAGTCGTTCCAGGTAGTTTCGACATCTTCAGTTTCAATTCGGGCGATAGCGAGTTCTACAGCCTTGTTATATGATATGGGTTTAATTTCCGGAAACAGCTTTTCGGCTTTATTGTCTCGGACTACAACGTCATTTTTGAGTCCTTCTATGAGTGGTCGTGCCAGTGATGCGGGAATAGGAGTCATCCAATGCACCCAATGAGAGGAGAGGGCAGGAGAGAGTACAGGTACTGGTATGAGAATTCGGTTGAGCCCGTTAATTCGAGCATAAATACGCATCATATCGGCATAAGAAATGACACTGCTGCCACCGATTTCGATGATTTCATTTTTACTTTCGGGTTTTTCAATAGCAGAAACTAAATAATTCAGGACATCGCCTATAGCAATGGGTTGTACTTTGCTGTATACCCAACTTGGGCATATCATAACAGGCAGGCGATCAGTCAGATAACGAATCATCTCGAATGATTTGCTCCCGGATCCGACTACTATTGCTGCCCGGAATTCTGTTACAGATACTCCCGACTGTCGAAGTATCTCTCCGGTTTGTTGTCGTGATGAAAGGTGTTCAGATAGCTTATCCTCAGGGTTTCCGAGCCCACCCAAATAGATGATGCGATCCACATTATTTATTTGTGCTACTGCTCCAAAATTTTTGGCGGCTTGGATATCCCGTTGCTGAAAACCCGAATTGCTGCTGCCGCTCATGCTATGGATTAAATAATAGGCAACATCAATATCTTTAAGTGCATTGGATAGCGTATCAGGTTCAAGCACATCGGCTTCAATAGCTTCAACATCGTCAACCCAGGATCGGCCCTGCAGGCGCGAGTTATCTCGCGACAGAACGCGTACCTGGTATCCTTTATTAAGCAAGTGCGGTACTAAACGTCCGCCTATATAACCCGTGGCACCTGTAACCAGGCAACGTAAATTCTTGGCCATATATTTATAAAGATTAGAATAACTGCAAAGTAGAACATCAGATGCGGCTTAAAAAGTTCGGGTAAAAAAGAAATTTTGACTGAAGGAGTTTATCCTGGTGCCATTGCTTATATGTAAATTTTTGTCTTAAAAAGTAGCTTGGGAAGTTAAATTTTCTTTATTTACTGGTCAAAATCGCTTTCGGTTAAGACGCAGGAGTTATAATGGGGACTAATCATTCTGGGCAGGCAACTCGCTGGCTATTATTTTATCTGTTGTTGTCGGTTATGAGCCTATTTCTTTTAGGTGTGGTTGAAAATATATCGGCGCAGCCCCAGCCTGATACAGTTTGGACATTTTCAAAGATTCGTACCGATGCCGATCAAGATAATACGCTCGATTTTTTGGGTGAAGAAGTTACCATTACTGGTATAGCTAATGTGGAAACAGGTGTTCTTCATGAGCACTACCTGCAATCTTTCGTGCAAAACGATTCAGCGGGCATGTCTATTTTTGCGATGGATACTCCAAAGCCTATCAAACCGGGTGACAGTCTTGTTGTTACTGGTAAAATCCAGAACTATAAAGGTATGGCGGAGCTTGAAGTTAGCAGATATCAGGTATTTCCTGATGCTGCTGAAGAACCCGCACCCAAACCGTTAGATAAAGCGATAGAAAATCCCAGCCAATATATTGGGATGCTGGTAGAAGGAGAGGGATTTGTTATAGAAAAGGGAACGATTTATAACGGAAAGTATCTGCGTGTGGCCCCTACGGATACTTCTCGTTCTTCAATCATGCTGTATGTGACAAACTTCCATACACGATATGATGAGTTTGATTTTGATGTGTTAAGCATCGGAGACCAGGTTTATGGCAAGGGCGTGATAGGAGAGTTCAATCCTAATTTTCCTGAGCAAAGAACTTATAAAGTTATACTGCGTTCGCCCGATGATTTGCAGTATACTGGATTCCCCCGTTTCTATTGGCATTTAGCAATGGGGGGACTGGGGATAGTAATATTATTGGTCGGTGGTTAGATTGTTATGCTACGGCGCCAGGTGGATAAAAAAACAAGAAAGCTTCAGCACACTTTGGATGAAAAAGAGATTCTTTTAAAAGAGATTCATCACCGGGTAAAAAATAATCTCAATATTATTTCTGGATTAATTGGATTACAGATTGATACTACACGAGATGAAGAGGCCCGGCGGGTTTTACAGGACAGCCAGTCGCGGATACACTCTATGGCAACTATCCATGATAAACTGTATCAAACTGATTCGCTTTCGGCTGTCCCTCTAGACAGCTATCTAAAGGAGCTTGTTGAGGCAATTCACTATACGTTTAATCGTGTGAATGATTCAGTTAGTTTACAGTTCGATATGGAACCTGTGGATATTAATATTGACAAGGTAGTACCGTGCGGTTTGCTGGTGAATGAACTGGTGGTTAATGCTTTTAAGCACGCCTTTAAACCGGGCGAAAAAGGGGTGCTGGAAATTAGCTTAAAAAAAATAAATGGTGAGCTCGAGCTGATAATTGCAGACAACGGTCCTGGGCTTCCTGCGGAGGATTTTGATTTTAATGGCACCGGTTCGCTTGGCTCTATGTTGATAAGCACTTTTGCTGCCCAGCTTGATGCCCGAACTGAAATTTTGGATGAGAGAAAGGGAGCGGCCTTTAGATTTACTTTTTCTACTGATCCTGTTAATTAAGACAACCTTCGTAAATATTTCTTTCTAATAAACCGGGTCAGTAGCGGTTCATCCGTCACAAGTTGTAACGGCGGTATATTGTTAAGCAATTAAATTATCACCTCCCGGAATAACAGTAGGTGATAAATTTTGGTTATTGACTCATCTATTAAAAACAAGATTTCTCACTGCATTTGAAGTGACAGGATAAGGGATTTGGTTGATCAAAAAATAATTATTAGCACGGGAATTAATTCCCGTGCTAATGATATTACATTGATCTCAAACCATTCTTCCAAGGGATTTAAAAGTAAGAGATTACTGCTTATTCATCATATCTAGCAGATAATTAGTTTGCTGTTCTTCAACTTTTTGAATCGCAGATTTACTTGTTTCCGCTTTGATTTCTTTCAGAGCAACATCATCCATCTCATCTTCATCGTCCTCCTTTTTATCTTTCATTTCTGCCCATAGCCGGTGGAAACGGGCCGCCTGGATAGCACCCTCCAGCGGATCGGGATTAATGCATTCGCGAGCCGCTAAATATGCCGGTGCATTTTCATCGTCTTGGCGAAGCCCTACCGTATCGGTAGCTACAGCAGCTCCTTCTGTTTCTTCATATAACTCTCGAAGTGCTTCTTCGTCAGCTTCCTGGTTGATCGCTTCTTCTGCTAAATCCAGAATTTTTTTCTGGATAGGTTTCAGTTTGTCGTTGATTTGGCGTGCACACCATACTGCAAATTTACGCAGGAGCACAATTTGTCCTTCTTCATGTAAGTATTTTAAGAAAGATGTTACCTGGTCATCTTCTTCTTTCACACGTTTCCCTGTTTCTCCATCAATCATAATAATCTTCCGGCGTTCACTGTCATAGATGTAAATGAGATCCTGACGCTTGCGTTTCATGAAAGTATCACTCTTCTTTGGTTAACTTCACATTGCTTATTACTAACATATTGCATTTCCTAACTATTCCATCTTTTATTGAACAAAAATTTTAAGAAATATTTTTTGAATGAAACAAGAAAAAAAGGAATCCACCCGCTCTCTTTTTTCATGGGCGCTTTATGATTGGGCTAACAGCGCCTTTTTTGCCGTTATACAAACGTTTGTTTTTGCCACTTATTTTCTGCAATCGGTAGCCGAAAACGAAACCTTAGGTAGTACACAATGGGGAAATACCATCGGCGCTGCGGGATTAGTCGTAGCAATTTGTGCGCCATTTGTCGGGGCTGTTGCCGATCAGATGGGCCGGCGAAAGCCTTGGATTGCCTGGTTTTCTATACTCAGCATTCTAGCCACTGCCGGCCTGTGGTTCGTCGAGCCTTCGCAACAATTTGTGATGCTGGCATTGCTGTTGGTCTTTTTTGGTACTGTGGGATCAGAGTTTGCCATCATATTCTATAATGCCATGCTTCCTGATTTGGCTTCCGAAGAGCGGGTAGGGCGATGGTCGGGGTGGTCATGGGGGCTTGGTTACGCTGGTGGGCTTGTGTGTCTGGTTATAGCATTGTTCGTATTTGTTGATGTTGAAAATCCTCCTTTGGGATTGGATAAAGCTGCTGCAGAGCATGTGCGTGCCACCTTTGTACTTGTTGCTGTTTGGTATGCGCTTTTTTCTTTGCCCTTGTTTACTTTCACCAGCGATCGTCCGCATACTGGCATTAAACTCAGAAAATCAGTCAGATCGGGATGGAAGCAGTTAAAGGAATCGATCCTAAATGTGCGAAAATTCAAACATATAGTGCGTTTTTTAATCGCACGTATGCTCTTTATTGATGCCCTGGCAACGATTTTTGCTTTTGGCGGTATTTATGCCGCGGGTACTTTTGATTTTAGTGAACGTGATATATTGATCTTCGGGATCGGCTTAAACATTACAGCCGGTGTTGGAGCGGCTGTTTTTGCATGGCTTGATGATTGGTTCGGAAGTCGCACAACAATGTTGATTTCACTGGTGGGGCTTATCTTGGCAACGACCAGCATATTGTTGGTTACAGCACTTGTCTGGTTTTGGGTGATTGGTTTACTGCTGGGGATATTTGTGGGGCCAGCACAGGCTGCCAGCCGAACATATATGGCACGTGTTGCTCCACCCGATTTGCAAAATCAGATGTTCGGTCTTTTGGCCCTTTCTGGTAAGGTAACTGCGTTTATCGGGCCATTAATGGTGGGCTGGCTTACATATATAGCCGACAGTCAGCGCGTTGGTATGAGTGTGATTGTACTTCTTTTGCTACTTGGATTTATTCTGCTTTATACCGTGCCCGATGCCGAAAAAGCTCATCCCGGGAAGGTGGCTCAGCCAGAATAAATTTTAACGGGTTTTTTACGCATAAAATGCTAACTTAGGGCTATTCCATGCGGATAAAATATTCGCAGAGGAGGGAGGTTGCTCCCAAATAACTCAAAAATAATTGGATATAATTATGAGTCGATTTGATGAAATCAAAGGAATTATCACGGGATTGGAAGATGATATGGTAAAATTTTATGAGAAAGGAAACAAAGCGGCGGGTACTCGTGCGCGAAAGGGACTGCAGAATTTGAAAAAGCTCTCACAGGAAATCCGTCTTGAAATTCAGGATATTAAAAACAACGGATAAATTTTCCTTTCCTATTGAAAAGCCACTTCACAGTGGCTTTTTTTATATATTTGCAGTTTTGCGGTTGAGTTATGAAAAAGTGGTTATGAATCCAAAATGACAGAATTACACGTCCCTAAATCTCCTCTCAAGAGGGGACCTGCTTAAAAAGAGTTCCCCTCCTGGCAGGGGACAGGGGGCAAAGTAAAATAAACCATTGTAATCAGAACCATTCAAAGCTAACCGCCCAATACGTTATACTTTTTTGAACTTATCTCTCAGTTTGAACTTTACTCCATGCGTTCAGCACCACAGCACAAACTGTCAAAATCGGCAATAAAAGCGTGGCGGATTTCTACGGCCATATTCATGTTTTTCCTAATTTTGATCCCCCTTTTTCTGTGGGGATATACGCTGCTCTCACCGGATAGCGGTATCTCACAATGGACACTTATTGCTGTTTTTGTCCTCCTTGTGATTGCCTCCGGTCTCCTGATATTTTTCCTCCCTGAAATTCGGTGGCGGCGTTGGTACTATCAGGTAGATGAGCACGAAGTAGATCTGCAAAGCGGCATCCTGATTATTACCCGAACGCTTGTACCGATAAAGCGTGTTCAGCATGTTGATACAAGACAAGGACCTATCTTACGTTCTTATGGTCTTGCAGATGTAACAATTTCAACCGCCGCAACTACACACCGTATTCCGGCACTAAATGAAGAAGTAGCCGACCGGGTGCGGGATCAAATTTCGAAGTTTGCCCGATTAGCAGAAGAAGATGTCTGATTTCCAGCGACAACATCCTGCAGCAGCCCTGGCTAACGCTTTTGATATTATCCGGGGCAATTTTATTACTATCCTCGTTATCATTTTTATTGGGGGTGGTGGACAAGAAGCCAATCTCACCTTGTATTGGATTATAGGCACGGTTATAGCGCTCCTGATCTGGGGAGCCATATCATGGTATCGATTTATTTTTAGGGTAGAGCAGGGAGAGCTACAGATCGAACAGGGCGTAATCGTGCGGAAAAAGATATATCTGACCTCCGATCGTATTCAGGTTATTGATGTTTCAGCGGGTGTGATTCAGCGCATATTTGGGTTGGTTGCAGTGGAGGTAAAAACTGCAGGCAGTAGTTCGAAAGAAGCAAAGATAAATGCAATAAGTCGTCAAAAGGCCGATGAATTAAAGAAGCTGCTTAGAAAGAAATCAGCAGAAGAAAAAGATGCTGATATTACGGAAGAAGAGGAACTAGCGGGTCATAAGATCTATTCCTTGAATACAAAAGATCTGCTGGTGGCAGCTTCAACATCGGGGCGGCTGGGTGTAGCCCTTTCGGTAGTCGGCGCCGCCTTTTCACAGATCGAGCAGATTATCCCCGACGAACAGCTTATACGATTTGTGGAAAATAACTTGCCCAGTTCTACCTCTGCTACAATGGTAATTTATTCGATTATAGCTGTTATTGCCATTTCTTGGGCGTTTTCTTTTATAAGCACGATTATCAAATATTATGATTTTACTGTAGAGGTGCGGGAAAATGAGCTGCTTATCGCACGAGGTCTGTTTGAAAGAAAACAACTAACTGTTCCATTTAACAGGATACAGGCAGTTCAGATCCAGGAAGGGATTCTGCGTCAACCGCTGGGTTATGCCGCACTTGTCATTGAGAGCGCCGGATATGGCGAAGAGCAGGCTAACTCGGCAACACTATTTCCGCTCATCGAAAAACATAGAATCTTCGAATTTATTGATGAGGTAATACCGGAGTACCATGCAGACATCGAAGAAACAGCAACGATTACCACGTATGGGCTTCGACGATATTTGCTGCGAATGGTTTGGATATCACTTGCTGTTGTTGCTGTTTCCTGGGCCTTTATTCCCAATGGAGTTTATTCCTGGTTTGTATTGATTCCTGCTTTGATGCTGGGATACCAGCAGTACCGTGATGCTGCGGTTTCCAGAGGTGATGACACTATCATTATGACGTATCGCCTTTTGAGCAAAACAACAGCTATTATCAAGAAATACCGAATGCAAGCCTGTGAAATTAAGCAAAATCCATTTCAAAGCCGTCTTGGCTTAAGTAACTTTACGTTACATATTGCGAGCGGTAACCAGGGACGCGCGTTTACAATCCGTGAACTTTCCTGGCAACAAGCAGCGAACTACCGCGACTGGCTATCGAATGGGGCAGTGGATCTATCCGATAAAAAGAAAGATGAGGCTTCTGAACTTAAAGATGATGCTTCGCCAGCCTCATCGGGAGATGCCTTGTATTAACCCATTTTTTTCATCAAACTAGGTGGAGAAAGCAGGATCTGCCATATCAATTGCCGACATCATCTGCAGTAGATTAACTACCGGCAGTTATCACAGAGCGCTTAGCTACTCCGTCATGCAAATAGGATTTATTTCTACCCACGGATGAATCCGTGGGCTAAGAATATTTTGTAAAAGCTCACTTAAGTAAGCTTCGGTTCATATCTTCCTAGCCTGATGATTCATCTTCAGGCGATAGAAGCCAAGACTCGAAATGATTTATTTCTGTGAATTGGTGAACTAAGATCCTTTTTAAATCTCAGTTGAAGTACTGGCTTAAGTTAGCATGCAAGATTTGGCTCACGTTGCGTGCGAAAGTCATTTTATGAGTAGTGGCTAGCTTTCTTCATAATATGCCAGGTCTACCTCAAAGTGAATACTTCTTTTATCCTCAATTGCAATATGATTTTCTGAATCAATGTTTGGAGTATCCATATTCGTGATTTTGCACTCGCACTCTTCTTCAAGATACTCTCCTACAGCTTTACTGATTAAATTTTCCAACTGTACAGCAGAAAGTGTTTTAAGTTTGTTGCTCATAGGTTTATCTGTTCAGGTTAATTAATAACTATTTATTTCCAGTGCTTATCCAAAAACCCACCAGTTATAAATTGACAGGGTACAGACTCCGAATATTATATGTAGTCCTAATATCCAATAAGGTATAAGCGTTCCCCATTCCTGTCCCATTATTCCGGGATATTTGATAGGTTTTCCTTCGCCGATATAGGGATGAGTATCAGCAATAATTCCCATCATAGCACCGACAAAGATACCATGGGCAAATCCCCACAAGATGCCGGCTGCCCAGTTGGGGGTAACGACCATGGCGGTAAGCAGAAAAACATAAAGCACACCCCATCCCGCGCCAATTAACAGGTGCAGAAGAATACCTGTTGTATAAATCTTGGACTTGTCTTCGACTCCCACAAAACGGGTTCCTATGAGATAGGGAATGTCCAGGTCTTGCCCCGCCATTTTGAGCAGATAAATAAGCAGGGTTAAAATAATTGCTCCTATAAATCCCGATACTGCCGCAATCAAGAGATTCGCTTCCATAATCCCTCCAGTTTATGGTTTTTGCCGATGATTACTATTTATTAATGTAATAATACCAGCTTATATAATTGACATCTTCTTTTCCAAAGATGATGCTGATAAAACCTGTCCAAATTCTGATTAAATTTCAGTTTTCTTCAAGTATTCTAATAAATAGTAATCAGCAGCAGGATGAGTCTGCAAAAATTATGCTTTCTCCGGCTGACCGAACTCTTTGAGCATTTGATAGTGGGATTTAATTGCAGCGCTCAAGGTTTCATGATAATTGTATGGAATATCATATTCCTGAGTTTTATCACGTACTATTGAGCTAATTTCGGGATAGTGGATGCTGCAAATTTTTGGAAATAGATGATGTTCAATCTGGTAATTTAGTCCCCCGATATACCAGCATAAGAGTTTGTTATCGTGAGCAAAGTTAGAGGTTGTTTCCAGTTGATGTATCATCCAGGCATTCTCAATATTTCCCTCCTCATTTTCGGTAGGATGTTCTGTTCCTTCCACTACATGAGCCAGCTGAAAGATAACTCCTAAAATTATTCCCGCAGTAAGATGAACAATCAAAAAACCGATTGCCAGTTGCCACCATGCAATCGGCAGTAATAAGAAAGGCAGGACGAGCATATAACAGTAATAGAGTGCTTTGGTAACAAACAGAGTTACCCATTCTTTTGTCGGATGTGATTTATCCTCATAAGGTCCCAGGCTTGACTGGAGGAAGTATTTGTAGTCTTTGATAAAAGCCCAGAATAAAGTGGCAAAACTATAAGCAAAAAATGCCAAAAAGTGTTGTATTCTGTGAATAGGTTTATGCTCGGCATTGGGTGACAGCCGAATAAATTCAGCAACCTCCAGATCTTCGTCGTGGTCGTGAATATTTGTATAGGTATGGTGGATAATATTATGAGTAATCTTCCAGATATAACTGTTGGCTCCCAAAAGATCGAAAGTGTATCCTAAAAGACGATTAACAGTTTTATTTGATGAGTAAGCACCATGAAGAGCGTCGTGAGATACCGAAAAGCCAATGCCCGCCATACCAATTCCCATCACAAAACAAAGTGCCGCCATTGCCCAAACATCGAAAATACCACTTATGATAAGACCATAAGATCCGAAATAGGTTGTAAGCAGGATGATGGTTTTTGCCACCATCTGAGTATTGGCATTTTTGGAAAGGTTCTGTTTTTCGAAATAGTTATTAACTTCCTGTTTTAGATCTTTGGCGAATTCCTTTTTGCTGTCTTTGCCGTCGTGCTTAAAAGAAATTCTGGTTGCTCCCATATCATATGACCCTGTTAAGTAATTGTTTTCATTATAGTAAAAGCAATAAAACAAATATTTAAGAAGAACAAAATTACTCGGTATGCTGCTTTGAAAAGGCTTTGCTTATTGACTTTTTGAGATGACTCATTTGAATGGGTTTCACTAAATAGTCGACAAAGTTCGTTTTTTGAGCTCTGGTAAGATTGTATTGATCAGAATTACCGGTAATATAGATGACAGGCACATCAGACTTTTCACGGATTTTCTGCATAGCAGAAATGCCATCGATATCATCCTTGAGCTGTATATCTATTAAAATTAGATCGGGATTAAGATCAAAAGCAGAGTCAATGGCACCCTGACCTGTAATAACTTTATCGACTACTTCATGGCCGAGCTTTTTGATCATGCGTTCCAAGACCATTGAAATAATCATGTCGTCTTCGACAATAAGGACGTCTTTGCTAACTGCTGAATCACTCATAGGTATGTAAGAGAAAACGAGAGCCCAAAATTACATTATTAAGGCATAAATAAAGTAATTTTTTTGGACTTAACCTAGTGCAACATCCAAAACCATCATTACACTAAAACCGATCATGGTTCCGAGAGTGGCAATATCGGCATTACCGCGGTGTTGTGATTCTGGAATTAGTTCTTCGACGACAACATAAATCATGGCTCCAGCAGCAAAAGCGAGAGCATAGGGTAAAAGAGGTTGCACCATTAATACAGCAGCAGCACCAATAACGGCAGATATAGGCTCTACAATACCAGAAAGCTGTCCGTACCAGAAACTTTTGCCCATTGACAGCCCTTCGCGGCGTAATGGCATAGATACGGCTGTACCTTCGGGAAAGTTCTGAATGCCGATGCCAATTGCCAGCGTTACGGCTCCCATTACAGTAGCTCCGCCGGCCGCTTCGATACCAGAGGCTGCAGCTCCGAACAATACACCAATGGCTAATCCTTCAGGAATATTGTGCAGGGTAATTGCCAATACCAATAGTGTTGCCCGACGCCAGGTCGTTGGAACTCCTTCAGCCTCTTCGAGTGGTAGACCAATATGCAAATGGGGTAGATAGGCATCGCAGATACGCAGAAAAATACCGCCGGTTAGAAAACCGATTACTGCAGGCAACCACTCTATAAGACCCTGGGCTCCGGCCATATCTATAGAAGGAACCAGCAACGACCAGAAGCTGGCAGCAATCATTACGCCAGCCGCAAAACCCAGCATAGCATCCAGAACTTTATAGTTAACCGACTTCGTGAAAAATACCAAAGCTGCTCCCAATGCGGTAAGAGTATAAGTAAACATACCTCCGAATAAGCTCTGGATGACCGGATTAAGAGCGAAAAAAGAATTTTTTAATTCTGCTAGTTCAAACATTCGCTGAGAAATTCTGTTGCTAAATGATTAATACCGATTATACCAAAAGATAAAGTTTTTCAAAAACAATTTTTAGCCCGGGCTAAAAATTGGATATGCAATAACTCAATATTATAAATCGGTCGTTTTCCAGTGGATAATACCCCCGGCTTGTTTGCCGACTTCTATTACAGCAGCCCGTTTTTGGGTATCCAGATTTATAACATCAACAGAACCGGGTTCACCCCCGATACCCTCTACTGAAATGAAGGCATATTTACTGTCGGGTGAAATGGTAACACCATGGGTTACTTTACGGCTATTTTGAATTGTTGCTTCTTCTGTGCTATTATCCAAATTCCAGATGCCGGTAGTTCCCTGACCTTTATAGCTTGCAACAAGGTATTTGCCGTCATTACTAACCTCCAGATTATAGGGAGCAGCACCTGTTTCAGTTTTGAAGCGACGCATGATTTGCCATTCATCAGTATCAACTTCGACAATTTCATCAGACCCATTGTTAGCCACATATACCAGTTTTTTTGATGGATGGGGATCCGCCCATGTTGGCTTTGCCAGTGGAGGCTGATAGCTATTGTGATTTGCTTTGGGTTTATCCATCGATGAATTCGAATGGTCTTGGCTGTTTTCCGCAACGTTTATTCGGCGCGTGACCTCCATTCGGCGTGTGTCAATTTCCATCAGCTCATCTGTCATCATCGATACATGATATTGAAATTTGCCATCATCCGTAATGCGCGAGCCGTGGGGCATGATACCGGTAGGAATCTCAGCAATAACCTGCATAGCGTCAGGATCTACTACCGATACCGTGCTTGGCTCCATATCTCCATGAAGATTGAAGTTTACCACATAAAGCAGCCCTGTGGACTTTGATATTTCCATACTGGCCGGAAACATGCCGAGTTCAGTGCGGGTGATAAACTCGTTGGTTCCCGTTTTGAATTTATATAGCCAGCCGTACGGGTTGCCGTGAGCTACCGACAGATACCAGTATTTTCCATCAAGACCAATATTTATGCCGTGAGGTCCTTCGGTCTCGGTGGGAAATTCACCAACAGAAATTATATCATCAATAGAACCTTCTTGTTGGTCGGCATTAAAGGAGACCTGATAGACTTTGTCATCGGATTCAGCTGCTACGTAAAGATGATATGTTTGGGCAAAAGAAGGTTGTGCAAAAAACGCAATGCAGCATATTGCAAACAGTGAAAAGAGTTTGATACTTCTCATGGTGGTAAACAAATTAAAGGTGCACACGTTTAGTGGTTAAGTAGTCTTGAGCAAGTTCTAACCCAGTGAAACCTGCTCAATGATGATTTTGAAAAAACTGAAACTACAGAGTCGCGCAGAGATATATGCAGAGGCCATTGAAAATATCCTCTAGATAACTTTGTGATTTCCTTTGGTTCCTCCGCGGTAAATGAAACAAAATGATAATTTTGCTAGTTCGTTCCCTTTGGTTCTTCTTCCAATTTGAGAGCCCACAGTCCTGAATTCCAGTCTGACATAAAAATGTGTCCTTTATAAGGTTGGGGCCCCCAGGACATGGCTGCGTTTGGAATTTTTCCTTCATGATGCGTAGGTACATATTTCGCAATTTCTCGTCCCTGCTCGTAGAGGTTCCCCATTAGTTCTCCCGAGATATCGACAACACGTAACCCCGCATTGTAATAGGCAACGTAAAGCGTATCGTCTTTCACCCAAAAATTATGTGTTCCAGCTTCCGGAACTTGATAACGTGCTACCTCTTTGGGTGAATCCCAGCTGTCTTCGAATTTCACAAAGTGTATCCATCCCGCCGGAATCGTCGGCTTATCAGTTACATGAAGACCATTTGGAAATGCTTCATCACCGGCAATGACGTAAAAGTCTCCGGTTGATTGACTTTTAAAGGGGAATGCAGCGTGATTCCAACCACTGGGGTAGGTGTAACTGCCCAGTTTGACAGGATTGTCGAAGGAGCCGGCACCAGTATCATGTCGTTCAGGGGATTGTGCTTCGGGTGTGCTTCCCACATCCACCACAACAACACCATCATCCCAATTTGAAGAGTAAGCAATGCCGTTTTCAACCCATACATCATGAACAGAATGTCCGGGAGTATCCAGTTCAAACCGGCTTACCGTTTCTGGATTTTCAGGATCGCTGATATCAATAATATCATACCGGCGTCCATTGTTAACGGCAAAAACATGATCTTCATAAATAAAAGCATTGTGAACACCACCGGTCAATCCCTGGTTGTATTCAGAAATGATACTCACATTATAAGGATCGCTGACGTCCAAAATTACTATACCGTTTTTACGGTCAGAAGCTCCTTCGCGCGTAAGGATACCAATACGACCATCCTCAGAAATTTTCACGTCATTGACCGTTCTTGCATCTACGGTGACGGTATCGATAATCGTCATATTTGCGGGGTCTGTGACATCCCAAAAGTAGGCTTCGCCGTTGCCGCCCCAGGTTCCGGTGATGGCGTAATCATTGCCATCGACGCCTTCCCAGACCCAAAGGTCAGAAGTGTGGACATCACTGACAAGACCGTGGCCAACAACTTTTAAATCTTTTTGCACATTCCGGTTATTAACGCGAATCGCTGTCTCTTCAACTGCTGAACCGGATTTTGCCACTATAGTGTATAGGCCGGATTGATTAGCGACAAAACGTCCGTCATCCTTAATCTGCCCTGCAGTACCTTCTCCCAGATTGTCATCCGTTTTTGAGATAAATGAATAGGTGACTGGAGCATTTTCAACCACTTGATCAGCGTTATCAAGTGGTTTAGCATCAAAATGGACCACATCCCCAGTGCGTACCTGTTTGCGATCACTTTGCAAATCAATAGAAACAACCGGATTTTCCACAATCTTTGTTTGCCAGCTGTTTACTGCTTCTTCAACGGAAGCAGAGACTGTCACTGTACCCGGATTTTTGGCATGCAGACGCCCGAACTCGTCGACAGAAGCTATAGCCGGATCGGAACTTTGCAGTGTTACATTGGCATCTTCTCGTTCGATTCCTTTAGCATCCCGCACCTCGTAATTTATTTCAGTAACTGTTTTACTATAGATTTTGGAGGGTAAATCCCGGAAAGTAATTTCTGTAATCGGCGGATATGCTATGTCAACGGGAATTGAAGTTGTAATACGCTGATCGTTGGGAGCCATGGCCAGAGCGATAAGTTCAAATGAGCCTGGTCTTAATGCTTTTACTTTTCCCTCCGGAGTCACGGAAACGCTTTTTCGATCACGGGAATAGAACACAACGGTATCCTGGACCGCATTTCCTTCTGCGTCTTGAAGCGTTCCCTCTAGCTGAACTTCTTCATCTATTTCGAGTGAAAGTTTTTCAGGATTGACAACTACCTTATAATCATCTACTTGCTGAGCAAAAGTCAGAGAAGTCCATGTGACAAAGAGGATTAAAAATAAGGCTGAAGAAAAAAAGGTTGTTTTGTATGTCATATTTTCCCGTTAATAAATTGATATTGATCTCTATAAATAAGGCAAAAAATATACTAAAGTGAAGCAACAAGAATTTGAATTATAATAGCTAAAAACATTTTACAAATTCTTATCCGAAGGGAACGGAATGGTCAATACAGGCTGTTTATTTTGCCGACTTTTCCTTACTTTCCTCCACTTCAAAATAATCTCATTTTTTGAGTATCTATAGTTATATAAAGCCCCCGGCAATGTTTCACATTGATTGCCATTTCAAAGGTAAATTCAATTAAATTTGCGCTAAATGAGCATCGATTTCAACAAAGAACGTTTCATGCATCGCCATAATGGCCCTGATAAAGCACAGGTTTCAGAAATGCTTTCGACCATTGGCGCCTCTTCCATCGATCAGCTAATTGATGAAACCGTTCCGAAAGATATCCGGTTACAGCAAGAGGTAAATCTTGATGAGCCGATGAGTGAATACCGGTTTCTGGAGCAGTTTCGTGAGCTGGCCAATAAAAATAAAATATTTGATTCATACATTGGGATGGGGTATCACGATACACTTACGCCCAATGTTATTTTGCGCAATGTGCTCGAAAATCCAGGTTGGTATACAGCTTATACGCCGTATCAGGCCGAAATATCCCAGGGCCGTTTAGAGGCATTGATCAATTTTCAGACAATGGTATCGGATTTGACCGGACGCGAGTTGGCTAACGCATCTCTGCTGGATGAAGGAACGGCTGCTGCTGAAGGAATGTCGATGCTTTATTCAATGCGTCGCGGAGCAAAGCGTAAAAAGGCAGAGACGTTTTTTGTTTCTGAACTCTGTCATCCTCAAACAATAGATGTGGTTAAGGGACGGGCCGAACCGCTCGGAATTGAAATTGTGGTTGGAGATCATAACGATCTTGATGTTACTGATGAAGAACTGTTTGGTATTTTGCTTCAGTATCCGGGCACTGACGGTTCAGTCGAGGATTATACCGGTCTGATTCAAGCTGCACATGAACATAACGTGCAGTCTGTGGTAGCGGCTGATCTGTTGAGTTTAACTTTACTGACACCGCCCGGAGAGATGGGGGCTGATGTTGTCGTTGGATCATCACAGCGTTTCGGTGTACCCATGGGATATGGTGGTCCCCATGCTGCATTCTTTGCGACCCGCGAAAAATATAAGCGCAAGATACCGGGACGTATTATCGGTGTCAGCCAGGATGCTGAAGAGAATCCAGCTTATAGAATGGCTCTGCAAACGCGCGAACAGCATATTCGACGTGAAAAGGCGACTTCCAATATTTGTACAGCACAAGTACTGCTGGCTGTTATCGCTGGATTTTATGCTGTTTATCACGGTCCGAAAGGACTACGTCGAATAGCAGAGCGTATTCATGGGCTGGCGAAAGTGATGGATAAGGGCCTTGGGGAAATTGGATTCGAAGTAGAGAATGACCTTTATTTCGATACGTTGAAAGTTAGTCTCAAAAGTAATGAGCAAAAAGAACAGCTTCGTCAGGCGGCACTCGAGCAGGAAGTTAATCTACGCTATTTTGATGAACCGGCGGTTGGTATCGCTTTTGACGAGGTAAAAGACCTGGACCAAGTTGATGAACTGCTTGCAATTTTTGCTTCCGTCAAAGGCGTAGAAAATGAAAAAACTGCCGCTATGCTTGCAGATGGAGTTGATGTTGATTTCCCTGAAGCGCTGACTCGTACTTCATCTTATCTCGAGCATCCGGTATTCAACTTGTATCACTCCGAGCATGAGATGCTTCGATATCTGAAGAAACTTGAGAACCGGGATCTTTCTCTCGTCCACTCTATGATTTCACTTGGCTCGTGCACGATGAAACTAAATGCTACATCTGAGATGATTCCGCTGACCTGGCCTGAATTTGGCAAGCTGCACCCGTTTGCACCTGATGAACAGGCTGAAGGCTATCACGAGCTTTTTGAAAAATTAGAAGATCAGCTGTCGGTGATAACAGGTTTGCCGGCAGTATCACTACAGCCGAACTCTGGAGCACAAGGTGAATTTTCCGGCTTGATGGCGATCAGAGCTTACCACGGACATCGCGGAGAAGAACATAGAAATGTAACTATTGTACCTGATTCGGCTCACGGTACAAATCCTGCCAGTGCTGTTATGGCGGGAATGGAAGTTGTTGTGACTGAGTGTGATGAGCATGGCAGTATTGATCTCGACGATCTGCGTGAAAAAGTGGAAGCCCACAAAGAAGATCTGGCAGCGTTGATGGTCACCTATCCTTCTACCCATGGAGTGTTTGAAGAGGATATTAAAGAAATATGCCAGGTGATTCATGATAACGGCGGACTTGTTTATCTCGACGGAGCAAATATGAACGCCCAGGTGGGACTGACAAGTCCGGCAGAGATTGGCGCGGACGTCTGTCATCTGAATTTGCACAAAACATTTTGCATCCCACACGGTGGTGGAGGTCCAGGCATGGGACCGATTACCGCAACGGATGAACTTGCCCCTTTCTTGCCTGGTAATCCGATCAAGAAGACAGGCGGGGAACATGCAATAAGAAGTATTTCGGCTGCGCCGTGGGGAAGTGCCAGTATCCTGTCGATCTCCTACGCCTACATCAAGATGATGGGAGCGGAAGGGCTTACCAAAGCTTCAGAGATCGCCATTCTTAATGCGAACTATCTTAAGGAGCGTTTGAAGGATCATTACCCGATTCTGTATACAGGTAAAAACGGTCGTACCGCCCACGAATTTATAGTTGATATTCGTCCCTTTAAACAGTCGGCAAACATTGGATCGATTGATGTGGCCAAACGGCTGATGGATTACGGATTCCACGCGCCCACCATGTCTTTTCCGGTACCGGGAACATTGATGATCGAACCAACCGAAAGCGAAAGTAAAGAAGAACTAGATCGTTTCTGTGAGGCGATGATTGCGATTCGCGAAGAAATTCATGAGATCGAAAATGGCAATGCCGATCCCGAAAACAATGCACTGAAAAATGCCCCTCATACCATGCGGGTAGCAATGGATGACGGTTGGGATCGTCCCTATAGCCGCGAAAAGGCGATATTTCCGCTGGATTATCTGCGATTTGATAAGTTCTGGCCCGCCGTTAGTCGTGTAGACGATGCCTACGGCGATCGTAACCTGATGTGTAATTGTGTGCCGATTGATGCCTATGCAGAAGGGCAAGAACCTGCGGCTGTGGAATGATTCCGATTTATTTCCACCACTAAGACACGGAGGACACTAATGTTTTATTTTTGGCGGATGAACAATGAGTGCGGAGGGTTTTCTTGGTTCATCATATAAACGCTGTTAATTCTGATCCTTAATGTGAGAATAATACAGAGGCAGGGATGTTGGTGACAGGAGGATTATTATCGTTAGTTACAGATAAGTATAGATTGGAACAGATCTTTCTCCCACGGATGAATCCGTGGGCTAAGAACAGGTTGAAAAAAGCCCACTTAAAGTGGGCTTTGGTTTTGTGTTCGTAGCCTGATGATTCATCTTCAGGCGGAGGTGATTATGCTTCTAAATTGGTTTGATTTGGTAATTAGTCTTCAGGCGATAAAGCAACTGATTTACACAAACCCAAAGATGATGATCTCGAGGACTAACCTTTTTTTTAATAACTCAGTTGAAAAAGTGAAATGGCATACTCTTCAGGAGGTTATTAATTCGCCAGACTTCCAGAGAAAACAGGTCTCTTGGTAAATAAATTGAATCGGCCTTACACCCCACGGATGAATCCGTGGGCTAAGAACAGGATGAAAAAGCTCACTTGAAGTGGGCTTCGGGTTTTGTGTTCGTAGCCTGATGATTCATCTTTAGGCTAGGAGGGATCAAAATTAGAAATAATCAGCCAAACAGTTTCTCCTTATCATAGTTTATCCCATGCTTATCTAAAAAAGCTGCGAATTCATCTTTATATGAGGTTTGGGTGTGATGCTCTTTCTGTTTTTTAATGTAATCGATAGTTACCGGAACCAGCGACTTATTGATACTAAAAGCACCGTATCCTTTTTGCCATCGAAATTTTTCTTTATCAAAATAATGCTTGTTGAGCCATCTTGAGGAACTGCCTTTGATTATTTGAACTGCTTTACTGACCGGAAATTTTGGTGGCATGATTAATAAGACATGCAGGTGGTTTTTTGTACCACCAATGGCTGATATTATTAATTCATGATCTTCAGCATAATCCAAGATATAGCTATTAAGTTCCTCTTCGAACTCTGGCTTTAAATTTGGGGCCCGGTGCTTTGTACTAAAAACAAGATGAACGTAAATTTGTGAATAAGTTTCTCCCATAACATACTCCTGATATTTTGTTCTTTAAGAGTAAGACCGATTTAAAGAGAAATCCTTACAAAAATTTTCTCTATGGAAATGTTTGGTGCGCTATTTCTCCCACGGATGAATCCGTGGGCTAAGAACAGGATGAAAAAGCCCACTTAAAGTGGGCTTCGGGTTTTGTGTTCGTAGCCTGATGATTCATCTTCAGACAATAAGGATCATGCTTCTAAATTTGTATTGACCCAATGATTATCTTCAGGTTATGATTATGCTTCTAGTCTTTTCAATCCGATGATTCATTTTCAGGCTACCATCTTCAGTCAATAATCCTCAGGCCATTATTTCCGGCTTACAAAGCTCTCAATTCTCATTTCCCCCATCAATGTACGGTGCACCGGACATTTTTTTGAGATATCCAACATACGGTCCAACTGTTTGTCTGTTAGATCTCCTTCTACAATCAGTTCTTTTTCGATAACATCAATCTTGCTTTGCGGATCTTCACAATGTTCGCAGTCTTCGGCATGCTGCTTATTGTGCCGTAATTCCATATAAATATCATCGACTTCCCATCCTTTGTGCTTTACATACATCTTTACCGTCATAACAGAACAGGAACCCAGTGACATTAACAGATAATCGTAAGGATCTGGTCCTTGATCTTTGCCGCCTTCTACACTTTCAGGCTCATCGGCAACAAGATGATGTTTTCCAGCACTAACTGTCGTGGTGAATGTTTCTTCTTTAGGAAGATGAGCATGAATAATCTTCTTCTTATTCGTTTTATTAGCCATAGGAATAATAGTTGATTTAAGAGGATTTGGAAAAATCAATACCTTGACAATCAGAAATCAGGGTGTAATATCATATTTTTCTTCCAGTATGTTTAGATGATGCTTCTCGTGTCCTGCGATGATATAAGCCAAAGCTCTTACCGAAACTTTTACCTGGTTAGCTGTCCCTTTGCGATTGATTTGCTCTTGATTAAAACTGCTGAACATACTGATATTGGCATTTCGCAATGCGTCGTATTCTGCAGACATGCTTTGTAAACTTCTGTTGTCAAACTCTGCCTGCTTAACATATTCATCCTGATCGTAGCCTGGCAGAGATTTCTCTTCACCACGGCTTATACACAGCGCTCTATAAGCCATAATTCGCTCGGTGTCAATTAGGTGTCCCAGCACCTCCTGGACACTCCACTTTCCCTCGGTATATCGATAGGCGGCTTCGTCTTCACTCAATATCTCGATTAGAGAAAATATTTCCTGCCCCTGTTGAATTAAAGTTTCAATAACGTTAGAGGTATCTATCAAGTCAATATACCCGCTATAAAAATTGTCATATTCATCCGGCTGTGGGTGGTTATCTTCCCAATCTATTAGTGACATATTTCTACTATTGTTTAGATTAATTTTGCAGAGGGTATAAAGTACGCTTCCTCTTGAACCAATGTAAAAAAAAAGGCCGGATTGCTCCGGCCTTACCATAGATAGTAAATATTGTTAACCTAATTTACTTTATGGCTTTCATAGGTTGCTTCCCCAGATTCATTGCCATCGATGAGTGTTATCTGTTTGTAAGGAAAGGCAACACCATCAACAATGTGCCAGTCAGAGTGGCGGTTTTCTACGGAAACCTGATTGCCAACCTGTGGATTAAATTGCTGGTAACGGATAATATCAGGATAGTTCGTCTCCGGATTTAACAGGAGAACTACATTCTCATCGTCAACAGTAACATTTAACTTGTGATAGTTCGTGCCATCAATCTCTTCAGTCCCCAAATATTGTGGATTTGCATTTCCTGCATTTTGAGCAATTGCCAGAAAACTTCTGTTAAGCGTGCTTTTAAGGTTGTTTGCCATTTGTGGCGGAAGAGGACGTTCTTGCCCGCCGGCTGTCATAGTTCCTGATCCACCCTCATAATTAAGTTGCACTTTTCCCATAGGAGCTTGGATCGTTTGTTTAATAGCATCGGGATAATTGATGGTCATAGTCGTTTGCATCGTTTGTCCCTGCTGTTGTACCTCACCGCTAACAGTAAGTGAATTTAACTCGGTTTCAGAATCAATTACAGCATTAGCCATTTGTTGTAGCAATTCTTGGCCTTTTTCAGCATCGCCTTCTACGATTTCTCGCTCGCCGCTGCCTGGTTCGGGGATACTGATATCAATCTCGTTCACCTCTCCATATTTCTCAAGCTGATCTCCAATCTCTTCGCGATTACCTACAACCAGAATTTGTAGATTCTCGGGATCAAGATACTCTTGGGCTACCGATTGGACATCTTCGACGGTGGTTTCTCGTACTTCCTCAATATATTGTTCGAATGCATCGCTCGGCAGGCCGCGATAGGCATACGACATCTGTTGGCTTAAAACCTCTTCGAAGCTATCGTATTCAAAAACCGCAGAGTTCAGGATTTGATCTTTTGTATCCTGGAGTTCCTCTATGGTAATAGGCTCATTTTGCAGCCGCTCGATCTGCTCGATAATAGCATCAATAGCTTCAGCTGTGGTCGAGCTTTTGGTCTGAACACCGGTATAGAAAACTCCGGGATAAAAGCTGTTCATTCCATACTGGCCGTAAACAGAATACGCCAGCCCCATTTCAGTGCGTACCTTCTGCATCAGACGACCCGAAAATCCACCGCTTAGTACCTGATTCATTACCTGTACTTTAGCATAATCGGGATTATCACGCATGCCGCCAATATGCCCGAGCATCACAAAGCTCTGGTTTACATCAGATTTTTCGGCAAAATTAATAGAGCTTTTCGGCTGATAATTTACTTCAGGAAACTCCAGCGTAGTTTCATCTCCGGAAGGCAACTGCCCGAATGTTTCTTCCAGTTTCTGTTTCATCTCTTCGGTATTGAAATCACCGACAACACCAACCATCATATTTTCGGCCTCAAAATGCTCACTGTGAAAGCTCACCAGATCTTCGCGGCTGATGTTATTCACCGTTTCATATTCCGTATTTCTGCCATAGGGAGAATCTTCTCCATATATCAAACGCTGGAATTCCCGCACAGCAATTTGCCGGGCATTGTCGTTGCGACGGGATATACTGGACTTCGTCTGCTTTTTGGCCAGTTCAATTTTGTCTTCCGGAAATGCCGGATTTGTCAGAACATCAATAAAGACAGGCATGAGTTCCCCGAAATCTTCTTTAAGAACGTTCATGCTGGCGCTACCGCTCGTAAAGCCAATACTTGTTTCAATACTTGCTGCTCGATTTTCGAGCATGGCGTTAAGCGAATCAGCGGGATATTGTTCAGTACCCCCCGATCGCATCACCGTGCCTGTAATGGAAGCGAGTCCAGCTTTTTCATTGGGAACGAGCACACCACCGGTGCGAATGCGGGTATTTACATTGATCAGTGGCAGTTCATTATCTTCTACCAAAAAGAATTCGATTCCATTATCCGTGGTAAACGTTTCTACCTCTGGCTTTTGGAAATCATTGAGCTCCGGGAACTCAATATTTTCATGCGGATTCTGATTGGATGGCGTTGTTTCTTCTGATTCTGCCACCTGCTCGGTTTGTGAGCAAGAGACAATTAAAATAGCCAACAAGCAAAATATGCTTAATCTCTTCATAATAGTAGAGGTCTTGTAATTGAAAAGTGTTGAAAGTGACAGATTAGTTATTCGCATCGGCAACCTCCTCACTTTCTTCTTCATCCGCTTCGTTGATGATAGCACCAACAGTTCGATTATCTTTCGTTAGATATTCATTAGCTACACGTTGTATATCGTCGACAGTAACCTGCTCAAGTTCTTCAAGATCGGTAAAGACTTTGCGCCAGTCGCCGCGTTGGTTTTCAGCGGATGCCAGTGAAGAAGCCAGTCCGGAATTGGAATCAAGGCTTCGGATCAGATTGGCACGTGCATTGGTACGGGCACGATCGAGAGCTTCTTGAGAGATATTACCCTCTTTAATTTTCTCGATTTCATTGTTTATCGAGGTTTCCAACGTATCGGTGCTGAACCCTTGGTTAGGTACTCCTGCAATACTAAACATAGTCTGATACTTCGTCCCGGGTATTCCGTTGAATAGTTGGAATCCCAAAGCTGTTTGTTCCTCTTCAACCAGTTTTTTGTATAGAATTGAAGTGCGCCCTTCTGCCAGGATTGAACCTAACAGACGTATGGCATGGAAGTCGGGATGTTCTTGGTTAACTGTATGATAGCCCATCATCAGATAAGGCTGAGATTCTGTTGGTATTGTGAAACGTCGTTCTCCGCGCTGATCCGGTTCCTCGGTATAAACGGGTGGAGGTTCAGGTCCTTCTTTCATATCACCGAAATATTCTTTGGCCAGCTCTTTTGCTTCTGTCGGTTGTACATCTCCGGCAATAGCAATGGTCATATTGCTCGGAACATAATAGGTGTTATAAAATTTGCGGGCATCTTCCATTGTAGTGGCTGTAATATCGGAATGCCAACCTACGGTGGGACGTCCATAAGGATGAGCGGTATAAGCAACAGTTAGAAACTCTTCGAATAACTTGCCAAAGGGCTGCGATTCATAACTGGATCGCCGCTCTTCGCGAACGACTTCTTTCTCTTTATAAAATTCGCGTAACACCGGGTTTTTGAATCGGTCGGATTCGAGGCTAAACCAGAGCTCTAGCCGATTTTCGGGAAGACTATAAAAATATCTTGTCCAATCTTGGCTGGTTTGAGCATTCATGCCGGTACCACCGTTCCGGTCGATGATTTGTGAGAATTCATTGTTAACAACAAATTCGCCGGCTTTTTCCTGCAGATCTTCGAACTGGCTCCAAAGGGTATCCATCCGTGAGGAATCAGGCTGGGTGCTGTATTTTTCAGCCAACCATTCCTGATAGGTATTATCGAGTTCTTCGAGTACTTTTTGCTCTTCTCCCCAGTTGTTGGTGCCAACAGTATGGGTTCCCTTAAAAGCCATATGCTCAAAAATATGAGCCATGCCGGTATGTCCTACTGGTTCGTTGGCACCGCCCACATCAACATAGGTGGCAAAACTGACGACAGGTGCCACCGGTCGTTCTATGACGATAAAAGTGAGCCCGTTATCCAACGTAAACTCGGTTACTTTTTCTTCGAAATCTTCGAGGGATTGAGCTGTAGCCGTGCTGATGGTTGAGATGAATAGCACAATCAGCAATCCCAGGACAGAGATACTGTTTCTTTGATTCATAGGTGTTCCAATTTATGATTCAGAATTATACTGGATGATTAGCGAAAGATTTACTTCTTATAGAAAGAGAGTGACATAGACAACTTTTTGCTTAATACGTGCCTTGATTCTATATCAAGTTTACTTACGTGAGGACGAATAGAACGTTACAGGGTAAATTTTTTGATGAAAAAGCTTGTTTTTAGATTATTTCTTCACATAAAACAAATATCAAGAGAGATAAATGAAAGTTTTGTTACTAATATTAAACTTTTCTAATACGGATCTTCGAGAGAGGGAAAAGAATCCAAGGTGTACCAGAGAAAAGCCAATTCAGATATGGTTTTGCTTCTATGTTTTAAAAAAAAACGAAATTAAGTAGGAGGGAAAGTCAGCCAGTAAGTAATAATTCTGCTACTATTCAACTTCTTTATCTGCCAGATAATCCTGGGTTATTTTCTGGGTCTGCTCTGCTCCCATATATTTTTCCAGATCATACAGCGTTATCTTTTTTTCTCCGTTGTGGAACGAGTATGTAAGGTGACCGTTCTCTATCTCTTTTTCCACCTCATTGGTTGACATATCCAACATTTCACCAACTTCTTTCAGTGAGAACATTGAGCGCATAGTATCCTAATCCTTTAACGTTAATTCATTAATCTCTTTGCCCCATAAGATAGAAAAAATCAACTTTTTTGCTAGTCTAAATATGCCCTTTTTAACAGGGATAAGTAAATATTAATATGGTGTAAATATACAGATTATCCTGAATTAACAATCTCAGAATGACGAAAACAGCTAATTAAATGGTCATTAACCATTCCGATCGCCTGCATATAAGCGTACATCGTTGTGCTTCCCACAAATTTAAATCCGTGTTTTTTAAGATCTTTGCTAAGCTGGTCAGAAATCTTGCTGGTAGTGGGTATCTGAGCCATATGCTCCCAGTTATTTTGAATTTGTTCTCCATTTACAAACCTCCAGAGGTAAGAATCAAAACTGCCGAACTCTTCCTGTATTTCAATAAACCGGCGCGCGTTATTTATAGCTGATTTGATCTTAAGCTTATTTCGGACTATAGCCTTATTGTCAAGGAGCTGTTGGATATACTTTTCATCAAAGGATGCTACTTTCCTCACGTCAAAGTTTGCAAATGCCTGCCGGTAGCCTTCTCGCTTTTTCAGGATTGTACTCCAGCTTAACCCTGCTTGTGCTGTTTCTAAAATTAAAAACTCGAACAAAGTTTTATCGTTATGAACAGGCACTCCCCATTCCTCATCGTGGTAGCGAATATATTGTTCAAATGTATCTTTACACCAGTCGCATCGATCGAACATTATTGTATATTATGCGGTTAAATAAACTCATTATTAGTTTCGAATTAAAATAGCGAATCCATGCATTGGGAAAAACTTGTAGAATCATTTAGCGGGAAGAGCGGAATAAGCAGGGAGTTATCGGGACAGATAGAACTACTGACCCATTTCTTGGAAGATATTGTGCGCGATCGAGAGGAGGAGGATTTTATAGAGATGCTGATATCATTTCCCCAACTTGCGGCGCAGGCATTTGATGAAGAAGATGATCAGGCCTTTGAGGAGCTGGAGGGGAAAGTTGATGAGCTCAGCACTGATGAAATAGCACAATTTCTTAGGTATTACACGGTATTTTTCCACTTGATGAACTCCCAGGAGCAGCGCGAAATCACTCGTATTAACCGCGAGCGGGCAATTAAAACGAGTCCCGAGTCTCCACGAAATGAGAGTATTACGGAAGCTATTTATCACCTGAAGGAACAGGGTTTTGATGTAAATGAAGCAGTTGATGTCATTGGGAAGCTGGATATCCAGCCTACGATTACGGCGCATCCCACCGAAGCACGACGCCACAGCGTGCTGATCAAGCAACAGCGCATAACGGAGATGATCGAGCAGCTGCGGCAGGCTGATTTGACCCCATCAGAACGAAAGAAGACAAAGATAGATATTTTTAATGAGATCCACCTGTTGCTGGCTACCGACGAGGTGCGCACAGAGCGAGTGACGGTCGAGGATGAGGTCGAAAACGGTATGTTCTATTTCCGAAATGCTATCTGGCAGACAATTCCGGTTCTGTATGATGATTTGCGTAATGCTTTTGAAACTTATTACGATGAAACGCCTGATTTCAGCACTATTCTGCGGTATCGTTCATGGATCGGCAGTGATCGCGATGGAAACCCAAATGTTACACCTGCTGTTACCTGGCAGACCATTCTCGAGCAGCGAAATATAGTGCTTAATCTCTATCTGGAAGAGCTGGATGATTTGCGTCGCTATCTGAGTATTTCACAAAGTAAATACGAAATATCGGATGACCTTGAAAAGTCGCTGCAACTGGAGCAGCAACGAGATCCGCTTTCGGAGCGATACCAGCGGTTATATAACCAAGAGCCGTATCGGCGAAAGGTCACCCATATGATGCATAAGCTTCGAAATCAGCTGAAAATGACCAACTCTGATAATCCGGAACAAATAATTCAGCAGGCACAAGAGTATACTTCTGAAGATTTTATAGCTGATTTAGATATGATTGCTAAGAGCTTGTCAGATTCGGGGCTTGAAGAAATTGCCTCTGAAGGAAAGTTGTATCATCTGTTAGTTCGTGCTCGGACGTTTGGTTTCCATATGGCCGGACTCGATATCCGCCAGCACAGCGAAAAGCATGAAAACGCCGTTGCAGAATTGCTGGCAGTCGGTGAAGTAACCGAAGATTATCAATCGCTTTCTGAAGAAGAAAAAGTGGAGTTATTGACTAAAGAGTTAAAAAATCCTCGTCCGCTTTCGCCGGTGCGGGCTCATCTGGAGGAAGAAACGGCACAGATGCTGGAGGTATTTAAAGTAATCGGCCAAATGCTTGAGCTCGATCCCAATAGTTTTGGCAATTACATCATCAGTATGACCCACGGCGTGAGCGATATGCTGGAAGTGTTTATCCTTGCCAAAGAGGTGGGGCTTTGGGGGTTCGAGGAAGGGGAGGTCGAATCCCAAATAGATGTAGTGCCACTGTTTGAAACTATTGAAGACCTTGAGGAGTGCGGCCGATTGATGACTGAAATATATGAAAGTCCGCTTTATCAAAAACAACTGAGTGCCCGAAATAACTTGCAGGAAATTATGCTGGGATACTCCGACAGTAATAAAGATGGCGGCTATTGGATGGCCAACTGGGCGCTTGAAAAAGCACAGCGTAGTCTTGGTAAAGTATGTCGCGATTATGATGTGGATTTCCGTCTGTTCCACGGTCGAGGTGGAACTGTAGGGCGGGGCGGAGGTCGTTCTAACGAGGCGATCAAGGCGCTTCCGCCGATCAGTAATAACGGACGTATTCGTTTTACTGAGCAGGGAGAAGTTATCTCATTTCGTTATTCGCTGCCTCCGATAACCCGCCGACACCTCGAGCAGATTGTGAATGCCATGATTCAGGTGACGGTATCCAAACCCCAATCGTCGTTGCACGAAGATCAATTTAATGAAACAATGGAGCAGATGGCTCGCGAATCGATGGAGGAGTACCGTAACCTTATTGATGATGAGGGATTTTGGAGTTGGTATACATCCAAGACGCCCATTGAGCATATCAGTCGTTTGCCCATTGCATCACGTCCGGTCTCCCGTGGCAGTGCCAAGGCCGCGGATTTTGAAAATCTCCGGGCTATTCCATGGGTATTCGCATGGACGCAGGTACGATACAATGTTCCGGGATGGTATGGTACTGGGAAAGTGTTGGATGAAATAACCAACGATGAAGATATGCTTGAACAGCTGCAGAACTGGTATGATGAAGGGGTATTTTTCAAAACAGTACTAGATAATGCCCAGCGCGAAATGGCGCGAACTCATATACCAACGGCCAGTACATACGAAGATATTGATGATGGCACGTTTCATGAACGCATTACCGATGATTTTAGAAAGGCTGAAGAAGCTATTAAAAAAATTACCGGTCAGAATCAGATACTTGACAACAGCCCGGTGATAAAGAAATCGATCCGTTTTCGAAATCCATTTACGTATCCGCTGAATATGATGCAAACTGAATTGCTGGATCGATGGAAAGCAGAGCAGAAAGATGCTGATAAGGAAGAAGTCCTGCGCGATGCGCTCTTCCTGAGTATCAACGGAGTTGCAGCCGCCATGCAAAGCACTGGTTAAAGAATATTGAACCGAAGAACAAGGAATGATGAATGAGAAAATAACTTCAAAATTCAGAATTCCTTGTTCGATATTCTGCGGTTCATAATCAGTGAAATCTGTGTCATCCGTGTTCTATTAATTCTTTCATTTGGCGGCGGAATTTCGGTGCTCCTCCGTTGGCGGGATGACGTACAGGCGTATAATTGGTGATACCGAAAGCATCAAGACTATGTTCACACTTGCGTCCTACGGCTATAATTTCAGCACCTTCAAACAGATCCAAAAAAATACGCAGGGAAGGGTAGCCTTTTTCCAGCTCATTGTCAGTGGGCGTTCGGTTACTGAGTAATCCGTCATCAGGATCATAAGGATGCCAGGGAAGCGCATTCCAGAGTACAGTTTCATACGGATCAATACCCAGTTGATAAAGAGCCTTCCACATAATTGTGGCGGTCGGCTCCGACATTCCTTTTTCATTGACAGCCGGTTTGCTGGTACGTTGCGGCTCAACTGTACAAAAAGCTCCATCAGCGGGAATGCCATGCACTGGCTCGTGATGCCCCAGCAGTATGCGTTCTGATGTCATTGCAATACCGGTAAAATGACCTCCCTGATAACCGAGAGCTTCAGCGATAAAAAGATATTTGGCTGAATCCAGTCGTTCGGCCAAATATTGTGCAAGCTGATTGTACCGGATGTCCGGTGCATTGTCAGATAAATCGTGTTTGGTATCCCGCTGAAACCATGGATTGAAAAAGGGACCTTCGGGTGTATTTTTCAGTTCAGCAAAAAGAGATTTCAGTTTGTCAGGAGCTGCCAATGCGAGGTAAATATTTTTGTTAAAAGTTACTTGGAGTTGTGTGAGTGGCGATCACGGGGAATCACCATCAGCTCAGTTTGGCGGTCATCAATATACCAAACCGAATCGCCATCAAAAAAGGCGTCTTCCTCCAGCATAATGCGAATATCTTTGTCCCATTCCGGGATGTTGACTGTAGCATTTAATTCGATGGAATGAGCTGTGTTGGCATACAACGGGTAATCCCCTTTGCCGGGTACGCCATCTTGTTGGTCCCACATGCCGATAGCCGGTCCTGCACCGTGTCCGTGATAACCAATAGGATGAGTATATATACTAGGTCGAATCCCTTCATTTTTTGCTTCCTGTAGCGATGCTTTCAGAATTTCATTACCGGAAAGTCCTTCCTCAAAGTTTTCCGTTAGAATATCTTGCAGCCGGTTTCCAACTTCGAGTGCATCTTTAAGTCCCTTTGGAGCGTCGGTTTCACTCCGCTTGAGCACATAGGCATGTTGTTGGGTGTCAGTATTTAAGCCGAGATAGGTGATTCCAAAATCAACGTGCAAAAGATCGCCGGGCAGTATAATATTTTCATCCGGTCGTTGGGAAAAATTCTCCAGAAAGTCAGCTTCCGCCTCATCGCTGCGCTGTACTGACACTGAGGGATGAAACCAAGCCGTGAAGTTCAGTTCCCGAATCCTATCACGGAACCACCATTCTACATCATTGGTAGTGGTTACGCCGGGCTGGATAGCTACTTCCGAAAAGCCTTCGGCAATGATACTGTGAGCAATGCGTACGATCTGGGGATAAACCTGCATTTCGGCATCGGTGCGTGTTTCCAGCCATCCTATTGCCAGAGGTTCACCGGATATGATGCGGTTGTGGTAGGTAGAGGGTAAGACTTCTTTGAATTCCTTCATTTGCGTGTGAGAAATACCGTCGGCCAGGGCAAAATCGCTGGAGTAGTTCAATGCAATGGTCTCAGGATCACGTTCTTTAATTATTTCGGCCAGACGCTGCCATTGGTCGGGCTGCTCTTCGGGATCCCAGGCACTTTCAAAAAAATCTCCAATGTTATATCGGCTTACGGCCAAACGCTCGACATCATTATCGGTTCGATGAAATACCAGCACAGTTCGACGCCGGGCTGACTGCCAGGTTGCGGGAAGCATAGAGTGTATCACGGGATCTTCATTATATTCCCGGGCGATGATGACCCACATGTCAATGTCTTCACGATCCATCAGCTCCGGTACAACTGTTTCCAGTCGGTCAGCCAGCCAGTTGTTCTGAACTTCGGCACGTTGTTCCATCTCCAGAATGGCAGGAGAATTGTTTTGAGCAGCGCCGGGTAAAGCAATTAAAAAAAGAAATATTGACAGGAGTATTTGCTTGGCAAAGTGGGTCATAAGTAATATTATTTAGTAATAGATTGATCATAAAATATTAATGTGGTTTATATTGTCAATACTTGATCTGTAAAGTTAATTAAATTGAAATGTAGCACCGCGTTTGCGGATGCCTAGTAGTTAAAAAAAGAGTAATGGAAACAGCGACGGAATTTAAGATTCAGAAAGTTGAAAAAAGCAGGGTTAGTAAAGTAGATTTAGACAATCCGGGTTTTGGTCGTGTATTTTCTGATCACATGTTTGAGATGGAATACCGCGATGGGCATTGGCAGCAGCCGGCGATTAAGCCTTATGGTCCGATTGAAATTACTCCGTCACTAAATGTACTTCATTATGGGCAGTCCGTTTTTGAGGGAATGAAAGCCTATTATGTGGATGAAGAGACAATTAACTTGTTTCGTCCTGAAAAAAATTACGAGCGGATGCTTCGTTCTTGCGATCGTTTGTGTATTCCTAAAATAGATAAAGAAACATTTCTTCAGGGACTTGCTCAGCTTATTCAGCTTGATTATAGGTGGGTGCCGAAAAAAGAGGGGAATTCCCTTTACATTCGTCCATTAGCTTGTGCTTTTGATCCGGTTATTTCAGCCAGTATAGCAAAAACTTATCGGTTTTATATTATTACTTGTCCGGTAGGATCCTACTACAACAGGCCGGTAAAACTGACTACTTCCCAAAATTATGTACGTGCAGTAAAAGGTGGTGTAGGAGAAAGTAAAACGGCCGGAAATTATGCTGCCAGTTTTTATCCAGCCCAAAAAGCCAAGGAAAAAGGTTACGACCAAGTTCTCTGGCTTGATGCTATCGAACATAAGTATGTTGAAGAAGTGGGCACAATGAATATCTTTTTTGTGATAGATGGGGTGCTGGTAACCCCAAAATTGAGTGGAACTATTCTTCCAGGTATTACCCGTGACTCAATAATTCAGTTGGCTCAACATTGGGGGATGCCACTGGAAGAAAGAAAGGTTAGCATTGACGAAGTAATGATGGCTGGACGTGACGGTACACTTGAGGAAGTGTTCGGCGCGGGCACGGCCGCTGTAGTTGCTCCGGTAGATGAAATTCATCATGATGGAGAATCAGTGACTTTTGATCTGGAGAGTCGCGGACCTGTGGGGCAAAAGTTTTATGATGCGATCACCGGAATCCAAACCGGGAAGGAAGAAGATCCCTTTGGATGGTCATATCCTATTAACGTGCAGTAATTTCTGATCCGTGATGCGTAATGCGTGATTGGAGCTATATTTGCGCATTATGCGTTACGCATCATCAATATCCTTTCTCTCGATCTACCGTGTTTTTAAGTTCCATTCCCGAGAGTGCCCGCTTATAGTTTTCAACGATCTGATCAGCCACCTCTGCAGGTTTGGTGATGCTGGCAACATGAGGGGTAATGATGATCTTATCCCGATTCCAGAATGCATGCTTGTCGGGCAGGGGTTCTTCAGAAAACACATCAAGCCAGGCACCTTGTAAAATATCACTGTCAAGGGCATAGATCAGGTCCTCATCTACCAAATGTTCTCCGCGTGCAACATTAATAATCCATGCCGGTTTATGTAATTGCTTAAAAAGTTCAAGATCCAGAATATCTTCGGTTTCGGATGTCAGCGGCAAAAGACAAACCAAGACTTGAGATTTATTTAGAAAACCTATCAGCTCTTCGGTACCGGCATAGGTAACAATATTTTTGATATCCTTTTTAGATCGTGTCCAGCCCGAAACGTGATATCCTATCTGAGATAGATGACGGGCAACCGGTTCACCTAGTTTTCCCAATCCCATAATGCCAATATTGATTTCATCTGCCAATGAATGTTGATGAGCCTGCCATTTTCCGGCGTCACTCTGGCGGATATAATGCACAAAATTGCGTTGGATGCTGATAACTGCTCCCAGTATATATTCGGTCATCTGCTGGACCAGCGATGGGGCTACAACACGGCAGATATCAACCGATTCTGGCAATGATTCATCTCTAATCAGATGGTCGGCACCCGCACCCAGAGATGATACTGCTTTTAGATTGGGAAAACTGTCCAGCAGATGTTTGGGCTGTTTCCAAGCAACGGCAAACTGAACGCGTTCCTTTTCTTCAATCGCTGGCCAAATATCAATCTCAATATTTGGGTCAACATCGTGTATAGCTTGTTCCCATTCAGCGAGTTCGCGGTCGGGAGCAATGAGTAAAAGAGACATTATGTTTTATACTTGTTCTATTTGTTGATGCCCAACAGTATAAGAAAGCAATCTGTGGTTTGCTAAGGCGATAATATTCTTTTCCCTTTCACCCTCAATTAAATTGCGATGCAGTTTGAGCCTTAGTTCCCAGTATGTTAAAGATTAGTCATTTACTTTCGACTTACATGCTATGGCGGTAATAGGTTAGAGCAGGCTGGTTTTTTACCGAACTATTGAGTAAGGAGAAGGGAATTACAAAAAATAGGTTCTTATAGGTGAGATTAATTGCTGTGGTGGTTATCACAATCTTGAG
Source organism: Fodinibius sp. GM108 (assembly GCF_058386985.1). Taxonomy (NCBI): domain Bacteria; kingdom Pseudomonadati; phylum Balneolota; class Balneolia; order Balneolales; family Balneolaceae; genus Fodinibius; species Fodinibius sp. GM108. Next base: position 145,379 of record NZ_JBYEIR010000009.1, read on the forward strand.
CGATTCTTAGTCCATCGTAAAATAAAAAGGCCCCTCTGAAACCAGAGGAGCCTTTTGATTTAATTAGCAGTACTAGAGTTAATTGACATCCCACCAGAGTGGTGTGTCAATTCCCGTTGTTAAGCCTTGGGCCTCAATAGCTGCTTCATAGTTTTCTTTGTTCAGCTCGCCTTCCTGAGGTGGATATCCGTGGCGTACCGGTGTTTCACCACTCTCGTTAAGCGGCGGACTTACCAGCGGCCACAGCTCGGGCTCATCAAATCGGCGCCATTCGGCCCAAGCTTCAAAGCCGAGGGGAAACAGGGCGATCCATTTTTGATAGCCGATCTGTTCCTTCCAGTTATTACTGTCATAGGCGATGTCCGGCTGGTTATAATAGGCTTCTACATCTTCTTCGCGGTTCCACTGCTTCCATGACGCTTCGATACCAGCTTCATAGTGTTCTTGTGCAGTGCCTGAGACATTCCAGCCGCGTTCATTGGCCTCTGCCAGCAAGAAGTGTATTTCTACTTCGGTAATAATCGGCAGCGGTCGATCTTGCTGATCATTTACGTCATAATCGGCGTAGACCGGGAACGAGATTTCGCTGTTCGGAATGTCGCCGGCGTTGGCATCGCCGTAGGGCATGCCTACCACTTCGTCAAAACTGTCGACCACTCCATTGCCATTATCCTCATCCGGGGCCGGAAGGGCAAAGGACAGCAGGCGATAGTCGTCGTATTTTTTCATGGTATCGGCCAGCGGCTCAGAAATCGCGTAGTCTGTCCTCGTTTCAAAACGATCGTACCACGGATTTTCGTTGTTTTGAGACTGCAGGTATGGATACATCACGTTCTCGGAGATATATCCACTGCTTGCCGCATCTTCAAAATGCGACTGGGCTGTAGATTCATCCACATCGGCGATACGCATGGCCGCTCGCATGCGCAGACTGTTGGCAAATTCACGCCATTTGTCCATGTCGCCGTTGAACAGGATGTCTCCTTTAACGGCCGCACCGCCATCCATCTGTCCGACGGCTTCGTCAAGCTCGTTGAGCAGATCATTGTAGATATCCTCCTGGCTGTCATAGGACGGCCGTAGTTGACTCTGTCCCTGCAGCGCTTCTGAGTACGGGATATTGCCCCATCGGTCAGTCATAACCTGGAAGAAATACGCCTTGAGAATACGGGCTACCGCAATCTGATTGGCGTTGCTTCCCCCTGACAGTACTTCGCCGGCCGTTTCCTCGTTAGAGTTCAGGTCGATGATCGTCTGGAGGTTGGTTAGTGGCTCCGTATACCAGTTTTCAAAGTCAAAAGTAGATGACGAATACCGCGAGGCATCCGTGTACTGCGTTGATGAAATATACTGTACATAGTATGTCGGTGTAACATTGGCGATAGGCCCCCAGTTTACACCTATATCACGTTGAGCTTCGGTCAACAGTTGGGACGTTTGTGGCTCAGATGGATTGTTCGGATCCACATTGGTAGACCCGAAGTCATCGCAGCCCCAAACGAGTGCCAGAAATAATACAAGTATTAGTGGCTTTCTCATAAAGTAGTTGGATTTTTGGTCAAAATTCATAGTCATCACCTTGTCTCCTTAAAAGTTTACGTTCAGCTTCATTCCAACCGAACGTGTCGGCGGCATTTGCGCCCCTTCCCAGAAGGAGAATCCTGCAGCTCCGTTCTGGATGGAAGAAGGATCAAGGCCGTCTACCGAAGAGTAGAGCAGGGCAGCGTTGTGTACAAAAGCAGTTACGCTGGCACGGCTAACCGGCAGACGCTCAAGCAGTTGAGGCGAGAGGTTGTACGACACGCTTACATCACGAAGTTTCAGGTAGGTCGCATCGTAGGTATAACGTTCTTTGTTAAAGAAGTTATTTACCCAGTGCGGACGCCCGTCGTAAAGGTGTTGTACCTCGTTTCCGTTTTCATCAACGCCTTCTACGAGAAAACCTCCTGAATTTTCGTGAGCATCAGCCAGTGGAATCCAGTCTCCGCTAATGGGATCACCATTTGAATCCAGCAGCGGATCACGGGCGGGATTTCCAAGCACGTTTTCTCCGACGGTCTCGAGCCCAAGTCCGGAGTAGTTGTTAAACTGCTTGGTGAGCGAGTAGAATAGTCCGCCGTGCTGGTACTCTAAGAAAGCACCGAAATCGAAGTTCTTGTAAGAGATGTCCAATCGGGTACCACCTGTCCAGTCGGGCAGGATGTGACCCAGATCTTTGTCCTCCAATTGATAGTGTCCGTTCGATGCCGGATCAGTATTTACAATACGGCGTCCCTGTTCATCGGTAACATAACCGCCATAACTGCCTTCGGCTCTTGCTACGCCAAACTCTTCGCCTTCGCGGGCGTACAGCGACACGCCAAAGTATGCATATTCAAGCGATCGCGAATCAAGGCCTTCGGCCAGCTCTTCTACGCGAGAAGTATTGGTTGCCCAGTTTACGGTCATATTAACATTCAGATCCTGGGATTCTACGATAGCTCCATTAACAGAAGCTTCAATACCTTCGCTGACAAATTCACCGGCGTTAACCGTAACCTGTTCATAACCGCTGGTGGGTGATACGTCCAGCTGAAGTACCTCATCGTTACGCACAGACTGATAGAGGTTAGCATCCAGACCGAATCGACCTTGGAAGAATCGCATATCAAGTCCGAGTTCGTAGTCGGTAGATACTGAAGCGATCAGGTTGGGATTAGCCAGCGTGTTAGGAACATCCATAGCTGGCTGACCTCCGTAAGGATCCTCGACATCGTAGGTTTGCGTGATTTGATAAGGATCAATCTCGTCACCTACTTGCGCAATAGAAGCCCGGATTTTACCGAAGCTAAATACATCCGATCCACTGAACGGTCCGAGTTCAGAGAAGACCAGACTGGTTGAGAAACCATAGTACAGATTAGAATTGTCATCTGCTGGCAAGGCTGAAGACCAGTCATTTCTCATAGTAGTCTCCAGATAAACCATGTCCTTCCAGCCAAAAGAGGCTGTACCATACAAAGACCGAACTTCCTTCTCTTCTTTGTAAGTACTGACGTCTGGCCGGTCATTTGACGCCGCTATGTTAAAGTAGTTAGGTGTGGAAAGGCCGCCCGAGGTAGCCTGTCGAGAACTGTTATATTCTTCCTGGCGGATATTTCCTCCAAGGAAGGTTTCCACAGAAAAGTCCTGGAAGTCCTCATTATAGTTCAGCGAGACCTCATAATTGTTTTCCTGGCGACTGCGCTTTTGCATCATATACCAGTCGGTTTCTAACCCGCCCGAAGCAATACGATCTTCGACCGTAAAGTCATAGAAGTCGGTGTGGATTTTCCCTTCAACAGAAAGGTTGTCCGAAAGTTTATATGACATACCGACATTTCCGAACACACGGTCGCGTTCGTCTTCGGATATATTTTCCTCAACCGTAAAGAAGGGGCTGTCCCAGTAGAGCGGTCTCAGATTTGTATTCGACCGGATGTTCCAGGACGCCAACGTACCGTCTGGCATGCGATAGTTACGCAGCTTATCCATATCAAGCTGTCGCTGGAACCACTGGTTGAACGACTGTACAGGGTTACCCTGTGCAGGGGAATATCCCTGGGTTGGTCGATTGCGACCCTCTGTATTGGTATAACTGATGCTTAGATTAGTAGACAGTCGATCGCTTACCTGAAGATTACCTCTGAAGTTCAGGTTGTTCCGGTTTAATTCGGAATTGGGGAACACACCCTGCTGGTCAAAATTTCCAACTGACAGGCGATACGAAGCATTTTGTGCTCCTCCCTCGATGGCCAGGCTGTTTTCAAATTGAACACCTGTATCAAAGAAGTTGCGTACATTATCTGGATTAGACTCCAACGGAACTGTTTTCCCATAGTCATCTTGTCCGTCACCCGTGAAATCACCGTGAAACCAAGACCACCAAGGACGATATTCCTGCCCTTCGATAGGAGGTCCCCAACTTTCGTCGGCTTGATAGTTCAGGCCGGGATAGGTCTGTCCATCTTCGGGATCAGTGTACTGTACAAAATCCTGGTTATATCCACCAGCATACTGGTTTTGGTACTCCGGAAGTATAGAAACACGGTCAACAGATACTTAAGAAGAATAGCTTACTGACATACCGCCACCTTCTCTAAGACCGCCTTCTTTGGTTTCAATGACTACAACACCATTCGAAGCACGGCTACCATAAAGTGCAGAAGCGGCAGCACCTTTTAGAACCGATACCGATTCGATATTGTCCATATCCAGATCGGAGACAAGGTTGCCGTAATCACGACCTCTGGCTGAAGCTGAGAATGATTGGTTGTTAATCGGCGTTCCATTCACCACAAAAAGTGGCTGGTCATCAGACAGTCCGTTTATACCACGGATACGAATTTTGTCTGATCCGCCAATGGCTGCTCCGGCTGATTCTATAACTTGCGTGCCCGATACTTTACCGCTAAGACTACCAACAAGATTGTTATCATTGGTTTGGGTAAGTTGGTCACCGCCGACCTGTTGAACAGAATAGCCGACCGACTTTGTCTCACGGTCAATACCAAATGCGGTTACAACAACATCGTCTAAGCCAATTGCAGATGGTTCCATTTCAAATTGAACTGTAACAGTTTCTCCGGCATCCACCGTAACTTGCTGTTCCTGGGTGTTAAACCCAACAAAAGAAGCTCGCAACGTGTATGTGCCAGGTGGGACATCGTCTATGACGAAGCTGCCATCTGGTTGAGTGGATGCACCACTATTCAGCTCAGCAATGACTATATTAGCACCCGGTAGAGATTCCCCGGTTCCTGCATCGGTGAGCGTACCTTCAATGACTCCATTCTGAGCAAATGTTGTTGCTCCGGTAATCAGAGTAACAACAATAACCCCCAGTATGGACCTGAGTAACTTTTTAATCATAATCTGGTATTTATTTAGTTAAGGTTAGTTTATCCATCCTTCATGTAATAAAAGATGCTATCACGTAATCTTTAATATTCAAAAATTACATGATATGATGAATAAGCCGCTTTGTAATAAATATTATAAGCATGCGTTAAATAAGGATAATTAATAAAAAAACTCAATCTTTTATTTTTTTTAGATATAAAATAAAAGAAGCTTGAAGGCTGCTCGTTTTAGTATTTATATTATTCAGAGGAAGCCTTTCTCAGGAACTAGAGAATTATAATTACTTCTTTTTCCTTTGTTGTACTAAGTAATTACTGTGGATAACGTCCCTATCTAGAACACATAATCAGGTTCATTGAAGCCTCCCTTACTTGCTGATATTTTTGTGCAGTTCGAAAGTTATCTGCAAAAAATTCAGAGACAGAGAGAATAATATTTGTCTCAAACAGGCATTGGTTGAAGATTCTTATCCTTTTCAGACACGATAAAATGACAGATACCTGATCAATTTATATTTTTATAGGAATAAGATATGCACCTGTAAATAACTTTTCGCAATGGATCGACGGTTAATCATCACGTGTGAACACGCCGGTAATGATGTGCCCGAAGAATATCGCCATTTATTTAGAGATAAACCCGAAATGCTGCAGACTCACCGTGGCATTGATATTGGTGCTTTGGAGCTGACCAATACAATCGCTGAAAAGATGGAGCAGGAGGCTTATCTGCATAAGGTTACACGCTTGTTGGTTGATCTCAACAGGTCAGTCCAAAGTCCGGTTCTTTTTTCCGAGTTTACACGAGAAGAATCCCTGGATATTCGGGAAGAAATATTCAAAAATTATTATCAGCCACACCGCAAAAGAGTAAAAGACGAAGTCGAGGAAGTTACATCTCACGGTGAACAGGCAATACACATAGGCGTACATACATTTACTCCTTTTTGGAAGGGACGGCGGCGTAAGGTTGACGTGGGCTTTCTGTTTGATCCTGCCAGGAGTGATGAGTTAAACTTTTGTCGCGGGTGGCGTCGCGAATTAGATAATAGTACAAATGGATTAGTTCTGAAAATGAACAAACCCTATCGTGGGACGATGGATGGTTTTACTACCTATCTTCGCAGAAATTATACAGCAGACGACTATATAGGAGTAGAGATTGAAGTAAATCAGCGATTTACTGATCGGTCTTTGGAAGAAGAATGGCAAAAACTACAGATAAATATAGCAACTTCATTGCAGAACGCACTTGAAAAATTCAGCTGAACCAATCTTCTATATTATATTCATTAGTTGTAGGCTTTTGAAAGGTAGCAGATTCATTTCATTTTATATTCGTTTCTCCAATCCAATAATTATTCCATTGTGCTAAAAATTCAGGAGCTAAGATGGAAAATCCTTTTATTTGATTTATAATTAGAAAGCTAAATTTCCAAACAATTAGTGACTTTGAACACTGATGAAGACAGATCCTTCAAAAGCCCAGCCGATTGCTACTTATAAAAGGGATGCGCTGTTCCTATCTCTTGCTGGCATTTTCCTGACTTCACTGGTACTTGGTAATGTAATTGGCACTACTAAGTTTGTTACTCTTTTTTCGGTCGAACTTTCCGACTGGATGCTGGCTCTGGTGCCAGAATTAATACGCGATAACAGTATATATACGATGAGCGTACCTGTCGGAGTCATTGCTTATCCTTTCACATTTTTAGCTACCGATCTATTATCAGAATTATATGGGAGAAAGAAAGCCCAACTGGTTGTTTGGGTTGGTTTCTGGATGAATGTTTTTATGCTATTTTTGATGACAGTAAATCACTGGTTGCCTAATACCGGAGGTGTTAGCGGAGGGCTTCAGCTTTTTGATGGCGTCTATGAGTTTATGGTGGGGAATACTATCGCCAGTATGATTGCTTATCTGGTTGCTCAGACGGTAGATGTGCGCCTCTTTCATTTCTGGAAAGATCTGACAAATGGTAAGCATTTATGGTTGCGAAATAATGCATCGACTACTGTTAGTCAATTGGTAGATTCCACGACAATTTTATCCATCTTATATATAGCCGGAAATCTTGGTGAAGAAATTGATACTATCGGCAAACTGATTATTCTTATTCTGAATTCCTATCTCTTCAAATTCTTTTTTGCTTTATTCGACACACCACTTTGCTATTTGGGAGTAAAATTATTTCAGGATTATGAGGAAGACCCGAGCGGAAATAGTTTATTTGATTGATTGTCAAGAGAAGCTGTAATAATTGAATTTCAAATTCGTGTAGCAATCAATTGCCCTTATAGTGTATATTAAGATGATATCACTTGAAATGAATAGTATCTCTAGTTGAATTTATACTGCAAAAGCAGTCCCTCGCACAGTGGAAAAAATATTATATCGTAATTTGCAGTTGATATTCTGAAATTGAAATTATTTCAAAACGATGTGAGGAAAAAATATCCCGTCCATCTTTCTTAAATAGGTTTTATGCTGGCAGGGACTAAGGGGAAAAATCTTAAAATTTATTACAGAAAAGTATTGACACGAATAGGGTATAATCCTTACATTAGGAATCCAATTTAGAAACGGGGTTGAACCCAGAAACAACATGAGTTCAACCCCGTTTTTTGTCTCTTAGAGAAGTGTTAAAGGAGGCACGGGACTTGTTCTTTTTACTTACTGAGAACATACAGACGATCGCACGTCGAGCCCTTGTCGCCCCGAGTATTCGGGGTTAGATAAGAATTCTTGATGCAGGCC